>JABUUJ010000054.1:49393-50625 GCA_021443235.1 Muribaculaceae bacterium
TAAACATTAATGTCAAAAATACTTGCCATTGCAATGATGATTGCAGCCATTAGCGCTAATGCGCAGAAACAGTTCTCGCTCGAAGACCTGATGTCGGGCGGGAAAAACTATCACAACATGACGGCGCAAAACCGCTCCATCGCTTGGTGGGGCGACAAGGCCATCCACCTCGAGATTGACTCGTGCTGGACCATCGACATGCGCAACCTCAACGAGACACTGCTGTTCACACGCGACGAGCTCGCACAGTGGGCCGGCGTGAAGGTATCAACGCTCAAGCGAGTGTCGTTCCCCTACCCCAACAAGCCACTCGCGCTCATCGAGGTGGGCAACGAGCGACTGCTGGTCAACTTCAAGACCAAAAAACGCGAGTGGACACAATCGACTGCCAACGAAGGAAACAAAGACCAGCAGTGGCACAGCGCCAGCCGCAACAGCGCCTACGTCAACAACCACAACCTCTACGTCACCGACGCGCAAGGCAACACCCACCAGGTCACTACCGACGGCTCGCGCTCGCTCGTCTATGGGCAGACGGTGCACCGCAGCGAGTTTGGCATCGACGGCGGCATCTTCTGGAGCAACAGCGGCACCAAGCTGGCGTTCTACCGCATGGACCAGTCGATGGTGCCCGACTACCCGCTGGTCGACATCCCGCGACTCAACGACACCACCCGCGTGATGGCAACACCCGCACCCGAGACCTATCCCATGGCAGGAACCACCTCGCACCTGGTGACCGTGGGCATCTATGACCTCGCCACACGCCGCACCACCTATCTCGACGCCGGCGACCCCACCGACCGCTACTTCAGCAACATCGCCTGGGGGCCCCACGACGACATCATCTACATGATGGAGATGAACCGCGAGCAAAACGACAACCGCCTCGTGAGCTACGACACCGCCACAGGCAAACGCATAGCACAGCTGTGGCAAGAGTCGCACCCAAAGTTTGTCGAGCCCAAAGGCCCCATCAGGTTCCTCCCGTGGGACGACAGCAAGTTTGTGCTGCTCACCGAGGTCGACGGCTACAACCACATCTACCTGCACAATGCCGACGGCTCGCTACACCATCAGCTCACCCAAGGCAACTGGGAAGTGATTGAGCTGGTGGGCTTTGACAAAAACACCCAGTCAATCATCTACACCAGCAACGAGGCAAGCCCCGTGCAGCAAAACATCTACAGCGTGAGCGTCGCCACTGGCGAGCGGCGGCGCATCGACGAGGG
>JABUUJ010000055.1:0-6016 GCA_021443235.1 Muribaculaceae bacterium
TTCACTCTTGCTACCTCGGCGTTGTACATGTCTTGCCAGATGCTCTTGGCGGCATCGAGAGCTTGAAGCTGGCGCACGTCGGGCGACGCCATCGCCTTGAGTTTGCTCCACATGTCGGTGATGTAGTCGAGGATGCGCTTGGATGGTGTGATTCGCGTACCTATGGCACGCCGTTATTGGGTGGTACTGTTAACCCAGCACCAGCTGGTTGTCGCTTTGCTCCTTAAACAGCTGATACTGGGCTACTGCCATCTGCTGCCTATGGCAGCTCTTTATTATGGCCCGAAAGTATGTAGTTACGTTATTTTTGGGCTTTGGAGAGGCGGGTGCGGAGGGGTGAGTCGTAGAGGTGGAGGGTGGCGTAGGCGAGCATGATGTTTCCGGCGATGAGTGCCAGCATCCAGGGCCATGTTTCGGCGGGAGTGCGCCATGTGTTGGGGTAGCCTATGTAGTGGTAGAACAGGTACATGGATGGGTAGTGGACGGCATAGAGCGGGTAAGAGATGTCGCCGAGGAAGCGGCAAAGTGAAGTGCTGGTGCTGTCGCTGGTAGTTCCGCTTGCCGCCATATAAACGACCAAAGGGAATACCACTATCACACACGCCACCTCATAGAGGCAGTTGAACGAGCCAAGATTAGGGATTGAGAGGAAGGCGACAATGACGAAAGTGCAAATCCAGAAAGCCCCACGAATTTTCATAGGCTTAAACACGCGACTCATCAGCAGTCCGCAAGAAAATGGGAACGTCATGCGCAGCAATCCACCCCAAAAGTTCATACCATCGAGCGTCCAGCCCACCCCAATATTGCCGTATCCCACGATGTCGCTCACGCCAAAAGCGGCAAAAGCCACACCCATAACTACTACCCACGCAGTAAGCCACTTGGTTGTGAGGCGACGCAACAGCAAGGCATAGAGGATGTTGCCTATGTACTCAAAAAAGAGTGACCAGTGCGGTCCGTTGAGGGGAAACATCTCGCCGTTACCGCGAATATCGCTGCTTGCGCCAGGCATCTCGGGAATGAAGAACAGATGCAGCAACACAGCCATCATCACGGCTGAAATTGCAACATGGGTGCCGTCCCATCGAGTGCCACCCTGGAGGAAGAAAGCAAGCACACCCAGAGCAACGCCCATCACCACCATAGGGTGTAGACGTATGAGGCGACGCTTGAAGAAACGCCACACGTTCAAGCGTTTATGCTTGGGCAAGGATTTGCTCCATCGGTCATCGTAGGCATAACCCACGACAAAACCCGAAAGAATAAAGAAGAAATCCACAGCCAGATAGCCGTGACCGATGATCCAAGTGTCGGCAGGAAAACACTCAAAGAGGTGATAAACGATTACCATCAATGCTGCTACGCCTCGCAAGCCATCAAGCAAATAATAGTGTTGCTTAGAGTCGGTTAATGCAGTTGAAGAGGTGTTTTGTGTCATATAATCAAGTATTTAGCGTGGGAGGATGGATAGGAGGAGATGAAGGGCAGCGGTGGTGGCGCGATTGATGACGCGGTCGCGGTCGCCGGGGAAACGCTTCACCTGACTGACGATGCGCGGTCCCACTTTGGCCGCCATCCACACAGTGCCGACAGGCGTGTCGGGAGTGCCGCCACCCGGTCCGGCGATGCCCGATGTAGCCACCGAGCAATCACAACCAAGAAGGTCGCACACGCCTTGGCACATTTGCTCAACGACAGGTTGGCTAACGACAGTATAGTTATCGACGGCCTCTTGTGTAACTTTAAGTTGGTTTATCTTAACTTTTGTATTATAGCATATTACCGAGCCAGTAAAGTAGTCGCTACTACCAGCGATGCGAGTAATCTCGTGAGCTATGTTTCCGCCTGTGCAACTTTCGGCCGAAGCCATGGTGAGTCCAAGTTGGCGCAGTCGGCTGCCCAAGATAGCAGCAAGCGGGAGGTCTCCGTCGGCAATGATGAGGTCGCCCAGTTGGCTATGTAAAGAAGCCAAAGCGGCGTCCATCGCTTCCTTCAACAGGGTAGCGTCGGTGTGTTTTCCGTCCAATCTTAGGCGAATCACGCCCTCGTTGGGGAGGTATGCAAGGTGGAGGAACAGTGGCAGGTTTTTCTCAAAGTCATCGAGTTTCATTGCGAGTGCACTCTCGGTGATGCCATAGACCACAAGCGTGCGATGGTCGATGTGGAAGTCACCCTCAAAGCGTTTCAGCAGTTGCGGCATCACCTCGGAACTCATCATGGTGCAAGTCTCGTGCGGAACGCCAGGCATCGCCACCATCACCTTGCCGTCGCGCTCAAACCACATGATGGGCGCAGTCCCCACCTTGTTCTGGATGACGCGGCACGACGAAGGCACCATTGCCTGAAGGCGAGTGTACTCATTGAGCTGAATGCCACGTCGCCTCACCACCTCGAGGACGTTGGCGGCAGTCTTCTCATCGTAAACAAGCGTCCCGCCGAAGTATTCACACATGGTGGTCTTGGTGATGTCGTCCTTAGTTGGTCCCAGACCACCCGTTGTGAGCACCACATCGGCCACTGCGAACGCCTCATCGATGGCGCGTGTGATTTCGTAGGCATCATCGGCTATGACCTTGACATAATGCGGCTCCCATCCATAGGGGGCAAACTGCCGAGCAATCCAGCCCGAATTTGTGTCGGTGACCTGCCCTATGAGTAGCTCGTCACCAATGACAATCATGGAGTATTTCATTGCAAAACGGAATAAGCTATAGATTAGATTTAGATGGTTACACGCGCAAACGGCGGTGCGGTGATGTCGCAGAACTGATGGTCGAGGAAACGATAGTGACCGGCAACGGCTATCATAGCGGCGTTATCGGTGGTGAAAGTGCGCTTAGGGATGAAAGCAGAGAGCCGATGACGGCGGGCATAGTCCTCAACAGCAGCTCGCACGCCACTGTTGGCCGATACGCCACCACCTATTGCAATCGTCTTGATGCCGGTGTCCTTGATGGCATGAGCAAACTTGTCCATGAGGATGTCGATGATGGTTTTTTGCAACGACGCGGCAAGGTCGTTTTTGTTGTCCTCAATGAAATTAGGGTTGATTTTCAGCTCGTCGCGCAAGGTATAGAGAAACGACGTTTTCAAGCCGCTGAAGCTGTAGTTATAGCCCGGGATGTGCGGTTTGGCAAACTTAAACCGGTTAGGGTCGCCCAGTTGCGCCATGCTGTCGATGATTGGCCCGCCGGGATAAGGCAGCCCCATGACCTTGGCGCACTTGTCGAACGCCTCACCCGCTGCGTCGTCGATAGTGTGTCCAATGATTTCCATATCGTTAGGCGCATTCACCTTGATAATCTGCGAGTTGCCCCCCGAAATCAACAGACACAGGAATGGAAACGAAGGCACGACGTCGGTGGCGGTTTCCTTGATGAAATGCGCCAACACATGACCGTGAAGATGGTTGACATCGACCAGCGGGACATTGAGCGCGAGCGCCAGTCCCTTGGCAAACGAGGTGCCCACATGCAGTGAGCCTGGCAGCCCAGGACCACGCGTGAAAGCAATGGCATTGATGTCGGCGCGCGAAATTCCCGCCTGCCTTATGGCCTCGCTCACAACTGGCACGATGTTTTGCTGGTGGGCGCGAGAGGCGAGCTCGGGCACTACCCCACCGTAGGCCTCGTGGACACGCTGGCTTGCAATGACATTGGACAGCAACACGCAGTCGCTGACTATAGCCGCCGAGGTGTCGTCGCACGACGATTCAATTCCCAATATTGTAATGCTCATAGTAGCAGAGAGTTAGAATCTATATCCAGCCGAGAAAGTAACATCGGCAATTTGGCTGTATAAGAGATAGTTCTTGTTCCACATGATGTAGCCGTTGAAGCTTCCGGTAAGGCCAAAGAAGAACCTGCCAGCATGGCGCACGAGCGAAGCACGGCCACGCATATTAACAACAAAGCGGTTGTCGGGATATATGAAATAGGTGTCCTTCACCCAACGCGAAAAGCCAATAGAGGGCAGTGCAGTGATGTTGAACAGCCATTTAGGATAGAACACCCAGTTGAAGGCATAACCACCGCTGATTGCGAAGTCGTGGTGCTGCAATGCCATGTGGTCGACAGGCCAAGGTTTGTGCTCAATGAGTTCGGACGGCAACTTGGTGAAGTCAAACTCCAGTTTTTGGTTAGTGTATTGGAATCCAAGTAGGAACGAGCCTGCGCTACGTTTCTGGATTTTGGAGATTGCCGGCCCAGCGCCATGGCAATATTTGCGGTGGTTAAAGATATAGTAGATATCGCATCCCAAGGTCATTGAGCTAAGACCTTCATACTTAATGTCGGAGCCACTTTTTTTCTTATAGTCACCAAACTTGCTGATATAAGAAAGTCCCTCATTTTTATTCATGTAGAACTCAGCGCACAAGCGACTGGTGTTGAAAGTGAAGCGGGAGAGTTTATGGTCGATGGCCTTTCCCTTGAAAAGGTTGTTTACATCGGGCATAAACTCGATGCCAAGCGCCAGGAACGAGAAACGGAAGCCAGCGCATACAGCAGGTTGGGTGTTGATGTAAATGCTCGGTTCGCCGTTGTAGCCCTTCAAGTCATGGGTATCCCACTTGACATTAGCCTTGGTCATCACCTTAAACTTAGTGCCAAGCGGTTGCACATAGTCGGGGTCGTAACTATTGAAAGTATTGTTGGCCCAGTTATACACCTTCACGCAAAAGCGCATGAACCTGGGATAGTTGATTGTCGAATCGTTGACGTTGAAGCGAGCCTTGGCGAGTTGCTTTACCCAGCTGCCTTTTTCGGGCGACTGGAGGGAGTCGGCCGTAAAAGATGTGGCGAACCCAGCAAGTGTTAGGCTGTCAGCAGGACTAAGTCCGATGCTATCGGAAAAAGTAGTGTAAAGACTGTCGGGCACATCCTGCGCATTAATAGTAAGTGCGCTAAAGATAATCGCTGCGATAACTAAAATTCTAAATTTCATTTTTTTATTTCGTTATTAGGGATTGTGTCGGTTGCCATTTGAGTAGTAACCGAGTCGTTTTGTTCAGTTGTTTTATTTTTCTTGCGCTTGAGGAAGTCGAACGGACGGTCGAAGTCGTGCTTCCACATCACTCCTACGCCCTGAGTGGTGAGAGCGTTGCGCACATAGTAGTTCTGATCGTTGAAGTGATTGTAGGCCTTCAGGCGTATCGTTCCTTTCTTGTTGAGGAGGTACTCGATGTCGAAGTCGCCTATGAAATTGGTGTTGCGGGTGTTGTAAGTGTTGTCGCGGTAACCAAAGTTACCGTTGATAAGCAGACGGTTGTTGAGCAGCTGACTTGAAAGTGCGAGGTCAACCTCTACGTCGCTGAAGTCGCCACGGTCGCTGCGGAAATTAGGCGTGATGCTCCAGTTGTCGCTGAGTTTGCCCAGTATTTTAGAGAGTTGCGACGAGATAGTCGACGACGCCACCGAAGTAAGCTCATTGTTCTGCTTGGTGGTGTTCATATAGTCGGGCGTGTAGAATCGGTTGAGTGCCAGGAGGTAGATGATTTGTCGATTCATCATGTCGTCGGTGCTGATGATGCTCTTGATGCGACGATAGGCATCGGTAGTGAGCGTTGGGAACTCAAGGTCAAAGGATATCTCGGGCTGGTTCATGGGCCCCTTGGCATAGAGCAACGCATGGACAGGCACATTAGTGCGAGTAATCTCCTTGTCTTGTGCAAAGGTCTCGTCAAGGTCCTTGATGTTAGCGTTAAGCGAGTAAACGCCTGTTATATCGAGAGTAGCGGCGTAGGGGTCGCCCTGGAAGCTGATGCTGCTGCCGTCGCGAATGGTAAAATCCTTGATGATGATGTCTTGCAGCGTGAAATTGTAGTTACCCTTCTCGAGAGTGTATTTACCGAAGATCGACATCTCGTTATTATTATTGTAGGTGAGACGCATGTTGCCGCCACCTGTGCACTTGATTTGGTCGCCCGAGACGGGATCCATGACGATTATGAGCTGCACATCGGGGGTAATATCACCCTGCAAGTCAATATTGTAGGCAGTGGGCGGCCCGTCTT
>JABUUJ010000055.1:6025-14921 GCA_021443235.1 Muribaculaceae bacterium
GCCTTAGCGGTGAGTTGTCGCACAATCTCGGGGATGGTGTCGGTTGCAGCGACAGTGTCGGTATTGAGAAGTGGCTTGTTTCGGTCGCGGAAAGTGATGAAATTGTATTCGCTGGCATCCTTAGTGTCGCTCAACACAAAGGTAAAGCGGCTCTCGTGCGACGTTTGCATGTTAACCTTGATGTCGACAATGCCCGGCCCGCCGTTGACAAATGCCGAGCCATTGCAATAAACCGTGCCGTAATACACATTGTTAATGTCGGGATTAGTGTCGTAGCACAGCAGGTTTTTGGCATCGGTAATCGAGAAGTTGAACGAAGGGTTGTGGAAGCAGTCGTGCTTGAGCCATCCGTTAAGTTTTGCGTCGTGGCCGTCGCGGTCGTGGAGTGTGATGTCGCTAAACGCGATGTAGTCGGGTTTCATGTGCACCGAGTCGCCCGCCGCAGTGTAATATACGTTGGTGTAGTCGAGTTTGAACCTGAGCGAGTCGACTTTCACATCGCCATAAAGGTTGATAGTCTTGAAATTGCCAAAAATCACAGCCTTGCCCGACACCTCGCCTTGGAGGTCGCTTGTGATTGCCTTCATGTAATGGCGGAGGAAAGCGGCATTGGCGCGCTGTGTCTCAAAGGAGAGGTGCAACGAGTCGTCGGCAATAAAAATAGCTCCGTAGATGAGCGAGTGCAGTCCGTTGGCTTGCGAAATATCGGCATCGAGCGAGACTGCTTTCTGTTCGTTGAGCCACGAGCTCTTAATGTCGGCATTACCCATCACAGTGTTGTTGTAGCTAAGGTTATCGACGTGCAGCAAAGGCGTATAGAGTACAGGATTCTTTGACATCACCTCCTTTGCAAAGAAGCGTCCGGTAGCCCGTCCGCCAAAGTCAACATTGTCGATGTTGAGCGTCTCAAACACATAGTCAAGGCTCACGTCGTTGAGGTCGAGCTGCACTTGCGATTCAGGATTCTTAGAGATTTCGCCATTGATTTTGATGAACTGCTCGCCACTGTGCCCACACATATTGTTGATGGCGATCACGCCATTATCGATAGCCACCGATGCCGGCTCGACCTGCCAGACGGTGTCGTTAAACACCAATTGGGTGGGGTTGACGCTGATGTCGAATGCGACCTTGCCATCGTCGTTGCGTCGCAACAGGGTTGACAGGTTGAGGTTTCCGTGGAAATCGGCGTCACGCAGCACCTTCCAGCCCAAGTCGGTGTCAAGCTGGTTGTTGATGCCATTGGCGGTCACGGCGAGAGCAGCCTTACCCTGCTTGAGCGGGACAAGAGTGTGAGCGACCAGCGACACATTTCCAGCTGAGTTGTCGAGTTGCGCATGCACATTGGTACCTTCAATAATTTTCTTGCCATTAAGCAGATAGGGCGCGTTGATATTGAGTGCAAACGAGCGGTCGGACTCCTTAATATTGCCGTCGATGGTTGTTTTGTAAACAAACTTAACGGGGAGTTTCAATATATCGTTAATCTCGTCAGACGGTTCAAGAACGAAGTTGAAGTCAAGGTCGTTTTTCTTGCCTTGACGGTCAAGCACCGATGCATAGTCACCCAAGAACTGCGGGAACGCCTTTGCCAGCAAGCCCTTAATTGAAGGCACAAGTGTTGCGAAGTCGTAAGAGCCAGTGACATTACCTTTGAGGAAATCGCTCTCAAGAGTGATGAACTGTGGAGTGGAGTTGTTGTCGGCGGTGACGAGCAGGTTGTCGATGTGGAGTTTCTTGCCGTTGGCTCCACGATAGTCAATGTCGGTGATAGCGACCGTCCCCGTCATGTTATCGGGCTTGTTGCCAGCCACATTAGCATCGATATTGAGGGAAATGGTGCCGTCGGGCACATTCTTGATAAATCCAAGGCGCGACAGGTTCAAGCCAGTGGTGCTTAGCGTCACGTCGAAGAGCGAAGCAGGTCCATCGAGATGCGCGTTGCCATCAAGATTGAGTTGCACTGCCTGGTCGTCGATGCTCAGCGCAGCACTGTAGTCGTTGTTGCTGCTCATCACACTGGTGGTGATGTTGTGGTATCGGTAGCCATTGAGGTCCACATAGTTAACCACGCCATCGGCATGGCTGCTTGCAAGACGGCCGCCAGCGAGTTTGGCATCAAGATCAAGGTCGAGCGACACCTCGTTGAGTAGCCGGTTGAGCGCGAGCAACTCCCCTACCCTGAAATTAGGCGTTTTTACATGACCCTTGAAGCCACGCGCCGCGCCCTCCGAGGCAAGCCGGCCGTCGATGTCGATGCGTCCCAGCGAGGTAGCGATATTGCCGTTGAAAATTAGGTTGTCGTGGTTTCCGCTGACCGAGCCGTCGACCTCCACCTTGCCACACCGCTGAATAATGCCTATTGCCTTGGGCGAAAGTTTGGCGAAGTGCTGAATCGCAGTAGCAGCATCGAGCGACTTCACAATAAGCTGGATGTTAGGCACATTAAACTCAATGGCGCCTTTTTTGTCGAGGTTGTCGATTGTGCCGCTGGTGTTAAGCAGCAGCATCTCGTCGTCGGAAGTGAGTGTAAGAGTGCGCACATTCACATGCTCGATAGTGCCCTTGACCATTGCCGTGAGATAGAGCGACTGGTTAAGGTTACCTAACTGTGGCACAAAAGCCTTCAAGTCGGAGAGTTTCACATAGCTATTGGCTATGGCGAGCTCCAATGGGCTGTTTTTGATGTCCTGCCCTATCGTTTTGAGCGAGTTGTATCGCACCTCGACGTCGCCAAGCGCCAGGAGGGAATTTGGCATCTCGATGCGCACGTCGCGCGCGGCCGCCAAAGTATCGGTAATCTCGACCGTTGTGACAAAGTTGGTCACCTCAAGACCGCTGTGCTCCTTTAATGCCATGCGCTTGATTTCAATGAGAAAGTCGTTGTTTTTCAGGCGTGGGAGGATGATGTCGGCGCGCAGGTCGGTGACATGCAGGTGATGAGTGTCAAATTGTCCCACCTTGCGGGGCTCGTCAAGCACGTCAAAGCTAACGCTGGTCTTACGCAGCACCACGTTGTGAATGGCGATGTCGAAAGGCTTTTGGGGCTTGTCGTCCTTAGACTTGAGGGCGTCGATGAGAAACTGCATGTTGGTGGGGCTATGTTTGTCGGGTCGCGTGATGTGCCCTTTTAGCCCGATGATTTCGGCATAGGTGAAGAGGAAGCGGTTGCTGGTCACCAGTTCATAGAGGCTAAGCCTTGTGCCCACCTTCTCGATGGTAAATAGCGAGTCGCCCTCGGGTGTTGGCACCGCCACGTCCTTGAGCAGCACTTCGCTGAAAGGCATGATGGAAATCTCGCCTATGGTGACCTTGGTTTTGAGAAGGTCGGATAGCGCATCCTCGCTTTCGGTCTTGATTTTGTTTTGCACCGAAGGAATCGACAACGCCACATAGAGGCCTGCAAAACCCAGGACAACAGCGATGATCAGCGTCACCATTGCCAGCCTTAACAGGTTGTATATGAAGCGAATTATCCTTTTCATTTAGTGCATGACTTGAGGTCAAACTGGAAGTTCGTCGCACTGCTTGAGCCACAATGCACTTGAGGCGTCGCTGGGCATGCGCCAGTCGCCGCGTGGAGATAGCGACACGTTGCCCACCTTGGGCCCGTCGGGCAGACAGGAGCGCTTGAACTGCTGGTTGAAGAAACGACGGCTGAAGGTGGTGAGCCATTTCTTGATGGTGGCGTTGTCGTAGTCGCCGGCAAAAGCCTTGCGAGCAAGGAAATAAATTTTGACGGGGCCAAAGCCGTGACGCAGCATGTTGTAGAGGAAGAAGTCGTGGAGTTCGTAAGGGCCCACGAGGTCCTCGGTCATCTGAGCAATGTTGCCTTCGCTGTCGGCCTTAGTGAGTTCGGGGCTGATGGGCGTGTCAAGGACGTCGAGCAGCGTTTCGTGTATTATCATGCCAGTGGGGTTGCTCGAAGCCGTGGTTGAGGCGAACCACATGACAAGGTGCTTAGCAAGCGTCTTGGGGATGCTGCAGTTTACGTTGTACATCGACATGTGGTCGCCATTGTAGGTAGCCCAGCCCAGCGCGAGTTCCGAGAGATCACCGGTTCCGAGCACCATAGCCCCCACCTTGTTGGCATAGTCCATCAGTATCTGGGTGCGCTCGCGTGCCTGGCAGTTCTCGTAGGTCACATCCTGCACATTGGGGTCGTGCTCAATGTCGGCAAAGTGCTGCATCACAGCGGGAGCGATGCTGATTTCCTTGACGGTGATACCCAGCGCATTCATCAGTGCCACAGCATTTTTGTGTGTGCGTCCCGAGGTGCCAAAGCCTGGCATTGTGATGCCGTAGATACCTTTTCGGTCGAGTTTCAGGCGGTCGAAGGCGCGCACTGCCACCATAAGGGCGAGCGTGGAGTCAAGACCTCCCGAGATGCCCACGACGAGTCGGCTGGTGTGGGTGAAGTCCATGCGTCGCATGAGTCCTTGCGTCTGTATGTTGATGATTTCCTCGCAGCGAGAGTCAAGTCGCGACACCTCGGTGGGCGTGAACGGAGTTTTGCGCACGCGTCGCAGTAGTTCCTCTTTCTCATAGTCGACCCTACCCAGTTGCACCGGGACAAAGGTGTAGTTGCGCGAGAACTGGTACATGCTGTCGGTGAAACTGCCGTTGAGGCGGCGCTCGTTCTCAAGAGCCTCGATGTCGACATCGGCAATCGACATCTGCGGTTCAAGCGAGAATCGCTTACCCTTGGCGAGCGTAGATCCATTCTCCGAGATGATTGCATTTCCGGCAAAGACGAGGTCGGTGGTCGACTCGCCGTATCCCGACGAAGAATATACGTATGCGGCGATGCACTGGTTGCTCTGGTGCTTGATGAGGTTCTTGAGATAGTTGTGCTTTCCCACGAGTTCGTTGCTTGCCGAGAGGTTGACCAATATGTTGGCGCCGTTGATGGCGTGTATTGAGCTGGGCGGCACTGGCACCCACAGGTCCTCACAAATCTCGATGGCAAGTTTCATGCGTCCCGACTCGAAGATGAAGTTGGTGCTCAATGGGATGGTGTATCTACTGGTTTTAATCACGGTAACGGCGTCGCGAGTGATGTTGGCGCTTGTGAACCAGCGTTTCTCGTAGAACTCCTTGTAGTTGGGCAAGTAGGTCTTAGGGACAGCGTATATATTGAACTCGTTGAACACCACAGCGCAGTTAAAGAGGTGTCCACGCTCGCGCAGCGGCATTCCCACGATGAGCATTCCGCCATGTTGCATATTAGCATTAAAGAGATCGGCGAGAGCCTGCTCGCAAGCGTCGAGCAGCGCCTCGTTGCCAAACAGGTCGCCGCAAGTATAACCAGTGACGCATAGTTCGGGGAAGACCACAATCTGTGCTCCACGCTCACGTGCGATCTCATAATCGCGTATGATACTGCTCACATTACCAGCCACATCGCCCACATTGAGTGTAGGCACAACCGAAGCGATGCGTACGTATCCGTAATCGATGCTGTATGGGTTAAAACCATCTTTCATGTTTCTGAGAATATATTTAACTTGCAAAGTTAATAAAAACCCCAGAAATACCGAGCATTTTGCTTTAAAAATTTCTATTAGGCCCTGATTAATAGAAGGAATTTGAGACTCGTTGGTGGAGCCCGTTAGGCATCACTTACAACCTCTTCTCTCGCCATTAACCTTGCTCCCCCTTTTGGGTGCTGATACAAACATGTTGAACAAACTTTTCTCATGGGGATTTTTAGGATTTATGCTTTGTGATGGTGATTTTATAAAACATTAATTATTATTAATTTACCATTAATTTTTTTCTTGTGGAAAGGCTGTGGAAATAATGGGGAAGTCAAAAAGGGCGGCTTATTTTTCGGCTTTAACCATCTTTAACTTTGAGAGGGAGGTAAATTAAAAATTATTTTGTAAATTTGGCGCGAGAAAGTACCTTATCGTGTATTGGCATGATATATACTAACCTTGAGAACTTAACAAAACAATTCATTTATGAACTTAAAATAAACAAATGCGAATATGAATACTATTACAAAACTTATTGCAGCCGCTATGGTGGCGCTGCTCACTATTTCCTCAGTACAGGCGGCCAGCTTCAGCGTCGCTAACGAGGACGGACTCCTTATTCCCTACAATATAATAGGCACCAACAAAGTTGCAGTGGGTAACTGTGATTTTAGTTCTTCGGTCACCACAATCAAAATCCCGTCCACAGTCACATATAATCAAACAAGTTACGTTGTCAGTGCCATCAGTAACGAGGCATTTGATTATTATTATGGTTCACATGCTCTCACCAAGGTTATTCTCCCTAATACGATTGAAGATATTGGTGACAATGCTTTTAATGCGTGCTTTGAGTTGAAAGATATCAATTTGTCTGAGCTCAGCCGTCTAAAACGCATAGGCAAAAAGGCATTTGACCAATGTTATAAACTGACTTACGTCTATCTTCCTGATAATCTTGAAGAAATCGGCGACTATGCATTCAGTAACTGTAAAGGGCTTGAATACATTCATCTGGGCAACAGCACTCAAAAAATTGGGAAAGGCATACTTTTTGGGGGACATCCCAACCTTTCTATGGTAACAGGTAATTTCACTGTCAACCACGAGTTTGTTATCTATAATGGTGAATTGCAGGTGTGGGCAGGAGGCGGAAAAATGACTTGTACCATTCCCGATGGTGTCACCACAATTGGCTCGAGTGTGTTTGAAAGTTGCAATGGATTGGAAGAAGTGTCGATACCTAACTCGGTAGTTAAAATAGGTAGCGGCGCTTTCATGCGCTGTACTGGGCTCACTTCGGTTCAGTTGCCTAACAGCATTGAAGAAATCGACAATTGTGCATTTTATGGCTGCACATGTTTGACCTCAATAAATATTCCAAATAAACTTAAAACGCTTGAGTTGGGTAGTACATTTGAAGGCTGCTCGTCACTGAACTGTGAAATCGTGATTCCATCTACCCTTACAATACTTCCAGACAATGTATTCAATGGTTGCACCAAGCTTAGGACTGTGACGTTTCCCAGCACATTGACCGAAATTGGAAAAGGTTGTTTTAAGAACACTTTCCTTCAATTTGGGAACGATTATACCAAATTCCCTAATGGGCTTAAAGTAATTGGGGAAGAGGCTTTTGCTGGCTCAAGGGTAGAAGCGGCTCTGTTCTGTGAGGGACTTACGACAATAGGAGAATCGGCTTTTGCCGATTGCCCCAACTTGGGCCGCGTCAGTTTCCCAAGCACCATATGTATAATAGGTGATAACGCATTCAAAGGCTGCTATAATCTTGATGTGGTTTTTTGCTACGCGCTCACCCCTCCCGCATTAATTGAAAGCACAAGCCCGTTTACAGGCTGTGACCTTGCAAATGCGTGGCTTTTTGTCGTGCAAGGCACAAAGAGTGCTTATCAGAGTGCTACTGTATGGAAAGACTTTGGTGCATTTAAAGACTCCTTGAAACCGGCCACAGCACCGGGCGACGTGAACGGTGACGGCACGGTGGATATCGCCGACGTGAACTGCGTCATCAACGTGATACTGGGCTCGGAGGATGCCAGCAAGTACAGTGGCCGTGCCGATGTGAATGGTGACGGCGCAGTCGACATCGCCGATGTAAATGCCATCATCAACATTATCCTTGGCTAAAGGCTATTGGCTAATGGCTAATGGCTAATGGCGAGCCCCCTCCGCCCCCCATGTGGTGGGAATCAGCCCCAATCCCTTGAAGGGGGAGCGAGGTTAATGGCGATAAGTGATTGCTACTTATGATAATGAATACCGCCTGCTACTTTTGTTGTAGCAGGCGGTTGATTTAGTCTCTGATTCTAAAAGGGCGGTAAGAGTTGAACCACGAGCGGTGGTTACTCGGGCTGGAAGGGAGGCGGGGTGTCGGTATCGGCGGGCTCGGCAGGTGTGTCTTCGGGGGCGGCTGTGGTGTCGGCCGACACGGCGGCTTCCTGCTGTTCTTTGCGCTTAGCTTCCTCGTTGGCTTTGAGGATTTCCTCGGTGCGCGAAGCCCATTGGCGTTTGCCAAACACACGCTCAACGTCCTCGGTGAAAATAACCTCGTTGGCAAGCAGCAGTTCAGCAAGTTCGCCATGCCCCTTTGCATATTGCTTGAGTATTTCACGCGCGCGCTCATATTGCGAGTTGATGATTTCCTGCACCTCCTGGTCGATCGACTTGGCACGTTCCTCGCTATAGGGCTTGGTAAAGCCATAGGACTGTCCGCTTGAGTCATAGTAGGAAATGTTGGGCAACTTGTCGCTCATGCCATAGAAAGTCACCATTGCATAGGCAATCTTGGTGGCACGCTCCAGGTCGTTGAGGGCGCCAGTGTCGGTAAATCCAAGGAAGATATCCTCGGCTACACGTCCTGCCATGAGCGAGCAAATCTGGTCGAGCAACGCCTGCTTGGGCTCAATCTGGCGTTCCTCGGGCATATACCATGCTGCACCTAATGCCTTGCCACGCGGCACGATAGTTACCTTGATGAGCGGGTTGGCGTAGCGCAGGTGCCAACTCACGGTAGCGTGACCAGCCTCATGGATAGCAATAGAGCGACGCTCATCGTCGGTGATAATCTTCGACTTCTTCTCAAGACCGCCAATGATGCGGTCGATGGCATCGATAAAGTCTTGACGTTGAACGGCCTGTTTCTTGCGACGAGCCGCGATGAGCGCGGCCTCGTTGCACACATTGGCAATGTCGGCACCCGAGAAGCCAGGCGTTTGTCGCGCCAGTTGCTCAATGCTCACGCTTCCGTCGATTTTCACCTTGCGCAGATGCACGTGGAAGATTTCCTCGCGGTCGCTCAACTCGGGCAGTTCCACATAAATTTGTCGGTCAAAACGACCGGCACGCATCAGTGCCTTGTCGAGAATATCGGCACGGTTGGTAGCGGCAAGGATAAT
>JABUUJ010000055.1:16301-18045 GCA_021443235.1 Muribaculaceae bacterium
AGTTTTTCAAACATTTTATTTAATTTTGCAAAGTGTTGCATTTGATGTTGGACTCTACAAAATTAACTACACCATTAATTATACTTTAATTTTATGGAAATAAGTTTGTCCACTTGGGGAAAAAACATTAAATTTGCATATTATATTTGTAAGTTTTTAGGTTGAATTAAAGTTTCAAAACTATGATATTATCAATGACTGGATTTGGCAAAGCAGTTAAAATATTTAACAACAAAAAGATAACTGCTGAGATCAAATCACTGAACAGCAAGCAGGCCGACCTATCGATGCGCTTGCCCACATCTTATCGCGAGGTTGAGCTCGAACTGCGCAGCATGGTGTCGACGTCGCTGCTGCGTGGCAAAATCGACATCATGATATACTGCGAGGCTAATGACAACTCCACATTGTCGGGCTTCAACATCCCGCTGCTGAAGCAGTATAAAGAGCAAATTGACTCGGTGTCGACCGAGCTGGGCATAGCGCCGCCAGTCGACTGGTACTGCACGCTGATGCGCATGCCCGACGCCATCAAGAACGACCTCAGCAACAGCGATGTGGGCGAGGATGAGCTGAACGCAGTGCGTGAGACAGTGCGCGAGGCCGTAGATGCGCTCATTGAGTTCCGTGCTCAGGAAGGCCGCCGCCTGGCATCTTTCTTTGAGGATAAAATCGCTAATATTCAAGCACTTCTTGACGAGGTGCCGCAATATGAGACCAGCCGCATCGAGAAGGTGAAGGCCCGCATCATGGACGGGCTCTCTAAACTTGAGAATGTATCGGTTGACAGCAATCGCTTTGAGCAAGAGCTAATATTCTACATCGAGAAACTTGACATTACCGAGGAAAAAATAAGACTGCAAAACCACCTTAACTATTTCATCGACACCATGAACGGCGAGATGGGCCAGGGCAAAAAACTGGGCTTTATCGCGCAGGAGATGGGACGTGAAATCAACACCACCGGCAGCAAGGCCAACGATGCCGAGCTGCAGAAGATAGTTGTGCGCATGAAAGACCACCTTGAGCAGATCAAGGAGCAAGTGTTGAATGTTCTTTAATTAATTTTAAATACAATCATGGAAACAGGTAAATTAATCATTATTTCGGCACCATCGGGAACCGGCAAATCGACCATTATCAACGCCATCATCAACGATGAGCGCCTCAAGTTGGAGTTCTCGGTATCGTGCACCACTCGCAGCCCACGAGAAGGAGAAGTGAACGGAGAGAACTACTATTTTCTCACGGTAAAGGAATTTAAGGACAAAATCTCGCAAAACGCCTTCGCCGAATATGAGGAGGTGTATAACGGCACCTTCTATGGCACGCTGAAAAGCGAGATTGCACGCATAAACGACGATGGGAAAAACGCCATCATGGACCTGGACGTGAAGGGCGGCATCAATGTTAAGCGACTCTATGGCGACCACGCACTGTCAATTTTCATCCAGCCCCCCAGCGTTGAGACACTGCGCGAGCGACTCATCTCGCGTGCAACCGACTCGATAGAGGACATCAAAGCCCGCGTCGACAAGGCCGAATTTGAGATTGACCATGCCCGCCACTTCGACAAAATCGTTGTCAACAACATCCTTGAAGACGCTGTAGAAGAGGTTAGAAACGCAATTCTTGACTTTATCAAGGCATAGAACGAGAGGATGAGGATAGGTATAATGGGCGGTTCCTACGACCCAATACACGTGGGGCACGCAATCATAGCCAGCTACATGGCCCAGAACAC
>JABUUJ010000056.1:0-7328 GCA_021443235.1 Muribaculaceae bacterium
TCGACCGACTGCGAGAACTGGACCGCGACTGGAGTGGTGTGGAACCGCATCCTCGGCGTCTACGACGGCAAGATGCTGGGACTCACTACCATCGACGGCAACTACTACACCGACGAGTACCCACGCAACGTCGATCCTAAGCCCATTCCCGATGGTTTCCCCATCACCGGCTCGTCGCAACTCATGGTCACCGAGAACGACTGGGCAGTGAGCCGCATCGCTCTCATGGTGGGTGGCCGCGACATCCACGGCACAGCTTGCAGCGAAACGTGGGGATATGACGGCAACTCGTGGGCATCGGTCAGCTCGGCCGACAACAAGCTCCCCGCTCTTGATGGTCCATCGCTATTCAGCTACTACACCTACGACGTGAACAGCTACAACCAGCACGCCGAGAAAAAGGCTACATGGGTAGTGATGGGCGGTAGGCTCTCTAACGGAACGCTCAACACTACCACCTATGTGTCGCGCAACCTGGGCATCACCTGGACTGCCGCCGCATCGGGGCTGCAACTGCCCACCTACATCCCCGCTTTCAGCGACGCTCTCGCCTTTGTGTGCACCGAGACGGCAAGCGCCAAGTCTCCGGCACGCATCAGCAAGCCCGTCACCGAGTGGGATGTCCCCTATATGTATATCGTGGGCGGACACGACAACGCCGGCCGCCTGCACAACAACGTGTGGAAGGGCGTAATCGTGCGCTTGACTTTCAAGCCCGTTTACTAACACCAACCCACAACCCTTTTTTACTAACCTAATAGAACAGCTCCAGCAGCTTTAATGAAGAAAATTGTAGCAATAACTCTCATCATGGTGGCACTGTGCACGCTTAACTGCCGGGCACAGGACTACCGCTTTGAGGTGGGGCCAACGCTCGGCATCACCGGATATCTGGGTGACGTCAACACTGGCAACATGTGGCGACACCCGGGTCTCACCGCCGGTGGCGTCTTCCGCTACATCGTCAATAGCCGCTGGGCCGTAAAGGGCAACCTGTGCTATGCCGGCATCAGCGGCAACAGCGACGACATAAAAACTAAGTTTCCCGTCGAGACTCCCTACAAGTTCAAGTCGTCGCTCTTCGACCTCGGCGCGCAGGTCGAGTTCAACTTCTTCCACTTCGGCATAGGGCCCACCTACAAGAAATACAAGCGTATCTCGCCCTACTTCGTCGTGGGACTCGGTGGTGTGCTCTCGCTCACCTCGGGCACGGCCAACGCCGCTCTGGTGCTACCCCTGGGCGTGGGCTTGAAATTCAAACTGAAAGAACGCCTCAACTTGGGCTTCGAGTTCACGATGCGCAAGTCGTTCGGCGACAAGATAGACAACCTGACCGACCTCTACGGCATGAAACACGGTGTGGCAAAAAACACCGACTGGTACTCGCTGGCGAGCTTCTCGGTCACCTATGAGTTTAGCAAACGGTGCGTCAAGTGCCACTATATAGATTAATGTGTAATATATGTCAGCTTTAATCGACAATATAGATATGAAACGCCTGCCCAAGCACGTGGCGATAATCATGGACGGCAACGGACGCTGGGCCAAACAACAAGGCCTCGCACGTTCGTTCGGACATGAGAACGGCGTCACCACGGTGAGACGCATCACCGAGGCCGCCAGCCAGCTCGGGCTGCAATACCTCACGCTCTACACCTTCTCGACCGAAAACTGGAATCGGCCCAAGGAGGAGGTCGACCTGCTCATGAACCTCGTCGTGACGGCTATTGAGCAGCAAACACCCGACCTCATCAAAAACAACGTGAGGCTCACTGCTATAGGCGACCTGAAGCGTATGCCCGACTTCGCCCGCACACGCCTCAACAAGTGCATCGACGACACCGCCCACTGCTCCGGCCTCGTGCTCTGCCTCGCGCTCAGCTACTCGTCGCGATGGGAAATAGTCGAGGCTTGCAAGGAAATAGCACAACAGGTACAGGCCGGAAACATCGGAGTCGACGATATCGACGACAACGTGCTGGCAGCTAACCTGAAAACTTGCGACATGCCCGACCCCGACCTGCTTATACGCACCGGCGGCGACCTGCGCATTAGCAACTACCTGTTGTGGCAAATCGCCTACAGTGAGCTATATTTCACTGAGAAATACTGGCCCGACTTTGGACCCGACGACTTCCTGCAGGCAATCATCGACTTCCAGCAGCGCGAGCGACGCTACGGCAAAACAAGCGAGCAACTCAACAACCAATAACCCTTTACTCCGAACACGATTTAGACAAGATATATGCAACACAGACTTATTCTTCTTTTAGTAGCGACTCTCCTGCTGGGCTCTGGCTCACTGCAGGCGCAGAAAAACAAGGCGACCGCGTCGGCTACTGTCGTTAACGATACCGTTTACAACCCTAAAATAGTCTTTACCGGCGCCCCATCTAAGTATGAGATCGCCGGCATCAAGGTCGTGGGTGTCGATAACTATGAGGATAACATCATTATAGGTTACAGTGGACTCTCCATTGGGCAACGCATCGACATCCCCGGTGAGGACCTCAAGGCTGCCGCTAAGCGTTTCTGGCGTCAAGGCCTTTTCTCCAAAATCCAGATCAACGTCGAGAAAATCTATAAGGACAAGGCATGGCTCGTCTTCGACCTGCGTCAGCAACCGCGCATCTCTCAGGTCAACTACATGGGCATGAAGGGAGGCGAGAAAAAGGAACTCAACGAGCGCATGGGTCTGCAGCCCGGCAACCAGATGACTCCCAACATCGCCAACCGTATCAAGCAAATCGTGGAGAAATACTTCGCCGCCAAGGGCTTCGAAAAGGCTGTGTGCACCGTGCGACAGCGCGAGGACTTGAGCAAGAAAAACGAGGTAATCGTCGATATCGTCGTCAACAAAAACGAGAAAATCAAGGTGCACAAGATCTACATCACCGGCAACAAGGTGATGAGCGCACGCAAAATCAAGCGCACCATGAAGAAAACCAACGAGAAAACCGACATCCTTAAGCTCTTCAGCCAGAAGAAGTTTGTGCGCACCGACTATGAGGAGGATTTGCAACGCATCATCGACAAGTATAACGAGAAGGGCTATCGCGACGCTATCATCGTGAGCGACAGCGTGGTCAACTACAACGATAAAACTGTCGATATATATATTAAGGTGGAAGAGGGCAAGCGTTACTATGTCAACAACATCAACTGGGTGGGTAACACCGTTTACCCAACCTCGCTACTCGACCAGGTGCTCGGCTTCAAAAAGGGTGACGTCTACAACCAGAAACTGCTCAACAAACGCACTCAGGAAGACGACGACGCCGTTGCCAACCTCTACATGAACAACGGCTACCTCTTCTACAACCTCGTGCCCATCGAGTCAAAAATCGAGGGCGACAGCATCGACCTCGAGATGCGCATGTTCGAGGGTAAGCAGGCTCGCATCAACAAGGTGATTATCAACGGTANCATCAACAACGTCATCATCAATGGTAACGACCGCCTCTATGAGAAGGTTGTGCGACGTGAACTGCGTGTGCGTCCTGGCGACCTCTTCTCTAAAAACGACCTCATGCGTTCGGCTCGTGAAATCGCTCAGAGCGGACACTTCGACCCCGAGAAAATGGACATCCGCCCCGAGCCCAACGAGGACAACGGTACCGTCGACATCATCCTCGGGCTCGAGTCTAAGGCCAACGACCAGGTCGAGTTCTCGGCTGGTTGGGGACAAACGGGTATCTTGCTCAAGCTCGGTCTCAAGTTCACCAACTTCTCGATGAAAAACCTGTTCCACCCGTCAACCTACCGTGGCATCATCCCGCAGGGCGACGGACAGACGCTCTCAATCAGCGCTCAGACCAACGCCAAGTACTACCAGGCCTACAGCATCTCGTTTGTCGACCCATGGTTCGGTGGCAAGCGACCCAACTCGCTCTCGGTTTCGGCATTCTACAGCCGCCAGACCGGTATCAACTCGTCTTTCTACAACAACCAGTATAGCAACTATCTCACCAACTACTACAACAGTTACTATAGCGGTGTGTATGGCAGCAACTACAACTATGGCAGCAGCAGCTACTATGAGAACGCCTACGACCCAGGCAAATACCTCCAGATGTTCGGTCTTACCCTGGGCTTCGGTAAACGCCTCAAGTGGCCCGACGACTACTTCACACTCACTGCCGACATCAGCTACCAGCTCTACGACCTCAAGAACTGGGACTACATGTACTACATGAAGAACGGTACGTCTAACTCTATCGTGCTCGGTTTCACCCTCGCACGCAACAGTATCGACAACCCGCTCTACACCCGCCGAGGCAGCTCGTTCTCGCTAAGTTTCCACGCCACTCCGCCCGCAGCCCTATTCGGCAAGAAAAACTGGGCAGCCCTCGCAGCTCTCGACACCGACGCCGCCAAGAAGGAGCGCTATCGCTGGATCGAGTACTGGAAAATCAAGTTCCAGAGCAAGACCTACACCCCGCTCAACAACAGCGAACGCTGGACTCTCGTGCTCATGACGCGCGCCGACATCGGTCTGCTCGGCAGCTGGAACAAGCACCTCAAGTCTCCCTTCGAGACCTTCTATGTGGGCGGTGACGGTATGTCGGGTAGCTACACCTACGCTACCGAGACCATCGCACTGCGTGGTTACGAGAACGGACAGTTCACCCCCTACGGCAGCGAGGCTTATGCCTACAACCGCTATGTCGTCGAGCTACACTTCCCGCTCATGCTCTCTACCAGCGCCACCATCTATCCCCTCATCTTCCTTGAGGCTGGTAACGCCTGGACGAGCGTGAAGGACTTCAACCCCTTCGACATGAAACGCTCGGCTGGTGTGGGAGCACGCGTATATCTGCCTATGATCGGCATGATGGGTATCGACTGGGGCTATGGCTTCGACTATGTTCAGGGCAAGAAGGGCGGTGGCAACTTCCACTTCATCCTCGGTCAGGAATTCTAAACCCAATTAAACTCTTGAACAAAATCGCAGTCTAACAAACGACTAACATAACAACCAAAATCGATATGAAGAAATTAGCATTAGCGTTTATCGCAATAATTGCCGGCATTTTCGGTGCCAGCGCACAGAAATTTGCCCTCGTCGACATGGAGTATGTACTCAAAAACATCCCCTCCTATGAGATGGCCAACGAGCAACTCAACCAGCAGTCGCAACGATGGCAGCGCGAGGTCGACGACCTGAAAAAGGAAGCCGACACCATGTATAAGAACTACCAGAGCGACATGGTTTTCCTCACCGACGAGCAGAAAAAGAAAAAGGAAGAGGAAATCGTAGCTAAGGAAAAAGAGGCATCACAGCTGCAGTACAAGTACTTCGGACCGCAGGGCGAGCTTTTCAAGAAACGCCAGTCGCTGCTCAAGCCCATTCAGGACGAGGTTTACAACGCCGTGAAGAAGGTGAGCGAGGAGCGTGGATTCCAGTGCGTCTTCGACCGCGCAAGCTCGCAGAGCATCATTTTCGCCTCGCCACGCATCGACGTGAGCAACGAGGTGCTTGCCAAGATGGGCTACGCCAAGTAACCAGCCCCGTTTTTTGAGTTAGAGAAAATTTAATTATTTATTATACACAATTTTATTAGAAATGTTTAAGAAATTATTCCTCGCAGCTCTCGTCGCTGCACCTCTGTGCATGAACGCACAAAAGTTTGGCGTTGTCAACACTTCTGAAATCTTCAACGTCATGCCCGAAAAGGCTACCGCCGAGAACACCCTCAAAACTGCCGCCGACAAGTATGAGACCGAGTTCAAGAACCTCCAGACCGCTTTCCAAAAGAAGGCCGAAGATTACGAGGCTCAGGCTAAGGACGACAAGACTCCTCAGGCTATCAAGGACCGCCACATGCAGGAACTTCAGGAAGAATACCAGAAGATCCAGAACTTCCAGCAGACCGCAGCTCAGGATCTCGAAAAGCAGCAGCAACAGCTCCTCGCGCCCATCCAGACTAAGCTCCAGCAGGCTATTCAGGCCGTTGGCGCCGAGGGCGGCTATACTTTCATCTACGACCTCGCTACTCCCTCTATCCTCTATCATGGCACTGGTGCCGAGGATATTAGCGCTAAGGTGAAAGCTAAACTTGGAATTAAGTAATTTGGAAATGTTTTTCTTCGCAGGGGATGCGTCACACTGTGGCGTGTCCCTTGTTCTTTGACAGCGCTTTTCTTGCTATTTTGACAAAAAACCACTACCTTTGCAACCTAATTCCTTTACAACATGATCAGATTCTTTTTGACTTTATTCGTCGCTCTGCCTTTATTGGCGGCGGCACAGGCTAAAATAGGCGTGGTTAACAGTGTCGAAATCTTCAACACTATGCCCGAAAAGGTAGCAGCCGACACGCTGATGAAACACCGCTCCAGCAAGTCTAAGGCCGAATTACACCGCATCCAAAACGAATTTAACAACAAGTTTGCCGACTACCAGGAAGTGGCCTCCGACGCCGCAACGCCCGAGGCTATCAAGGAACGCCGCATTCAGGAACTACACACGCTCGACAAAGACATCCAGGCTTTCCAGCAAAGCGAGCAAAAAGCCCTCGACGACTATCGCGCACAACTCGTCAACCCCATCCTCGACCGCATTCAGAAGGCCATCGAGGAAGTGAGCGAGGAAATGAGTCTCGACATAGTCTTCGACACCGCCAAGACTCCAGTCGCCTACACCGGACCCTACACCGAGGACATCACCCCTCGTGTAAAAGCACGACTGGCAAAGAAATAAACACCAAAACAGGCTTTTTTTCAAAAAATATTGTGCCACCTCTTGTGTGTTACAAAATTTTATAGTACCTTTGCACTCGCAAATGCAAAAATGGTGAAATTAGCTCAGCTGGTTAGAGCGTCGGATTGTGGTTCCGAAGGTCGTGGGTTCGAATCCCATATTTCACCCCATCACAAGGCTCGCACTCACACGCGAGCCTTTTTTCTTTACCCACCCTCCTTAACCCAAACATTAACCTTGCCTTTGTCTTCACAACCCCTTCACTTCCCCCAATGTCCTTAAAGACCTTAAAGACCTTATCAACCTTAATACAAACACAAAGTAGCAAGAAAATATTTACGCGGCCATATACTTTTTGACCTTGATAAAAAGGAGTCTATAGATTTTAAGAGATGCCGTTAGGCATCAGTCTTCAAGTAGGCCAGTATCAACTGGTTGTAGAGCGAAGCGACAACCAGTTGATGCTGGTAAACGTGGCGACAGCCCAACCGTGTGCCGTCAGGTACACGTTATAAAACATCGGGCGATTGTGAAAATGACGTGTACCCGACGGCACACGATTGTTGTTGTGACCCTTTACAGGCATCAGGGCGCCACCGCTGCGCGCCGCCGCCCTGATACCTGC
>JABUUJ010000056.1:7345-13408 GCA_021443235.1 Muribaculaceae bacterium
CTATGGCATCCTGTCACGAGTCACATAGACCTTCTATTAATCAAGGTCAAATAGTATATGGTTGCCTTAAATTTTGGTATAACGTGAGTTTTTGGTCAAAAAAATTTTGGTATAACGTGAGTTTTTGGTCAAAAAAATTTTGGTATAACGTGGTTTTGTTATAATTTTGCAGTGATAAATTATTGATTTAAAATGAGAAATCTATTTGATAGAAAGGCTTATGCCAAAATGCTGCAATGGAAGGCTGAGTCAAAAGGCACAACGGCATTGTTAATCAAGGGGGCACGTCGTGTTGGGAAGTCAACTTTAGTTGAGACTTTTGCTAAAAAAGAGTATGACTCTCATATTTTCATCGACTTTTCGATTGCGCCACCCGAAATTCATGAGATATTCAATAATATTTCGGATTTGAACTCCGTTTTTTTGAAGCTTCAGGCCTATTACAATGTCTCGCTCAAGAAGCGCCGGTCTGTTATAGTTTTTGATGAGGTGCAACGTCAGCCGCTTGCTCGTCAGGCAATAAAACATCTTGTAAAAGACGGACGGTACGACTATATTGAGACTGGGTCACTCATTTCGATTAGGCAAAATGTGAAAGATATTGTAATTCCCAGCGAGGAATATCGTATTTCTCTTAATCCACTTGATTTTGAGGAATTTATGTGGGCGATAGGAAAGAAAATGTCGTTTGACTATGTTCGCAGTTGTTTCGAGGAGAAGAAACCGTTGGGCGACGTTTTGCACCGAAGACTAATGCAGGATTTCAGACTGTATGTTCTTGTGGGTGGTATGCCACAGGCCGTTAACGCCTATCTTGACAAGAACGATTTTACTGTAGTTGATAATGTTAAGCGTTCAATTCTTGAATTATATGATGATGACTTCATGCGTATTGACGGCACAGGCCGATCTTCTCGCATGTTTAAAGCTGTGCCACAGCAATTGGCTTCAAATTTGATGAGATACCGCATAGGCAATGTGCTTGGAAGGAATAGCCGCCCATCTTTGCTGGAAGACACGATTATAAATATGGGCGATTCTATGACAGTGTCGATTTCTTATCATGCTAACGATCCTAATGTGGGGATGGCGCTGCATGGCTCACTTGACCGATTCAAGTTGTATCTGGCTGATACTGGCTTATTTGTAACTCTTGCCTTTATGGATAAGGATATGACCGAGAATGTGATTTATAAAAAAATGCTATCTAATAAGTTGAGTGCCGATTTGGGATATGTGTATGAGAACGTCGTTGCTCAAATGCTTCGTGCCGCGGGTCATAACAATTTCTACTATACTTTTCCTAAAGATGACACCCATCTTTACGAAATTGATTTCTTGATTACAAAAGGCTCTAAGGTTCTGCCTATTGAGGTAAAGTCATCAGGCTATAAGACACATAAATCGCTTGATGCCTTTAGCGAGAAATTCTCTGATAGGGTGCTAAACAAGATTCTTATTTATACAAAGGATTTGAGGTGTGAAGGAGACGTATTGTTTATTCCCGTATATATGACAGGGCTATTATAAGCTAAGCTATTATGCCCTTTTTCCCTTACTTTTTTATGAAAAAACATCCATGTTGGTGTTGTGTATATAGGAATATTAAAACGAAAGGTGGAAAAAAGTGGGGGGCGACACAATAAAAAGGCGGTAGGGTAGTTTATATAATTAGGTAAATATAAACTTTATCGTAATGAATATAGTTTCAAAAACTGCAATAATGGTTGCGCTGGCAGTTGCCTCGACTGCTGTGGCTGTGGCCGATGACATTAAGACCGAGGACTTTAACCCCATCTCCACGGGTGTGGCATCGCTCGGCATTACTCCCGACGCGCGTGGCGCCTCGATGGGCGACATGGGTGTTGCGTCGGACCCCGACGTGAACTCCCAGTACTGGAATCCGTCGAAATATGCGTTTGCCTACAGCACCGCAGGCATTGGACTCTCCTACACCCCGTGGCTGCGCAAAATCGTTAACGACATCTTCCTTGCCAACCTTGCCGGATACTACAAGATAGGTAGCGGCGACAACCAGGCGGTGAGCCTCTCGATGCGCTATTTCTCGCTGGGCGAGATTTCTACGAGCGACCCCGGTGGAGCCGTGATGGCAAGTATCAACCCCTTTGAGTTGGCGGTCGACGTGGGCTACTCGCGCAAGCTCAGCGAGAAGTTCTCGATGGGTGTGGCTCTGCGCTACATCTACAGCGACCTCGCCTATGGCGGCGACTCGCAGAGTCCTGAGCAGAGCAAGGGCGCCTCGGCATTTGGTGCCGACATCAGCGGCTACTTCTGCACCTATCCTGTGATAGGACGCAACGAGTGCCAGTGGACCGTGGGTTTCAATATCTCAAACATCGGCTCAAAGGTGAACTATAACAGCGGCAATGACCCCGCCTTCTTGCCCACCAACCTGCGTCTGGGCACCGCCTTCACCTTCCCGCTGGCCGACTATCACAACCTCACTTTGGGCGTTGACTTCAACAAGCTGCTCGTGCCCGCAAAGCCACGCCAGCAAGACTACCTCACGCCCGAGGGAGCCTACGACTATGAGGCCTACAGCGACGCGCTCCAGAAGTGGAAAGACATGTCGCCCATCACGGGCATATTCAAGTCGTTTACCGACGCTCCCGGAGGCTTCAAGGAGGAGATTAAGGAGATTAACTACTCGATAGGTGCCGAGTATGCCTACAACCAGCAGTTCTTCTTGCGCGGTGGTTATTTCCACGAGAGCAGGAGCAAGGGTAACCGCCAGTACTTCGGCTTCGGCGCAGGCTTCTCGCTCAATGTGATACGCCTTGACGCGTCCTACATGATCGCGACCGCTCAGCAGAGCCCGCTCGACCAGACGCTGCGTTTCACCGTGACCTTCGACCTCGACGGCATCAAGAACCTTTTTAACCGTCGCAGGTAACACTCAGCACAATCGACTTTTCGACCTTTTAACGTTAAGGTCCTTATGGTCTTAACGGCCTTAAGGACCTTTGTTTTTTAAGACCTTGACTATGACTTTGACATTGACCTTGACTTTGACCTTGACCGGTCGTTATAATCGTTATAATCGTTACAGTCGTCACCCTCGAAATCTCAAAAATCTCTCTAAACTATAAACAATAAACTATAAACAATAAACTATAAACTCTCAACTTTACTAAAACGACTTGATGAACTACAGAATAGGAATGGGATATGACGTGCACCGCCTTGTTGAAGGCCGCGAGCTGTGGCTGTGCGGTGTGAAAATTGAGCACTCGCTGGGGCTGCTGGGCCACAGCGATGCCGATGTCGCAATTCATGCGCTGTGCGATGCCCTGCTGGGTGCCGCATGCCTGCGCGACATAGGGTATCACTTCCCCGATACCGACCCGCAATACAAGGGCATTGACAGCCGCAAACTCCTTGTTGAGGTGATGCGCCTCCTTGCCGAAAAGGGTTACCAGCTGGGCAATTGCGACATCACAATCTGCGCCGAGCGGCCCAAAATCAACCCCCACATCCCGGCAATGCAGGCCGAGCTCGCCCGTTGCATGAACTGCGATCCCTCGCAGGTCTCGATCAAAGCCACCACCACCGAGCGACTGGGCTTCGTTGGCCGCGAGGAAGGCATCGCCGCCCACGCCGTCGCTCTTTTAATTCATAATTCTTAATTCATAATTGGCTTCGCTCCACTTCGCCTAAGCGTCTATGCGCCTAAGCGCCTCTGCGAAAAAACCTCCCCCCCTCTATAAACCATAAACTATAAACAATAAACTAAACAAAACATTCTCTCATGAAACGATTTTTCTTTGCTTTGGCGGCCTTGGGCTGCGTGGCGGTGGCTGCTGCCAGTGTCGTGATTGACGGCAAAACCTATGAGATGGACACCATCTTGCACCGCACCATAGGACCGGGCATCGTCAACACTATCGTGCGGCTGCCGGGCTATCCACTCAACGTCTATGTGCTTGAGGCCGATGTTACTAACCCGCACCTGCGTGTCGAAACCACCATGGCCTACAACACCGTGGGACGCACCGAAACACTCGCTAACGCCTACACGCGCAACCGCACTGCGACTCGTCGCCCAGTGGCTGCCTGCAACGCCAACTTCTGGTGTGTGAGCGGGCATGGAACGCCGTGGACGCAGTTCGGCCTTGGCTCACCCTTTGGCGCTGTGGTGCGCAACGACACTACCTATGTTAATACTAACATGACCGCCGACCAATGGAATGGCGGCTACGACCGCACGGGAGCATCGGTCTTCACCCACGACCGCCGCGTGCACATGGGCCACTTTGCCTGGAGCGGCACCATCAGCAGCGACAAGGTGGGCAAAGTGAGCTTTGCCAATGTGAACCGTCGCGGCATTCTGGGTGAGGTGGCGCTGTGGAGCCAAGTCTACACCGCGACGCGCCAGTTTGAGACCAACTGGACCACGCGCACCGAGCAGGGCACCTGCAACACCGACAACTACTACCTCACCTTTGCCGAGGGCGAGGACTGGGCAGTGAATAAGCCTATGAAGATGGTAGTGAGCAAGATAGTGCTTGCTGCCGACCGTCAGACGCTGGGCTCCTACGATGCATGCATCACTGCCTCGGGCGCTGCCAGCGCGTCGCTCGCGAGCCTTGCCGTGGGCGATGTGATTGAGGTGACCTCGGGATGGACCAGCAGCGACTGCAACAGCCCCGTTGAGAACCCCACCATCATGAGCATGGTCGAGGGCAACGCACAGGTGATGCACAACGGCGAACTCACCGGCCGCAACAACGACGAGACCTATAACAGTCAGATTTACAGCCGCACAGCCTATGGCTGTAATGCCGAGGGCACTAAGCTCTACATGGTCGTGATCGACAAGAGCACCAGTAAGCAATATGGTGTTTCGGGCGGCTGCAGCACTGCCGTGATGTGCACCATCCTCAAGAATATGTGCCCCGACGTGAGCGAGGTAATCAACTATGACGCTGGCGGTTCGGCCGAGATGATGGTGGGTGGCACAGTCATCAACACCACCACCGAGGGCACGCCACGCGCCGTTGACTGCGGCTGGATGCTGGTGGCCGAGGGCGAGGAGGACAACGAGATCGCGTCAATCATGTTTGAGGACTACATCGTCAAGGCGCCCACCTACTCGTCGTTCACCCCGCGCATCCTGGGCTACAACCGCAATGGCGAGCTCATTAACGAGAATGTGACAGGCTTCACCCTCGAGTGCGACGCGTCGATAGGCACGACCAGCGGCAGCACATTTACTGCTGGCGGTGCTGCGGTAAACGGCACCCTCACAGCCATCTACAACGGCATGACTTGCACCGTGCCAGTGGTGACAATTGCCGCCAAACCCGAAATCATGCTCAAGCCCACCATCCTCATCGACGACCGCGACTATCCCATCGAGGTGACTGCGACGGTCAACAACAACGTCTATTTCTACGACCCGTCGCACCTTGATTGGGCTATCGACGATGCCAGCGTGGCAACGGTGACCGCGGGTGTGCTCAAGGGCGTGAACAACGGTGACACTCACATCGTTTGCTCCATCGACACGCTCACCGACGAGGCCAACATAAAGGTTGAGATTAGCGCTACGCCCACCATCGACCAGTCGTGGGACGGCTTCACTTTCAAGCAGAGCGGCGCGAGCGGACTCGCGCTGAACGACGGCGTGCTGTCGTTTAAGTACAGTGGCGGCCGCGCACCTTATCTGTCATTGAAAAAGGACATTGCCTTCTTCAGCCTTCCCGACACTATCGCGCTGACATTCAACAGTTCAATACCCATCGACTACATCCAGATTGATGCCCGCAACAACTTCATCACGTCGGCCAACTACATGCGTTATGAGGTGGAGGGCGGCTATGAGGCAGGAAAGGACTACACCCTGCTGCTCGACATCGACGCGCTGGGTGGTGCCGACCGCCTGAGCACTTACCCCATCACAATCAAGGAAATCAAGATCACGCCCAACAAAAATGCCGCTACTGGCGAGCAGAGCATCACTTTCAAGGAGTTTTACAGCCACTACAGCCAGCACTCGGCTCCCGCCTTGCGTGGCGACGTCAATGCCGATGGCGTGGTTGA
>JABUUJ010000057.1:0-5923 GCA_021443235.1 Muribaculaceae bacterium
TGATGATGCGCTCGCGGTCTTTGCGCTCGATGGTGGGAGGTGTGAAGCGCTCCACCACATCGCCCACTTCCTTGAGGCGCACTGCCTGGCCGCGGCTGTTGTAAAGCAGGATATTCTCAATGTCCTCGATGCTGTGACGATGCTCCTCGTCGTAGAGCACCTTGATGTCGTACTCGTCACCGTCCTCGCGGAAGTAGCTTGCCAGCGAGCCGTTGATGCGGCTGCGCAGCGCTGTTGCGGCGGTGCTTGAGTTAAGGCCATAGATGGCGAGCTTCTCGCGGTCGAAGTCGACCTGATACTCGGGCTGGTAGTCGCTGCGGCTGACAATCACGTCGGCTGCACCTTCCACGTTGAGCAGTGCGCGACGCAGGCGCTGTGCCACCGAGTCGGTCTTCTCAAAGTCGTAGCCATAGATCTCATAGTCGAGAGTGCTCTGGCCGCTCATACCGCCGTTACCGCCACCCACCTGTACCTGAGCTTTCTTAAACTCGGGGTAGTCCTTGAGGTCTTTACGCATGAGTCCGGCAATCTCGGTGATGCTGCGGTCGCGCTCGCTGGGGTTGACCAGACGTATGTTCATCGACACGATGTGCGAGCCGTTGTTGCGCATCGACGCGAAAGTGTTGTCGCTGTCGGCTTGACCTACGGTGTAGTTAAACACCTTGATTTCGGGATATTTGGCTTTCCATTCCTGGAACAGGCGGTAGGTGACCTCTTTTGCCACCTCCACGCGGGTGCCGATGGGGAGCTCCAGGCTCACCGCAAGGCGGCTGTTGTCCATAGTGGGGAAGAACTCGCTGCCCACGAGCTTATACATCGACATGGTGCCGGCAAAGATGAGCAGAGCCACCAGGGTGGTGCGCCAGCGGTGCGACACGCAGGAGTTGAGCAGGCGGCCATACCAGCGGTCGAGGCCGTCGAGCATGCGGGTGACGTAGGCATAATACTTGAAGAATGTGCCGCCCTCGGTGCGCTTGAGGCGCAGCATGCGGCTACACAGCATGGGGGTGAGCGAGAGTGCGGCAACGGTCGAGATGGTCATCATGATGCACACCATCCATCCCAGCTGGCGGAAGAGCACACCGGTCATACCAGTGACGAGGGTGAGCGGGAAGAACACCGCGATGAGCGTGAGTGTTGACGCGATTACCGAGATTGCCACCTCGTTGGTGCCATGCACGGCGGCCTGTTTGGGATCGGCTCCGCGCTCAATGTGGGTGGTTACGTTCTCAAGTACCACAATGGCATCGTCGACCACCATACCGATAGAGATCGACAGCGACGACAGCGACACGATGTTGAGGGTGTTGCCCGTCGCATAGAGGTAGATGAACGACGCGATGAGCGAGATGGGGATGGTGAGGGTGATGATGACGGTTGCGCGCCAGCGACCCAGGAAGGTAAACACCACGATCACAACGAAGAGCATCGCATAGAGCACTGTCTCGACGAGCGACGAGATGGTGTTGCGAATGTTGGTACTGGTGTCGACGATATAGTCGAGCTTGACGTCGCTGGGCAGGCTCTTCTGGATTTCGGGCAAAATCTCGGCGACCTTGTTGGAGATCTCAACCGAGTTGGCGCCGCTCTGCTTCTGGATAATCATCATCGCGCCCTGCTGTCCGTCGGTATAGGCCTCCTGGGCGCGCTCTTGCAGGCGGTCCTCGATGCGGGCCACATCGCTCAGATGCACCACGCCACCAGTGGCCGAGACGCCCACCACGATTTTCGACATCTCGGCGGGGTCCTTAAACTCGCCCTGCACACGCAGCGCGTAGGTCTCGTTACCGATGTCGAACGTACCACCGGGGATGTTGCGGTTCTCGGCGCCGATGAGTGCGGCGATGCTCTCCACGGTGAGGTTGTAGGCCTCCATGCGTATGGGGTCGAGATATACATAGATGGTGCGTTTGGGCGCTCCGGAGATTGACACCGAGCCCACGCCATCGACGCGTGCCAGGGGGTTGGACACGTTCTCGTCGAGGATTTTCCACAGTCCGGGCAAGCTCTGGTCGGCCTTGACCGAGAGCAGCACGATGGGGATCATGTCGGTGCTGAACTTGAAGATGACCGGGGTGTTGACGTCATCGGGCAGGTAGCTCGTGATCATGTCGAGCTTGTCGCGCACGTTGTTGGTGAGTGCGTCGATGTCATATCCATACTCAAACTCGAGCGTGATGATTGACACGTTCTCTCGCGAGTTAGAGGTGATGTGCTTGAGGTGCTCGACCGAGTTGAGTGTGTTCTCGAGCGGTCGCGACACGTTCTGCTCAATATCGGCTGCGCTGGCTCCCTCATAGGATGTCATCACCATGATGGTGTTGGTGTCGATATCGGGATACAGGTCGATGGGGAGTTTCTGCAGCGAGAACAGGCCGATGATACACACCGCCACAAAGATGAGGGTGACGGTTACCGGTCGTTTCACTGAACCTGAATATAAACTCATAGTGTATTGTAGTGTTTAGTTGAGTTAGACCTTAATTTTTACTTCTGGGCGGGTTTCTCCTCGGCCTTGGCGGTGCTGTCGGCAGGCGCTGCGGTCTTGGCCGCACCCTCAAGGCGCACCTTGGTGCCGTCGTGCAGGCGGTTTTGGCCGCTCACTACCACTTGCTCGCCGTTGTTCAGGCCCTCAAGCACCTCATAGCGTGTCTCGAGGCGGCGTCCCAGCTTGACCTCGCGGAACCCAACGGTGCCGTCGGTCTTGTACACATACACATAGCGCAGGCCGCTACCGGTTTGCTTCTGGATGGCTTGGTCGGGCACTACGACGTTGAGTTGCGAGCCGAAGTTGAACGTCACGCGTGCAAACATACCGCTGCGCACGCGGTTGCTTGTGTTGTTGATAGTGACCTCGACCTTGAAGGTGCGGCTCGAGGTGTCGATGGTGGGATGGATGAGGTAAACCTGTCCGGCAAACTCCTCGTCGCCGTAGGTGTCGAGCTTAACCACTACGGGCATGCCTTCTTTCACCTTTGAGAAGTCGCTCTCGTTGATGCTCACGATGACCTTGAGGGGCTGTTGCTGCTCAATCACGAGGATGGGCAGGCCCGACGGAAGGTCGCCGGTGTTGTAGTTGCGCTGTGTCACGACGCCGCTCACGGGCGAGGTGAGCATGGTGTTCTCGTTCATGGTTGAGAGCATGCGGCGGCTCGACTCAAGTGCGCGTGCCTGTGCGTCGTAGGCTGTCTGGAGCTGGTCGACGGTTTGCTGTGTGCCGCCACCTATTTTCACAAGTTCCTTGGCGCGGTCAAGGTCGCGCTTGGCGTTGGCGAGCTGCAGTGCCTGCTGGTCGATGGCGGCCTTCTGTGTGGCGAGGTTCACGTCGTCGAGCACTACCAGGGTTTGTCCGGCGGCTACTCGGCTACCCACGTCGACGAGCAATCGCTTGATGCGGCATCCGCTGTTCGACGAGATGTTGTTGGTCTTGAAGGCTTCTACCGTTGCTGTGTACTCGCTGATGTGCTGCACAGTTTCTTGATAGACGCTCTGGATTTTCACCATGGGCAGCTCTTCGGTGGCCGCCTTTTTGTCGTCGCCCTGGCATGCGGTGAGCATGAGGGCTGCCATTGTGAGGGCAAAAAGTTTAGTTGTCTTCATTTATATATATGTTTTTGTTTGTGCGATTATTGGTTGGCGTAGTTGCTGTTGCCCAGCACATACTCGAGGTTGCTGTCGGCAACGAGATAGTTGTATATTGCCTGGTAGTAGCTTAGGCGGGCTGTCATGAGTGCGTCCTCGGTGTCGAGCAGCTGGATGAACGATGCGGCTCCTATCTTGAAGCTCTTGTTCATGATTTCGCTGGCCTTGGTGGCCTGGCCCACGCTGGCATTGTTGGTCTCGACCTGCTTGATGCTCTTGTTGAGGTTGTCGATGTGTGTCTGCACTTGTGTGCGCAGTGTGCGCTCGAGGTTCTCGCGCTGCCACTTCATCTCGCGCACGGCGATTTCCTGCTGCTTCATCTTGCTGTAGCGCTGTCCGCCCTGGTAGATGGGCAGCGAGAGCGTGAGGCCCACGTTGGAGTAGTTGCTCCACTGGAAGTTCTTGAAGGGGCTGCCGTTGCTCATCGAGTTCCACATGTAGCTTGCCGAGCCCGAGAGGGTGGGATACCACGACATCTTCTGCACGTCGAGCACTTTCTTGAGGTAGTCGGTCTGCAGGTCGAGGCTCTTGAGCGAGGTGTTGTTGACGAGCGATGTGTCGGCGGTGAGGGCGCGCTCATACATGGTGCCCTTGAAGTCGTCGAGTGTCTGCGCGGGTGTGATGTCGACCTCGGCGTCCATGCCCATGAGCACCTTGAGCTGGAGCTTGAGCTGGAGTATTGAGTTCTCGGCCTCGAGAATCGAGGGCTCGAGTGTGGTGACGGCGACATTAGAGCGCAGCACGTCATATTCGCTTGCCGTGCCCAGCTCGTGCATCTTCTTGTAGACGTCGGCGTGGGTCTGTGCGGTGCTGTGTGTCTGCTCAAGCACTTTCTTGGAGTGCTGTGCCAGCAGCAGTGCATAGTAGGCGTTCTTTACTTGGTTGACGAGGCTCAGCTTGTTGGCGCGTGAGGTCTCGAGGTTTTGCAGGATTTGGTTGTCGCTGAGTTTGATTGACTTCCACAGTGTGGGCATGATGAGTGGCACGCTGGCGCTGAATCCCACGGTGTACTGGTTGTCGCGGCCCATTTTCATACCGGTCTTGGTGCCACCCTCGCCGCCAGCGTCGATGTAGATGGTCTGCAGGGCGATGTTGCGGGTGTACTGTCCGCTGAACGACACGCTGGGGAACAGCTGTCCTAATACTTCTTTCTTGGCATAGTCGACGCGCTCAAGCTCCATCTCGTTTACCTTAATAGATGGGTTGTCGTTGAGCGCGATGCGTATGCACTCGTCGAGCGTCAGGTTCAGGCCCTGCGCCGCGGTTGCCAGTGCTGCTGTAATGAGCAGCACACTCAAAACTAATTTTTTTCTCATAAAAAATGTGTACTATTGTGTTTTTTGTTTGTTGCGTTTTATTAGGGCTTCCTCGATGTAGTCGATGCCCTTGATGGTCGACACGCCTCGCATGAAGTTGAGGAATGCCGCGTCGTGCACTTTGACTATATCCAGGTCAAGGTAGCTCACCTTGGGGTTGTTGTGCAGTGCGCGCATCTGGTTGATGAGCAGGAAGGCGGCAATGTGTGTGTCGATGGCGGGCAGCACATAGCCCTCGCCCTGCGCCTTGGTGAGGACGCCCGACAGGTGGGCTATCGTGGCCTTGTCGTGCTCGTCGTTGTGCTCAAGCACCTCGGGGTAGAGGCGCTTGATGTCGTCGATAAATGCCTGCGAGCGCTTGTTGAGGCGCTTGAGCATGAGGCTGAACATGCTGAACAGGGCCTCATAGCACGTGTCGCTCTCGGCAAAGATGCGCACCACCTCTTTGATGAAACGGTCGCGGTCGTCGTTGAGGCTCTCCATGATGAGCGTGCGCTTGTCGGGGAAATGCTCATAGAGCGTGCGCTTGGAGATGCCGCAACTGCGGGCCACGATGTCCATTGTCATCGACGTGGGGCCTATTTCCATGAGCAGCCGTTGCGCTGTTGCGATAATTGTGGGTCTATCCATTATTCGTTATTATTTATGCGACTGTGCCTGCCTGTGTCGTCAATCGATTGACAATCACTACGTTGCCGTGCCTATACAGCCAGCTCTTGGCACTCTGGGCGCAAAATCAGGTGCAAAGTAACGAAAAAACTCAGAAAACTCCAAAAGTTTTTAAAGTTTTCTAATCATAAATTTTCCTAAAAAAATCCCCACAGTCCCCCACACACCCCAACCTCCACCGACATCTGGACCAAGCCTATACTTTAACCCAAAGGCAACTATATACTATTTGACCCCAAGAAAAAGCTGCCGGAGGCAGCAGATGTTAGTAGGCCTGTATCAGCTGGTTGAGGAGC
>JABUUJ010000057.1:6206-10304 GCA_021443235.1 Muribaculaceae bacterium
GACATCTGCTGCCTCCGGCAGCTTTTTCTTGGGGTCAAATTGTATATAGGTACGATCCCAAAGCCTCAACCAAGTTAAACAATGTTGAACAATGTTGAACCACTTCGCCCTACGAGCGCCGCGAGCCATTCTCATTTTTTTGGGGAAAGGGCGTGGTGATTGCTGTTAATTTTTTTACCTTTGTGGAAAAATTGTTTTGGATATGAGAAGCGAGAGCAACATAAGAGAGATTGTGGCGTTCCTCGAGCAGCTGGGCGAGAACAACGACCGCGCCTGGTTCAAGGCACGCAAGGACCAATTTGACGCACTGCGCAAGCCATGGGAGGCCGACATGCAGCGCCTCATCAACCTCGTGGGCGAGTGGGACGACGACACCCGCGGCCTGCAAGTGAAGGACGCCGTGTACCGCATATACCGCGACACGCGATTCTCGCTCAACAAAGCGCCCTACAAGACCTATTTCTCGGGCGTGATAGGCCGTGGCGGCCGCCACACCAACCGCGCCAGCAGCTATGTGCACTTTGAGCCCGGCAACATGATGGTGGGCGGCGGTATATGGTGGCCCGAGCGCCCCATCCTCAACCAGTTGCGCTCGCTCATCGATGCCGAGGCCGACGAGTTCCTCAAGATTGTGGAAAGCCCCTCCATCGCCGGGAATTTCGACTGGGCATGCGACACTCTCAAGAAGGTGCCGCCCGAGTTTGCCAAAGACCACCCCATGGCCAAGTATCTGAAAATGAAGGAGTACATCATGATGAAGCGTCCTGGTGCCGACTACTGGGACTGCGACGACTGGGTAGAGCGCGTGGCCGATGACCTGCACCGCCTGCAGCCCCTCTACGACTTCCTCAACTACGTTTTCGAGTGAGTTTGTCAAGTTTGTCAAGTTTGTCAAGTTTATCAAGTTTGAAGTAAAGTTGAGAGTTTATAGTTTATAGTTTATAGAGGGCTTCGCGTCGCAAAAACAATGTTGAACAAGGTTAAACCAAGTTGAACGCGAGCGACAGCGAGAAATGGTCAATGTCAATGTCAATGTCAATGTCGCTCCCCCTTTAGGGGGCCGGGGGGGGTTAGCCATTAGCCAATAGCCATTAGCCAATAGCTATTAGCCATTAGCCGAAATTTTCTTCAAAAAATTTGGGTTTGTTACAATTTATCACTACCTTTGTGAGGCTAATTAAAACCGCATGGCAACATGGGCACAAATGAAATGGCAAATAAGCTTTACGCAACAGTCCTGTAATGCTAATATATAATACAATTAACTAAAAATCAATAAACTATGGCTAAAGTAAGAGGTGCAGTAACAGTCAACACCGAGCGATGCAAGGGTTGCGGCCTGTGTGTGGTCGCCTGCCCAAGCAAGGTGCTTGACTTGCAGAAAAAAGAAGTGAACAACCGTGGCTATCACTTTGCCTATATGGCACAGCCCGATAGCTGCATAGGATGTCAAAGTTGCTCGTTGGTTTGCCCCGACGCGTGCATCGAGGTCTATCGCGTAATTGAGAAATAGCGGTGGCCATTTTTTTAACCCAACAAAACAAAAAACTAATTACAATGAACGATAAAGTAACATTGATGAAGGGTAACGAGGCACTGGCCATGGCGGCAATACGCTATGGCGCCGACGGATACTTTGGATATCCCATTACCCCACAGAGCGAAGTTCTTGAGAAACTCGAAGAGGAAATGCCCTGGGAAACCACCGGCATGGTGGTGCTGCAGGCCGAGAGCGAGGTCGCCGCAATCAACATGGTGTATGCCGGAGCCGCTTGCGGAAAGGCTGTCATGACATCGACCTCAAGCCCCGGTTTCAGCCTTATGCAGGAAGGTATGAGCTATATCGCGGCGTGCGAGTTGCCGGCTCTCGTGGTTAACGTGATGCGTGGAGGCCCGGGACTGGGCACCATACATCCTTCACAAGCCGACTATTTCCAAGCCTGCAAGGGTGGCGGACACGGCGACTACCGCATGATTGTGCTCGCTCCAGCCAGCGTGCAGGAGATGGCCGACTTTGTGGCTCTGGGCTGGGACCTGGCGTTCAAGTATCGCTGCGTGTCGATGATTCTTGCCGACGGACTAATCGGCCAGATGATGGAGAAGGTTGTCCTTCCCGAGCAACGGCCACGACGCACTCAGGCCGAGCTCGAGGCACAATGCCCGTGGGCCGCCACCGGACGCACCGGCATGCGCCCCAACAACATCATCACATCGCTTGAGCTCGACGACGACATCATGGAGCAGAACAACCTGCGCTTCCAGGCCACCTACCGCGTGGTCGAAGCTAACGAGCGCCGCTGTGAGCTCGTCGACACCGAGGGCTGCGACTACCTCATCGTGGCGTTCGGCAGCATGGCGCGCATCGCCATGAAGTCGATGGAAATCGCCGCCGAGCAAGGCATCAAGATTGGCCTGCTGCGACCCATCACCCTGTGGCCATTCCCCGCTCCCGAGATTGCCCAGGCAGCCAAGGGCGTGAAAGGCATCCTCGTGCCCGAGCTCTCGGCCGGGCAGATGATCGAGGACGTGAAACTCGCTGTCAACTGCGACATCCCCGTGGCACACTTCGGACGCATGGGCGGCAACGTGCCCACCCCCGAAGAGCTGCTCGACGCGCTCAAGAAAAACTTTATTAACGCCTAAAACACCCTTTCATTATGGAAATCAACGATATAATCAGACCTGAGAACAGGGTTTACAAGAAACCGACCTTGCTCAACGATAACGATATGCACTATTGCCCCGGTTGCAGCCATGGCGTGGTGCACAAGCTCGTGGCCGAAATCATCGAGGAAATGGGCATGACCGAGAAAACCATCGCCGTGTCGCCTGTGGGATGCGCCGTGTTTGCCTACAAATACATTGACGTGGACTGGCTTGAGGCCGCCCACGGACGCGCGACAGCCTGCGCCACCGCACTCAAGCGACTAATGCCCGACAAACTGGTGTTTACCTATCAGGGCGACGGCGACTTCGCCGCCATTGGCACCTGCGAGTCGATTCACTCGTGCAACCGTGGCGAGAACATCACTATCATCTTCATTAACAACGCCATTTATGGCATGACTGGCGGACAAATGGCTCCCACTACATTGCTCGGACAGAAAACCGCCACTTGCCCCTACGGCCGACGCGCCGACCTCAACGGCTACCCGCTGTCGATCAGTCCGCTGCTGGCGCAGCTCGACGGCACCTGCTATGTCACTCGACAGAGTGTGCACAAGCCCGCCTCGGTGCGCAAGACCAAGGCCGCTATTCGCAAGGCCTTTGAGAACTCAATGGCAGGCAAGGGCACCTCGGTGGTCGAGATCGTGAGCACCTGCAACACTGGCTGGAAAATGACCCCCGCCAAGGCCAACGAGTGGATGGAAGAGAATATGTTTGCCAAGTATCCTCTGGGCGACTTGAAAGATACAACCAAATAGCCAAAAACTGAACACAATTATGAAAAGCGAAATAATTATAGCCGGTTTCGGCGGACAGGGTGTCCTGTCAATGGGGAAAATCCTGGCCTACTCAGGCCTTATGGAAGACAAGGAAGTGTCGTGGCTGCCTTCTTACGGTCCCGAACAACGAGGCGGCACCGCCAACGTCACAGTGATCTTGAGCGACAACCGCATCAGCTCGCCCGTGCTCAACGCCTATGACATCGTGGTGGCCCTCAACCAGCAGAGCCTCGACAAGTTCCAGCCTATGGTTAAGCCTGGCGGAATTCTTATCTACGACAGCTACGGCATCCACAACCCGCCCACTCGCTCCGACATCGTGGTCCACCGCATTGACGCCACCGAGGCAACCTTTGAGATGAAAAACAGAAAGACCTACAACATGATAGTGCTGGGGGCTATGCTCAAGGCTTCGCCCATGGTCACCATCGAGTGCGTGCTCAAGGGCCTCAAGAAAACCCTTCCCGAGCGCCACTGGCACCTGCTGCCGCTCAACGAGCAAGCCCTGCGCAAGGGCATGGAGCTCGTCAAGGAGTGACTTTGACTTTGACATTGACGTTGACCTTGACGTTGACCTTTCTTGGTCGTCACATAAACAAAGCTGCCTGCTACTGGTGAATGTAGCAGGCAGTTTCTATAAATTGAAAGTCAA
>JABUUJ010000057.1:10312-14502 GCA_021443235.1 Muribaculaceae bacterium
GTCAACGTCAATACCTCACCACAACTTTGGTGGCTTGCGTCGACTGGCGGCTTGTCACCACATACACGCCCATGGGCAGCGCGATGATGTCGTCGCACTGCATCACGTCGAGGTGGGCAACCAGCGCGCCCGCCATGTTATATATGCTCACATCCTCGATGGGCTCGCTGCACTTTGCTATCACGCCGCCCTGAGTGGCAAGAAACGCCGCGGGCTTGTCGGCCTGCACGCCAGTGATGCCGCTCTTGTCGAGCGTCACGATGTTGCTCTCGGCGCTCTCATAGCCCAGGCGCACGCTGCGCACGCTGTAGGTATAGGTCATGCGACGGTTGCGGTCGGTAAACTCATAGCTCGTTTGCTCGGCGTCCACCTCAATCTCGGTCACATCGTCGATCGTTTCGCCGTCCCACGTCACTCGTGTGATGATGTAGCTGTCAAGTTGCTCGGTGCCCAGTGGCTCCCAGTTGGCGGTGAAGGTGCTGTCGGTCACCTCGGTCGCCGGCAGGGCATGCACGCCGCTCAACGATGGCGGCGGCAGGCACCGGCCGCTGAGCTCGCATCCCACGCTGCCCGTGAGGCCGCCGTCGCTAATCACCAGGCGTGTCTTGTGGTCGCCCAGCGCGGTGGGGGTGTAGGTGATGACGAGCGGATAGCCGTCGGCGCTACACGCTGTTGCACGGTCGACCGACGACACCGACGAGCCAAACATCGCCGCGTCGTCGCGATATATCGTCACCGTGAGGCTGTTGTTAAGGTTCAGGCCTTTCACGTTGAGCGTGAGCACGGTGCTACGGCCCAACGCCACCTCGCCAAAGCTCAGCCGAGTGTCCTGTGCTGGCGAGAGCAGCTCGGGGTCGCCTGTCACCTCGCCGCCGTCGACATACACCTCGCCGGCCTTGTCGCCCCACACATATTCTATCAGGTTGGGGTTGTCGATAAACGGATTGCGGTTGTTTTGGCAACGGTACACCGCCTCGTTGCGCGCCATCTCCTTGTCGCTCACAGGATCCTGACGCGCCCACTTGAGCAGCAGGTCGATCGACCACTGGTTGAGCGTGAGCCACGAGCCGTTGCTGAGCATATAGTTGTATTTCCACGAGTAGTCCTGGTAGGCGCACGCCATATAGAAATAGGTACGCGCGAAGTCGCCCTTGTAGCGGTCGTCGGGCTCAAACACAGTGCTTGCGCCGCCGCCCTGACCGGTCTTGGGCGTGCCCACACGCGTGCAGCCGTTGTCGAATGTCGCCGTCGACACCTCGCCCAGCGGGAAGTTGCTCTTGGCCATGTTGGCGTCGCCGTCGGCTGGATACAGGTGCATGATGTCGGTGTAGGCCGGACGCTCGTCGCCGCCCCACCAGCTCTTGGGCATAGAGTGCTCCTTGTGCATGCCGCTGGTGCTCCAGCCCGGCGTCTGGCTGAAGTAATAGGCCTTGTTGCTGTACATATCCCACACCTGCGACTTGTCGTCGAGGCGGCAGTCGGTCTGCGGGAAATAGTTCCACAGGCTGCTGTAGGTGAGCACGGTGTGGCGCATCGTCAGGTCGTGGATGGCTTCCTTGAGCGCCTGTCCTTTCTTGCCGTTGAGCGACGCGTAGTAGCCTTGCGGCACAGCCGCCATCGCGGCAAGGCAGCACCCCGCCGCCATCATCATCAAAATTCTCCTCATATGTAACGTTTAGAGTTTATAGTTTAACGTTTATTGTTTAGAGTTTAGAGTTTAGAGTTTAAAGTTTATTGTTTATTGTTTATAGTTTATTGTTTATAGTTTATTGTTGAGAGTTTAGGGTTTATAGAGGGCTTCGCGTCGCAACAACAATGTTGAACAAGGTTAAACAAAGTTGAACAAAGTTGAACGCGAGCGACAGCGAGAAAAGGTCAAAGTCAAAGAAAGCAAAGCAACAAATGCCGTTGTAATCGTCGTGACAACGATTATAACGGCTTATGCTTTTTGCTCCGGCGCCTCGCTGTGAGGCCCGTCCTGTCGCAGCGTTTTCACGCTACGCGAGGCATCACTTGTAAACTGAATCGCTTACTGTGAGGCTGAAACGACCCTTAGCACGACGACGAGCCAAAACCTTGCGACCGTCGGCAGTCTTCATGCGATGACGGAAACCATGCTTGTGAGCCTTCTTGATGTTCGAGGGTTGGAATGTTCTTTTCATCTCTATATAAATTTGTTTGTTTTTCTCGTTTTCGCAAAATGCGACTGCAAAATTACAACCATTTTTTTGAATACACAACACTTCCACCACGATATTTTCCAATTTCACACTTTTTTTCATCCCCACCACCTCCTCCGCCAACCTTGCGCTGGCTATCGAAGCCCCGTCAGATCAATTTTATAAAAAGTGGGCGCGTCGTTTTTTCTACATATAAACATTGTCATGTAAACCGGCGCATACAACACCTCGCCGTCAACCGACAAATTACTGTTACTCAGGACAATGCCGCGGGGGATATCATATTCACTGCAACTCATTATGTTGTTCAACGCGCGATGAATCTCATAGTCTTTGCCCGACTTCACCTCGATGGGCAAGACTTTGCCCTGCGATTCTACCACAAAGTCAACCTCGCCCATCTTCTTGCTATTATAGTAGTAGGGCACCAGGCCGTGAGCCACAAGCTCTTGTGCCACAGCATTCTCATAAATAGCGCCATAGTTGATGCTGTCGTCGCCGGTGATAATTTTCAGTTGCAGTCCGTCGGAATATTGCGCCGCAAGCAGGCCAATGTCGTTTTGGAAGAGTTTGAAAAGGTTGCGCGACCGGGCAAGTATCAATGGAATCTTTGGCTCTTCAACATTATAAACGGGAAGAGCTGTGCCAGCTTTTGAAAGCCACAGGAAACTGTTGGCAAATTTCTCATACCTTGCTTTCTCGTTAAGTTTTTTGAGGATGAAACGCTTGTTTTTGGCGTTGAGCTCGGCCGGTATTTGCTCAAAAATGTCTTTTATCAGTAGGTTCTGCTTTGGGTCATACTGGGCGATGTCGCGTTTGTACAGTTGCAGGATGTCGGTCTGCACTGCCATCACTTGATGCATGTTGTTGCTCTCAATATATTTATTTATAACATTGGGCATGCCGCCCACTACCAGATACAACCTGAATAGCTCCATCATTTTTGTGTGGATGTAGTCGTCGAACGGTGTGGCATTCTCAAAGCAGCTGCGCAACACCTCAATGACATTGTCGCCCACGCCAAGGTTGGTAGCAAACTCTTCAAAATCCAGAGGATACATCTCTTTTACTCCCATATATCCCACTGGCTGCGAACGCAGGTCGTTGAGCTCAACACCAAGCAGCGAGCCGCTCAGGATGTAACGGTAAGAACCTTCCTCAACAAGAAATTTAATCGCTGTGACTGCCTCGGGGCATTTTTGCACCTCGTCAAGGAAAATCAGAGTACTCCCCTTTACCAGCTTTCCGCTTGAAAAGGCCGAGAGCCTCAGCAAGATGTCTTTACAGTTTTGGGCGTTTGCAAAGATATTGGCGGCGGCGGGAGACTCGACGAAGTTTATCTCAATAAACGACTCAAACGTCTTGCCAAACTCCCTAATCGTGAAAGTCTTGCCTATTTGTCGTGCGCCTGTTATCATGAGCGCATTGCGGGAATTTTTGTAAAATTCCTCTATTTGTTTGTAAATCTTTCGTTTAAGCATATTATTTGGTGGAAAACGTGGGGTTGTTTGCACTTTTCCATGGCAAAATTAGGTGTTTTTTTGCACTTTTCCAAGGGAAAAATGGGTAAATTTTTACACTTTTCCAAGAAATGTGGGGCTGGCGCGACGGCGGCGCGAACGCGGAAAAGTGGGGCGGCAAGCCTTGCTGGAGCCGCTTTGCCCTGACTCTGATGCCACTGCGACAAAGTTTTGTGCAAAAAAATTGGAAAAAAGTTGCGAGGGCGAGGGGATTATAGTACCTTTGTAGGCTGAAACAAAACATAATAAACAAAATAACTAAAAGCAAATTTATGATTAACGCTCAAGACATCAAAAACGGAACCTGCATCCGCATGGATGGAGAACTCTATTTCTGCATTGAATTCCTTCACGTAAAACCCGGCAAGGGCAACACTTTCATGCGCACAAAACTGAAAAACGTGGTCGACGGACGCGTGCTCGAGCGCCGCTTCAACATCGGCGAGAAACTTGAGGACGTGCGCGTGGAGCGCCGCCCCTATCAGTTCCT
>JABUUJ010000058.1:0-4121 GCA_021443235.1 Muribaculaceae bacterium
TCGCCCATCAGCCTGTTGTGCCAGATGTGCGACCCATGGTCGGCGTCAGGTATGATTTTCTTCTCGCCTTTGGGCAGGCACTCGGTGATATACTGGGTGTGCTCGGGCAAAATGAGGTCGTTCTCGCCAGCACACACCAGCACGGGTATCTTGATGCGTTTCAAGTCTTTAGGCTTCATGTTGGGCTCCAGATACATCATCCTGAGCAACGGTGGCATGCTATCGGCGTCCTCATACGAGCCAAACATGTCCTCATAGGCCTCGTCAACGATGGCAAGGTCGGCGGTGATATTGGCGCCGCTGGTCACCAGCAGCGAGCAGGTGCCGGGAAACATGCTCTCGAGCATCAGCGCCACAATGCCGCCGTCGCTCCACCCAAACACTGCCGGCTTTTTTATCTTTTTGGCTTTGATAAAGGCTCTTACGTCGCGAGCCATGTCCGCATAATGGTACTCCTCAAGGGGCTCGTTGGCACCCTGCCCGCGCTCGTCGAGCGCATAGACAAGGTAACCGGCCTGTGCCAGCTGGCGCTGCGTGGTCTCCAGGTCGTTGTGACTGCCGCTATTGCCGTGGATGAGCACCACAGGCTTGCCGTGACCCTCGCACGCATAAAACAACTTCTGCCCGTTCACCTCAATGGTGTCGGTATAACTCTGATATTGGTCGCAACCGGTCGCCCCGGCAGCCAGCGCCCCCCAAAATGCAAATTTCATAAATCCATTCATTATTTGAAAAGTTTATAGTCTATTGTTTATCGTTTATAGTGTTTTCAAGTTCTTGAAAATCCAAAATAACCTTGATAAACTTGCGCGCAGCCGTCGCTCACACATATTCTATCTTTACTACATCGGCGAGGTTTACCGCATAGCCGTTGCGGCTGCCAGGGAAATATACCAGCGATAGCCCGCTATAGGCTACGGGAACTCGCAGCGTGTCAATGCTTTCCCAGCGCGGACGGCCATAGTCGCCCGATTCGCCCGTCAGCTCCAGCGCGTTCTCGGCGTAGTTAATCTCGTAGTATCCGCCGCCACGACACACGTCGCCTTCACGCAACAGATGCTTGTGCAGCGACACCATTCCCAGCCGAAAATACCCCCCAGCCGTTATCACAAACTTAGGATACACTCACTCAACACTTTAACAATTCAACATTCTTAATTCTATAAATCCCAAAAATTCCCATGAGATAAAGCTCGCTGCGCTCGCAGTTCGACATTGTTCAACGTGGTTCGACATGGTTCAACATTGTTATTGCCACGCGAAGCCAAATCCTAAAAATCAGTGCAATCTGTGAGAGCTCCTTCCAGCAACGCAATGGTCCCCCCCACATGGGGGGCGGAGGGGGGCTTACAGCTCGTTTAAATCGACTTTTAGGCCCTCGTAGGCGAGGCGAGTGGCGGGGAAGATGCGTTGCGCCTGCTCGAGCAATGGAGTGTCGTCGTTATAACGGTTGGAAAAATGACCTATGATAAGTTGCTGGGCTCCAGCCTCGTGAGCTACGGTGGCGGCATCGGTAGCGGTGCTGTGATAGCGCGCCCTGGCCTGTCGCTGGCATTCGTCGCCATAGGTCGCCTCGTGGTAGAGCCAGTCAACGCCCTCCACGGCCTTGATGACGCGGCGCGACAGCATCGTGTCGCTGCAATAGGCATAGGAAATCGCCCGCTCGGCTGGCTTGGTGAGGTGTGCGTTGGGCACAACGATGCCATCGGCATCCACCCAGTCAAGGCCTTGACGCAGAGAGTTATAGGCATAAAGCGGCACCTTGTGGAATTTTGCCGCCTCGGCATCAATATGCCGCATCTTAGGCTTCTCGGCAAAAAGAAAACCCACTGCTGGCACGCGGTGCCGCAGCGGGATGGTGGTCACAGTGATGGCGTCGTCCTCATAGATCACTGCTTTGCGCGTCGTTATGATGTTGAATTTCAACTCATAAGGCCGCTCGCGGCAAAAGTAGTCCATGCCCTGTTGCAGCCATTGCGCACCGTCCTGAAAAGTGTGCACCGTCACACTGCCGGTTTTGCCTTGAAGCGCCAGCGTGGATAGCAGCCCCAAAAGCCCGAAGCAGTGGTCGCCATGCAAGTGGCTGATAAAGATGTGGCTAAGGCGCGAGAACTTCAGCTTCATGCGGCGCATGGCCAGTTGCGCTCCCTCGCCGCAATCAATCATAAACAGCTGGTCGCGCACGTTAAGCACCTGGCACGTGGGCATGTGGCGCAACGACGTTGTCGCCGACCCGCAACCCAATATATTCAACTCCAGCCGCGCCATCTTTTTCGACTTTGACTTTGACTTTGACCTTGACTTTTTTTACTTAGCCTCGCGAATTTTCTTGATAAAGCCGGTTATTCTTCGCTCAATTGATTGTAATTTATCAACAATTTCATCTCGCTGCTCAATTGAGATATATTCCATTTTATAGGCAATCTCAATTTGAGTCTCGACTTCACATGCCGAGCCAAGAGCAATATCTAAAAAATGAGCAAAGTCAGACTCGGTCTCACGCCCACTTCCCTCAGCAATATTGCTTGCTATTGAGACAACCGCTCTTCGCAATTGACTGCACAGCGCAAACCGTTCCTCATTAGGAAACTCTTTCAATAAAATGTAAACATCTTTGGCTATTGAAATTGAGTCTTGCCAAAAGTCGTAGTTACGATAATTTCGCATGTTGTATAATTGGAAAAGGTCAATGTCAAAGTCAAAGTCAACGTCGACTTATAGCTTCCTTGATGCACTCCACGATGTAGCGCACGTTGTCGTCGGTCACATAGGGACCGGCGGGCAGGCAGAATCCCACCTCGAACAGCGCCTCCTCAACACCATTGGTATAGACCTCCGAGCCGGCATACACAGGCTGCTTGTGCATGGGCTTCCACAACGGACGCGCCTCGACCTTGTGCTCGAGCATAAACACTCGCAGTGCCTCCACGTTGGCGTTGGGCTGGCACTCGGTAGTAGCGCTCTCAACAGCCTTTATCACGCCAGCCGCACCGCCCACGGCAGTCTTAATCACCTCTTTATAAGCGTTTTCCTGACCTGCGACCTTCACATCGGGGTCGATGGTGGCAGTCACAAGCCAGTAGTTGGAGTCATAGCGCTCGTCGGCTGGTTGCTTGTGGATGTGCACGCCCTTCACGTCCTTGAGCAGCTCCTCATAGAGGGCCTGAACGTGCTTGTGATGCGCAATGTGGTCGTCGACAATCGTCATCTGGCCGCGACCTATGCCCGCGCACACGTTGCTCATGCGGTAGTTGTAGCCTATGGCAGTGTGCTCATAGTAGGGGTAGGCGTCGCGCGCCTGCGTGGCATACCACATTATCTTGTTCTTCTCGTCGTCGCCGTGGCATATCAAGGCGCCGCCACCGCTGGTGGTAATCATCTTGTTGCCGTTGAACGACAACACGCCGTACTTGCCAAACGTGCCCAGCACACGGCCATCGAAGCGCGAACCGAATCCCTCGGCGGCATCTTCCACCACGGGAATGTCGTAGCGGCGGGCTATCGCCATGATGCGCTCGGCATCGTATGGCATGCCATAGAGCGCCACAGGCACTATCGCCTTGGGCTTGCGGCCCGTCTTGGCAATGCGGTCCTCAATGGCAAGCTCAAGCAACGCGGGATCCATGTTCCACGTCTCGGGCTCCGAGCCCACAAACACTGGCTTTGCGCCCAGATAGGTGATGGGATGCGACGACGCGCAGAACGTGAAACTCTGCACCAGCACCTCATCGCCCGGGCCTACACCGCAACCCAGCAACGCCAGATGCACCGCCGCCGTCCCCGACGACAACGCCACCACCTCAACACCCCCATTTAGGGGGGCTTGGGGGGCTAATACAAACGCCCGCAAATCGTCCTCAAATCCATTAACATTGGGACCCAGAGGCACCACCCAGTTGGTGTCGAACGCCTCCTTCACAAACTTCTGCTCAGCCCCACTCTCACTCATGTGCGCCAAGCACAAATAAATCATCTTATCCTGAATCTCCATCATCACATAAAATCCAAATTACTCTTTCACCAAAAGAGCTGTGTCACACAAGTAGACATTACAGCAACTGGAAATTGTCGTCAACAAGCTCGCTTTTGCGGCGTATCACCACGTCGTCATACATCAGCAT
>JABUUJ010000058.1:4158-5990 GCA_021443235.1 Muribaculaceae bacterium
TTTTCAATGCCATTCATGTTATTTAGTATCAACGGGAAAAAGTCAACTCCAGCACCATAAGCGTGAAGATAGGCACCACCAAATCGCGGATTAACTTCCGACAGATAATACTCACCGTCCTTGATGAAGAAATCCATGTCAAGCGGACCGCAGAACTTGAACTTCCCGCATATCTGCTCAATGAACTTGAACAACTTTTCATCTTTAAACGAGATTGTTTTGCTCGCTCCGCCAATGCGTGTCTCAATCTTCTTTTTTGAAAACGCAGCCACTGCCTTATGGCTGATAGCGTCTACATATACATCGGCATCACAGTCGCCGCCAGTCATCAACTCCTGAATGATATAGTCGTGCTCGCCTGAGTTCCAGTCATTCTCAACTTGCTCCATGCTGAGCACCTTATGTGCTCCTACGCTGCCACTGCCGCATATTGGTTTCATAAATACTGGGAAAGAAATGTCGCCAGCAGCCACGCCACGCTTGAACTCATCAAGGTCGTGATAGGTGAGAGGGGTGGGAATGCCATGTTCGCGGCAATGTAGATACATCTCATATTTGTTGAAACAACAACGCGCCGTCGTATCATCAGCCGGACAAAGCGGGAGCACTCCATTCTCTAAAAAGCGCTCGCGATTGCGTGATAATACCTCAATCTCGGGATCAATAAGTGTTGTAATTGCTCGCACATAGTGTTGCCTGCATATTCCAATCACCGTGTCGATATAATCGGGTGAATCAATGCGTGGCACAATGCACTCGCTTGTCGCAAAAAATAATGCCGGAGCAGTGGAATTATTGTCGGTAGCAATAATGTCACACACTCCTCCAATTGACTCCTGCGCATTGCGCAGCAGCCTTCCGCGCCTTCCAGCACTACAAAACAATATACTAGGCCTCATTTGTTATATTCTAATGATTTAAATAGTCGCAATTTTCTTTGAAAAATAAAGGTGTTCCACCTGGGCTCTTGTGCCGCGTCGTTGATTTTTTTTATCAGGCAATAAACCTCGCGGCCAAAGCCGCCGGCTCCATATATTGCAATATCTTTCATCTAAATCAGTTGTTGCCGTTGAAGGCCTCCATGGTGGCGTTGCCCTCTTGCGAGATGCCGTCGCGCACGAAAACCTTTTTTATTGTTATGAATATTATTTTCAGGTCGGTAGCCAGCGTGCAGTGGTCAACATACCACACGTCGAGCTTGAATTTCTCGGTCCACGACAGACTGTTGCGGCCATGGCATTGTGCCCAGCCCGATATGCCGGGCCTAACCTCATGTCGGCGCGCCTGCTCTTTGCTGTAGAGTGGCAGGTATTTCACCAGCAGTGGGCGGGGGCCGATGAGTGCCATGTCGCCCACCAGCACGTTCCACAGTTGCGGCAGCTCGTCGATGCTGGTGCTACGCACGAAGCGCCCTACGCGGGTGAGGCGTTGCCCGTCGGGCAACAGATTGCCTTCAGCATCGCGCTCGTCGGTCATGGTCTTGAATTTCACTATTTTGAAGATTTTGCCGTCTTTGCCGGGGCGCTCTTGCAGGAAAAACGCTCCCGCGCCCTTGTTGGCAAAGTGCAGCCACAGCGTCACCAGCGCCAGCGGCAGCGCCAGCACCATCAGCGCCACCAGTGCCACGCAAAAATCAATCACCCTCTTAAAAAAACACTTATACATAGCTTAATATCTCCCAAAGACCCCCAAGAAATTATCTCTCACCGATCTCACCGATTCTCACTGATTTTTTCACGAAGAAACTTAAGAAATTATTTCTCTAGACCAGTTTCTTAAAATTGTAACAATAGGATAATGCCGTAGGCATTTGTTTTTAAGTAGGCCAGTAT
>JABUUJ010000058.1:6206-15764 GCA_021443235.1 Muribaculaceae bacterium
TGTCAATTCGTGAAATTGGCTCCGCCGAGCTCGCTTCGCTCGGTTCGTGGCTAAACACCCAGCAGCGCGAAGCTCAAATCCCTAAAAATCTGTGCGATCTGTGAGAACCATCCCAGCCACGCGAAGCAGGTCAACGTCAAACAAGAATCTCCCTATAGAAATCGAGCAGGCACCGACGCACGTAGTTGTGGTCATAGCGCGAGGCAATCATCTCGCGGGCGCGTGCGGCAAGCCGGTCGCGCAACCCCTTGTCAAGCATCCGCCTCATCGCCTCATAGAGCGCCTCGGCGTCGCGCGGCGGGACAATCACCCCGTTCACGCCGTCCACCACAATCTCGTTGGCGCCGTTGATGTCGGTCACGATTTGCGGCAGCCCCATCGCCCCCGCCTCAATCACCACATTGGGGAAGCCCTCGCGGTAGGACGCCAGCACCGCCACATGGGCGGCGTCGAGCCACGGCCGCACGTCGCTTTGATGCCCAACGGCCTCAATAGCAGGTGTTTCGGCGATGAGCCGCAGCGTCTCGGGCGACAGCGGGTCAAGTTCGCGCTCCTCGGTGCCCACCAGCACCAGCCGCGTCGCGGGCTGTTCGCGGTTGAGCCTCACAAAAGCCTCCACGAGCTCGTTGATGCCCTTGTCGCGCACCAGGCGGCCTATAGCGATAAACGTGCACACGTCGTCGCTCTTTGGTTCGCCCGATGGCTTATAATGGTCTAAATCAATGCCTTTCACATTGCCATGCCCCAGCACCTTGATGGGCTTGCGCGTGATGCCGTTGCTCAGCAGGTCGCGCTTCACGCCCTCGCCCTCGGGGATGATGTGAGTGGCGCAGGCGCATGTGAGCCAGTCGGTGGCCATCAGCACCTTGCGCTTGAGGCCCGCCGCGGTGGGAAACACCAGCCCGGTGAACGTGTGCACCCTCACCGGCACGCGCGCCAGCCACGCCGCCAGCATGCACAGCAGCCCTGCCTTGGGCGTCATCGAGTGCACCATGTGGGGCTTCTCGTGGGCCAGGGTGCGCCACAGCCGCCACAGCGCCTTGAGGTCGTTGAGCGGCGCGATGTGTCGCTCCATCGCCACCTCGATGCACTTCACGTCGGGGTGGCGGCGGCGCATTGCCTCCCACTCGCTTCCGGGCGACGACAGCAGCACCACCTCGTAGTCGCGCTGCAGGTGAGCGATCATGTCGTCGACAAACGTGAGCGACTGCGGCACCGTGCACGCCCTGATTATCTTCTTTTTCATTTTCTAAGTTTCTCGTACTCTTGCAGATAGCCTTGCGCCATCACGCCGATGTCGTAGCCTCGCGCACGCTCGCGGCACGCGCTTGCCACCGCCTCGCGGTAGGCCGCATCGCTGTCAAGGCGCAATATCGCGTCGGCAAAGCCCTGCGCGTCGCCGTGCTCAAACAGCACCCCTGCGCCCTGCACCACCTCGCGCAGCCCATCCACATCGCTGGCAATCAGCACTCCCGCCGCCATGCCCTCGACGCTTGAGAGCGACAGGCCCTCAAAGTGCGACGACATGATGCGCACGTCGGCAGTAGCGAGCAACTGCGGGATGTCGCTTCTCAACCCAAGGAAATGCACACGATGGGCAACGCCCAAATCTTTGGCAAGTTGCTCCATCTCAGGGCGTTTCGCCCCGTCGCCCACCAGCGCCAAGTGGTATCTGTCGGGCAGCAAGGAATAGGCTTTGATAATCGTCGTGTGGTCTTTTTCCCAGCGGAAGCCAGCCACCATCATGCCCAGATGCTTGCCTTGAAACTGTGCCGCCAGTTCCTCGTTGGGCTTTGCAGCGGCAAATCGCGCCACATCCACGCCATTGTTTATGGTGGTGATGGTGTCGCTCGGCATTGACAGATATTCCCGCAGGCTCTTCTCGGCTATCTCGCTGATGCATATTATCTTGCTGTATCGGCCAAACATCCACCGGTCGATGGGTTTGTACCAGCTCATCTTGCGTCGGCGGTTGGATGTGGAGTGCTCGGTGGTCACCAGCGTGGTGTTGCACATCAGGCTTGCGATGGCGGCAAAGAGCTGGCAGGCAGTGTTGTGCGTGTGCACGATGTCGTATTTCCCTGCCCGCATCAGCCGCCACAGCCGCACGATGTTGAGCGGGTTATACACGTTGCCGCCCGCCTGCAGCGCATGGATAGTGATGCCCGCGCGCTCCAGCTCGTCGCGAAACGGAGTGCGCCCGCCGTTGAACACGCACAGCTCCACCTCATGCCCGGCGTCGCGCAGCCGCGGCACGAGGTCCACCATCAGGTGCTCGGCCCCGCCCGTGCTCAGCGTAGTAATCACATGCAGTATTTTCATGTTATCGACATTGACATTGACCTTGACATTGACATTGACCTTGACTTTGACATTGACCTTGACATTGACTTTGACCGCTCGTTACAATCGTCACAGTCGTTACAATCGTCACTCTCGAAAAATTCTTTAAACAATAAACTTTACCAAGGCTCCTTACCNACTTGACAAACTTGATAAACTTGATGAGCTACAGTTTCAGGTGTGATGAGGCGGTGCGGCCGGGGTGGTTGCTGAAGGAGAAAAGCGCCCATTGCCCCGTGAGCTCGCTCTCATAGCGCACGTGGAAGAGGCCGGCGGGCAGGTATGATATCATTGCTGTGCCGTCGGCGCGTGTCTCCAGCCCCGATCGTGAGTCAATCCCCTTTTTTTCGATTATAGTGAGTTTGTCGTCGATGGCGGTGACCACCAGGTTCACCGTGTCGCCGTCGCACACTGGCATGCCGTTGCGCAGCACCAGCACCGAGTGGTCGTCCATGGCTTGCATCACCACCAGGCCGTCGTCGTGCGTGACGCAGTCGTTGAGCGTGAACGCGACGACCTCGGTAGTGGCGGCACCACGCTTGCGTTGCCCAAAGAGCAACGCCACCAGCGCCATGGCCACAGTGAGCGCCATCACATAAAACTCGGTGGAATTTACTTCAACAACGGCATTTAGCATTGAGGGGTTTATTGTTTAAAGAGTTTTCGAGTTCTCGAAAACTCGAAAACCCGAAAAACCATGCTATCTTGATAAACTTGATAAACTTGAACCTTGATAACCTTGATAAACTAATGCGCTTCGCGCGTTAAATCTCCATCCTCATCTCCTCCACCGAGTTGAAGCCATGCCTGCGCATGTAGTCCTCGATATAGTCCACGGCCTTCACCGTCACTTGCGGGTCGATGAAATTGGCTGTGCCAATCTGCACAGCGGTTGCGCCAGCAAGTAGGAATTCCACCGCGTCGCGGCCGTTCATGATGCCACCCAGGCCCACCACAGGCACTTTAACAGCCTTCGCCGTCTGCCACACCATGCGCAGCGCGATAGGCCGTATGCATGCTCCCGATAGGCCTCCAGTGATGGTCGACAGATAGGGGCGGCGACGCTCCACGTCGATTGCCATGCCCAGAAACGTGTTGGTGAGCGACACAGCGTCGGCGCCCGCTGCCTCGGCAGCGCGAGCTATCTCGGTGATGTCGGTCACATTAGGAGTCAGTTTCACTATCATCGTGCGGTCCCACGCCTTGCGCACGGCACTCACCACGCTCTCGCAGCCACTGCACGTCGTGCCAAACGACATGCCGCCCTGCTTCACGTTGGGGCACGATATATTCACCTCTATGGCGGCCACCTTGTCAAGGTCGAGCAGATGCTCGCACACACCCACATAGTCGTCGATGCTGGCGCCCGACACGTTCACCACGATGCGTGTGTCAAGGTCCTTGATGCGGGGATAAATGTTGCTCGCAAAGTATTCCACACCCTTGTTTTGCAGGCCCACGGCATTGAGCATGCCGCTGGGTGTCTCCACCATGCGCGGGTAGGGATTGCCTTGACGAGCGAGCAGCGTGGTGCCCTTGACGATGATGCCGCCCAGACGGCTCAGGTCAATGAAATCGGCAAATTCCTCGCCGTAGCCAAATGTCCCCGATGCTGTCATCACGGGATTCTTGAGGGTGAGCCCTCCTATCTTAACGCTTAAGTCTACCATTTCAGTCGATTTATGTTGAATACAGGCCCTTCGGTGCACACGCACACGTTGCCCGAGTCGTGTGTGTCCTCAACGCAGCACAGGCACGCGCCCAGGCCACATGCCATAGTGTTCTCGAGCGACACCTCGCAGTTGATGCCGCGGCTGCGGGCAATCGCCGCCACAGCCTTCATCATGGGCATCGGGCCGCAGCACGCTATGTGGGTAATCTCGTCGCTCTGCAGGATAGGATGGGTGGTCACCAGGCCGTGATGGCCCAGCGTGCCGTCCTCGGTGGCTACATGCACCTCGGCGGTCTGCCTGAACAGGTCGAGCTGCAGCAAGTCGCTCATCGACCGAGCCCCCAGCAGGAACTTGACGTCAACGCCAGCGCCCGTCAGCCGCGAGCCAAGCATAAGCAGCGGAGCAGTGCCCACGCCACCACCTATGAGCAGCGCAGTGCCTTTCACGTCGGTCGTGAAGCCGTTGCCCAGTGGCAGCACTACGCTCAGATGCGTGTCTTCGGGCAGGTCGCACAGTGCCCTCGTCCCGGCTCCAGCGCGTCTCACCAGCAGCCACAGGTCGTGACTGTCGGCATAGTTGATCGAGATGGGACGACGGAGAAACGTCGTCTTTGAGTTGGGCACCTCGACCTGCACAAACTGGCCCGGAAGCACTCGCGGCATTGTTCCCTTCGCCGGAGCCAACTTCAACACGCTATAGTTGTCGCCATGCCGGTCATTGGCTCTCACAATAAAATCCATTACCTGTTTCATGACTGCAAAGTTACAAATTTTTCAGCAATCTCACCCCACTCCTCCCACCAAAAATAACCGATGACCGATGACCTTCCCCCAAAAAATCAACCTCTCCACCGCCCACAAAATAGGCGCCAGCCTCGGGTGAGGGGCTGGCGCCGATATTTAGTGATTTAGAATTGGCAATTATGCCTCGGGATCAACTCCCCACTGCTGGCGAGCCAGACGGCGGTAGTTGTTGTAGCGCCACATAGCGTTGTCCTTAGCGGCCGCAAAGAGCTCCTCGGCCTCGTCGGGATACTGCTTGAGCACCGATGCGTAGCGCACCTCGCCCTTGAGGAAGTCGTTGAAGCCTTCCCAGTTGGGCTCCTTGCTGTCGAGGGTAAACGGATTCTTGCCCTCAGCCTCCAGCATGGGGTTGTAACGCCACAGGTGCCAGTAGCCGCATGCCACAGCCTTGGCCTCCTCGGCCTGCGACTTGCCCATGCCCACCTTCAGACCATGGTTGATACACGGAGCGTAGGCGATGATTACCGACGGGCCATCATAAGCCTCGGCCTCGCGTATCGCCTTCAGGCACTGGGCATTGTCGGCACCCATAGCCACCTGTGCCACATATACATAGCCATAGGTAGAGGCAATCAGACCAAGGTCTTTCTTGCGGATGCGCTTGCCAGCGGCGGCAAACTTAGCGATTGCACCGATAGGAGTCGCCTTAGATGCCTGGCCACCGGTGTTGGAGTAAACCTCGGTGTCGATTACCAGGATATTGACGTTCTTGCCCGATGCGATAACGTGGTCGAGACCGCCGAAACCGATGTCATAGCTGGCACCGTCGCCACCAATGATCCACTGGCTGCGCTTAACCAGATACTGGCCCAGCGATTTCACCTTCTTGTCGGCGGCGTTGTCGCTGTGCTCGATGGCGGCAAGAATCTTGTCGCTGAGCTCGCGGCTCTTCTCACCGTCGTTCTTGCTCTCAAGCCACTCGCTGTAGAGGGCCTTAACCTCGGGAGCAACGCTGGCGTCGGCAATAGCCTCCTCAACAAAGCCAGTGACGCGGGCACGCATCTTCTCATCGGCGATGGTCATACCCAGACCAAACTCGCAGAAGTCCTCAAACAGCGAGTTTGCCCATGCCGGACCGTGGCCCTTGGCGTTGGTGGTATAGGGGGTCGAGGGTACCGATGCCGAGTATATCGAGCTACAGCCTGTTGCGTTGGCAACCATCTGACGGTCGCCAAACAACTGTGAGATGAGCTTCACATAGGGCGTCTCACCGCAGCCCGAGCAAGCACCCGAGAACTCAAACATTGGAGTAGCAAACTGCGAGTTCTTCACGTTGAGCTTAACGTCAACGAGGCTCTGCTTGCTGGTAACGTTCTTAATAGCATAGTCCCAAAGCTTCTGGTCCTCAACGTGATCCATCAGCGGAACCATCTCAAGCGCCTTCTCGCCCTTCTTGCCAGGACAAACGTCGGCGCAGTTGCCGCAACCCATACAGTCGAGCACGTCAACAACCTGTACAAACGACATGCCCTCAAAGCCCTTACCTATAGCCTTGAGCTTGTCCTCGGCCTTGAACGGCGATGCAGCAGCCTCGCTCTCGTTCATCACGAACGGACGGATTGCAGCGTGGGGACATACATAGGCACACTTGTTGCACTGGATGCAGTTCTCCGACTTCCACATCGGAACAAACGCAGCCACACCGCGCTTCTCATAGGCCGATGTGCCGGCGTCCCATGTACCGTCCTCGCGACCCTTGAAGGCCGATACGGGTAGCAGGTCGCCGTTCTGGGCGTTGATGGGACGCACCACGTTGTTGATAAATGCGGGAGCGTTGTCGTCGTGAGCGTTCTCAACGGCAAGGCTGGCCCAAGCGGGGTCAACCTCAAGTGCCTTGTACTCGCCACCGCGGTCAACGGCCTGATAGTTCTTGTTCACAACGTCCTCGCCCTTCTTGCCATAAGACTTCACGATAAATTTCTTCATCTGCTCTACTGCAAGGTCAACGGGGATAACCTCAGTGATGCGGAAGAATGCACTCTGCAGGATGGTGTTGGTGCGGTTGCCCAAACCTATCTCCTGAGCAATCTTGGTTGCGTCGATATAGTAAACCTTGATGTCGTTCTCGGCAAAGTATTTCTTCACCTTGGCAGGCAGGTTCTTGGCAAGCTGCTCGCCTTCCCACACGGTGTTGAGCAGGAATGTGCCGCCCTTCTGCAGACCACGGGTCACGTCATACATGTTGAGGTAAGCCTGAACGTGGCAAGCAACAAAGTTGGGGGTGGTCACCAGATAGGTCGAGCGGATGGGCTCGTCGCCAAAGCGCAGGTGAGAGCAGGTGAATCCGCCACTCTTCTTCGAGTCATAAGAGAAGTAGGCCTGGCAATATTTGTTGGTGTTGTCACCGATAATCTTCACCGAGTTCTTGTTGGCTCCCACTGTACCGTCGGCGCCCAGACCATAGAACTTGGCCTGATAGATGCTTGCGCCACCCATTGCGATCTCCTCTTTCTGGGGAAGTGAGCTGAAGGTAACGTCATCCTCAATGCCGATGGTGAACTGGTTCTTGGGCATGGGGAGGGCAAGGTTCTCATATACCGACAGAATCTGTGCCGGGGTGGTGTCCTTCGAGCCGAGACCATAGCGGCCACCCACGATAACGGGCGCGTCCTCTACGCCGTAGAAGCAATCCTTAACGTCGAGATACAGGGGCTCGCCGTTGGCGCCGGGCTCCTTGGTGCGGTCAAGCACGGCAATGCGCTTGGCGCTGCTGGGAACGGCTGCCAGGAAATGCTTGGCCGAGAACGGACGATACAGGTGCACTGCCACAAGACCCACCTTCTCGCCAGCGGCAACAAGGTAGTCGATGGCCTCGCGTATCGCCTCGGTTACCGAACCCATAGCGATAATCACACGGTCGGCATCCTTGGCTCCGTAGTAGTCAAACAGACCATACTGGCGGCCAGTAATCTCGTTGATTTTCTTCATGTAGTCCTCTACAATGGCAGGAACGGCTGTGTAGTAGTCGTTGCACGACTCGCGGTGCTGGAAGAACACGTCGGGGTTCTCGGCAGTGCCACGGGTAACGGGAGCGTCGGGATTGAGCGCGCCGGCACGGAAACGAGCCAAGGCCTCCTGGTCAACNNNTCTTCCATGTCCATCGCCTCTACCTTCTGTATCTCGTGAGAGGTGCGGAATCCGTCAAAGAAGTTGACAAATGGCACGCGACCCTTGATGGCGCTCAGGTGAGCAACACCGGCAAGGTCCATGACTTCCTGCACCGAGCCCTCGCATAGCATCGCGAAACCGGTCTGGCGAGTAGCCATAACGTCCTGGTGGTCACCAAAGATACACAGCGTGTGAGATGCCAGTGTGCGAGCCGACACATGGAACACACCGGGAAGTAACTCGCCGGCAATCTTATACATGTTGGGTATCATCAGCAGCAAGCCCTGCGACGCTGTGTAGGTCGTGGTCAGTGCGCCTGCCTGAAGCGAACCGTGGACAGCACCAGCTGCGCCACCCTCGCTCTGCATTTCCTGCACAAGTACAGTTTCACCAAAGATGTTTTTGCGACCAGCAGCAGCCCATTCGTCAACGTGCTCGGCCATTGTCGATGACGGAGTAATGGGGTATATGGCAGCCACCTCAGTAAACATGTAACTGATGTGCGCGGCAGCCTGATTACCATCACAGGTCATGAATTTCTTTTCTTTACTCATAGAAATTTTTAGAAAATAAACCTATTATTAATTAGTTAATTGATTGAATCTCATTATGTAGCGCTCGCAGCAACACACACAGCGCCACCACAAGCCTCCTATCTTGCCACAAAGGTACAAAAAATCCACACATTTACACAACTTTTCACCTTAATTATTTAGCAAGCTCACTTTTTATGTGACTTTTTTTGCCCTATGCTATAACAAATCAATTTTTTTGGTTAAATTTGCGACTGTTTTAACAGCCTTTTGCTTTTGATAGGGGCTCGCTTCTAATTTTTTTAAGACATGAAGAATCTTCTGTTTGTGGGCGCGGCTTGCGCTGCTTTGACTTTGGCTAACTGGTCGTGCCAGAATGCCAATAATGCTGCTACTCAAGCCGATACTCTCACTCTCTCGGGACTTAACCCCATCGACTTCAAAACCGACTCCACACAACTCTATGCTCTGCGCAACGATAGCGGCATGGAGGTGTGCTTCACCAACTTTGGCGGACGCATCGTCTCGGTTATGGTACCCGACCGTAACGGCAAAATGACCGACGTGTGCCTCGGACACAGCAATATCGCCGACTATGTGAAATATGGCATGCAGGGATGCAACTTCGGCGCCCTCATCGGACCATATGCCAACCGCATCGCTCGCGGACAGTTCACCCTCGACAGCATCTTCTACCAGCTCACAGTCAACAACAACGGCAATACCCTGCACGGCGGCGGAAACATCGCTTTCCACAACCGCATATGGACCGCTAAGCAAATCGATGACCGACACTTGCAGTTCAACACCGTCGCGCCACATGGCGAGGACGGCTTCCCAGGTAACCTTGCCGTGAAAGTGATCTATGAGCTCGCCAACGACAACTCGCTCCACATCTACTACGAGGCTACAACCAATAAACCCACCGTGGTCAACCTCACCAACCATAACTACTGGAATCTCAACAGCAGTCACGCTGCCAACGTGCTCAACCACGAGGTCGTACTCGACGCCGACAAGTACACCGCCATCGACTCCAACATCGTCGTAACTGGCAAAATCGAACGTGTCGCCAACACACCCCTCGACTTCCGTAAA
>JABUUJ010000059.1:0-1184 GCA_021443235.1 Muribaculaceae bacterium
CCGGCAAGTGCCAGCATCAACGGCAGCACTACGACCGAAAGACTGCCCAGGAAGTAGCCTGTGAACACGCCCAGCACCTCGAGCATGCCTATGGCAAAGGCGATGATGCCTGCGCGCACATGGCTCACGCCCGCCAGTAGAAGCGGTGAGATTATCACCATGCCTTCGGGTACGTTTTGCAGCGAGATGGCAATCGCCACGCTTGCGGCATTCTCGGTGCCTTCGCCGCCAAAACCTACTCCGGCGGCCATCCCCTCGGGAAACTTGTGCAAGGCAATCGCCATTACAAACAGCAGGACTTTGTCAATATTTTGATTGTGTGCGTGTTTCTCGTGCTCTGTGCCTGTGATGTTGTGCAGGTGGGGAGTCGCATAGTCGAGTAGGTGCAGCAGCATCACGCCCAGCACCACTCCTGCGCAAGGTAGCCACACCTCGCTCCATGCGCTCGCCATGCCGAATGCCGGCACAAGCAGTCCCAGCACCGACGCCGCCAGCATGATGCCGGCACACAGACCCACGATGACGTCGCCCGTGCGGTGCGACACATCCTTGATGAAGTAGCCCAGCAGCGAGCCTATGATTGTGGAGCCTCCCACACCTATGGCAGTGAGTGCGATTTCGCTCATAACTTTCGGTAAATAAGCACTTTAATATACATGCTTAATGCCACAGCGCCACAGCCTGCCACTGCGTATATCGCATTGTCGAGCAGCGACCACTGCGTGAGCATGTCGGCAAATGTGAGACCAATGTAGGGCAGTAGCACTATGCCGGTGATGCTGCCGGGCATATAGTGCTTGCCAGTCAATGCGCGCCCTAAGTGCCACAGGCAGTGCATGTTGAAACCCCATGTGAGGGCCATGAGGGGCTCAAGCAACTCGCGCATGCCACACATGGTTGCGCCGCACGCCACCGTCAGTTCCAGTATGGCGAGCACAAAAAACCAGCCGTGGGCAAACTTCCTGCGCGCCACCGCTTCCTCGGCCAGGTGAAAAAACACCGCCACAGGCAATCCAATGTAAAACAATATACTAAACATTTTTTATCGTGTTTGCCACAAAGTTACAAATTTTACTTAAGAAACAGATGGTTTCTCACAGAAATTTTGTTAACTTTGCACCGAGGACGAGACAAGCAGGGTGAGTTTGAATCAAAACAGAAGTTGTCAAACGAAACCGTTCACT
>JABUUJ010000059.1:1237-6178 GCA_021443235.1 Muribaculaceae bacterium
TTTACTGAAAAAAGAGTGTAAACCATTATAGTTAATCGCCCTCAAAAGTGACAATGTTTCCTAGAGATAGTCAGCCGAACTATTGTAAATGTGAAACTGGAATAAAAAAATTGGGTGTCATTGTCTTTTTTTGATGAAATGGGATTTTTTGGCACGATTTTTGCAAGTCACTTAGAAAAGGCAAACATATGGAAAAACAAGAAAATATCAGTATATTTGCCAAAGTAAAATCAACCAACTTAAAAACAAACCAAAACCAATTCAACAGACTCTATCGCCCATAATGGAACCCATCAAAGTAGTTAAAATAGAATTTGACAATGAGATTCTGCCCGCGCAGGTTACTTTGTTTCGCGGAGCTGTGAACTCGCTGCTAGGCAAGGAGCGCAGCGACCTCTACCACAACCACCTAAAAGGAGGTCTGCGCTATTCCTACCCTCTGATTCAGTATAAACGGCTGAACAAAAGGGCCGCCATCGTGTGCATTGACGAAGGCACCGAGGCCATTAACGAGTTCCTTAACACCGGGGCAAAGCATATCGTGCTGGGCGACAGGCCTATGGAGCTCACCATAGGCAAAATCACTGCCGAGAAGTTCAATGTTGAGGTGAGTCATTTTCGCACTCGCTACCACATGCACAACTGGTTGCCACTTAACAAAGACAACTACACGAAGTACAGCACGCTTGAGAGCATCGTCGACCGCGCCGCGCTGCTTAACCGCGTGCTCACCGGCAACATCCTGTCGTTTCTGAAGGGAATTGGCCTGTTTGTTGAGACGACGTTAGACTGCAGGATCACCAGCATCGAAAAAACCCACATGGTGACCTACAAGGGTGTAAAGCTGATGGCGCTTGACGTGGTGTTCAGCAGCAACATCACGCTGCCGTTGTCGATAGGTCTGGGCAAAGGCGCGAGTGTAGGATTTGGAACAATAACCAACAAAAAATCATAGTATATGGAAGAAGAAAAGTATCTTTATGGTGCTGCCGTGCAAGGCATTCAAGGCTTTATCTTTCAGACCAATGAATTGAAGGATATCATTGGCGCGAGTGAACTCGTAGAGAGCATTTGCAAAGCCGAGTTCGACCTCTTCACAAGCGGAACACCTATCTTGCATGCTGCGGGCAACATCAAGCACATCTTTGACAACGCCGAGGATTGCAAAAAAGCAGTGAGAGAATTTCCTATGCAAGCAGCTAAGTTTGCGCCAGGTGTGACAGTGAGCCAAGCTGTAGTTAAAATCGAGAGATTTCCGGATTTTGGAGCAGCGGTCAACGAACTTGAGAAGAAGCTGCGCGCCCAGCGCAACAAGCCTGTGTCGCCCATCCAGCTTGGACTGATGGGCATAAAGCGCAGCAACAAAACCGGATTACCCAGTGTAGAGATTGAAGGCAAAGACTATCTCGATGGCGCAACCCTCAAGAAGAGGAAGAGAGAGCGCAAAGGTCTCCACAAACTCTGTGACAAGTTTTTCGACAAAAATGTCAGTGCCAGCAAGATTGCTTTTGACATCAAGGATATCACATCCAATAACGACTGGATAGCAATTATCCATGCCGACGGCAATGGCCTGGGGCAGGTTGTACAAAAGGTGGGTAAAGACAGCGAGAAGTTCAAGACATTCTCTGACCAACTGGAAGTAGCGACTATCAACGCGGCTCGTGAGGCATTTAAAGTGGGAGAGAACGAGATAATCCCACTACGCCCCGTAGTGCTGGGCGGTGATGACTTGACGGTGATATGCCGCGCCGACTTTGCCATTGAATTTGCCCAAGCATTTTTGGAACACTTTGAGAAGCAGACCGAGGAGCTTTTAGGTACAATACTGACAAGCAACAATGTGTTTAGCAATGGCGCAAATAAGCTCACAGCTTGCGCAGGAATAGCGTTTATCAAGTCGTCCTATCCCTTCTATTACGGTTATGAACTGGCCGAAATGCTGTGTAGCCAAGCCAAGAAGAGCGCAAAAGAGCAATACAGTGAGCCGGCACCGTCGTGCCTGATGTTCCACAAGGTGCAAGACAGCTTTGTGGAAGATTTCGCCAAGATTGAGGAACGCGAGCTGACGGCTGGCAATGTGTCGTTCAAGTATGGACCTTATTATATTGACAAGAATTGTGCTCCTTCGGTGCAAGAGTTGCTTGATAATGTTGAAAAACTAAATTCAGAAGACGGGAACAAGGTAAAGTCGCACTTGCGCCAGTGGCTGTCGGCCCTGCATGAGGACCAAGAAAAAGCCGAACAGAAGAAGGCGCGCGTAATGTCGTTGCTGCCTGATAAGGACCTGTTCAAAGAGGTGACTAATCTGGAAGAAAATAAAACCATGGCCTATGACCTGCTGTCGCTGGCCTCAATAAAATTTATAAAAACTAAATAATCATGGCAACCTTACATTATACAATCACATTCCACAGCTACTGGCACTGCGGGTCGGGGCTAGCTGCCGGCGCCGATGTCGACGCCCTTGTGGTAAAAGACAAAAACAGGCTTCCATTTGTGCCTGGCAAGACCATGAAAGGGCTTGTGCGCGAGGCATTGGAGAACATTTTGGCATTAAACAAAACCAACAAGAAAGATGCAGTGGACAAAGCCTTTGGCTACTTTGACGACAAAGACGACATGAGCAAGGGCTGCATGTTTTTCACCAACGCCGAGCTTGACGAAAACGAGCAGAAAGCAATTATCTCTCACAAGTATCAAAAACACATGTACGAAGGCGTGTCGTCAACAGCTATTGACAAAGACGGCATAGCCTGCGACCACAGCTTGCGACGTGTGGAAGTGACAGTGCCCTGCGTGCTGCACGGCTGTATTAAAGACGTGCCGCAAGAGTTGAGCGAAGATGTGCTCAACGCGCTGAAGATGATTAAGCGCATGGGAGTGAACCGCAACCGCGGTCTTGGCCGTTGCACAATTGAAGGAAAGGAGGAACAGATATGAAAAGACTCGATTTCAAATGCACATTGCTCACCGACGTTATCCTCAATGTGAAGTCGGCAAGCGAAGGAGCTAATTCCACTCTTGACTTCATCCCAGGCAACTGTTTCCTTGGGATTGTAGCCAGTCAGCTCTATGACCAAGTGACAGCACAAGAAGCCTTGACATTGTTTCACAGCAAAGCGGTGCGCTATGGCGACGCTCACCCATCGGCCGACGGCAAGCGCGCCTTGCGCATCCCGGCATCGTTCTTCTATGCCAAAGGCGACAGCATCAACGACGCCTGCTACATCCACCATTATATTGCCGATGCCAAGAATATCAATGCGCAAAACGGCACCCAAGCACAACTGAAGCAATGTCGCACAGGATTCTATGTGATGACCGAAACCTGTGGCCATGAGGTTGCGATGGACAAATCGTTTGCGCTCAAGTCGGCCTATGACCGCGACGAGCGTCGCTCAAAAGATGCGGCGATCTATGGCTATGAGTCGCTGATGAAAGGTGCCGAGATGCTGTTTTCGGTTGAAATTGACGACGAGTCATTGGCCCAGAAAGTCGAAACCGCGCTCGTGGGCGAGAGGCGCATAGGTCGCTCACGCACGGCGCAGTATGGCCTGGTGAAAATTGAGAGATGCCAATGCGATGAGGTCGAGTCATATCCCGACGAGACGAGGGTGGCAATTTATGCCGACTCGCGCCTTATTTTCCTTGACGAAAACGGGTTGCCAACTTTCGTTCCCACTGTCAAGCAATTGCTGGGTACTGAAGCCAAAGGCGAGATACGCTGGGAGAAGAGCCAAGTGCGCACTTTCCAATATGCGCCGTGGAACTACAAGCGCCAGTGCTATGACACCGACCGCTGTGGCATGGAGAAGGGCAGCGTGATTGTGGTGGAACGCGTCGACAAGGCCTATAGTGGCTCGGCGACTGTGGGCAGTTACCAGAACGAGGGTTTCGGAAAGGTAATCTTCAACCCCATCTTCATGACTAAGGGCGGTGAGAATGGCAAAGCAAAATGCAAGTTCAGCAAGCCGCAGGATGCAATCACCACCGAGGACAAGATTGAAAGCGACAGCAACCTTTTCAAGTTTCTCAAGTCAAAAGACGAGAAAAAGCAAAAGGACGAGGACGTTTACAAGAATGTAAACGGTTGGAAAGGCGAAAAGTTCTTCGACGGCAAAGAATCTTTTGCCTCGCAGTGGGGAGCAATACGCAGCATTGCACTGCGCTGCCACGACGATGACAAGATACAGAAAGAGATACAGGATTACATCTCGCATGGTGTAAAGAGCGAGGATTGGTATGGACCAAGGAAAAAAGCTCTTGAGGATTTTATGAGGGACAACAAGGGCAACCTGTGGGCTGCTATTATTAACCTGGCCTCGGAAATGGCCAAAAAATGTGCAAAAAAATGAGCGAGAGAAACTATCAATATCGACACATAGCCCGAGTGGTGGTAGAGGCCGCCACACCACTTTGCGTGGGAACGGGGCAGAAAGAGATCTACACCGATGCCACCGTGGCAAAGGACGTGAATGGACTGCCATATATACCTGGCTCATCGATTGCCGGTGTTGTGCGCCATGCGCTTGAGGAACGGGGAAGCGAACTAAAAGAGTTTTTCGGTTTTCAAAGCAGAAATGATGGCCAAGGATCGGAAATCATCTTCAGCGAGGCCAAGATGATAGGAGCCGACGGCATAGCCGTTGACGGGCTGCAGATTATTGACTTTGACGATAACTTCTACCGTGATTTCGAGTGGTTACCAGTACGCCAGCACGTGAGAATCTCTCACAGGGGAGCAGCCGAGAACCATGGCAAGTTTGACGAAGAGGTGGTGCTGAAGGGCACTCGCTTCAGCTTTGAGATTGAGGCGGTGTCGCAAAACAGCGAGAACAAGGACTTTGACGACGTTCTGGCAGCGCTGCACCGCGCCGAGTTGCGCTTGGGTGGCGGCAGCCGCAAGGGATTTGGTAAAATCAAGGTGATAGAGTGCAA
>JABUUJ010000005.1:0-3369 GCA_021443235.1 Muribaculaceae bacterium
AATCTTAAGACCGTGAAGATAAGCATAGTTATCCCTATAAAAGCCACCAGCCACAAAACCTTTATGACATAGTACTTATATAGTTTTAAAAAACACTCAATTAGTTCTTTCATGCCACAAATTTAGTTACAAAAACGTCTTCTAACGCACATTTACTTACTATTTAACACTATTTAATGCCGAATGTTGCAACTTTTTCTACTACCTTTGCGTCAAAATTAGTGCGATGTGGTTGGTTTCCGTCGCTCAAATTGATTAAACAATGATAAGAAAGACATTCTCATTAATCCTTGCTATGGCGTGCTGCATCGCGTCGCTGGCGCAGACGGGCGTCACTTTCGTGCTGCACGATGCCACGGGTGCCACGGTGCCTTTCGCGACTGTATATATCTATGCTCAAGCCGACACTAACACGGTGTTGCATAGCGGAGTAACCGACGAGCAAGGACGCTTCGCGCAAGAAATTGCCAGTACCGGGAAATATCACTTGAAAGCCACTTTTGTGGGCATGAAGGCCGTGGAGAAGGACTTTGAAATCGTCGCTTCACAAAATCTTGCCGACCTTGGCACAATCGCTATGGATGCTGAGGGCAAAATGCTGAAAGGCATTGAGATAACATCGCAGCGACAACTCGTTAAAACCGAAATCGACCGCATCGCCTACGACATTCAGGCCGATCAGGACAGCAAGACCAGCAACGTGCTCGAGATGCTCAGGAAGGTGCCGCTGGTGTCGGTCGACGGCAAGGAAGAGATACGCGTCAAGGGCTCAACGTCGTTCAAAATCTACCGCAACGGACACCCCGACCCATCGTTCAACAACGATCCCAAACAGGTGCTTAAAGCCTTGCCCGCCAATATGATAAAGCGCATTGAAGTGATAACCGATCCAGGCGCAAAATACGATGCCGAGGGCACAACCACAATCCTTAACATCGTTATGCTCGACAATAGCAGCATCAAGGGCGTAACTGGCACAGTGAGCGCCGGCGCCGACATCCTCGGCGATTTCAACGCCAGCGCCAATGTAACCACCCAGATCAACAAAGTCGTTGCCAACGTCAACTACGGCTATCACCGCCAGGGCGATAACCTTTCGCACAATATGTCTGAAAGCACCACTATGTATGGCGACACAGGCAATGTGCTCACTCACAGCAACGACTCACGAGCCACTGTCAATGTGCACATTGTTGGCCTCAGCGCCAGTTGGGAACCCGACACGCTCAACCTGCTCTCGGCATCGGCTAACGGCTTTTTCTACGATTATATTGGAGTTGGCGACAATGACATACACATGCGAAATGCCGATGGCTCAACCATATACCGATATAAAGACGCGGGCTCCACGCCGGGCAGCACCTACTATAGCCTGAGCGGACGCGCCGACTACCAGCATAAAACCAATCGCGAAGGCGAGGCGCTGACACTGAGCTATATGATTTCGGCAAGCAACGACCGCAGTAACATCGAGTCGCGCTACCACGACATGGAGGGCGTGACATTTCCCTACACTGGCATGAGCACCCGCAAGAAAGAGCGTTTTGCCGAGCACACCTTGCAGCTCGACTGGACCCGCCCCTTCGCTCTTTACCACAAGATTGAGACTGGTCTGAAGTACATTAACCGCCTCAATGAGAGCAACTACGAGACCAAATATACGGGCGCGCCCGAACTCGACCGCACAACCCCTTTCGACCACACCACTCATGTGGGAGCGCTCTACCTGAGCCACACCTTCAGCCGCGACAAGTGGAGCACGCGAGCCGGACTGCGCTACGAGTTCAGCCACCTCAACGCACGTTTCCCCGATGGCAGCTCGCCCAACTATAGCCGCAATCTAAGCGACTGGGTGCCAAATGCTTCGGTTGAGTTTAAGCCTAACGATTTCAATAGTCTCAAGCTGGCTTTCTCAACCAGCATCCAGCGTCCAGGCATCAGTTACCTCAACCCTGCCGTGGAGGAAACGCCCACCAGCAAGTCATTTGGCAATCCGCGCCTTGAAAGCGCCCGCATCTATCTCGTCGCGTTAACCTATATGCGCATAGGTAACTCGTTGACATTCGACATCTCGCCCAGTGTGCAGATGTGCGACAACCGCATCGTCGACGTGCAATATCTTGAAGAGGGAAAGCAAGTCAGCACCTATGAGAACGCGCTAAAGAGCACCTTTGCCGACTTGAGCGGGTTTGTGCAGTGGACCATCGGGCCCAAAACCAGCCTTGTCCTGAACGGCGGCGTGAACTATAGGCTCTATGAGAGCAAGAAAATTGGTTACAACAACAAGCGCTGGGGCGGCTACATCTATGCGCAGTTAACACAAACGCTGCCATGGAAATTACGTCTGAGCGTGGGCGGTGACTACCAGAGTGGCACGATTACGGGCCTTTATGGCTACTCGTCGGGCCTTGCTTACTACAACGCGTCGTTGCAGCGTTCGTTTCTCAAGGAAGACCGCCTCACCGTGCGCCTGAGTGCGTTTAACTTCTTCAATAATAAGTTCCAAACCATGAGGAGCTACACCACGCAGGGCGATTTCACGGGTAATACCGTTTCGCGTTACGTTAATCGAGTTGTGTCGTTGACCGTGAGTTACCGCTTCGGCTCGCTCAAGGCCAGCGTTAAGTCGACCGACACCACAATCAATAACAGCGACCTCGTGGGAGGCAACCAAAAATAGTGCGACAAATTTGATAAAGTAATGGGCATGCTCGTGAAGGCATAGCCCATTTTTTTGTGTGCAAAAGCATGTTTTTGCGAAAAATGCACTAACTTTGTGCCTCTGATGAAGGTGCTTTACATCACAAATATTGAGGTTCCCTACCGCACCACGTTTTTTAACCAACTGGCGCAAAGGGTTGAACTAACGGTGCTCTATGAGCGCCGAGTGGCACAGCATCGCGATGCTGGCTGGACGGCATCGGTCGAGCGCAACTATGTGTGCGAGTATCTCGACGGCGTTGACAGCGGCAACGAGAGCGGCTTCTCGCTGTCAATTATCGGCTGGGTGAAACGCGGTTGGGATCGCATCATCATTGGGTGCTACAACACTAAGTCACAGTTACTTGCGATGGCCTATATGCGCCTGCGACGCATTCCGTTCAGCATTAACCTTGATGGAGATCCGTTTATCGGCACAGGACTCAAGTCGGCTGTTAAACGCTGGGTTTTGCGTGGTGCCGCAAGTTACTTTGTAGCTGGCGACATGGCGGCGCTCTCGGTTGCTAAAGTCGTGGGAAACAAACCTATATCGGTCTATCATTTCAGTTCGCTCACACGTGACGAGGTTGAGCGTAATGCTTCGTTGACGTGCGAGCGCGAGGACTTTGTGCTGGTTGTGGGGCAATATCTTGATGCAAAGGGGCTTGA
>JABUUJ010000005.1:3387-9044 GCA_021443235.1 Muribaculaceae bacterium
CACGTGCCTTTCCGCTTTGTGGGAACTGGCGTACGCTCTACTCAGTTTGTGCGCGATTGCGCCCCTATTCCCGCTAATGTTGAGCTGATTGCGTTTCTACCCAAAGACGCGCTCATGGAGCAGTATCGAAAGTGCCGTGCGCTGGTGCTTCCATCGCGGCAGGAATGCTGGGGACTGGTGGTGAACGAGGCGGCATCGCTGGGAACGCCCATTGTATCAACCACAGGCTCGGGCGCCGCGGTCGAGTTCCTCGCCGACAGCCCGTTTGCCCACTACCTTGCACGCCCTGGCGACGCCGATAGCCTGCAGCAATGCCTCGCCCGCTGCCTTGCCACGCCCCAAGCTGATTATTGCCTCTATCTAAAAGACAAATCCAGCAACTACACTATCGAGGAAAACGTAGAGAAACACATATAATTAAAAAAGCATCCACAGCGGGATGCTTTTTTAATTTAGTTCAAAGTTGTTCAAAGTTGTTCAAAGTTGTTCAACCTTGTTCAACCTTGTTTAACGTGGTTAAATCCATTGACGCGAAGCCAGTCAATGTCAAAGTCAATGTCAAAGTCAAAGTCAAAGTCAATGTCAAAGTCAAAGTCAATGTCAATGTCAGAGTCAACGTCACTTCGCGGTAAAGCTTGCGGCTTGGGTGGTGCCTGTCGCCGAGCTGCCCAAGTAAACGCCGTGCCATGCTGTGGTGGCATCGGTAGGTGCCGATGTGCCATACTTCACAGTGTAGGTGCTGCCTTTCACCATGCCCTTGGCTGTGAAGAGTGCCAAGCTGCTATTCACGTTGCCCTCAACGCTATAGGTAATCATGTTGTTGCCGCTTGCGTCGCTCAGCGTGTAGTAGCGTCCCGTTTGGTAAGAGATGCTGGTGGTTACAAAACTATAGCCTTGCGCGGCATTGCTGATGGTGCTGCTCGACGAGCCTCCGCCTTGTGCGCCACCGGCACTTATCGCTGTGCCGTTGCCAGTGATTTGGATGTAGCTGTTGTTGTCGCAGTCAAGGCCTTCCTCGGGCGAACCCTTGGTAGTGTAGGCAAAGACTATGCCGTTGCCAATGGTGATTGCGCCTGTGCGCCCGGCGTTAGAGTCAACAGCGTCGTTGCCATAACCATAGCACACCGTGACGCCACCGTTGAAATATATGTTTCCGGCCGAGTTGATGCAGTCGTCCATACACTTGAAGTAGTGCTTGCCACCTTCTATATATATAACGCTCTTCGACTCAAGGCCCTCGGCGCCCGATGTGCTGGTGTAGATCTCGCTCTCACCACCACGAACATTAATCTGGCCCATTACCTTTATTGCCTTTGACGACGAGCCGCTGCTGCCGCCACCGGGGAAACCGCCACCGGGGAAACCGCCACCGCCGCTTGATGTGCCGCCCAGCGATGCACCGCTGGTGGTAATCTTCAGTGTGGGACCATTCTCGTCGCTGGTGCCCTGGGTGTAGGCTCCGTTCACCTTGATACCCTTGCCGCCAGTGCCGGTTGCGGTGAGGGTGATGTTGCCCGCGTTGAGCGCCATGTTGCCGTCGGCCTTGAGGCACTTGGCGGTGTAGGAAGCGTTGTTGGTGCCGGTTTGTCCTGCTCCGTTGTTGGTGATGTTCACCGTGCCGCCGTTGATGGTGAGGTCTCCGTTCGACGAGATACCTTTGCCGGCGGCGCCGCTCGACGTGATGGTGAGCGTGCCGTCGTTCATCACCAGTGTCTCGCACTTGATGCCCGAACTGTAAGACGCATCGCTGTTAATCACTTTCATCGCGCCACTGGGCGTGAGAGTGATGTCGCCACCATTGATGGCAACGGTGGCCTTGCTCTTGATGCTCTTGCTCATCTCGCCGCTGTTTTTCACCTTCACCGTGCCACCCGCGATGGTCACGTTGCCGTCGGCCTTGATGCCGGCTGCGTTATATGCCGTGCCGTTGTCCTCGCTGGTGTCGCTGGTGCCGCCATAGGTCGCGGTTACATTGCTCAGCGAGTAGGTGCGGGTGCTGCCGCTGGTGCTGTAGCTGCTTGATATTTGGTAATATACGTCGCTGCCGCTGGTGGGCGCAGTAAATTGTGCCGACTGAATCGCGTAGGTGCTGTTATAGCTGCTGTAGTTGTTGCTCTTGAAGTAGTAGGTGCCGCCGTCGGCGTTCTGGAAGTCATAGACATAGAACGTGAGGCTGCTGTAACCCGAGGACTTGGTCACCGTCTGCGTGAGCGTTGCCACCTGCGTGCCGTCGCTCTTGTAGAGGTAAATGGTGCCCCAAGTGCTTGAACTGCCTGGGCGGCTTCCGCTCGAGGGCTTTGCCACATACACTTTATAGCTCTTGGTTGGCTCAACGGTGCCGCCTTGTCCGGCGGTCTCGGCAGTGCCGCCGTTGCCGTTGGCGGTGATGTCCACAACGGTGGCGCCGGCGCTCTGGTCAATGACGATTTCGCCATCGGCACTCAGACCCTTGCCACCCTCGCCGGTATTGCTGATAGTGACGGTGCCGCCGTTTATTCTGATGTCCTTATCGGCCTTTACTGCAGTAACATAACTCAAGTCGTCCTCGGTGTCAAGGGCTCCGCTTTGGTTAATGGTGACTTCGCCGCCGCTCATCACAAACGACCCCTCGACCTTAAAGCCCTTGGCGGCCTTGCCGGTAGTGGTGAATTGCACCGTTCCGTTCTCGATAGTCGCTGTACCAGTGTTCTCGGGAGCGTCAACCACAGCGTCGTTGTCGTCGGTCTCAAGGCTCACCTGCAGTGCGTCGTCGCCTACGCCTGTCACAGTCACCTTGCCGCCCTTCATCGTGAAGTACTGATTAATGTTGAAGCCGTCGCTCACTGCTCCCAGCACATTTATTGCGCCGGTCGACTTCTTCAGCTCCACATATTCCTTTCCCCAAAATGCGTGCGCTGTGTTGCCGGTGATATTGAGCGTGCCGGCACCCTTGAACTCGGAGTGACCTTTCACTGCAAAGCAGCCTTTCTGCTGCCCGTTTGCACCGTCAACAAGGTTGCTGGTGGTGCCGTCGGCAAGTTCTATCGTGATGCGCTTGCCGTCGCGTATGTTGATGGCGGCGCTATCGGGGTTGGTAATCGACACTCCGTCGAGCACCACCGTGATTTTATAGCTGCCGTCTTGCCAAAATGAGCCGTTGCTGGTGCTGCCAGTAAGGGTGTATACAAGTTCGTCGCCCACAGTATTGTCTTGAATGACAGATACATGTGCGCCTCGCACTATAGGGCTTACCTGCGCGGCAATATTACCCGAAACTTTCACTTGAGCACGCTCGCCGCTGTAAGTCACAAGCACGTTGTAGTCCTCAAATGCGTTATCGTCAACGCAGATGCTGTCGATCTCGGCAGTGTCGTATGTTTTACCCATGATGGTGAGTTTGCCATCCTCATAGGGCATGCGTCCCACTGCCGCGGTGCTGTAGGCATACCTCACGTCGCCCACACACACCCACATCGTCTGTTGCGCCATCATGTTGATGGTCGCAGCAATAATTGCAATTATTAAAATGATGCGTTTCATATATGTTTTTTATAGATTTTCTATTTAAAACTGCAAATTTACAAATTAGGAAATTATTTCCAAACAATTCAAAGTTTTTTAACTTATATTTATAAAAATGCATATTTTTATCTGACACTGTTTGACGCTGTTTTATTAGGTCTAAATGTTTAATAATGTTGTGTCGCAACTAAAAATGCACTATCTTTGCACCTTGAAATTACAAGTATTAACCAACACCGTGGCTCTTGCCCAACCTGGACCGCGGAAAAATCTTTTATATATATGGCACTTCAATGCGGCATCGTGGGCCTTCCCAATGTGGGAAAAAGCACTTTATTCAACTGTCTGTCAAACGCCAAGGCACAGTCGGCCAACTTCCCCTTCTGCACTATTGAGCCCAATGTGGGCGTAATCACCGTTCCCGATGAGCGACTCAACGAGCTTGCTCGCCTGTGCAATCCCAAGCGCGTGGTTCCCACCACGGTCGAGATCGTTGACATCGCCGGACTTGTGAAAGGCGCCTCAAAGGGTGAGGGACTGGGCAACAAGTTCCTTGGCAACATCCGCGAGACCGACGCTATCCTGCACGTGCTGCGATGCTTCGACGACGGCAATGTGACTCACGTTGACGGAAGCGTCGACCCAGTGCGCGACAAGGAGGTTATCGACCTTGAGTTGCAGTTGCGCGACCTCGAGAGCGTGGAGACACGCATTGGCAAGGTTTACAAGGCTGCGCAGGCCGGCGACCGCGACGCCAAGGTGCAGCACGAGGTGCTAAAGCGCTATCAACAAGCCCTGCAGCAGGGTAAGAACGCTCGCAGCGTCGAGCTCCTCAACAAGGACGAGGAGAAGGTGGCCCACGACCTATTCCTGCTCACCAATAAGCCCGTGCTCTATGTGTGCAATGTCGACGACGCGAGCGCGGTCGATGGCAACCACTATGTGGAGGCTGTGCGCGAGGCCGTTAAGGACGAGAACGCCGAGATTCTTGTTGTAGCGGCGCAAACCGAGAGCGAGATTGCCGAGCTCGAGACTGCCGAGGAGCGCGCAATGTTTCTCGAGGAGATCGGACTGAAGGAAAGTGGCGTGAACCGACTCATCAAGGCCGCCTATAAACTGCTCAACCTTGAGACTTTCCTCACTGCCGGCCCCGACGAGTGCCGCGCGTGGACGTTCCGCAAGGGCAGCAAGGCTCCCCAGTGCGCTGGCATCATCCACACCGACTTTGAGCGCGGCTTCATTCGTGCCGAGGTTATCAAGTATGACGACTACATCAACTATGGCAGCGAGGCTGCCGTGAAAGAGGCTGGCAAAATGCACGTCGAGGGCAAGGAATACATCTTCCAGGACGGCGACATCGTAGTCTTCCGCTTCAACGTCTAATCAAAACGCTGATTCAATATTTTTCCTAAATAAAGTTATTCGGCTGGCACACACCGCGCCAGCCGAATAATCATTTCCTGAGAAACTTGTCATTTACTCTGTCATCTCGCCGCATAGGGGGTGCACGAGGTAGGCCTTTACGGTCTCGCTTGAGAGGCCCAGCCCGAAGAGATACATCAGTTTGGTGATTGCGGCCTCGGTTGTGATGTCGCCGCCGCTGATGGCACCTGCCGCCGAGAGGCTTTTACCAGTCTCATACAGGCCGTTATGCACACCGCCGTTGACACACTGCGACACGTTAAGTATCACCACCCCACGGCTCGTCGCCTCTTTCACGGCCTCGGTAAACCATGGCTCGTTGGGGCTGTTGCCGGCACCGTAGGTCTTCAGTACCACGCCCTTTATGCCTGGCGCGTTGAGCATATAGCGGAAAGTCTGCTCCAATATGCCCGGGTGCAACTCCACTGTGACCACATTGGGATCCATATCGTAATGCACCATGAGCGGTCGCTTTGACGGAGTGCGGTAGAGTGCCTCCTCGTGAAAAGCGATGCCCAACCCAATCTTGGCCAAAGCGGGGTAGTTGTTGCTCTTAAATGCGTTGAAGTTGTCGGCGCTCATCTTGGTCGAGCGGTTGCCGCGCCACAGATAGTTCTCAAAGAGGATGGCAACCTCCTGAACCATTGGCGCCCCCATGGCATCGACCGCCGCCGCCACCTGCAACGCTGTGATGAGGTTCTCCTCGCCGTCGGTGCGCACCTCGCCTATAGGCA
>JABUUJ010000005.1:9879-16390 GCA_021443235.1 Muribaculaceae bacterium
GGCACGCCTTTGTTTGTGTGGTTCTTTACACAGGCACGACCACATCCGGTCGCTGCGCTCCCTCCCATGGTCATACCTGCCTACTCACATCTACTGCCGACGGCAGTTTTTTTCCTTCCCTATGCCGGGGTCAAATTGTATATAATTGCCTAAGTTTTTCCTAAATATTTCCTAACAAAACCAAAAAGACCTCAATTTATTTTTAAAAACTTTAAAGAATTTGGAGTTTGCGACGAAATATTATAACTTTGCGATTGTAAAACTGATGCTATAGGCTTCCGAGGGCGTAGGGCCCAAAGGAAATAATAGGGAACCAGGTGTGAATCCTGGACAGAGCCCGCTGCTGTAATGCCCCCTGCAATCAGTCGGTCCACACATTTGCCACTGGCGTAACTCAAGAAGCGATCTTGAAGGCTACATCACTATTCCGGGAAGGCGTGGACACGATGGGGATAAGTCAGAAGACCTGCCTATACATGCCATTAACCCATTTATGAGGTGTGGGTTGAAGGTTCACGAGCTTGAACTGTGGCGTCAACTAAAGTGATGTGATGTAGAGTCGGAATTGCGGCCTTGCGTTAATCTCTTTCAGGCTATAGATGCTTTTATGTTGCAATGTTCTCGTGTCGGTTTTGCGACATGAGCCTCTTTGTCGTGCCTTTTGGGCATCGACCACGCCCACGACACTATTGAAATTTTATATTCATCCGTTTTTTTGACTGATTTGGATGAAAAAGGTGGCAAGGATGTGATATCCACGCCACCTTTGCTTTTTTATCTCGGGTTTTGTGAAAAAAAGTGGGGTAGGGGTTTTGCAATTAAAAAAAAAGTTGTAATTTTGCACCGTGAAAGTTTTGGGGCACTAGCTCATCTGGTAGAGCGCAACACTGGCAGTGTTGAGGTAAGCGGTTCGAGTCCGCTGTGCTCCACACGACAGGAGAACCGAAAGGTTCTCTTTTTTTGTGTGGCAAGCCCCCCTCCGCCCCCCCATGTGGGAGGGCTTTGACCTTGACCAGTTCTCGCTGTCGCTCGCGTTCAACATGGTTCAACATGGTTTAACCTTGTTCAACATTGTTGTTGCGACGCGAAGCCCTCTATAANAACAAAACGCCCCAAATCAGGGCGTTTTGTATAGTGGACGGAATGGGCGATTCTTTAATAAACAATAAACTTTAAACTCTCAACTTTACTTTCCCCTTGATAAACTTGACAAACTTGACAAACTTGACAAACTTGACAAACTTTCCCCTTGACAAACTTGACAAACTTGACAAACTTGACAAACTTGACAAACTTGAAAAACTTGCGCGCAAGGCGCGCGTCGCTACTCCTTCTCAGGCATGGGGAATTGCTTGATTTGCCCCATAATTTGTATGATTTTGTTGCTGCGGCGATTCATCCACTTGGTGGGGTTTGCCGAGTCGCGCTGGCGTGGGTTAGGCAGTGTGGTAGCGATGAGCGCGGCCTGCTTCTTGTTTATGTTGGCGGCATTTCTGTTGAATTTTATCTGCGAGCATGCCTCGATGCCATAAATGCCTCTGCCCATCTCTATGCTGTTGAGATACACTTCCATAATGCGCTCCTTTCCCCATATTTTCTCGATGAGGAATGTGAAATACACCTCAAAACCCTTCCTTACCCAACTGTGATTAGGCCACAGAAACACGTTTTTGGCAGTCTGCTGGCTGATGGTGCTGGCGCCGCGCTGGCGTTTGCCTTGCTGCGCTTCCTTGTGGGCCTGGATTATCGCGTCGACGTCAAAGCCGTTGTGATCGAGAAACAGGTTGTCCTCGCTTGCCATCACTGCCTGTGGCGCATGGCGCGAGATCTCGCTGAGCGGCACCCACTTGTGCTTCATGCTTATCTCATCGCCATCGGCTATTTGCTCGCCCACGCGGATAAACATGAGCGGAGTGAAATAAACGGGGACATACTTCAGTGCGACAACCATGCCAATTGTCGACACAAAGAAAAAGATGATGATGTTGCGCAACCACCGCTTTATTATGTTCATTTTGTTCATTGTGAGTCGCTTACTTCTTGTGGTGGATGGTTACTTGGGTGGCTCCGAAGCCATATTCCTGAAAACTGGCATCCTGTGCCTCGCAGTGGGGATAGTGACGCTTGAGCTCGCGCATAATCGACTGGCGCAGCACGCCCTCGCCCTTGCCGTGGATAAACACGATGCGCTGACCCGTGTGCTTGAGGTTGGCACGCATCACCTCGTGGAACTTGTCAATCTGATAGTTAAGGATATCGGCCTTGCTCATTCCGGCTATGCTGTCAACGAGCTCGGCGATGTGCAGGTCCTGAGTAATGATTTCGTGGCGGTGGTCCACGTTGGGACGCGACTGCGGCTTGGTGGGCTTTGTGTCGCGTCTGCCTTGCATCATGGCGGTCTCGATGGCGCGCGTGTCGATGCGCATCTCTTGCGTGGGCAGGTCGTTGCGCGTAATCTCAATGGTGAGTACGGGTGTGTCAAAATACTCGTTCTCGCCGAAGCAGTGCAGCTTGTAGAACTTGGTGAAGTCGAGGCGACGGTGCACCAGTGCGGGGTTTTTGAGCGCAAACGGCTTGTCCTGCTTGAAAGCAAGATACTGCACCGCTACATGTGTCATGTTGCCCAAGTCTTTGTGGCCCACCTCGTCGAGCTGCATGATGAAGTTGGGCTCCACGATGCCGTGAAAGCGGGTGGTCCACTGGTTCTCGCCATCGCCGCGCGTCATGTAGCTGAAGTAAAGGAAATAGTTGCTATCGTTGACCAGCGAGGTATAGAACGTGGTGGTAGTCAGGTGCTTAATCTCGCGTGGCTCAAAGGCGAGCGTGATGTTGAGTCTCTCGCCTTCGGGGGTCTCAACAATTGGTTCGGCGGCTGGCTTGGGCTCGGCTCGGCGCTGTGGCTCGTCGGGCTCCACCAGCTTGCTCTTGATGGGCAACGGGTTCTCATATTGCGAGGCCTTTTTCCCGGCTTCGCCCACCACAACAACCTCACGGGCGAGGGCAGGGCGCTCAAAGCCGTCCTCGTCTTCTACATAGACGGTCTTGCCGTCAACACGTGTCACGCGACCCCCACCAGTGTCGTTGAGAAATCGCACTATATCATTTACTTTTACCAAGGTTTATAACAGTTTATCAAGTTTATCAAGTTTATCAAGTTCATCAAGTTTGTCAAGTTCATCAAGCTGGGGACAGCGACCTTAAAGTCCTTAGCGACCTTATCGACCTTATTATCCCTAAGGAAATCACCATTAAGGTCGCTGCCCCCCTCGGCGCTTGATGCCTTGTTTAGTTGGATCCTAAAATAATGTTGATGATGGCGTTGACATCCTGGATGTCGACTGCGCCATCGCCGTTAACATCGGCGCGACCATCATATTTCTCGGCCGCATCAGTGCCCAGAATAATGTTGATTACGATATTAACGTCTTGAATGTCAACCGAACCGTCACCATTCACGTCGCCAGGCTCAAAGGCGGGCTTGGTGGCGTGATACACAAATGCCACGGTAGCGCAGTAGTCGGTCGAGCGGTTGGTGCCGTCGTTCTCGAGGTAGGCAGCCTTGGCGCGGGCATAGTAGGTGTTGCCTTCGACGAGGAGTTTGCTGTTAACCTTCATCTCGCTCGCCATTTTGCTCACTGCGCTGCCTTGTGTCACGGTCTCAATGAATCGTGTGCGGCCCCACGAGGTCTCGGAGTTGGAAACCTCGATGGTGTAGCTCACTGCCTCGGGCTGCAGGTTCACGCTCAGGTAGTCGGTGCCATATACCGATGCGCCACTGTGGCTGGGCACCACAAAGTGTGGCACGCTCACCAGCGTAGTAAACTCGCTCACGGGCGAACTGATGAGCTCGTCGTTATAGACGAGGCTTACCTGCGCATAATATTTTGTGCCACTTTTGATTGCGCCCTCGGGCAGGACGTGCTGGCCGCCCACTGCCTTGGCAGTATAGACGGGCGAAGTCATCTGGGCATTGTCGGCAATGACGAGGGTTGCCTCGGTGGTGTGCAGCGGCACGTTCCATGTGATGGTGTCGGTGGTTGGCACCGCTTTCTGTCCATTGTAGGGACTGGTGATCTCGAGCATGATGGGTGTCACTGTGCGTGTCTCGCTCACGCCGTTGGCCCAGCCTTGTGCGCTGGCCTGTACGCGCCAGTAGTGCAGTTCTTCGCTCGCCATTTTGTCAAACTCTCGCGATGAGATGCTGGTCGCAGTGGTGCTTATCGAGCCTATGATACTCGAGAAATCGGCGTCGCCAGCAACCTCTACGGTATAGCTGGTGGCGTTTTCAACAGCGTTCCACGAGAAGTTGAATGGTGCAAATGTCTGCGACTGGTCGGCGGGAGTGAGTAGGACGGGAGCATCAAGCGGGTCGTAGCTTTCGCCCAAGATTACGGGGTCATATTCGTTGCCCACGCGGTCGAGCACGCACACGGCATACTGATATTCTTGCTGATACTTGGCGGGAATGGCGTAGGTGGTGCCATAGCTGATTCCCAGCAGATACTCTACGTTTTTGGTGAAATTCTCGTGTGCCATTGAGCGCGGGAACGCATACACGGTGTAACGCACGTTGTCATAGCCCTCCCAGGTGAGGTCGGTGCCACTTTGTGCCAGATTCTTCACCAGGCCGGGGTTGTTGCCGGTCTTCCAGGGCATTGCCGGTGGCAGCGCGTGGTAGCGATAGGTGGTGCGCTTGAAGAAGTTGGCCATGGCCTCGCTTGCGCCAAGGTTGTAGAGATACTTGCACGAGTAGAATATCGAGCCGGGGGCTCCGTCAAGGTTGGTGGTGCGGGTATATTCTATCTCGTTGGCATATTCGTCATAGAGATACTGGTTGTTGTAGGGGCTCAGCGGCTCGGGCTCGGCAGTGCCTTTGCTGTCGCGCTTGAGGCTTGAGATTGAGTGCGACACATACATGTGGCGGCCAAAGTGCTGCGCCATCTGGTTCCACCATGTGGCGATGGGCACGAAGGGGTTGCTCGAGTTCACCGTGGTCCAGTAAATCTGGGGCGACATGTAGTCGAGCGTTTGGCTGCTCATCCATGCCAGCGGGTCGCTGAAGATGCCATTATACTGCCAGTCGCTGCCTGCAGGGCATGGCTCAACGCCATACTTGCTGGCTACCGACGACGACGAGGCGGCAACGCCCGCGGGCGAGATGCCAAAGCGCACCTCGGGGCGTGTCTCCTGTATCATGTTGTAGACCGATGCTACCATGCGGTTCACGTTCTCACGGCGCCAGTCGCCCATGCTCAGCGTTCCGCCGCCACTCTGGTAGTCTTGCCACTCGCTGTAGTCGCCTGCCGTGCTGTTGCTGGGGATGCCGTCGGGGTAGAAATAGTCGTCATAGAGCAGTCCGTCAACATCATATTTTGTGATAATCTCCTTGCACACGTTAACGATGCGGTCGATGGTGCGCTGCTGCGCCGGGTCGAGGATAATGGTCGAGCCGTAGGTTAGCAGCCACCCGTTGTTTTTCAGCTCTTGGTCCTGAGCGGTGTTCCAGTCGCTGCCGGTCGAGAAACGGTAGGGATTGACCCATGCATGGCACTCCATGCCGCGCTTGTGGGCCTCCTCAACGGCAAATGCCAGAGGGTCAAAGGCGGGGGCGGCGCCGCGTGTGCCGCTGATGTAGCTCGACCAGGGCTCGTAGCTCGACTCATAGAATGCGTCGCACATTGAGCGCACCTGCAGGTTCACTGCGTTGAAGTTGTTGCGCTGCAGCGAGTCGAGCAGCACCACGAGTTGCTGTTTCATCTTGGTGGCGTTTAGCTCGCCGGTGCCGCGCGATGCATCGGCAGGCCAGTCGAGGCACCACACTGTGGCTACCCATGCCGAGCGGAACTCGCTCTTGGGAGTGAGGAATTGTGCCGCGTGTGCCGCGAGGCTGCTCATTGCGAGTGCCACGAGCACAAGGGCAGTAGTTAGGTTAATTTTTTTCATAAAGTTTTAAGTATTAATGGTTTATATCATAAAAATTTAATCCGAAAAGTTTGATTGCGTTCTCATCGGTGACCTGCGATACTTTGGCAGGGGTCACATTTAGCGTCTTGGCGATGAAGTCGTTGATATAGGGGATATTGCTGCTTTCGTTGCGGGTGCCGCGATGGGGCACGGGCGACATATAGGGCGCGTCGGTCTCGAGCAAGATGCGCTCCAGCCCTATTGTGGGCAGCAGCAACGGCAAGGTGCTTTTCTTGAAGGTCACCACGCCGCCTATGCCAAAGTAGAAGTCACCGCGCTCGCGCAGCCGCTCCACGTCGTGCTCGTCGCCGCCAAAGCAGTGAAACACACCCCGGGGCATCGTGCCGTCAAGGCCGTCGAGCACCTCGATAATCTCGTCCATGCCGTTGCGGCAGTGCATGATGAAGGGCAGGTCTTTCTCCTGGCACCAGCGCAACTGCGTGTCGAGGGCAAGCATCTGCTCGTCGCGGTAGGTCTTGTCCCAATACAGGTCTATGCCTATCTCGCCCACGGCAATGAAGTCGCCGCTGTCGAGCATGGGGCGCAT
>JABUUJ010000005.1:16433-18625 GCA_021443235.1 Muribaculaceae bacterium
TGAAGACCTAATGCCATTGAGGTGAGGGTGGGATAGCGCTCGTGGGTGGCGCGCAGCACTGGCACGCTCGCAAGGTTCTCGTTGGGCATGACTATGTGCCACACCCCGGCTTGCTGTGCGCGCTGCATCGCCTCGTCGCGGTCGGTGTCAAAGTCACTGCAATATATGTGGCTGTGGCTGTCGATCATCGGTCGCGCTTTATGAGTTTTACAATCAGGTCGTTAAAGGCCTGTGCCGCGTCGCTGTCGATGCGCATGGCGTTGAGTGTCTCAAGCGCGTGGTTGCTATAGGTGGCGATATATTGCTCGCTCATCTCGCGCAAGCCCAACTTCTCATATATGCCGCGCACGGCGGGAATCTTCAGCGCGGGGTCGGCGTCCTCTTTCTCGAGCCAATAGCGCAACTGCTCAGCGTCATTGCCAGTGGCGAGGTTCATGGCGCTGATGAGCAGGAAGGTTTTCTTGTTGTTCATGATGTCGCCGCCTATCTCTTTGCCGAAGGTCGCAGGGTCACCCCACACGTCGAGCACGTCGTCTTGAAGCTGGAATGCCAGCCCCACGTTCACGCCCATGCGATAGAAGTCGGCCGCCACAGCCTGGCTCGCGCCGCCCACGATGGCTCCCATCTTGCAGGCACAGCCCAGCAGCACCGATGTCTTGAGGCGTATCATCTCAAGATATTCCTCCACCTTCACGTCGTTGCGATCCTCAAAGTCCATGTCCCACTGCTGGCCCTCGTAAATCTCCATCGCGGTCTTGTTATACAACTCCATCACAGGCGCGAGGACTTTCTCGCTGGCACGCGCAATATACTGGGTGGCCATGGTGAGCATGGCGTCGCCGCTCAGTATAGCCACGTTCTCGTTCCAGCGACGCCACACGGTGGCGCGGCCACGGCGCACGTCGGCACGGTCCATCAGGTCGTCGTGCAGCAGGGTGAAGTTGTGAAACAGCTCCAGGCCCACGGCGGGCATCAGTGCGTCGCCCGCTTTTCCGCCCACGGCCTCACACGCCATGAGCATAAGCACGGGGCGCAATCGCTTGCCGCCCAGCGACATGGTGTAGTACACCGGGTGGTAGAGCCGCTCGGGCTGCATGGGGTAGTGCTCCTTGATTTTGCCTATTGCGTCGTTGACGATAGCCAGATATTGGTCAAATTTTCTCATCTTTTATAGTAATGTTCTTTGAATGTCTCTAATTCCTCGCCTTGAAGTATGCCCTCGACAATGTGCGCGCGGCGGTCGCTCGCTATGCTGTCGGTTGCTCGCTCCTGGCGCATCGCATCGCCCAGCGCGCGTGGCGAGCAGCTGCGGGCATATACCTTCATTTGTTCTTGCTCGGGCAGTTGCTGAGCGTGCTTGTCAATGATGCTCAGCACTTTGGGTAGGTCGTCGCTGCGATTCAGCATAGCCAGCGCTGTGCCTATGGCTCCCAGTCGTGCCGACGCTGCCTGTGCGTCAAGCGTGCCTTTGCTCAGCCCGTCAACAATCGCCTTGGCGTTCTCGTTGCCCATTTCCTCAACGCTCAGCGCAATGGCCTGCGCCACAATGAGCATTGTGTCGTTGCGACTCACGCCCTCAAGAAATGCACTTGTCATCATCGGCTCTTCCATCCCGAAGGCGAGGCTGTCGCGCATCTGAGCATAGTCTTCTGCCATTTGTCTTACTGCATCGGGGTTGCCCCATGCTGCTATGAGCTGCTTGGCGGCGCGTTCGCCCTTGTCGGCGGCTCCGCTGCATCCGCTCAGCGTCACGATGCTCGCAATAGCTATTATGATTGTGTGAAGCGCTTTCATTGTTCTGCTTTTTCTTGGGTTCCGAAAATCAGGTCACACAACTGCGGGTCGAGTTCGTGCAGACGGGCTTGCAGGGCCTCGTCATAGGCCAGCGCCGCCTCTTTGCGCCCCGCGATGGCAAGTGCGCTGCGTTGCGCCCGTGCCTCCATGATGGCGTTCTGGATGGCGAGGGTGTCGTTGCGGTCGCTGTCGGCGATTCCTTGCGCCGCCTGTTGCGCCATCGTCACGATTTCCTGGGTGTTGGCAGTCTCGGCAACGCTCTTTTCCTCGCCGCCCGAGCATGCCGCCAGCCCCATTGCCACGGCAACCGCCACATATATCAAAATCCTATGTCTCATCTTCTCTTTTCTCTACGGCCGCATGGCCATTTCATTCCAAATTACAAAAATAACAAAAAT
>JABUUJ010000005.1:18701-27222 GCA_021443235.1 Muribaculaceae bacterium
CCCCTGTTTTCGTGGCGTCAGCCGCTAACTCCCCACCATATACCCCAAAAAATGCATCAATAACGACCAAAACTACCTAAAAAAATCCACTTTTGGTCGCTATTCCCCACTTTTTATCCCCAAAATCCTATAAATTCCCATGAGAAAAACTGCCTGCCACAGTCATGTGGCAGGCAGTGTGTATGTGTTGCGACATGGCCTCAACCAAGTTGAACAACGTTAAACCAAGTTGAACAAGGTTGAACAGGGTTGAACAAGGTTGAACCAGGTTTCACTGTGCGCTTAAATCGACAGGCGACGCAGCGTCTCAACCAGGCTCGGGTCAACCGGCTTGTCCATGTGGATGGCCTTGTTGAACGGAACGTAGATGATGGTCTCGTCATAGTCGCCAATCATCACGTTGCGCTGGCCTTCGATAAGGGCGTCGATAGCGCCGGCACCCATGCGCGATGCCAGGATGCGGTCCTGGGCTGTGGGCGAGCCACCACGCTGCAGGTGACCAAGGATGGTCACGCGCACGTCATATTGCGGGAACTCATTACGCACGCGCTCGGCAAGGCCCATCGCGCCGCCAGTGATGGGGCTCTCGGCCACCAGCACTATAGACGAGTTCTTGCTCTTGCGGAAACCATTCTGAATGAGCTCGGCAAGCTGGTCTTCCTGTGTCGAGATCTCGGGGATAATAGCGGCCTCGGCACCCGACGCAATCGCGCCGTTGATGGCGAGGAAGCCGGCGTTGCGACCCATCACCTCAATGAAGAACAGGCGCTCGTGGCTGGTGGCGGTGTCGCGAATGCGGTCGACGCACCACATGATGGTGTTGAGTGCTGTGTCATAGCCGATGGTGTGGTCGGTGCCATACAGGTCGTTGTCGATAGTGCCGGGCAGGCCCACGACGGGCACGTCAAACTCGTTGGCAAAGATGCGCGCGCCGGTGAGCGAGCCGTCGCCACCTATTACCACCAGCGCGTCGATGTCGTGCTTGCGCATGTTGTCATAGGCGATTTGGCGGCCTTCGGGAGTTTGGAACTCCTTGCAGCGTGCCGTCTTGAGAATAGTTCCGCCCTGCTGGATGATGTTTGACACGTTCTGAGTCTTGAACTCAACGATCTCGTCGGTAATCAGGCCTTTGTAGCCACGATAGATGCCGTTTACTTTGAATCCAGCGCTGATGCCGGCGCGTGTCACCGCGCGTATCGCTGCATTCATTCCTGGTGCATCACCACCCGAGGTGAGGATGCCGATTGTTTTAATTTTTGCCATATTTAATATCTCAATTTTTCCTAATGGGCAAAGTTACAAATAAATTTGGCACATCCCACTATTTTCCACCAATTTTTTTCCAAAAAACGGGCCGGCAACCCTTTGTGAGCGGAAGCCGACCCCTACTTATCAATTAATTACTCTAAAAACTTGGCTTTTTAGTTGCCTATATAAAGATTGGTGTAGTAGCGCGAGTTGTCGTTGGTGAGCGTGAGTGTCACATAGCCTACGCGGTTGCCGCCAAACCAGGTATAACCGCCACCGCCGTACTCTATGGGCGAGCCATAGGACGCGCACAGGTCGTTGTACAGGCGGTTGAAGCGACTGCGGTCGTTGTAGTAGCTCGAGTGGATGAACTGGGCGTTGGCGAGCATGCCGTTGTCGTTATATATGAGCATCACGTCGGGCCACAGGAGGTTGAGCATGTTGACGCTGCGCAGATACACCACATTGTTCTCATAACCGTCGATATTGTAACCGTTGGTATAAAGGAAACTCATTGATACGTTGAACGTTGTGCCAAAGGTGATGCCCAGCACGCGGTCGATGCACGGAGCCGAATACAACGGGCGATAACTCACGGGACACACGGGGCGGTACTCAATCACGTGGTAGTAGGGAGCGGGACGCCACACACGGTGCGGCGGAGGGCAGGGGCGCGACCACGACCAGTCGCTGTGTGCGTGGTTCCAGCTGTAGCGCTCGCGATAGGCGTTGTGGCCGCGGTCGCCATAGTTGTAGCTGCTGGCGTGTCCGTTGCCGCGGTTATATCCGTTGTTACCACGGTTGCTGTCGCGGTTGTAGCCGTTGTTGCCACGGTTGCTGTCGCGGTTGTAGCCGTTGTTGCCACGGTTGTCGGTATAGCTGCTGCTATAGCCGCCGCTGTTGTGACCGTTATTGCCGCCGTTGTTGTTGCCGCTATTGTAGCTGCTGTTGCCATTGTTTCCGTTGTTGCCGCTATTGCCGTTGGGACGACGGTCGCTGCCGCCAGTGCCGCCGTTGTTGCCACGGCTGCCAGTGCTCGAACCATTACGTGTCGAGTTGCCGCTTGAGTAGTTGCTCTGCATTGAGCTGGTTGCCGACGACGAGCGTGTTACGCTACCCGATGACGAACGTGTCACGCTGCCCGATGATGCGCGCGAGTCTTGCTGGCGTGTCGTGGGGGTGGTGCGCTGTATGGTGGTGCTACGCTCCTGCATGGGGCGTGCCGATGTGCTGCTGCTGCGCGATGTGCTCTGCACGCGCTCGGTGCGTTGGGTTTTATCGCCTGTGGGTCGACTGCGGTTGTTCGACATCTGTGCCTGCACAGGCAATGCAAGGAGCATGCCTCCCATGAGCATAAAGCCCATTATCCTATTTCGTACAGTTGAATTCATAAGGCGTTAAATTAAAATGTTGATAAAAACGAGTTGGTTGATGTTTAGACGCAGTTTTCGCCCAAAGGTTTAATCCCCCTTGGTGAAAAGGCATCCGTCGCCGTAGCTCAGGAAGCGGTAGCCGTGGCTCATGGCGTGGTCATAGAGCGCACGCCACTTGTCCTCGCCCACAAACGCCGCCACAAGCAGCAGCAATGTCGACTGCGGCTGGTGGAAGTTGGTGATGATGCCGTTCACGATGCGATACCTGAATCGGGGTGCAATCATGAGCTGGGTGCTGCCCATATACACGTCGCTGCCTGTGCGTGTCAGATAGTCGACAATGTTTTGCAACGCCTTGCGAGTGTCGATGGCGCAAGGCGTTGTATAGGGCATCCACTGCTTCACGGTGAGGTCGTCGCCATCGGCAAGTGGATTATACTCAAGAATCTGACCAATGTAGTACAGACTCTCGAGCGTGCGCACCGATGTCGTGCCTACTGCCACCACGCTACCCTCGCAGGCAATGAGTTCCTCAATGAGCGCGCGTCTCACAGCGATAAACTCATGGTGCATCTCGTGGTCGCCTATGCTCTCGCTTTTCACGGGCTGGAAGGTGCCGGCTCCCACATGAAGGGTGAGCTCGCGGCGCTTGATGCCACGCTCGTCGCACTCGGCAAGCAACTCATCGGTGAAATGCAACCCGGCGGTGGGTGCCGCTACGCTGCCGTTGATGTGCGAGTACACGGTCTGGTAGTCGCTGCTGTCGCTGGCCTCAGTGCCTCGGTTCAGATAGGGTGGGATGGGAATCTCGCCTGTTGCGTCGAGCATGCTGGCAAAAGTGTAGCCGCCGTCCCACGCAAAGGTGATTTCCCACGAGTTGCCGCGACGCTCGCCGCGGGTGGCACGCAGCACGGTGTCGTGGCCGTCGATGGTCACCGCCGTCTCGAGCTCGCCTTGCTTCCATCGCTTGCTATTGCCTACCAGGCACAGCCATGTGCACGACTCGGTGGTCTGGAATATCTGCTCATAGTCGCACGGCGTAACGGGCTCAAGGCAGAATATCTCGATTGTCGAGCCCGTCGACTTGCTGAAACGCAAGCGCGCGTTAATCACGCGGGTGTTGTTGTAAATGAGTGTGGTGCCGGGCGCCAGCAGCGATGGCACGTCATAGAAATGACGGTCACCGATAGCCTCGCCGTTGTAATGAAGCAACTTGCACTGCTCGCGCTGCGCCAGCGGGTGCTTGGCGATGCGCTCGTCGGGCAACTCATAGTTGTAGTCGCTTATGTGTATGTTTTTGATGTCGTCAACGCTCATCATTGTCGGTTTTAAATTTTCGGCTGCAAATTTACAAAAAAACTCATAAACAGCACCATGTCGCCCCAACAAAACCGCATAAATGCACCTGCCTGCCCTCGCTGTTTTCGGTAAGTTTTTGTGGGTGTGAGAGTTTTTTATTAACTTTGCACAGTAATTTCATAACAATAAATGATATAACACGATGATGCGTCGATTCCCATTGGAGAAGTTCCAAAATCTGGACACTCCGTTCTATTTCTATGATATGGCTCTGCTTGAGTCTACTATCAAGACTATCAAGCGATTGATAAAGGATAAGCCCTATCACATTCACTATGCCGTCAAGGCCAATGGCAACCCCACCATCATGAAGGCTATCGCGGCCCACGGCTTAGGTGCCGACCTCGTGAGCGGTGGCGAGATACAGGCTGCCATCAACGCCGGCTTCAAACCCGAGAAAATGGTGTATTCGGGCGTGGGAAAGACCGACCGTGAAATCAATCTCGGCCTGGAACACAACATCTTCTGCTTCAACGTGGAGAGCATTCCCGAGCTCTCGGTAATCAGCGACCTTGCCCTGAAACGCGGCGTGGTGGCTAATGTCTCGATACGTGTTAACCCCGACATCGACGCTCACACCCACCGATACATCACCACCGGAACCGCCGAAAACAAGTTTGGCATCAGCGTCGAGATGCTTGTCGATGCCGTTAAGACCGCTAAACGCCTGCCCAACATACGCTTGCGCGGACTCCACTTCCACGTGGGCTCGCAACTCACCAGCATGAAACCCTATGCCATGCTGTGCGATAGCGTCAACGGTCTGCTCGACTATTTCGACCGTCTGGGCATCTCGTTTGAGATGATCAACGTGGGAGGCGGACTGGGCATCGACTACGACAAGCCCGACGTGATTCCTATCGCCGATTTTGAGCACTTCTTCGACACATTCGCACGTAACCTCAAGTTGCGCAAGAACCAGCAGCTGCACTTCGAGTTGGGACGCTCCATCGTGGCGCAGTGCGGCTCGCTTATCGCGCGCGTTATATATGTTAAGGAGAACCGCGACAAGAAATTTGTCATTGTCGACGCCGGAATGACCGACCTCATTCGCCCCGCACTCTACCAGGCGCACCATGTCATCCAGAACCTCTCGGCTGGTGGCCCTGGCGTTGAGACCTACGACGTGGTGGGGCCCATCTGCGAGTCGAGCGATGTCTTCGGCGTCAACGAGGTGCTGCCCGTGTGCCACCGTGGCGACTTCATCGCCTTGCGCAGTGCCGGCGCCTACGGCGAGTCGATGGCAAGCGCCTACAATATGCGTCCACTCCCTAAAGCCTACTTCCAAAAGTAAATAAAACAGTCGCCTGGTCATCTCGACCCAGCGACTGCTCCGTTCAAATTACCTTTTTTCATAGAGTGTTGTTACTAACCAGCCTAATCTACAAACTGTAGTATCTTTTATCCCTATCAATTTTTTACTAACCTTTACTAACCAATAAAAACCAACTTTTTGTTGTGCGATTGGGAGTCTTTGTCGCAAGTATGAAAGCTTGCTTGGGACTCATGTGCCCTCACGGGTACAGGAAACTATATTACTAACTAAAACCTTCAAATTAAGTAAAGAAACGCTTAGCAAACTCTTTTGCTCAAGCTCTTGTTTCATTTTTGTTACACCTTTTTGACTGCACTACACCCACAAAGGTTTAAATATAAAATGGTCAAAATAACCTTATACTTGTTCCATATTTCCACAAAACACCACCTAAGTACATATATACCAGTAATATAAATTCCAGAAATTTTTTCAAAAAATTTTTTCTCACCCCTAATTTTTTTCAAAAAAAACCACCAACCGGGCTCGGCTGGTGGGGTTTAATGTTCTTTTAGTACCGCAAATGCCTCTATGGCGCCATCACTCGGCGTTGTCAAAGACCATCGAGAAAAACAGCACGTGATACTCTATGGCGTTGGTCCAGTAATCCCAGTTGTGGTTGCCGGGGCGCACGGTGTAGTCGTGGTTGACCTTGCGCTCGAGCAATGCCTTGTGCAGCTCGTTGTTGTCGTTATAGAAAAGGTCGTCGGTGCCGTCATCAATGATGATGTGCTGGCCGGGCTTCAGCTTGTCGAGCTGGCTCATCACTGTGTGCTGCTCCCACAACGCCTTGTTGCTCTCATATTTGCCCAAACGCAGGTCAAGTTTCCAGCGGTTGGGGAAGTTGGCAAAGTTCACGCCGCCGCTCATCGAGCCGCACGACCCGAACACCTCAGGGTGACGGAACGCATTGTACAACGCTCCGTGGCCGCCCATGCTCAGACCTGTGATGGCGCGGAAAATGGGCTTGCGCAGGGTGCGGTAGTGGGTGTCGACATATTGTGGCAACTCCTTGCTGATAAAGGTCTCAAACTGGAACGCGGGGTCGATGGGCGAGTCGAGATACCAGCTGTCCTGGCCGTCGGGACACACAAAAATCACCGACTTCTCGCTGGCGAGGTCGTCAAGGTCGACTTTCTTGGGCCAGTCGCTGTATTTTCCCCATGCGCCGTGCAACAGGTAAATCACAGGGTACTGCTCGTCTTGCAGCTCGGCGTCGAAATATTGCTCGGGAACAATCACCACGCACTTGATGTTGCGTCTCATCTTCTCGCTTTTCACCTCGATGGTGTCGCCCTGCGGCCTTTCGCCAGCGTTCTGCGCCCATGCTGTCGCCACGCCCATAATGACCACAAGCCCCATTATCAACTTTCTCATAAGTTACTTGTAATGTTTATAGTTTAATGTTTATAGTTTAATGTTTATAGTTTAATGTTTATAGTTTATTGTTTAGGGTTTAGTTAATTTTTCGAGAGTGACGATTGTAACGACTGTGACGACTGTAACGAGCGGTCAAAGTCAATGTCAATGTCGAAAACTACCTCTTCTTCTTGAAAAATGTGGTCATCAGCTCGGCGCATTCGGCCTCAAGTACGCCTCCCACAATCTCGGTCTTTTTGTGGAACGGATGGTCGCACTGCGTGTGGTAGCCTCGCTTGTCGTCGGCCGCTCCATAGACGATGCGCGAAATCTGGCTCCACCCAAGTGCGCCGGCACACATTAGGCACGGCTCCACGGTGACGTATAGGGTGCAGTCGGTCAAATATTTGCCACCCAATGTGTTGGCAGCGGCGGTGATGGCCTGCATCTCGGCATGTGCGGTGACGTCGGTGAGTGTCTCGGTGAGGTTGTGGCCGCGGGCTATCACCATGCCGTTGTGCACTATAACCGCCCCTATGGGCACTTCGTCGCGTTCGGCGGCGCGGTGTGCCTCGTCGAGCGCCATGCGCATGAAGCGCTCGTCATTGTTGGGAATCGACAACTTCATCACACAAGCACTTTCTTCACATAGTCGCCCACGATGACGATATACACGCGGTGGCGTGGCAGGTTGGGGATGATGTTGTCGATTGCCGGGCGCTGATAATACAGCTTGCCGTAGCAGTCATACACTGTCGTCCACTTGCCGTAATTGTCACCGCTGATGTAGATAGTGCCATCGATCACGCTTATCACAGGATGCTCGTCCTCAACTACCTCGGGCACAGGCGTTGTGCCTATGGTGACCTCAAATTGGTCTTCGCAGTCGTTAATCAGGTTGGTGGGCACCACGACGTAGGTCGCCGCGTGGTCGGGGATGGCAAAGTAGTAGTTGGTGGCGGCGGTGAGTGCCATCTCCTCGCCGTCCTCGTCATAGATGCGATAGGCAAGGTTGTTGCCCAGTTCCACCTTCATGAAACTCTCCTTGAACGGCACGGCCTGCAGCGCCATAGTGATGGAAATCTCCTCGTTGGTCCACAGCGAGAAGGTCTCGGTGTCGCCCCACACGGGGTCTTTGCTATATGCCGCGGCTGCATCATCGTCGGCGACAATCACGTCAATGCCTTTCATCCCGATGAATATCGCCCAGCCACTGGCGTTGGGCGGCATGGGTGCGGCGCAGTAAATCTCAAAGAGACTGTGGCAGTTGTTGAAGCCGTAGGCGTCTATGAGTTTGGTGGTCGACGGCAGGAAAACCGTGCGCAGGTAGGGGCAGCTTTGGAAGGCTCCGTAGCCTATGGTGGTCACACCCTCTGGCACGGCGATATTCTCGATGGCGGTGCCGGCAAGCATTGTCTTGCTCACCGCCTCCAGATACATGGGCAGCGTGATGCTGCTCAGCGACTCGGCGTAGGCAAACGCGCTCTCGCCTATCGTGGTCACGGTGTTGGGAATCTGCACCTCGGTCACGCCCGAGCGCTCAAAGGCGCTGGCGGCGATGCCTGTCACCACATAGTTGCTGCCATTGTGAAACACGCTCTCGGGGATAATCACCACGCCCTTGTAGACGCTTGCGCCATCCACCCAGGCACGGGCCACCTCCACCTCGTCGTCGCTGGTTACATTATAGTATAGCTCGCCCGCCTTAAAGTCCTGTGCAACAGCGCCAAGCACCGCCGCAACAACCGTCATCAGGGCAAAAATATGTCGTTTCATCATATAATAATTAGCTTTTTAACCTACAAAGGTAACACATTATTATTAAATAACCAAGAAAAAACGCCACCCGAGAGTTCATCAAGTTTGT
>JABUUJ010000005.1:27330-40365 GCA_021443235.1 Muribaculaceae bacterium
ATAAACAATAAACATTAAACATTAAATACTACTCCCTCTTATCTTTAAAATCAAAATCAGTTATTTATGCTTAAAAAACATTAATTTACCGCTTTTTTTAGGCAGTAAAACGAAAAAATGCTCAACAGGGCGTAATTTAAGGAAAAATTTCTATAATATGTGCCAAAAAGTTTTTACCTTTGCATTCAACTTTGTGAAAAAGAAAATTAGAAACAAAATTTATTAATAATTTAAACATTACAATTATGTCAGAAATTGCTGAAAAAGTAGTATCAATTATCGTTGACAAGCTGGGCGTTAGCGAGGCAGAAGTAACTCCCGAAGCAACATTCACTCAGGACCTTGGTGCTGACTCTCTCGACACTGTAGAGCTCATCATGGAGCTCGAGCGCCAGTTCGACATCACTATCCCCGAGGATAAGGCCGAAGGTATTCAGACCGTTGGCGACGCTATCAGCTACATTGAGGCTGCTAAGGCTTAAGCAACAACTCTATAATCTTTAACTTTCCACTTTCACTCTATATATGGAATTAAAGAGAGTAGTGGTAACAGGTCTTGGTGCTATCACACCACTGGGCAACGACGTTGACACCACATGGAAGAACGCCGTTGACGGTGTGAGCGGAGCAGGGCCTCTTACCCATTTCGACGCATCGCTGTTCAAGACTCAGTTTGGCTGCGAGGTTAAGGACTTCCAGCCCGAGAACTATCTGCTGAACCCCGACGACCGTCGTGAACTCAAGGATTTCAAGAAGTTTGACCTATACACCCAGTTTGCTCTTGCGGCTTGCAAGCAGGCTGTCGACGACGCTAAGTTGACCGACGGTGCTACCGACTGCAACGAGGTGGGTGTGATTATCGGGTCGGGCATCGGTGGCTTGCACACCTTCGAGGAGCAGGCCGGATACTATGCCATGCATGCCGACCAAGGCCCGAAATACAGCCCCTTCTTCATCCCCACCATGATTGCCGACATCGCAGCCGGAATCATCTCTATCAAGTACGGCTTCCGTGGACCTAACTATGGCGTTGTCTCGGCATGCGCCACCTCCACCAACGCGATGATCGAAGCGTTCAACCTCGTTCGCATGGGCAAGGCTTGCGCTATCGTCACCGGTGGCAGCGAGGCCTCGGTCTATCCTGCTGGTGTGGGTGGTTTCAACTCAATGCACGCGCTGTCGACTCGCAACGACGACCCGAAGGGTGCATCGCGCCCCTTCAGCGCCTCGCGCGACGGCTTCGTGATGGGCGAGGGCTCGGTGGTTCTTGTCTTTGAGGAACTTGAGCACGCTTTGGCTCGTGGCGCTAAGATTTACGGCGAGATAATTGGCGGCGGCATGAGCGCCGACGCTTATCACCTCACAGCCACACACCCCGAAGGTCTGGGCGCAAAGCTCGTGATGAAGCGCGCCATCGAGGATGCAGGCATTAAACCTGAGGATGTTGACTATATCAACGTGCACGGCACTTCCACACCAGTGGGTGACGTCTCCGAGGCCAAGGCCATTAAGGACCTCTTCGGCGACCACGCCTATAAGCTCAACATCAGCTCTACCAAGTCGATGACAGGACACATGCTGGGCGCTACCGGCGCTGTTGAGGCAATGTTCTGCATCAAGGCTTGCCAGGACGATATCGTTCCGCCCACCATCAACCACGCCGACGACGACAAGGACGAAAACATCGACTACAACATAAACTTCACCTTCAACAAGGCACAGAAGCGCGTGGTCAACATCGCCCTAAGCAACACCTTCGGCTTCGGTGGACATAATGCCAGCATAATCGTTAAGAAGTATAAAGGCTGACATCTAAATGATGTTTTCCAATCTCATATCACTCGTAAAGCTCCTTTTCATCAAGGATAAGGAGCTTTACCTTTTTATTCGCCGCATCAGTGGATGCTGGCCCAGTGATATCGAGCTCTATAAACTCGCCTTCGTGCACCGCAGCAAGCCTGTGAAACTGGCCGATGGGCGATTTGCCAACAATGAGCGACTCGAGTTCCTCGGCGACGCTGTGCTCGACCTCGTTGTGGCCGACTACCTCTATAATATCTACCCCGACAAGCACGAGGGGTTCCTTACCTCTACTCGCGCCAAAATCGTGCAGCGAGAAAGCCTTAACCGAATAGGAAAAATACTGCACGTCGACACACATGTGAGCGCTTCGCCTCACTCTTCGTCTCACAACAGCTACATCAGCGGCAACGCCGTCGAGGCAATGGTGGGCGCAATGTACCTCGATTTAGGATACAGCAAAACACGCAAATTCATTATCAACCGACTTATAACCAAGCATTTCGACATCAACGACCTCGCCAAGACCGAACAAAACTTCAAGTCGCGTCTCATCGAGTGGACGCAGAAGTATCGTGTGGCAATTGAGTATGAACTCGTCGACACATTCAACGATGCCGACAGTAACCCCGTCTTCCGCACTGCCGTGATGCTGGGCGGCATCTATGCCGGCGACGCCACAGGTTACAGCAAGAAGGAGTCGCACCAAGGCGCATCAAAAATCGTGCTCGAACGCCTGAAAAACGACGCAAAGTTCCGCGAGCAGGTCCTCTCCACCGCCCAGTAACCCGCCCTACAGGTTTATCAAGTTGCAAGTTTATCAAGTTTATCAAGTTGTAAGTTTATCAGGTTTATCAGGTTTATCAAGTTGCAAGTTGTTCTCGAATTTTCGAGAAACCTCTCTTTAAACAATAAACCTTAAACTCTAAACTTTATTAAAAAAATGTAAATTCTTTCAGTTTTTGATAGAATTTTTGTAAATTCGCAGTTGATAATGCCACCTTAGGCTCTTAAACAACTGAAACAATGAAACCCATCACAAATATACTGCTAATTCTCGCCCTCGTTTGCTATGTGTTTCTTCCGTTCTACAACATTACTTTCCAGGGAGGAATCAATGGCATTGAGTTTACCGCAGGGGTCATTTCCCGCACCGGAACTCTCAAAGGCCTGATTTTTGCACTTATTCCGTTTATTGCTGGTTTCCTGGCAATTAGCTTTAATGTACTGAAAAACAAACGCTGGGCAATTGCCTCGATGCTTCTCATCTTTGCCGGTCTATATTTCTACCATGCTACAAGCAACTTCCACGAGTTTGCGCTCGTTCACACCCCTGAGGTTGCCCCCGCCGACGGAGTGGGAGAGGGCTTCTCTATCGAAGGACTGGGCTGGGGATACTGGCTGAGCTGCGCCTTCATGGTGCTGGCGTTTTTCTCAAGTGCATTGTCGATGATGCCTTTTAAGTTTAATGAAAGGATTGAACGCGCCGTCGACGATACTATCGACGAGGTGTATGAGGGCGGCAAGAAGCACATCGTGGCTTTCGGACACGAAATGCACGACGAGTGGAGCAAGCATCGCAAGTCCAAGATGCACGATACACCTGCCGAAACACCCACCGAGACCCCCAAACCCGACAATAACTCGCGCTTTATGCCTGGCGCTCCGGCCGACGATGCTCCTGCCTCTCAGCCCGAGCCAACCGATAAGGAAGACCATTCCCGTTTCATGCCCAAGTCTTGATTTAGGCAAAATTCTTCCACTTTAAACCCCGCAGTCTTTAACGATGCAATCATTTAAAAATGAGGTGCTTGTGCATCTGCCCTATGAGCCAAGTGAGGAGCAGATGCGCTGTGTTGATGCGCTGGCGCAGTTTCTCTACAGCCCTGTACCACGCTCGGTGATGGTGCTGCGAGGATATGCAGGCACGGGAAAAACTTCGCTCACGGGTGCCATGGTCAAGGCGATGGCACGATTTGGCATTAAGTGCGTGCTACTTGCACCCACAGGACGCGCCGCACACATCTTTGGCGAATACGCCGGCCACACAGCTTTTACCATACATCGCAAAATCTATCGCCAGTCGGGGTATGGCAGCACTGCATTTAATCTGGCTGAAAATAAGCACACTAACACGCTCTTCATCGTCGACGAGGCCTCAATGATTGCCAACACGGTGGGCGACGCAATCGCTTCTTTTGGCTCCGGACGGTTGCTCGACGACCTCATCTCCTATGTGTATGCTGGCGTGGGGTGCCGACTCATGCTCATGGGCGACGACGCACAGTTACCCCCTGTGGGCCAACTCGACAGCCCCGCACTCAATGTGCCTGACCTTCAGCTCTATGGCTTCGATGTGAGCCACCTGGTACTACGCTCCATCGCCCGCCAGTCGCTCGAAAGCGGCATCCTCCACAACGCAACGCTCGTGCGCCAGTCGATGACTGCCGACACTGCAACCGAGCCTCACCTCGTGCTCGACGGCTATGACGATGTGGAGCGCGTGAGCGGCGAGTTCCTGCTCGAGACCATCAGCGACAGCTACGACCGCGACGGCATGAGCGAGACCATCGTCATCACGCGCAGCAACAAGCGTGCCACGCTCTTCAACCAGGGAATACGCAACAGCATCCTCTATCGCGAGGATATGCTGGTGAGCGGCGATATGCTGCTCGTTGCCAAAAATAACTATTTTTGGGCCGAAGACTTTGAAAATGTGGATTTTATCGCCAATGGTGATGTGGCACGGGTGTGCCGCGTGTGGGGTGAGATTGAGCAACGATATGGCCTGCAGTTTGCCAATGTCACCATTGAGTTGCCCGACCACGACAATGTGGAAATGGACGCAAAAATCGTGCTCGACTGCCTCATGAGCGACTCGCCGGCACTGAACCGGGCACAAGCCGACAGGCTCTTTAACGAGGTGATGGCCGAAATACCTGGCGACCGCCGCACCAAGTACAACGAACTGAAAAAACATCCTTATTTTAATGCCCTGCAGGTGAAATATGCCTATGCCGTGACTTGCCACAAGGCGCAGGGCGGTCAGTGGAACAATGTGTTTATCGACATGGGTGGCATCGCACCCGAGGCTCGGCTCACCATCGACTATAAGCGCTGGCTCTACACCGCCATCACCCGAGCCCGCCACCGCCTCTACCTAATCAACTATAAGCGACTTTGACGTTGACTTTGACATTGACTTTGACCTTGACCGCTCGTCACAGTCGTCACAATCGTTACAGTCGTCACTCTCGAAAAATTCTCTAAACTCTAAACAATAAACTCTAAACAATAAACTCTAAACTCTAAACTCTAAACTATAAACTATAAACATTAAACATTAAACACTACTTCACTGCCGTGTAGATGCTGCAAGTGCCCAGCGTCATCGTGCGCACCCGGCAGTCACCGAATCCCACTTTACGCATTATCGCCAGCATGTCGTCGCCTTGTGGCACAGCGGCAATGCTCAGCGGCAGGTAGCGATAGGCGCTCTTGTCGTGCGACTTGAGCGAACCCACCCAAGGGATAATGTGCAGTGTGTAAATGTCATAGAACCAACGAATTATTGGGTTGCGCGGTGTCGACAACTCTATCACGCACAGCATGCCGCCACGACGCAGCACACGATACATCTCGCTGTAGCCTTGCTCGATATTCTCAAAATTTCGCACCCCAAATGCCACTGTCACAGCGTCAAACGACTCGCTCTCGCACTGTAGCGACAGGCAGTCGCCTTGCTCAAAGGTGATGGCATTCTCAAGGCCGCGCTCTACTACTTTGCGGCGCGCCACATCAAGCATCCCGTCGCTCAGGTCCACGCCTTTCACGGCGCTGGGCTTGATGTCGTTATATAGCTTGATTGCAAAGTCGCCGGTGCCGGTTGCTACGTCAAGTATTGTGCTTGGCGCGCTCGCTTTCACCTTGTTAACAGCCACTTTGCGCCACCACTTGTCTATGCCCAGCGTCATCGCGTGGTTCATAAAGTCGTAGGCGGGTGCGATAGAGTCAAACATCTGTCGCACCTGCCCAGTCTTGTCGCCCTCGTTGCCATAGGGCTTAATATTTTCAACCGTCTTGTTCAACTATTAAAAGTCAAAGTCAATGTCAAAGTCAGAGTCAAATCTTTTCCAGATACTCAGCCACGTTCTTCTCGATGCGGGCGGCGAGGTCTACGCTCTCATCGGCACGCTCAAACTTAGTGCCCGTAATCTCCTCATAGAGCTCGATGTAGCGTGCCGCAACGCTCTCGCAATACTCGTCGGTCATCTCGGGAACCTGCTGGCCGGTCTTGCCCATAAAGCCGTTGTCGATGAGCCACTGGCGCACAAATTCCTTCGATAGTTGCTTCTGTGGCTCGCCTTTCTCAAAGCGCTCCTCAAAGCCCTCGGCATAGAAGTACCGGCTTGAGTCGGGTGTGTGTATCTCGTCCATCAGCAGCACCTTGCCGTCGCGCTTGCCAAACTCATATTTGGTGTCGACCAGGATAAGTCCCTTGGAGGCGGCAATCTCGCTGCCGCGGGCAAATAACGCGCGGGTGTATTGCTCTACAATCTTATAGTCCTCTTCGCTGATAAGTCCCTGAGCAATAATTTCTTCGCGTGAGATGTTCTCGTCGTGGCCTGCCTCGGCCTTGGTGGTGGGAGTGATGATGGGCTCGGGGAAACGCTCGTTCTCGCGCATCCCGTCGGGCAGCTTCACACCGCACAACTCGCGGCATCCGTTCTTGTACTCGCGCCATGCGCTGCCAGTGAGGTAGCCGCGTATGATCATCTCAACGGGAAAGCCCTCGCACTTGAGGCCCACGGCCACCATGGGGTCGGGAGTGGCAAGTTTCCAGTTGGGAACGATATCGCTTGTGGCATCAAGGAAACCTGCTGCTATCTGGTTGAGGCACTGTCCTTTGCCAGGAATGCCCTTTGGCAAGATGACATCAAAAGCGCTGATGCGGTCGGTTGCCACCATCACCAGGATGTCGTCGTTGATGTTATACACGTCGCGCACTTTGCCATGATACACGCTGCGCTGTCCCTTGAAGTTGAAATCGGTGTGAACTAATGTTTTAGCCATTTTGTTATAAAATCATTTATTAGTTATTCTGTTGGCCCCTTATGTTCTGTCGCAATAGGGGCTTAATTTGTCCTTTCGTTGCTTTCGCTCGCGTCGTCGGGCAGGCCGGCGCGCTTCAGGGCGTCGTGCTTCTCGTAGGCCTCGACGATGCGCTGCACCAGCTGGTGGCGCACGATGTCTTTTTTGTCAAACTCGACCTTCCCAATGCCTTTCACGCCGTTGAGCACGTGCAACGCGTGGATAAGGCCCGAGTTGACCGATCGTGGCAAGTCGATTTGCGTGGTGTCGCCGGTCACAATCATCTTTGATCCCATTCCCAATCGGGTGAGGAACATCTTAATTTGATGTGTAGTAGTGTTTTGCGCCTCGTCAAGCACGATGATGGCGTCGTTGAGGGTGCGGCCGCGCATAAATGCCAGTGGCGCAATCTGGATAACGTCGGTCTCCATATACTCTTTGAGCTTGGGCGCCGGTAGCATGTCCTCGAGGGCGTCGTAGAGCGGCTGCAGATAGGGATCGATTTTGTCCTTCATGTCGCCAGGCAGAAATCCAAGTTTCTCGCCTGCCTCGACTGCCGGGCGCGACAGTACGATTTTGCGTATCTCGCGATTCTTGAGCGCGCGCACCGCCAGTGCCACAGCCAGATAGGTCTTGCCGGTGCCGGCAGGGCCCAGCGCAAAGGTGAGGTCGTTTTCGCCAAAGGTCTTGACCAGACGCTGCTGGTTGGGCGAGCGTCCCACAATGGGCTTGCCGTTAACGCCATATATAATTACATCGTCCATCTTCAGCTCTTTGGGCGGCGTGCCCTTGATGGTGTCGATGATGACCTCGTCGGTGAGTTTGTTGTATTTCTCGCAAAACTGCTCCAGCTCTTTGATTTTTTTCTCAAAGGCCGCCGTCTCCTCCTCGTCGCCTATCACGGTGATGACGCTGCCACGCGCCGCCATGCGCAGCTTGGGATACAGGTTGCGTATGAGTTGGATATTGCAATTGTTTACCCCATAGAAGGTTACGGGGTCAACGCTATCAATTATGATGTGCCGTTCTATCATTATCTTGATATTTCAAGTGCAAATTTAATGCTTTTTGCTCACTTGTGAAACTTTTTACTCGCGATAATACACGCGCTTGACGCGCGGCGACACGCTGGTGAGAACCTCGTAGGGGATGGTGCCGCGAGCCTCACTCAACTCCTCAACGGGGATGTGGGGACCGAAAATCTCCACGCGGTCGCCCACCTGGCAGTCGGTGCCGGTGATGTCGATCATCACGGCGTCCATGCACACATTGCCCACCGTGGGGCAACGCTTGCCGCCCGCCCACATGCAGGTGCGGCCGTTGCCGGCGTGGCGGTCAAGGCCGTCGGCATAGCCCAGTGTCACTGTGGCAATGCGTGAGTCGCGTGTGAGCACGCCACGCCGCCCATAGCCTATGGTGGTGCCTGCTGGCCACTCCTTGATGCTTATAATCACCGACTTGAGCGCCGACACTGGCTGCAGTGTGTCCTCGCTGCCGTCCATCACGGTCTTGATGCCGTAAAGGCCGATGCCTATACGCACCATGTCGAACTGATATTGCGGGAAACGCACTATGCCGCTGGTGTTGAGTATGTGGCGCATGATGTGATGCTCAAAGTGGCTTTGTATCAGCTTGCTGCATTCAACAAAGTAGTCGATTTGCTGCTGGGTGTAGGCGTCTTGGTCGGGCTCATCGGCGACGCACAGGTGCGAGAACATCGACACGGGGCGCAGCACGTCCTGACTCTTGAGCAGCTCTATGAGCTCGGGCAGCTGCTCGAGCGTGAATCCAAGGCGGTGCATGCCTGTGTCGAGTTTGATGTGCACGGCGTGCTGGCGTGCGCCGCAGCGTGCCCCTTCTTTTATGAGTTGGCGGCACTCGTCTATGCTATATACCTCGGGCTCAAGGCTGTAGCGGAATATCGCCTTGTAGTTGACCACCGATGGGTTGAGCACAATGATGGGCATTGTGATGCCGGCACGGCGCAGTTCCACGCCCTCGTCTTGCACGGCGACGGCGAGGTAGTCGGCACCGCGGTCTTGCAGTGTCTTGGCAAGTTCGTAGGAGCCGGCCCCGTAGCCCGACGCTTTCACCATTGCCACGGTCTTGGTGCTGGGCTTGACAAGTGACTTGAAGAACTTGAAGTTGTGGGCGAGCGCGTTGAGGTCGACTTCCTCCACCGTTTGATGGTGCTTTACCTCGAGGATGTCGAGAATTTGCTCCATCCACTGGCGCGGCGACGTTTTCACGAGGATGGTCTCGTTCTCAAAGTCGCCCTGCGACATCTCGTCGCACAACTGCTCGGCATCACCGAAAAACATCGCGTTGAGCCCCTTGAAATGGTGTGCGTTGCTGCACATCGCCGGCCCCACAGCAATGAGGCGCGACACTTTGCGCGCGGCAAGTCGATGTGCCACAAGGGCATAGTCGCTTTCCTTGGCATCTATCATGTCGCTCATAATCACGGTGTTGGGGCGCGAACCAGTGCGCCTCAGCACAAAGTCGAGGGCGGGCTCGAGCGAGTTGTAGTCGCTGGGATACCCGTCGGCGATGATGGTGCAGTTGTTTACGCCTTCTATCACATTGATGCGGGTGTCAACGGGCTTGAGTCGCGCTATGCGTTGCTCGATGGTGGCGTGGTCATAGCCCATCGACTCCATCACTGCGGCGCAAGTGCGGGCGTTGTCGAGATATACTGGTGTGCTGGGCGGGCATGTGGGTGCTTGCTTGAGACGGGTGAGGCGCAAGCCCATCCGCTCAGCGCCGGCAATCATGCGCTCGTCGTCGCCAGCATATATCACTGTGGGGCAGCCTTTGGCAATAATAAGCTGCTCGTCAACTTTTTCGTCTATCGACTTGAAGCAGTCGCCCTTTTTCTCGCCCACATTGGTCATGACCGCCATCGTGGGTTTGATCATGCGCTGCAACGCTTGCATCTCGCCGGGCAGTGATATTCCCGCCTCGATGATGGCGAGTGTGGTGTCGCTGGTGATGTTCCACAACGACAGCGCGACGCCTATCTGCGAGTTGTAGCTGCGGGGCGAGCGCTCGATGCGGTAGTCGGGGCTGAGGAGCTGGTTGAGCCACTCTTTCAGGTAGGTCTTGCCCAGCGTGCCGGCAACGGCTATCACGGGGATGGCGAAGCGGCTGCGGTGATGCCCCGCCAGTTGCTGCAGCGCCGCAAGGGTGTTGCCCACAACCAGATAATTGGCATCGCGGTGCACCTCCAAGCCTTTCAGGCTCTCAACCACAAAGTTGCGCACGCCGCGGGCATAGAGTTCTTCCACATAGCGGTGTCCGTCGCCCTGACTGGTGCGCAGGGCAAAAAACAGCGTCTCGCTGGGCATCGACAGCGATCGCGAGTCGATGAGCAACGTGCTCACCATCGCCTTGTCGCAGTTGACCACCGCCTCGCGTGTCGCCACCGCCCTAACCACCTCATCAATACTATATTGCATTTAAAGTTTAAAGTTGAGAGTTTATTGTTTATTGAAAATTCGAAAAAAGCCAAAGTCAATGTCAAGGTCAAAGTCAATGTCGCCGCTCCCCCTTTAGGGGGCTGGGGGGCTTACAGGTAAAACGCCAGCTCATCCATATCCTTCAGGTAGGGATATTCCTTCACCAGGTTCCTCACCACCGTAGCGGTGTCGGTGTTAAAGCGTTCCACCACCTCCACGTTGTTGCTCATGGGGCGGTGCTGCAGACGCTTGGTCACGCGCTCGCACCGAGCCACCGCCTGAGCGGCACGGTCGTCAAGATAGGTGGCTTGAAACGTCTGCCAGATATACTCCACCGCCACCTCGCTCGGATGCACCATGTCGGTGGCATAGAAGCGGTAGTCGCGCAGGTCGTCCATCACAATCTCATAGCTCGGGAAATACTCCACACAGTCTTTGTGGGCCTTCATCACGTTGTCAATCGCCACACGCAGCGACGCCTTGCTCAGCGAGTTGGTCTCCAGGCCGTCGGCAATGTGGCGTATCGGGCTCACGGTGAACACGATGCGCAGCTCGGGGTTGAACTCATGAAGCAACTCCACCATCTCGTTCATCGCCTGCGTCATCTCATGCACACTCGCCATCTCGCGCGCAAACTCGTGCTGAGGCACCTTGTGGCAGTTGCTCACCACCTCGCCAGTGGCAAGCAGCCTATACACCACCGCCGTGCCCAGCGTCAGCACGAGCATCTTGCACTTCTTCAGCGCGTTGTGAGCCTCGGCGATGCGAGCGTTCATCCGCTTCAGCGTCGCATCCTTGTCGGCCATCGAGTAGCGAGAGTGAAACGCATAACTGTTCCACACGCCGTTTTGCTGAAACAGCGCCATTCCCGCGATGCGCTCGCAACTCACGATGCGCCTCACGCTCGCGGCAATGCTCAGCGGGTTGTAGATAGTGCCAAACGGGTTCACCGTCGCGCGCATCATGCCACCGCGCATCTTCCCGCCTATGTTATCGCTGAAACACGAGCCCAGCAGCATCACCCCGTCGTCGTGACGAAGCATCTGGCGGTTCTCGGCAGCCTTTATCACAGTCCTAAAATTCATACACAAAAACCATTCACGCCCCCACACATCCGGGGCACTTCAAGCAAGCCTGCCATCCCCAAATGTAGAGCCTTTACATTCTCGCAAAGTTACACCAAATCCCCCACACCCCAAAATTTTTCCCCAAAAAAACCTCCACCCACCAATCCTACGCGCAAAAAACACCTTGTTAACAATTTTTTTTCGATTATCACCCCCACACCCCCCCACACTCTCACAAAAAATCACTACCTTTGCTTCAGCAACTAATTAAAAAAAACATTGTCGCCATTTCGTTCAATTTGCATAAATATTAGATGAATAATGGATAACAGAATACAATTCTACGAATACAATGTAATGGTTTCTCATGTCAAATCGGGGAAGCCTTCAAGTTATGCGACTGCTATTCGTATCATGGATGAAATCTTTCGACAGGTTGATGTGTTTGGGTTGAAAGGGCAATCACTGTGTGACATTGAGGACATTAAATTATTGACGACAATCCGAGATTATATCAAAAGCGAAGAGAAAAAGAAAAGACAGGGGGTTAGTTCTATATTTGATCTTGGCCGACCCAACCAAACAAGCTATTCTTGCAAGGGATTCTGCTCTGCATCCATTTTATCACTTATTGATTTTGTGCGCTACAAATTGGATGTAGCAAAAGCTGACGAAATCGTTGGTCGACAGAGTAAAGCAAATAAAATCTCATCTTTACTTATCGAGCATTTTGATCTTACAAAAGAGGGAAAAGATGAAGTAGCTGAGATTAAGCGTCGCAAAGGACAATCCTATTTCCGTAGAATGGTGCTGGCAAACTATGCTAATCAATGTTGCATTACTGGGCTGAACGTGCCTGAGCTCTTGCGAGCAAGTCATATTGTAGCATGGAAGGATGACAAACCTAACAGGATGAATCCCGAAAACGGATTGTGCCTAAGTGCGACATACGATGCCGCATTTGATCAACACCTGATTTCTTTTGACGAAGATTATAGGTTAATTGTGTCAAAATCATTAAGAGAATATTATACCTCACAAACTACACGTGACTATTTTGATGCTTTTGAGGGTAAAAAACTAATACTGCCAAAGCGCTACCTCCCAAACCAAAAACTTTTGGCTAAACATAGGGATATAATGGTTATATAACATGTGATTGATTTATCTTATTGATATTGAGGAATTATGAATGTTATTAAAATTTGCGGAGAACCATATTCCCTATCTTGAATATCATAATAAAAATTGTTTCTTAGGTTGATATGGATGATTTTGAAACGAGAAAGGAGAGAATCATTAGTGGTATTGAGAATGCCATTAATTTCTTGAGCGACGAGTTGCAATGTGTAGAGGATGAGTCGCTGGCCGAGGAGTATCAGTCAATGATAGAAGGGCTGAAAGCATCGATACAGAAGGTAAAAGACCTGTAACACCCCACATCAGCATTGATGTCGGCACTGACATCTCCACATTATCGCAAAGCAAATATCCCCATAAATCCTATAAATTCCCATGAGATAAGGCTCGCGCTGCGCTCGCGTTCAACTTTGTTCAACACGGTTTAACCTTGTTCAACATTGTTGTTGCGACGCGAAGCCCTCTATAAACAATAAACT
>JABUUJ010000005.1:40428-51225 GCA_021443235.1 Muribaculaceae bacterium
CTCTATAAACAATAAACTCTCAACAATAAACGTTACCAACCCCCAGCGACGCGAAGCAAAATTCCAAAAATCCTATAAATTCCCATGAGATAAAAAATCGTGGCACTAAAATACCACCATCGCGCAGCAAATATTTTCCTTAAGTTTCTTTGTGAGATAAAAAATTCAGTGTAAATCAGTGCGATCGGTGAGAGCTTCCCACCCCAGCGACGCGCAGTAAAATTTTGGGGGGTGTGGGTTTTGCTGGGTTTGTAAAAATTATTATCTTTGCATTAAATTTCTATTGACAACAAAAATGAAGGCTTTTAAGTTTCATCGCTTGCTCAAAAGCGTGCTGTGGGGAGGCGAGCGCGTTACCGACTTCAAGGGAATCTCCAACTCGCAGGCCCAGGTGGGCGAGAGTTGGGAAATCTCGGGTGTCGAGGGCCTGGAGTCGACCGTCGAAGGCGGCGACGACGAGGGCCTGACGCTGTCGCAGCTCATCGACCGTCACCGCGAGGCGCTCGTGGGCGAGGAGGTATATGCCCGCTATGGCAACCGTTTCCCGCTGCTGGTCAAGCTTATAGATGCCGAGCAAGATCTCTCCATACAGGTTCACCCCGACGATGAGATGGCGATGCGCCGCCACGGCAGCAACGGCAAGACCGAGATGTGGTATGTCATCGACCACCGTCGGGGCGCAAAGATTCTTGCGGGCTTCGACCGCACGCTGTCGCCCGAGGAATATGACCAGCGCGTCGAGAACGGCACCATCATCGATGTCATCAAGAAACACGATGCCCACTGCGGCGACGTGTTCTTCCTCAAGGCAGGGTGCATTCACAGCATCGGCGGCGGCAACCTCGTGGCCGAGATACAGCAGACGAGCGACATCACCTATCGCGTCTATGACTATGACCGGCGCGACTCCAGCGGCAACCTGCGCGAGCTGCACGTCGACGCCGCCCGCGAGGCGCTGAACTTTTCCGTTGACGACGCCCGCATCCACATCGACTCGCGCCCAGGCAAGACCGAGCTCGTCAATTGCCCCTATTTCAAGGTCAATCGCATTATGCTCGACGGTGTCGACACTATTGATATGCCAAAGTCGTTCCTCATTATCATGTGCCTGAAAGGCAACGTGATAGTGACCGACAACAACGGTGCCGAGGTGCCTATGCACCGTGGCGAGACTATCCTCGTTCCGGCCTGCCTGACACGCCTCCACCTCGACGGTCAAGCCATCCTCCTCACCGCCTCCGTGTGATGTTGACGTTGACCGCCCGTTATAGTCGAGACAATCGTTACCCTCGTCAAAATCGATAACTCGCAATCAAGCTTTCCCCTTAATAAACTTGACAAACTTGACAAACTTGACAAACTTGACAAACTTGATAAACTTGACAAACTTGACAAACTTTATAAACTTGACAAACTTGACAAACTTGACAAACTGATTTATGAAGAAATTGATATATCGCATGGCCGCTGTGCTGTGCTTGGTAGCCGCTGTGGTGGCTTGCAACGAGAGTGATAACTACCCCTACAAGACCGACTTCCTGCCGGTGCAACTCCCTGGTTCGGCCAAGTGGAGCATCCTTGACGTGAACTCGGGAGCACTGGTGGCAAAGGACGCCTTCGACGTGGCTCCGTCGCCCGTGATAGGCGGTATGTACTATGTGATGAACGAGGACGGCACGTTCAATTTCTATAACGTGGCGGCACCCACCACACCGGTCAACAAAGAGCCTTACGGCAGCGTAACAGTGTTCTGCGAGGACGGTTACGCCATCGCCAGCAAGCGTGGCGGCGCCCTGTGCGTCATCAACAAGCAGTGCGAGGTAGTCAAGGAGCTGCCCAAGGAGGTGGCGCAGTGCTCGATGTTCAGCCGCGGCATGGCTGCCTACCAGAACGACCTGGGCCTGTGGGGATATATCGATGTCAAGGGCGACACCGTGATTCCGGCACGCTTTGCCACTGCCAACCTCTTTGTCAACGACGACAAGGCCGTAGTAATTGAGCCCGACCAAATTAACGACTCGACGACTCACTTCTCGGTCATCGACAAGGCCGGAAAGGTGATTTTCACTGCCAATGTGCTTGACTACCGGCCCGTTCAGCCTTTCTATATCGCTGGCGTGCTCCCCGTGATCAAGAAAGACACTATAGTGTGCCTCAACGACAAAGGCGAGGAAGTACCTACCCCTAATAAATATGACGCAATCGAAAAAGCCGGATACAAGGACTTTACACGCACCGCAGGCGGTTTCTACATCGTGATGGGCAAGGACGGAAAGATGGGCGTGGTCGACCATGACAACAACACGCTCATCGACCTCAAGCACGAGCGCATCACCGACCTGAGCCGCGAACGCTACATCGTGGGCAAGGACTCGTTGTGGAACCTCATTGACGCCAAGGGCAACGACGTGGGCAACGTGAAGTTTGTGCACGCTCATGGCGGCAGCGAGTCGGTGTTTGCATCACGAGGCTTCATCGATGTCAACCTTGCCGCCGCGTCGCTTATGGCCTTGGTGAACCCTGGCAGCTGCGCCGGTGTTACACGTGGCACTACACTCATGGACATGAACTCGCTCCTGGGCGACAATGCCGAGGCGCTTGTGGGCCAGAATGTTATCTCAATACCGCAGGGACCGTTCATCATCCGCTACCTCTTCGACTCGCTCATAGCTACCAAGGCCGATGCCCAGAGCCCGGCTTCTTTCAATTTCGACGCCAAGGTGCAGATCGTGAACATCTCGCTCAACGTGATGCATTGCGGCCTTGAAACCGAGGCCAACATTATCTCGCTGTGCGAGAGTGCAATGGGTACACGCGGATTTGTCCTCGACACCGACAATGTCTTTGTCGACGACATGCGACAGGCCATCAACATAGGCTACCGCAACGGCGTCGTGAGCCTGTGCTTCTACACCCAGCGCGGCGACGTCAAGCCCCTCCCCCGCACCCCCCGCAAGTAACACTATAAATTCACAAGACAATGAGTGCTAAGGTTTTATTGGTGGTTGTGGTGGCGCTGATGTGTGTGGCGCCTATGCAAGGTCGCAAGAGCAACAAGAAGGCGGCTCGGACCGAAAAGGTCGCTAACGATGCCGCTCGACAGGCTTTTGCCCCCAGTCGCGACATTAAGATAACCACCGAGATGGCCGCGCCCAGCCGACATCGCATCGCCGAGCATCTGCGACTCTTCCAAAGTCCCGCCATCGAGGACGAGATAGCCCGCGTCAAGGGCATGCTCACCTGCGCCAAGCTCGCTCAGATGTTTGAGCAATGCTTCCCCAATACGCTCGACACCACCGTGCACTTCAGTACCGATAGCACCGGCAATTACGACACCTTTGTCGTCACTGGCGACATCAACGCCATGTGGCTGCGCGACTCNATGCTTCCCCAATACGCTCGACACCACCGTGCACTTCAGCACCGATAGCACTGGCAATTACGACACCTTTGTCGTCACTGGCGACATCAATGCCATGTGGCTGCGCGACTCGGGCGCTCAGGTGTGGCCCTACATTCGCTACGCCCACCGCGACCCGCGCCTCAAGGCGATGATTGCCGGCACCATCAACCGCCAGTTTCGCTCAATCAATTTCGACCCCTACGCCAACGCGTTTAACTTCGGGCCCACAGGCAGTTACTGGGAGAAAGATGAGACCGACATGAAACCCCAGTTGCACGAGCGCAAGTATGAAATCGACTCCAACTGCTACCCCATACGCCTTGCCTACGAGTACTGGAAGGTCACTGGCGACACCAGCATCTTTGGCGACGAGTGGGTGAAGGCAATCGAGAACACGCTGGGCGTTTTCATCGACCAGCAGAAAAAAAACGGACGCGGAAATTACCACTTCCGTCGCGAGACGATGGTGGCGCACGACACGCAGACCAACGACGGCTACGGACGACCCGTCAAGCCCGTGGGGCTCATCTGCTCGGCGTTCCGTCCCAGCGACGACGCCACCACATTCCAGTTTCTCGTGCCCAGCAACTTCATGGCAGTGAGCTCGTTGCGCAAGGCGGCCGAGATTCTCACTACCGTAAACCACAACACCCAGCTCGCACAACGATGCAACGCCCTTGCCAACGAGGTCGAGCAGGCTCTGCACCGATATGCCGTGGTCAACCACCCAGTCTATGGCAAAATCTACGCCTTTGAGGTCGATGGCAACGGTGGCTGCAACCTTATGGACGACGCCAATGTGCCCAGCCTGCTGGCGATGCCCTATCTGGGCGACATCGACATCAACGACCCCATCTATCAGAACACACGCCGCTTTGTGCTGAGCGACGACAACCCCTATTTCTATAGGGGAAAAGCGGGCGAGGGCATCGGCGGCCCGCATTGCGGCTACAACATGGTGTGGCCCATGAGCATCATGATGCGAGCCTTCACCAGTCAGAGCGACGACGAGATAAAGCACTGCATCACCATGCTCATCAACACCGATGCGGGTACGGGCTTTATGCACGAGTCGTTTCACAAAGACGATCACCACCGCTACACCCGCTCATGGTTTGCGTGGCAAAACACGCTCTTCGGCGAACTCATAGTCAAGCTCATTAATGACGGAAAAATCGACTTGTTAAACTCAATACAGTAATATATGAAACATCTTATCGCTATCGCGATCCTCGCTCTCATCACCTCAGGAGCATTAGCTCAAAAAAACAATAAGGACTGGGGCGGAATTAGCCGTTATGCCAGCGCCAACATCGAGCTCAGCAACAGCAAGAACAATGGCAAGCGCGTGGTGCTCATGGGCAACTCCATCACCTACAACTGGGTGGAATATCGCCCTGAGTTCTTCAAATCAACGGGATACATAGGCCGCGGCATTCCTGGCCAAACCAGCTACCAGTTCCTGGTGCGCTTTCGCGACGATGTTATCAATCTTAAGCCTAAAGTGGTGGTTATCAATGCTGGAACCAACGACATAGCCGAAAATACAGGCCCCTACAACGAGCAACGCACCATGGGCAACATTATCTCGATGGTCGAACTCGCCAAGGCCAACAAAATCAATGTCATCCTCACTTCGGTGATACCCGCCACCAAATTTAAGTGGAGCGACGCCACCGATATCGCCAACAAGGTCGTGAGCCTCAACAAACTCATCGCCGAGTATGCACAAAAAAATAAAATCCCATACGTTGACTACTACTCGCACCTCGTTGAGGGAGACGAACGCGCGCTCAAGCACCAATATTCGTCCGATGGCGTCCACCCTAACGCACAGTGCTACAAGGAAGTGATGGAACCCCTGCTGAAAGAGGCTGTGCGCAAATATGTTAAGTGAATATTTTGATTTTCCTGCCTAATGATAGTAACCAAGAGAGGTCTAGTAAAAGTAATTATCCTGCTGGCGATTGTCGACTTCATCGCTGGCCTGTGGTATCTCACGCTGCGCATCGAGAACAGCGGCACCAGCCGTGACCTGTGGGAGCACACCGACAGCGCCATGAATGCCGATACCATCGCCGAGGCCACTGTCCCCGACTCATTCCACATCGTCACCTCCCGTGGCTACTTCATTTCGCAACAGCCTCTTGTGAAAGGCGACCGCGACACCTACATGGCAAGCGTGAAAGTGGTGAAAGCGCGAATGCCCATCAGCGTTAATGGCAACGATAGCGTCATCGCGCTCGACAATGCCGTGGCAATGAAGGCTTTAGGTGTGACGGCGGGCGACTTCAGCACCGCACTGACGCAATACATGAGCGAGCCGCACTTCAACAACGGCGAGTCNNNNCCGTTCAAGAAGCTTCCAAAGGCTCCCATCGCCAATCCTCGCTACACCGATGTACAGCGCATCATTGTGTTCCCTCGCACCACCTCTCACCGACTCCTTGAGGTCGAAATCGACAAAATGCACAACAACGGCGTGACGGTGACCGAGACCAGCGCCTATGTACACTACGACCGTCAGGCGCACGCCGTGCTCAACGCCACCGATGTGTTTAATGCCGACGATGAGAAAGAGATTTTGGCAAAAATCAATGCTAAAATTGAGCTGCTTAACAAGAAAGAACCTAAGCTCAGCCTACGTGCGGTGACACACATGCCACAGGAATTTAATGTGCGTAAGGATGGCATCGCGTTTATGTATCCGCCCGGCGAAATCGCTCCGCTCGACGACGGCGAGACGATTATCTTGGTACTCCATCGTGACCTCACGCAGCACTACACCCCGGCCTTCCAGCGCATTGTCGAGGCCAGCACCGGCTGGTGGCACTTCAAAAAGCCCAGCTATTAGTCATTGACCTTGACATCGACTTTGACATCGACATTGACCTTGACATTGACTTTGACATTGACTTTGACATTGACATTGACTTTGACCTAGACCGCTCGTTACAGTCGATACAATCGTTACCCTCGTCACAATCGATAACTCGCAATCACCCTTTCCCCTTGACAAACCTGAAAAACTTGAAAAACTTTCCCCTTGATAAACTTGATAAACTTGAAAAACTTGATAAACTTTCAACTTGATAAACTCGCGGCCCAGCCGCCCCTTGATAAACTTGCTACTTTATCTTGTTGATTCCCACCCCAAATAGCGCGTAGTCGTAATAAATAGGGTCGTGCGGACGCATCTGCCGCAACGCATCGGTAATCTCAATCACGGTTTTCATGTCATTGGCGCGGCGCACGGTGAGGCCCAGCGACCGCGCGGTGTTGCCCACATGCACGTCAAGTGGGATAAACAGTTGCGACGGTTTGATGGCGTTCCACACGCCCATATCCACGATGCCATCGTCGCGCACAAGCCAGCGCAACATCATGTTGATGCGCTTGAGCGCAGTGTTTTCAAGGTGCGACGGCAACGTGCGCGAGTCAAGTTGTCCGCCATTGGCAGCCGCAAACTCCTGTTGCATGTGCGCCACAAGCCGCCATGCCGGAGTCTCGTCGTCGCCCACATGGTGATGCGCGGCAAAGTCGTTGAGCGATTGGTGGTTGCGATATATATTGCGCAGTCCGCGCATGGTATATTTAAAGTTCCGCGCAAAGAATGTGCGGTGCAGGTTCTTGCCGTCGTCAAGGTCCTCATAGGCGCCTTCCAGCACATATTGGTGCGGGTCATTGCCCATTATACCCAGTATTTTCTCGCAGTTGTTGCATATCATCTTGCGGTTGCCCCAAGCAATCGTGGCAGCGAGAAACGACACTATCTCAACATCTTGTAAGCGCGAGAAGCGGCGCGGAAACTGCACAGGGTCGGCGTCCACAAAGCTGGGAACGCACATCAGTGCAGCCTCGCGGTCAAGGATTTCTTTCAGTTGGGCAAGTGTTTTCATAGGATGAAAAACAGCGATGGCTCGGTGCGGGGCAGGGCATACACCTGGATATCACAGGTGCGCTGGCTGGGCTCGTTGCTGCCGTTGCCCACGCTAAGCCCCTTGGCCTGCAAGGCGCGTGTCATGGTGCCCACGGCGAGCTCGGGCGTGTTGTTGTGCTCGCTCAGGTGGCACAGGAACACATTTTTAAGCCCCGGGTGATAGTTTTGCGCCACAAACTGTGCCGATGTCTCGTTGTCGAGATGGCCTTTTGCGCCTTTTATGCGGGCTTTGAGATATTCGGGATAATTGGGATTCTGACGCAGCATCTCGGTGTCATAGTCGGTCTCAATAACCAAGTAATTAGCGCGTTGCATATAGTATTGGGCTCGCTCGTTGATTTCACCCATATCGGTGGCAACCACAAAGTGGCTGCCGTTGAGGTCGATGTCAAAGCCCATGTTGTCGCTCGCGTCGTGCGACGTCTCAAACGCTGTGATGCTCATGCCCGCCAGCCTGAAAGGTATCTCCTTGAAGATGTTGTCGTGATACTCCTTGGTGCGGCGCGAGATGTTGTGACGACGCAGCAACCCGTTGAGAACGCGGGGGGTGCAGTACAGGCGCACCGTCTTGAGGGTGCGCAGCAGCGTATAGACATAGCGCACGTGGTCACTATGGTCGTGCGTGACGATGATACCCTTTATCATCGACTGCTCTATGCCATTGGCTTTGAGAGCGTTAAGCACTTTAGGTACTTCCACTCCGGCATCCACGATAAAGCCGCCGTTCTCGTTGCCTAAATAGGCGCAGTTACCGCTGCTTCCGCTGCCTATGCTGATGTAACGGAAGCCAGCAAAGGGCGATTTGCCCGTGTTGTGTGTCGCTGGTGTGGGTTGCTCTTGCAACGCCTGGGGCTCGTCGTCAAATGCTCCAAAGTCGATTACGCCTTGTCGCGCCTCTTGCGTCGAGCTGTCTTTTTTCTTTATTTTGTCTTGATAATGCATCAATTTAATAATCACCTACTTATATAGCAAGAAGATGGTGGGTGTCTTGCTGTAGTCATAGGTCATTTTGCTCCACTCTTTTATCGAGCGGGTCACAATGCTCTCGCGCTCGCCTGTGATGTCGCTTGCCACGCACAGCCTCATGTGGCCCGGCAGCGACTTGATCATCGACGCCATCAGCTGGTTGTTGCGGTAGGGCGTCTCGATGAAAATCTGCGTCTGGTCATTGTGAACGATGAGGTGCTCCATCTCTTTGAACTTGCGTGTGCGAGCGGCGCTATCGACGGGCAGATAACCTAAAAAGGCGAAACTCTGACCGTTGAACCCCGAGCCCATCAGCCCCATCAATATGCTTGATGGACCCACTAATGGCTTTACCTTCAGCCCTTTGCGCTGTGCTATAGCCACCACGTCGGCACCAGGGTCGGCAACCGCGGGGCAACCGGCTTCGCTTATCACACCCATGGGAAGTCCGCTCTCGAGTGGCGCCAGATAGCTGGCGATGTCCTTCGGGTCGGTATGGCGGTTCAGCTCATAGAAAGTGAGCTCATCGATGTTGATATCGCGGTCACATTTCTTGAGAAACCTGCGTGCCGAGCGCACATTTTCCACGATGAAGTGCTTGATTTGGCGCACGATAAGCGTGTTCGCCGCCGGAAGTATTGCCACCAAGTCTCCATCGCTCAACTGCACGGGAACAAGATATAGTGCATTCTCAATCGTCATCAACTGCAAAGTTACTAAAAATTTCGGTGTGGAGGGGTGTTTTTTGTGCCGATTTCGGCGATTTTTGTTAATTTTGCATTTATGAAGAAGTTTTTTACTTTGGTTTTGGTTGTGGCGATGGCTGTGGCGCAAGGCGCGGCAGGCCACATCGTTGTGGATGGAGTGCTTGACCACAGCACTATCTATCCTGGTACTGTTCACACGTTTAAAGTGTCGGTGCCCGAGCAATATAAGGGTGATGAGCCGGCTTGCCTCTATGTGGGGCTTGACGGCATCCTGTGCAACGCTCCGGCGGTAATCGACAGTCTCATCACTTCCGAGAAGATTCCCGTCACCATAGGCGTCTACCTCCAGCCTGGTGTCATCAAGGACAGTCGCGGCAATGTGTTGCGCTACAACCGCAGCAACGAGTTTGACATGCCCGACGGCCGATTTGCCTCGTTTCTCGAGACCGAACTCCTTCCGCTGGTCGAGTCACTCACAACGCCCGATGGCCGCCACGTGCGTCTCTCGCAAGAGGCTGGCGACCGCATGATTTTCGGCCTCTCGAGTGGTGGAATATGCGCTTTCAACGCGGCATGGCACCGCCCCGACCTCTTCTCGCGCGTGTTTAGCGGCGTGGGCACGTTTGTGGCGATGCGTGGCGGCAACGACTTGCAGGCCGTCGTGCGCAAGCATGAGCCGCAACCGTTGCGTGTGTTCTTGCAAGACGGCACCAACGATGTATGGAACGCGCTGTTTGGGCACTGGTACGAGGGCAACCGCATGCTTGCCTCGGCGCTCGACTTCGCCGGCTATGACGCCGCCTACGACTGGAGCGACTGCAACCACGGCGTGAGGCGCGCCAGTGAGATTTTTGCCGATGTGATGACATGGATGTGGCGTGATTATCCTGCTCCTATCAAGGTCGGGAAAACCAGCAACGACCTGCTTGCCAGCCTTTTGCCCGACACAACGACACAATGGGTAGTTACCAATGGACCACGGCGAGTGCGCCAACATCCCAACACTATATCGCTTGGTGCAACCTATCCCGACAGTACTTTCCGTGTCACCCCTGAGCAAGGCACCAACTGCTTAACGCAGACCATTATACGTGAGGATGGCACCGAGGGCCACAGCCAGCGTTTCTACTGGCTTCACAGCTACGACAACTCGCTGCTCAAGATTGGGCCCATGCTTTTCGACTCGCTGGGCAACCTTTATGTGGTGACTAATGCCGGCATCCAGATTTGCGACCAAAACGGACGCGTGCGTGGCATCCTCAAGTTGCCTGTGCCCATAGAGGAGGCCGCCGAACTCATTATCGCCCAGGGAGAAATCGCCATCCGCTGCCCCAACGGCCAAATCCATACCCGCCGCCTCAACATCGCACCCGCCACCCCAGGCTTCACCCCCGCCCCTCAAGGCCAAGGCTAACTTGCGACGTTGACTTTGACCAGCTCGTTACAATCGATACTCTCGTCACAATCTAAAAAAAACCACGTCAAGCAAAATAAACAAGGCGAGGTGTCAACACGACACTTCGCCTTGTCTCACTCTAGCGATTCAATGAAAATATAGTGGTTTATTTACTTGTCATCTTGTAGAACGAGCGGTAAACAAAGTACATTGCCACGAGCACAAAGACGATGCCCATGTAGGGTGCAATCGCGCTGAAGTCCTCGCTGATGGCAATCTCCATTGCCAGCACACCAAAGAGGGTGGTGAACTTGATGATGGGGTTCAGAGCCACCGAGCTGGTGTCCTTGAACGGGTCGCCCACGGTGTCGCCCACTACCGATGC
>JABUUJ010000005.1:52301-56434 GCA_021443235.1 Muribaculaceae bacterium
GCGATAATCGAGAAGATTGAGGTAATCCACACCAGGCTGGTGAGAGGCTTCTCAAAGTCAAGGTCATCTACATTGCTATATTTGGCCTTTGCGATGGCTCCGTTGATGTAGTACGACAGAATTGAGGTGGCGATACCCAGAATGCGCATCACAAATATCCACACAAGCAGCTGAATTTGATATTCGGCAGGCACTGCAAGCAGGATGAATGATACCAGAGCCACGCCAGTCACGCCGTAGGTCTCAAAGCCGTCGGCAGTCGGGCCAATGCTGTCGCCAGCGTTGTCACCTGTGCAGTCGGCAATAACGCCAGGATTGCGCGGGTCGTCCTCGCCAATCTTGAACACCACCTTCATCAGGTCGCTGCCAATGTCGGCAATCTTGGTGAAGATACCGCCGGCAATGCGCAGCGCGCTCGCTCCAAGCGACTCACCAATGGCAAAACCGATAAAGCAACTGCCAGCAAGGTCGCCAGGCATAAACAGCAGGATCACAAGCATCAGCACCAGCTCCACGCATATCAGCAGCACACCGATGCTCATGCCGGCGCTCAACGGAATGTTGAGCAGGTCGAGGGGCTTGCGACGCAACGACGCAAACGCCATGCGAGAGTTGGCAAACGTGTTCATGCGAACGCCAAACCAGGCAACCATGTAAGAACCCAGAACGCCTATCACCGTCCATGCAAGTATCAACAGCACCGAGCCAATAGCCATGTGCTCAAGTACGCCAAAGTACAGGGCTATTGCCAAGCCGATAAAGCAGAACAGAATGCCAAGGAACTTGCCTTGCTGTTTCAAATAGGTTGAGCAGGTCTTGAAAATCACGTTGCCCATCTCGAGCATTGACTTGTGTACCTTAAGTCTCTTCACACGCGCATACTGGATGTAGCCAAACAGCGCGCCAAGCAACACCACGGCAAATCCCCAATACAAAATCGAGGTCTTCTCGTTGCTGGCAAAGCCCGCAGGCATGCTCAAGTTTGCCTCGCTTGCATGGAGCGCTGTAGGTAACATTAAAGCAAATAATGCGTTAAGTACTTTCTTCATTGTTAATAATCTTTAAATTGTAGTTATTTTGGTTGTCTCTAATCTTACTGGTCAGTACTAAAATCGTGCAAATATATATACTTTAGCCCAAATAACAAAATTTAATACTTTAAAATTTTATCAACAATACAATTTTTAACAAAATTACAAAAAGTTTCAAACGAAACCCACCCCTTTCCAAACGAAATATTTTGCCGCCACACCAACCTTTCATAGGAAACCACGCGAAACCACACACCGCAACCTCAATCTCGACTCTGACCTTAATTGGACGCGGCGCTTTTATGGCAGGCGCTACTCAAATTGTAACATCTCGGCAACCTGAAGAAAATAGTCATTCGACCAGATGTCTAATTCCGATGGATTGACGACAAAATTCTCAACATCGGCTTTCACCGTTTTAATATCGGTTGTCGCCAGTTTGTTTTTAAGTAAGTCAATAAATTCCTCGCGACTCATGTCCTCGCCGTTAAACTGCACTATCCTCTCATGGAGGTGCTCCCAGTTTAATTTTACCTCATTGCGCACATACCACTCAAAATCATACCAGTCGCGACCTTTCACTCGGTTTTTCCAATTGCGAAATACCAACGCATGCATTTTCCCGGCAAATAGGCATGGCAACGTGAAGCAGCGTGTCATGAACGAATACGGACGCATGAGCAATAGATGCTCGGTGCTGAAGTGCAACGGTGGCTCTGTGTCGACCTCAATCTTGATTTTCACCGACTTTTCGTGAGCGAACTGAAGATTGTAAACATCGGTATTGTCTTTCAAAAACGCCGACTCTACTCTGCCAAAAAACTTCTTGTCTTTCTTTTGTATGGTCACACTGCGGCCAGCTACCTCAAACTCTTGGATTATAGCAGGGAAAAATTGCTCAAACTGAAATTGTGGCGTGGCGCGTAGCAGGGAAAAATCCATGTCCTCCGAAAAACGACGCAGGCCATGGAAGATGCGCAAGCATGTTCCGCCATAAAATGCGGCATGCTCAAAAAATCCAGCACGATACAGCCCCGCAAGCGCGATTTGCTGCATGACCTCGAAATTTGCCTTCAGGTCATTTGCAGCATACTTTGATAGCATTTGCTCGTATATTGTCATTGCCTTATGATTTTTGCTATATTTAATAATGTGTCGCGTTTCTTGCTCACTTGGGCCAGCTCCTCAAATCGCTCGGGATTGAGCTTTTGCAACTCTTCTCGGTCAATGCGAAGGAAATCTTCAAGATAAGATTCGGTCTCCTTTAGGTAGCGCAGTCTTAGTCCAGAGGTGAGCACAATCATGTCGGCCAACGCTTTCTCGGGAGTAGCAATCAGGTAGCTTATGCCTTCTTCTTCAACCAACTCAATGCCCAATCTGTAATACTCAAGTGGCAGGTGGTCATAGGTGAACCTTCCTAATGAATTCTCAAATGTTTGCGACCGCTTTACCGTTACCGACGTAACAGTGTGGGCGTGTTCGGGGATAAGACCATAATGTCGCAAGGCATACTCTCGCGACACATAAGACGGGCAGTAGATGTGATTGGCCACAAAAGCCAAGTTTGTCAATTGGCCAGTCTTAATAAACAGCCCTCTCTTCAGCCTGGTTATCTCGCCCTTTGCCTCCATCGCTTGCACCTTTTGCAGCGGTGCCTTGTAACCCTCAAGGAAACCCTCAATAACATGAATGGGCAATGGTACGTTGGGTAAATTTTGCAAATTCATCTTTCTCTTATCACTTTAACACCGCAAAAATAGTCAAAATTTTACACATAACAAAGAAAATTCCTTATTATCCTGTAAAATTCTGACTATTTCTTGCCATTCTCCCGGAAAATGCCATTAGCCAATAGCCATTAGCCCAGTATCATGTTGATGATGGCGTTGACGTCGGCGATGTCGACAGAGCCGTCGCCGTTGATGTCGGCGCGGCCGTTGTATTTGCCAGCGGGCTCGGTGCCCAGGATGATGTTGATGCAGCAGTTCACGTCGCTGATGTCAACAGCGCCGTCGCCGTTAACGTCGCCCTTGATGGCGGGCTCATCATACTGGTAGATAAGCTCAATGCCCGGGATTTCAAGCACGTAGTGCTCGCCACTGGTGGGTGTGCCAGTGAGGAAGTGCAGATACACGAAGTTGAGCGGGTAGAGGCTCAGGTCGGCAGCGTTGCACCAACTCGACGTGGCGATTTTCATCACACACTCGCCTGCGATGGTGTCGAGTTGCTCAACCTCGGTAATCACTTGAGTGCCACCATTTACGGCAGTAGAAACCGACACTCGCTTCACTTCCAACCCATTAGGACGGAAGCGGATGCGCAGCGAGTCGGGGATGCCCCACAGGTCAAACTTTTTAGACAGCTTGATGTACGGGCTGCGGCTTGACGAGCCGTCAAACTCGATTTTCACTCCATTGTCAAGAGGTGTCACCACGCGGTTCTTGCCGCCGCTCTGCGCCACGGTCCATGTGGCGGGGTCGATGGACGCGTTCTCAATACTCGTCACGCGAGCCTTGGGATTCTGGACGTTAACGATGAGCGTGTCGCCGAAAGTCGAGCCTTTGCCATAGATATATGTGCGCCCGTCGGCCACTGCGGTCACCAGTCCGTTGACGTCGACAGTGCAGCAGCTTTCATCGGCCGAGTGCCACTCGATTATGCGGGGGTCAACCGGGTCAACGTGCTCGCCGCTGGTGCTCACCACCTCAATCTGATAGGGGTGGTTACGGTCAATAACGACGCTGTCGCACCTCAGCGCCTGTTCCGAAAAATTTACGGTAACCAGCTGTTTGGTGGTGATGCCGTCTTTCGACGCATATATGTAGCCCACGGTCGGTGTGAGCGACGCGGTGAAGCAGTTATTCTCGTCAATCGAGCCCAGCTGCGGGTCGCACGAGTAGGTCACGCCCTCCACATGCCGGTCCTTGAGCACACCATACTGATTGTAGCCCCACACCTCGGGAGTGAGCTGCGTGGCGGTGGATATGGTGTAGCTGCGCGGAGCAAAGCAAAGCATTCCCAGGGCGTCGTCAACGGGCGCGTTGCTGAAGAGAATGCAACCGTTGCCCACGGCGCGTATGGGACCGTCGCTGGGGGTATTCA
>JABUUJ010000005.1:56463-57732 GCA_021443235.1 Muribaculaceae bacterium
GAGCCGCCGCCGTCAAGGTTCACGGCATTGGCGCAGCCCAACTCGGTGAAGATATTGAATGCCTCGCTCATGGTCACGCCTGCCGACGACAGGCTGCGTCCGTCAACCACAACCAGCATCATGCGGGTGCTATCGGCGGTGAAGCCAATCATCGTGCGTGGATGGCGCTCGTCCCATGCGTCCTCATACTTGCCATTGCGCATGATGATGTGGTTGCTGCCGCCTATCGACTCCTTGAAATTGACTTGAAGGCCAGGCTGGCTCGCGAGCGACACCCGAAGGCTAATCGAAACCTCGTCGCCAACATGCATCGCCTCGGCACGAGCCACGTCGGTGCCCTGCATCCACATATAGGCTTTTCCTTGAGGGATGGTTATTGCGCCAGCGGCGTCAATCACCTCCTCCACGACGCATTGCTCCACAGCGTTGGGCCGCCACGCAAATGGCTCGCCCTTGGGCGCGATAAGCACCAGTTTGCCATGCGAGCAGGCGTATGTGCTGGGGCCGTAGCTGTTGGTGAAGAGGAACGTCTGGTTGCCGCCGGTGTTCTCATACTCAAGGCGCAGCATATTCACTGTGTGCACACGGAATGTGTTGCCGGCATGGGTGGCTTGGGCCTGGAAGTTGATGCGGTCAACGTAGGGCCGCTTCTGGTCGTCAAGAATGAACGATGCCGAACCCACGGGGTTGACCACCACCTCGTTGCGGCGCAGTTGCCCACAGCGTGGCATACCCACCTCGGCAGGCGGCGAAGTCATGTAGAAGTCGCCGTTGGTAGCGCCTATCACCTCGTGTCCGGGCAATGTGTTGCGTGCCACCATGCTTGTGGGTGTCTCGCATCCCACCGCCTTCTCACTTCCCAGCACAGTCTCAAACTGCACATACGGGTTTTTCAGATCCACCTCCATTACGCTCACCTTGAGGGGATAGGCGGGTAGGTCATACTTGCCGAAGGTGACGCCCGGACCCACCATGTGGGGATAGATCAAGGTGTCGACCTGATAGGCCGTGCCATTGATGGTCCACTGGGTGAGTGCGTGTGCCGGCACCGCCAGCAAAAGTCCCAGCAAAAGGAAAAACTTTCTCATAAATGTTGAATGTTTAGAGTTTATTGTTTATAGGGTTTTCTCGAGATTTCAAGCAATCGAGAACTCAAAATCTCGAGAAAAAGTCAAGGTCAACGTTGCAGTAGTCCCCCCACATGGGGGGCGGAGGGGGGCGAAAAATCAATACTTGAATAATCTCAATATTTAAATACTTTAATATTCA
>JABUUJ010000005.1:59040-66021 GCA_021443235.1 Muribaculaceae bacterium
TCGCTGCCGTCGCTGGGCACATTGCGTATGCCGAGCGGGCTGGTGTAGAGCACTGCCGAGCCACCGCCGTCCATGTTCAACCCATCGGTGCAGCCAATGTATTTCATGATGCATGCCAAACCCTTGGTGCGGATGCCTGTCGAGGCGATGGAACGGCCGTCAACTACTACAAAGTAAACCTTCTTGCCTCCGTCGCTATAGCCCACTGCCGAGCGCGGTTGCTTGGTGTTGGAGTCCTCGCGGTCGCCTTCGGTATCGAGTACGACGCCATCGGCAAGCACCTTTGGGTTGCCCGAAACGATGGTGTAGGGATTAACGCTCATGCCACCATAGGTCCATGTGAGCTCAACGGTAATCTCCTCACCCACAGTGAGCGCCTTTACATAGTCGCCCGTCGTGCCGTGCCCATAGAGCACATAGCCTCCGTTGGGGATTGTGGCGTCGCTGGTATATTCGGGTGTGCCGGTAACGACGAGTTTCACTGGCCCGGTGGTGGTGAACTGTGCGCCTTCGGCCAGTTGGGCGGTTACGCACCATGCTTGCTCGGCCTGGGCGGTGCTACCATAGTAGAGGTCGTTGTAGATGTTGATTCGGTTGGCAAGGAACTCGCAGTTGAGATATCCCACCTGCTCCACAACGCCAGCGCCATTAGTCACCGTTCCGCCAAAGTCGTAGGGGTTGCAGAAGAATTGCCCGTCCTCCTCAAGGATAAGGTTCTTGAAGTAGTACCCGCTGCGAGCGCGGAAAATAGTGCCGTCGATGACGGTGGAGCCGATGGGCGTACCCACCTTAGACACACCGCGCCCTGTCATGCCTTGTGTGATAAAGAAGTCGCCGTTCACGCCCAGGAAATAGCGCTTCCCCGGCTCGCTCTTGCGCTCGGCCATTGCCGAGATGCGCTCGTTGCCAGCCAATTTGTCGGTGGCATTTACGCCGTGCAATGACAGGTAAGGGTTCTCCATGTCCATCGAGGTGTAGAACACACGCAACTTGTCGGTTGAGTTGTGAAGCCACAACGAGGTCTGTGTTGACCCCGGTCCTATCTGGTTGTGAAACAGGGTGTCAACCGTGTACTCAGTGCCCAGAATGTCGATTACATCACTGGCCTGTGCCGCTAATGCTGTTGCGGCAACCAAGATTAATGCTAAGATTTTTCTCATAATAGATAAGTTATTTTGACTGATTTGGATGAAAAAGTAAAGTTTATTGTTTATAGTTCATTGTTTATAGTGTTTTTTCGAGAACTCGAAATCTCAAAAAAGCCTGAGTCACAGTAGTTCCCCCCACATGGGGGCCGGGGGGCTCGCCATTAGCTGAGAATAATGTTGATTATGTAGTTAACATCCTGGATATCTACCACACCGTCGCCGTTCACATCGGCGCGGCCGCCATATTTTCCAGCGTCCTCGCTACCCAGAATCACGTTAACGCAGCAATTCACGTCGCTGATGTCGATGGCGCCGTCGCCGTTAATGTCTCCAGGCTGGTAAACTGGTCCTAATGGCATGCACTTATACACGGTCTCGATGCCCGCAAATTCCATTGTGTATTGCTTGCTGGTGGTCGAGGTGCCCATCGCCACTTGAATACTTGACAGGTGAATAGGATAGTTGCCCATATTGTCGGCATCCATCCACGAGGCAGTGGGAACATCAAACGTGTTGACTACGTTGGGGCTAACTGCTTCGGGAGTGACGGTGCAGTAGTTGATGCCGCCACCGTTGCTGCGCAGTCCGAAGGTGAATCCTTTGACAGGTGCTTCGCCGGGATTGAGGCGCACACGCAGGGTGTCGGGCAGCGACCACAGGTCAAAGTCGCGCGACATGGTGATTTTGGGCGCACGGCTTGACGCACCGGTATATTCATATGTAAAACCCTCGCCTTTAGGCGTTAGCACTACGTCTTTGCCACCCGTTTGTGTGACTTTCCACTGCGTCACGTCGTTCTCGGGGTCAATGGGCATAGTGCGTGCCTTGGGTGTCTGGACAATGACTTTGAGGGTGTCGCTACGGCCGTTAAGCGTACCAACGACTAATGCCTCGCCATCGGCAACGCCTCGCAGGACGCCCGTGTTGGTTCCCACGGCGACAATCGATTCGTCGGTCGACTGCCACTCGAGTGCGGCAGGGTTGATGGGCATCACTGTCTCGATGATGACGCTTTCCACATCAACAGGATAGTCGCGATGACCGTCGTTGATGATGGAGTCAAACTTAATTTTCACATCGTCGACGCTGCCGCCCACGAGGATTTGGGTTGACACCGAGATGTCGCCCAGCGTGGCGGTGAGTAGGTCAACGCCCTCGCCTGTGCCATAGAATGTGGTGTCGCTGACTATTTCGCCCAACGTGCCGGGGCATGAGAGTTTCACGCCTTTTACGTCGGTGTCGATGAGCATTCCATACTGGTTATAGCCATAGAATTTAGGCGTGTACATGCCATATTTTGGAGTGCGGATGCTGAAATCTACAAAGCGGATGCTGGCAATCACGTCGTCGTCGGGAGCACTGCTCACGCAGAAGAAACCGTTGCCGTCGGCACGCTCGCTGCCGTCGCTGGGCACATTGCGTATGCCGAGCGGGCTGGTGTAGAGCACTGCCGAACCGCCACCGTCAACGTTCATGCCATCGGTGCAGCCTATATACTTAAGGATGTGAGCCATGGCCTTGGTACGTATTCCGTTGGAAATCAGCGAACGACCATCAACAACGAGGAAATAGGCCTTATTGCCGCCGTCGCTGAATCCCACCGCCGAGCGCGGGTGCTTGGCGCTGGCATCGGTGCGGTCGCCTTCGCTGTCAAGGATTTCGCCGTTCTCAATCACCTTGGGATTGCCCGAAATCACGTTGTAGGGCGTCACGTTCTGGCCGTTGTACGACCACTTGAGCTCTACAGTCACCTCCTCGCCCGTGGTGAGAGCCTTGACAAAGTCGCCCGTAGTGCCGTGTCCATAGAGCACATATCCACCCGAGGGGATAGTGGCGTCGGCAGTAAACTCTGGCTCACTGGTGACGACAAGCTTCACAGGTCCTGTAGTGGTGAACTGCGCGCCATCGGCCAGGCGTGCGGTCACGCACCACGCCTCGGCTGCTTGCGATGTGCTGCCATAGAAGAGGTCGTTGTAGATGTTTACGGCGTTAGAGAGATATTCGCAGTTGAGGTAACCCATTTTGGCCGAAGTGCCCGCGCCATTTTTCACGGTGCCTCCAAAGCTGAATGGGTTGCAATACATGTTGCCGTTTTCCTCAACGATAATGTTCTTGTAGGTCTTGCTACCGTTGCGGGCACGGAAAATAGTGCCGTCGACCACGGTCGAGCCCACAGGGGTACCCACCATCGACACGCCACGAGCCGTGGTGCCGCTGGTCTTGAAGAAATCGGCGTTGATGCCCAGGAAATAGCGTTTGCCTGGCGCGCTCTTGCGCTGCGCCATTGCCGAGATGCGCTCGTTGCCGGCAAGCTTGTCGGTAGCGACCACGCCATGCAACGACAAGTAGGGATTGGTCATGTCCATCGTGGTGTAGAACACACGCAACTTGTCGGTCGAGTTGTGCAGCCACAATGAGGTCTGCGTTGTGCCCGGCCCTATCTGGTTGTGAAACAGCGTGTCGACGGCGTAGTCGGTGCCCAGAATGTTGATTACGCCGCTGGCATGTGCTGTCATCGACGCTGCGAGTAGCAGAATAGAGGTTAATAACTTTTTCATGTTAATGAGGTTGGTTTTAAGGCTTGAAAATAGGCGTGCCCGAATGTGACATTCAGGCACGCTGTGGTGTTACGGAAATATTAATTCCCGAGGATGATATTGATGATGGCGTTCACGTCGGCAATGTCGACTGTGCCATCCTTGTTCACGTCGGCACGGCCCGCATACTTGCTGGCTTCCTCGCTGCCCAGAATCACGTTGATCACTGCGTTAACGTCGGCGATATCCACCGAGCCGTCGCCGTTAACGTCGCCCACGATTGCGGGAGGTTCGGGATCGCCACCCTTCACGTTCTTGCCAATCTTGTACACGCCAATGCCATTGTAGCACTTGTAGGTGAGCAATGTGATCTCTTCAAAGCCCTCGGCGTCAATGGTCTTCTGGGTGTTGAGGCAGTGGATGCGAGTACCCGAGTCCGATACCTTGCCAAGCGAGTCGGCAGGAATTTGCCAGTATTTCTGCATTCCGTCAAGCATCATGCCTTCGCCCAGCTCGCAGATGTTGGCCTGGCAGCCATGGCCGTCGCCACTGTACTGAGCCATCGAGTAAACAATGAAGTTGCGGCCATCGAGCGAGAACTCCGATACACCGTTGGTGCCAGCCTCGGGAACGAGGGCAGGATTCTCGGTCATAACCGACTCGAATGTGGTAACGGTCTCGCCTGTAAAGTCATACAGCGCGGGAGCCGACTGGAAGCCGTCGAGCCAGAAGAGGTCGCCGCTGTAGAGGGTCTCCTCGTCTTCGCCAAGGCAAATCTTCACATAGGGGGCATATCCCCACTGTGTCACTGTCTCGGGATAGAAGTTGGTGATGTCGATGTAGATGTCGCCCTCAAAGCCTCCCTCAAAGTCGCCATCAACATCGGCCTGCCAGCGGAACACGGTAGCTACCTGCGATCCCATACCCATGATGGTGCACATGGCCTCCTCACGGGTGATGTCGCCCACGAGGTCGATGTAGTCGATGCGCACCTCGGCGGCCTCGGCCTTGTCGAGTGCAGCCACAAGGGTGAGGTTGCCAGTCTCCATATCAACGCTATACAGCTTCTGTGTGGTCTGCGCGTTCGACGAGTAGGGAGCAATCCACATGTGCCCGAAGTGGTCGCAGCCAATGTTGTTGGCGCTCAGCGAGGCTGCGTCAGAGGTGCCGTAGGGTGCGCCGTCGAGCCACAAGGGCAGATCGGCAAGGCGCTCGCCAGTGTTGGCGTCAAAGCGATAAATCACGCACTGCAGGATAGAGTCACCGGCTTCGGTGATAGCAAGTTGAGCGCCCGAGCGCGACACATACACAACACCGTTGTTGAGTGTTGCCATGCGGGCGTAGGTACCTTGCGACAGTGGCGAAGCGTTAAACTCGTTGGGAGTGTGTACGCGGTCGAGGATCCACATGTTCACGAGCTTGATGTCGTTAACGGGCTCATACTTCTGTCCGTCGGTAACAGCCCAAGCGCTTGTCATGGCCACGAGTGCCATCGAGATAAGGAGTAAAAATTTCTTCATGATGTAAAAAAGTTTATGGTTTTTAGTTAAATTGATTACAAGGTAATGTTTTCAGCCGATAAAATTACAAAAATAATCCCGATTTTCAAAACATTTCCCACATTTTCTGCAAAGAAACCACACCGCAACAACTAAACAGCCATAACCAACACCCAACAACCATTCAAAATTCCCAAGAAAATCGCATTTTATTTTTCTGGAACAAATAAAATTTGTATCTTTGCAGAAACTTTAAATGCATGTTTTATGAGCAATATTATAGGTCGAGAGCAAGAAATCAAAGAACTGCACAAGCTATACAACAGCAAAAAAGCTGAGTTTGTCGCTATATATGGAAGACGGCGCGTAGGAAAGACTTTCCTTGTGGATGAGTCACTTAAAGGGCTCATTACATTTCGTCATGCAGGACTATCACCCGTTCAAGAAAACAACAAGTCGGATGTCCAAGTCTCTTCAGCATCAATGAAGCAACAGCTAAAGCATTTTCATCTCTCGCTCAAGTTGCACGGTCACAAGGGAAACAAAGTCCCAACGTCATGGCTCGACGCATTCTTTTTGCTGGAGCAACTCCTTTTGGAAAAAGAGGCGAATGGGAAGCGACAGGTTGTCTTTCTTGACGAATTGCCCTGGATGGACACACCGCGGTCATCATTCTTGGTGGCTTTTGAGGCCTTTTGGAACACTTGGGCATGCCATCGCAACATAATGCTCGTGGTGTGCGGTAGCGCCAACTCTTGGGTACTTGACAACCTTATCAACGACCATGGAGGGCTTTACGGAAGGATTACGCATGAAATTAGGCTGTCGCCGTTCACGTTGCGTGAATGCAAGAAGTTCTACAAATCTCACAACATGGCGATGTCTGACTATGATGTTGTGCAGAGCTACATGGTGCTGGGTGGAGTGCCTTACTACATGGGATATATGAAACGAGAACTCAGTGTGGCTCAAAACATAGATGAACTTTTTTGGGGCAAAAATTCTCGGCTTCACAATGAGTTTGACCGTCTGTTTCACGCTGCTTTTGACTCGCCCGAGGTAGTGAAAAAGATAGTAATATTGCTGGCATCGCGGCACAAAGGGTTTACACGACAAGAAATCATCGAAAAGTGCAAAATCTCCGATAGTGGTCAGCTCAGCAAGAGGCTTAGGGCGCTTGTTGAGAGCGATTTCGTAACCCAGTATGTTCCTTTTGACTGCAAGAAAAAGGATATTCATTACAAGCTGTCGGACCCCTTCTGCCTGTTCTACATTCATTTTGTCCTTGACAAGGTAAAAGCCCCTGGATTTTGGACAAGCAATATAAACTCGCAGCAAATAGCAAGTTGGCGTGGCATTGCCTTTGAAGAAGTGTGTATGAACCATGTTGCGCAAATCAAGAACGCGTTGAGCATTGGTGGCGTGGCAAGCGAGCAGTCGGCTTGGGCGCAACAGGGCGATGACGAAACGGCTGGAACACAAATTGACTTGCTTATTATCAGGAAAGACAACATGGTGAACATGTGTGAAATGAAATTTTATGGCGATAAATTTGAGGTTGACAAAGAATATGATAAAAAACTGAGGCATAGAATGACATTACTGGCCGAGAAACTGCCGAAAACACATGGCATACACCCAACAATTATCACAACCTTTGGATTAAAGAAAAACATATATAGTAATATTTTTGTTCACCAACTGACACTGGAATGCCTTTTTAAGTAGTACGATTAAACCCAAATAGTTCATTAGAATTTTGAAGTATTTTTGATTTTATGTCGAGCCGATTTTTCT
>JABUUJ010000005.1:66403-85481 GCA_021443235.1 Muribaculaceae bacterium
AGGCCTACTAACATCTGCTGCCTCCGGCAGCCCTTTCTTGGGGTCAAAAAGTATATAGTTGCCAAAATTAAACGCCGATTTTTCGTGTTTTAATCATGTTTTTTACTGTAAAAAAACGCCTGCCACGACGATGCGCGGCAGGCAGTAATGAGTTGCTGGGGCTCAACAATGTTGTACAACGTTAAACCACGTTGAACAAAGTTGAACCAAGCGCCGAAGCGCTTATTTTCCCAGAATGATGTTGATGATGGCGTTCACGTCGGCAATATCGACTGTGCCGTCCTTGTTGACGTCGGCTCTGCCCTCATACTTGCTGGCTTCCTCGCTGCCAAGGATTACGTTGATTACAGCGTTAGCGTCGGCAATATCCACTGTGCCGTCGCCATTAACGTCGCCCACGATTGCGGGAGGCTCGGGATCGCCACCCACGTTCTTGCCAATCTGGTAAACAGCTACGCCGTTGTAGCTCTTGAAGTTGAGCAGAGTCACAACTTCATAGCCCTCAGCGTCTTTGCCATACTGCACGCTGAAGCAGTGGATGCGGTTACCACCGTCCGATACCTTGCCAAGCGAGTCGGCAGGAATCTGCCAGTACTTCTGCATTCCCGACAGAGACATGTCTTCGCCAAGCTCGCAGATGTTGGCCTGGCAGCCGTGGCCGTCACCACTGTACTGAGCCATCGAGTAAACGATGAAGTTGCGGCCGTCGATCTTGAACTCGTTAACACCAGTAGTGCCATCCTCGGGCCACAGCTCGACATCTACGTTCTCAAACGACTCAAGCAAAGTAGCCTCGCGAGTGTAGAGAAGGGGCTTGCTGTAGAAACCGTCGATATACATAAGGTCGCCCTCATAGAGGGTCTCCTCGTCCTCACCAAGGAGAATCTTGGCAAACGGGCCATAACCCCACTCGGTAGTGGTCTCGGGATAGAACTCGGTTACATCCAGATAGGTGTCGCCGTCAAATCCACCCTCAAACTCGCCACCCTTCTCTGAGTACCAAGCATAGACGGTGGGGACGTTAGTACCCGGGTTGATGATCTTGCAAGGAGCGTTCTCACGGGTGATGTCGCCCACGAGGTCGTAGTAGTCGGTACGTGCAATCACGTCGCCCTTCTCAAGCGATGCCATGAGTGTGAGCTCGCCACTCTCCTTGTCAATCATGTAGAGAGGAATCGAGGGTGCCTTCTCGCTGGTGTAGGGAGCGCACCACAGGTGTCCGAAGTTGTCCACGCCGATGCTGTTTACGCCCAGGAAGTCGCCGAACGGACGTCCTTCATAAGTGATGTCGAGGTCGGGCATACGCTCGCCGGTGAGGGCGTTGAGGCGGTAAACCACAGCAGCAATAACAGTGTCGCCAGGAGCAGCGATGATGGTCTTAGCCTCGCTGTGCGAGATATAAATAACATTGTCGCTGAGCACTGCGGTGCGGGCGCGAGTGTTGCAGATAGGGCTCTCGCCATACTCTTTGGGAGTGTGAACACGGTCGAGCGACCACAGGTTCTTGATTTTGAGGCCATTAACCTCGTCATACTTTTGGCCGTCGGTTGCAGCGCTTGCACCCAGAGCCATGATAGCCGTTAAGGCAAGAAGGAAAAATTTCTTCATGTTGTTAATGTTTTAGTTAATTATTTAATTATTAAAAATGATATCAGTGTCATTAGCCATTTATTACCCATTACCCATTAGCCATTAGCCATTAGCCATTTATTAGCCATTAGCCATTAGCCAAGAATAATATTGATAATGGCATTCACGTCGGCAATATCGACTGTGCCGTCGCCATTAACATCGGCACGACCGCCATATCTACCAGCGTCCTCGCTGCCAAGGATTACGTTGATGCAAGCGTTCACGTCGGCAATATCCACTGTGCCGTCGCCGTTAACGTCGCCCTTAACTGCGGGAGGCTCGGGATCGCCACCCACGTTCTTGCCAATCTTGTAAACGCCCATGCCGTTATAGGACTTGAAGGTAAAGAGAGTTACTACCTCGTTGCCCTCGGCATCAAGCTCTTTGTCGCAACTCAGGCAGTGCACGCGCAGGCCAGTGTCGCTCACCTTGCCCAGCGAGTCGGCAGGCACTTGCCACCGCAGGGCAAGGCTTTCCATGCTCATGTCCTCGTTGGTGTACTCGCTAACGAAGGCCTGGCAGCCGTTGCCGTTCTTGTCGTACTGTCCTTTGGGATAGGCGAGGAACTTGCGGCCGTCAACACTGAACTCAAGCACGCCGTTGGCGTTTTTGTCGGTCTGTTTCACACTCTCATCGGCCTTGTCAAAGGTGTCTATGAGCGTACCATCGCTGGTGTAGAGCACCGGGTCGCGGGCAAAACAGTCGATATAGAACAGGTTGCCCTCATAGAGGTCGTCGTCGCTTTCGCCAAGCACGATTTTCACGATGGGAGCCAGCGAGAATCCTGTGCAGGTCTCGGGATAGAACTCGGTGACATCGATATAGGTGTCGCCCTCAAAGCCACCTTCCCACTCGGTCTCGCCCATCTGCTTTTTCCAGCAGTAAATGGTAGGATAGCCCGGCTCGGCACTGGCGCCGGCAGCGGTCATCACTGTGCACATCGCCTTCTCGCCTGTGATGTCGCCCACAACGTCGAGATAGTCGGTGCGTTGCGATGCGTCTCCCTTGTCGAGCTCGCCCATAAGAGTGAGTTCACCAGTCTCAATATTAACCAGGTAAATGGGAACCTTGATGAGTGTGGGGCTGGTCATGGGTGCAACCCAGATGTGGTGGAAATTGTCCTTGCCCACACTTGCTACGCCCAGAAAAGCGCCATAAGGCTGTCCGTCGAGGGTAAGCGGCAGGTCAGCGAGTGGCGAGCCGTCTTTTGCCGAGAAGCGGTGCAGCACGCTCTGCGCGATTGTGTCGTTGCCTATGATGACTGCCTTTTCCTCGCTGCGTCCCACATAGATGATGCCGTTGTCGAGCACTGCGGTGCGGGCACGTGTGTTGCATATGGCGTCTTCCATATACTCCTTTGGTGTGTGGACGCGGTCATATATCCACTGGCAGGCTATCTTCATGCCGTCGTGTTCGGCGTATGTCTGTCCGTCGGTCTTGGCGTTCATGCTTGTGAAAGCAAGAATTGCCAGGGCTAAAAGCATCGGTTTTTTCATAAACGTTCTTTTAAAGGTTAGATATGGTAGCTGCCCGATGGGGCTGAAGGAAAATCAGGGGTGCCGCCCGCGGGTGGGCAGCATCCCTGATTATATGAGCGTTTAGAACAGGTTGGTCAGACGCGGGTTGATGCACACACCCAGAATCTTGTCCTTGTTGCCGTTGAAGTTCACAATCTTCTTGGTGTCGGGGTCGAAGTAAGACAGACCTGTGGTGTAGGTCTTCTCGCTGCTGGCGGCACGGAAGCCGAAGTAAACATAACCCGTAGAGGCATCAACAGCAAACTGCGAGGTGTAAACGCCCTCGGCGTCGGTGGTGTTGATGGGGTCGGCATCCATAGTGATGTGAGTGAGGAACTTGTCATAGTCGAGACCGGCGTTAGCAGCGGGGATGGGATACTGGCAGAAGCCCACGCCCGGCGTGGTGCCCTTGGTCATCCACACATACATGTACCCACGGTCCTCGTCGAGTGTGAACGCGCGAGGCTGTGTGGTGGGAAGCACGATGGGATGGGGAATGGGCACGCCTGCTCCGGTCTTGCCTATGTCGCTGGGCATGAAGCGGTAGATACCGTTGCCCGAGTAGTTCTTAGGCCACCAGAACATTCCGGTCTTGTCGATATACAGGCCGGTGTGGATAGCACCGTAGGCAATTCCCTGGCCATAGTAAGCCAGCTGGTTGTTGACTACAAAGTAGCCAGCGGTGCTGTTGAAGTTGGTGCTCTCAACTGCACTGCGTGTCGACAGCGGGATTTGACGGATGCCAGTGTTGCGGTCGGTGTAGTAAAGATACTGACCGTTGGCGCAGCCCTGGAACGGGTCGTTGAACGCTTGTCCGCCCACGTTGCTAATCATGATGTTAACGCTCGACGCATCGGCGTTCATCACAGTAATCTTGCCATCGCCCAGTGTGCTGTTCTCGTCGTTGACATAGTAGTATTGCTTGCCGCAGTCGAGGATGTAGATGTTGTCTTGCTCAACGGTGGCGCCTTCCTCTGAAGTGACCTTCTCAACGGCAAATACCAGCGTGGTGGGCATGTTGCCCGAGTTAACACCCATGTCAAAGGGCTTGTTCTGGGTGCCGGCGGGCAGCTGGCTCAGGTCAACCAGTTTGTAGGCCTTGATGTTGCCGCCAAACTCGGCATAGTAGAGCGTGGGTGAGGGGATGCTCGAGCCCACCTGCACATTCACATATGAGTCCTCAAGACGGCGGTTCTCGCCATTGATGTCAAACCATGTTTGGAGCTCAATCTTCTGCGAGCCTATGTTGCTGAAGGTGAGCGCACCGGGGTTGTCGATTGTGCCGTCTTCGTGCGAGTAGCCCTCAAAGGTGGTGAGCGCTTTGCCGTCCTTATCCTTGGTGCCCTCGGGGAAGCGCCACACATATTTGCACTTCAGGTTCTCGGGGTTAGGCAGCTCAATGCCCAGCGACACAGCCACATCGTTGATAACCACGGTGGGTGCGGTCTGCTCGGTAACGCTCAGCACGGGGGTGATGTCATAGATGAGCAGGGGATAGGTGCGCTCGCCCACGCCATCAACGGTGAGCTTCACATTATAGATGCCTGCCTTGGCATACTTGTGCGTGGGGTTGGCTTCTTTCGACGATGAGCCGTCGCCAAAGTCCCAAGTCACAGCGCCGGTTTTCGACGATGTGTTGTTGAACTGAATAGTCGATACCACATAGAAGTCGAGTGTGTACACATTGCCATCAACGTTGTAGGTAAAGTCTACATCTTTGGTCGCAAAGTTGCCATATTTCGGCTCCTTATCAACGCAAGCCGCCATGACAAGCATGAGCAAGCCCACGATACCTATATTCTTAAATATTTTAGTAGTCATAGCGCGTTTTAGTTAAGGGTGATTTCTTTGTTATCACTGGTGATGCCCACCTTGCCGTCGGTGTCATACACGCGGAAGTCGGGCTGCAGATAGTAGGTGCGCGAGAAAGAAACCGCATAGTTCTTGTCGGCAGTGTTGTATATCCAGTCTATGAACGGAATTGACGAGATCAGCTCCTTCCAGTAGGGCATGTGCTCGCGACGCACGTTGGTGATCTTGCCACCAGTATCGTCGCTGTAACGGCACATGAGCCACGGCGAGGACTTGTAAATCTCATACACATTGGCACCCTCGGGAGCCTGCTCGGGAGTGGCGATTTCCTTGATGACGGTCACGCCGCCTTCTACTACCTCATAGTAGTAGTGGTCGACCTCGTCGGTAGTGAACCATGCGTCGCTCTTGTCGCCGGCTTCGGTCACCGTGGGGAAGTCTACCTTGAACTGGGCGTTGAGCTCCTCAAACTTGCTCTTCGGGAAGTCATAGTTGATGTAGACGTTGCGCAGGTCGTTGTAGTAGGTGCTGTCTTTGGTGAGAGCGGTGATGAGGTAGTCGACAAACTCGCTCTGGAACGTTGCCGGATAGTAGGAGTCAAATTTCTCCTGGTCCCACTCGGTCGGAGCGTTCCAAATCACTGGTGCCAGCGTGCGAGAGGTGGCAAACGAGTCGGCAAGCACATATTCGTGTCCGTCCCACTCGGCCTTGCTGTGCTCAAAACGCTTCATGCACTGCGAGCTGCGCACGGTGTCCGACGAGGCAATGCTCTTGGTATAGGACAATGCGCTGGTGAGCTTGCTGGTGGCCGAGGCCTCCTGCGAGCGTGTCACCATGGCCCATGCCTCGGTGTGGTCGATTGATTTCTCGCTGGTAGTGTAGTACTTAGCCTTGAAGGTGGCAAATGCACCAGCCTTTACGAGCACTGAGTTCTGCTCCCAATCGACGGTGGGCAGCACTTGCCCCAGTTCCATTTTGTCGGCAAACGGGTCGTGCACGGCACATGAAGTGGTGAGTGCGGCAACAAAAGCCAGGGCGCCGAAAATCTTATATAGTTTCATAATATAATATGTATATACATTATTAAATAAAGTGTGTTGATTGTTTACTCGCCAGTGAGCGACTTAACCTCGCCATACTTCTTGGCCCAAATCATGGGTTCCTGCAGCCACTTGTAGTTCTTGTAGGCTCCCAGGCGCTGAAGCTCGGCGCGGTTGTACTTCTCCTCGGTCTCGGGGTCATAGTTGATGCGCTGTATCCACGTGTTCTCCTTCTCTTCCTCGGTCAGGCCGTCAATCCAGTAAGCCGAATAGAGGTTGTAGGGGCGACGCAGGGTGGGATAGATGATTTCCTTGGTGTCACCTATACCATAGGCATTGCGCTTGTTGCTGTAGTGGTAGCGGCGCATGTCGGTCCACTGCTCGGGCTGGAGATACATCGACACATACTTCTGTATCATGAGGTCACTCAGTGTGTACTCGGTGGGGTTGAAGAACCAGTGCTCGTTGCCGCGGGCGGTAACCTTGCTCACGAGCACGGTCTTGCCGTTCGACGACAGCAGCTCCTCGTTGTTGAGGAACGCCTTCACCTGAGCATCCCAGTACTGGGCACGCTGCCATCCCACTCCGTTGGCTGTAGCCGCACCGGGATATTTGTTGTCGGTCGACTCGTTGTAGTTGGGGTTGGGATAGTAGGAGATGAAGAAGTCGAGGTGACGCTGGATGTTGTACTGCGATGCCTCCTTGGCAAGCGCGCAAGCCTCGGGCTTACGGCCCAGCCAATAAAGCGCCTCGGCCTTGATGAAATAGAGCTCCTCCATGGTGAAGATGGGGTTGTAGCAGTTGCTTGCTCCCGCATAGGCACCCATATACAGGTTGGGATAGTTCACGCCTTTGAAGGTGGTTCCCATGCCTATGTTGTTCTCGAGGAAGCGCATCTTGACCTGAGTTGCTGTGGGGTTGGATGCCGTCTGCGGACCGGTGCGGGCAATCATCAGGAGCGGTGTGCGCGGGTCGCAGGCATAGCCCTGACGAGAGTCGGCAAGTCCGCACTTGATTTCGCTTCCAGGATCGTGCAGGCCCAGAATGTCGATCATGAAGAACTTCGACGGAATAGCGTCGCCCAGCTTGTTGTCGCGGCTCTCCCACGAGTTGATCTTGGGCTGTGCGATGCTCCACACGCAGTTCTGCTCGCCAGTACCGCCATCATAGTTGTAGCGGGGCTCGTTGCCAAACCATGCACCGTAGAGCAGGTCGCCCTTGCGCCACTGGTTGATGGCAGCGTCGGCGGCGTCAACAATCTTCTGGAGGGTCGACTGGCTCACGTCAACGTTGGGGATGTTGCGCAGCAGCAGACGCGCCTTGACAGCATAGACCAGACCTTTCCACTTCTCAAGGTCGCCGGCATAGACGCGGTCTTCCTTGATGGTGATTTCCTGATTGGTCTCGCACTTGGTGATAGAGGGATCCTCGTAGAGCTTGATCAGGTCGTCGGCCTCCTGAAGCATCCAGGCGTAGATTGATGCCTGAGTGTCGTAGGTGGGCGCGTTCGACAGGTAAGCCTGGCTACGGGGCATGTCGCCAAAGGCGTCGGTAGTGAGCTGTGTCGACATGAGCAGGATGGTGCGTGCTATCAGCTCATAGTTGGGCGAGCTGATGCTTGTGGCGTTGTCGACGAGGTTTATCGAGTTCTTGCCGATGTCATAGAAGTGGCGGCGCCACATCGGGTGGCGGTTCATGGTGAGCATCTCCCACTCGCTCTTGTAGGAGTAGCCCGAGCTCATGAGCGATTTTGAACCGGTAGTGAACATCTGCGAGAAATAAGCGTAATACTCGGTGTGGTCATATACCAATTGGCTTGCGTAGAACACCAGCACGGGGAGTCCCTTCTTGGCGTCGATGGCGTGAGCCTTGTCGGGGTTGATGTTGTCGCCCAACTTGTCCTCACAGCTGACCGAGACCATGCTCACCAGCAGCAGTAGTGCTATAAATTTTATCTTGTTCATAATGATGTGCTTTAGAATGTTGCTTTAAGGGTGACGTTAAAGTTGCGAGTGCTGGGCACGTTGTAGTTGTCGATGCCCATGCCGCCAGTACCGCCCGCCGAGGCCGCCATAATCGACGGGTCGCAGCCGGTGTAGCGGGTGAGCAGGAACAGGTTGCGTCCGGTGAGCGTGAGGTTGAGTCCCTTGACGGGCCATGTCTTCTTGAAGAATGGAGTGAAGTCGTAGTTAAACGTCACATAGCTCAGGCGGATGTAAGAGCCGTCCTCAATGAAGTTTGACGACACTGCATAGAAGTACTTGTTGACGAAGTTGTAGTCGAGCACGACGGGGGTGGTGTTCTTTACATAGGAAACTGTGCCGTCGGCGCCGGTAACTTCCTGCACACCGTTGAAAATAATCTCGCGGTTGCGGTAGTTGTCATAGTGGTGGTCCATACCGTTGCCTATGATGTTGCGGCCGGTCACGTTAACCACGTCGCCACCATAGCGGGTGTCGAAGAGGAACGACAGCGATGCGTTCTTGTAGCGGAACGTTGAGCCTATACCCAGCAGGAACTTGGGCTCGCGGTTGCCAATGTAAACACCCTTGGCCGAGTCGATGATGGGGTAGCCGTTGGCATCGCATATCACGTTGCCGTTGGGATCGCGGCGGTAGTCCTTGCCCGAGATACCGGTGGTCGAGCCATTCAAGCGAGCCACGGGGAAGATGTCGCCATACTGTGTTCCCTGAATCTCGATGATGTCGTCGGGCAGGCTCAGCACCTTGCCGCGGTTGAACGAGTAGTTGAGCAGGGCGGTCCAATCAAAGTTGGTGTTCTTGATGATGTCCTGGTTGAGGGTGAGCTCAAGGCCGCGGTTGGCAATCGAACCCTCGTTGCGGGTCTGGAGAATCATACCCGACGATGGCGACACGCGCACCGTAACAATCTGGTTGTCGACGGTGGTCGAGTAGTAGGCGATGTCGAGGCGGGTGCGGCTGTTGAAGAAGCGCAAGTCGGCACCAATCTCCCATGTGCTGGTCATCTCGGGGTGCAGGTCATAGGCGCGGCCAATGGTGGGGTCAACACCGTAACCGCCGTCGGGGAAGGTCACCCACTCCTTGTAGGTGTCGGTGAAGATGTAGGCTGGTCCGTCTTTACCCACCTTTGCCCAGTTGCCACGCAGCTTACCATAGCTGAACCAGTTGTTCTGCAAGTGGAAGAGCTCGCTGAAGATAACACCGGCGGTTACCGACGGATACTGGTAAGAGGTCTCGGGTGCCTGTTTGAAGCGCGACGAACCGTCGTGGCGATAGGTGGCGCTAATCTGTGCCATTCCCTTGTAGTCAAAGCGCAACTCGCCGAAGTAGCCATACTTGTCGTAAGAACGGTGGTAGAGCGAGGGATGGTTGTCCTTGAGCAGGTCACCATCGTTGAAGTTGGTGTTCATGAAGCTGTAGTAGTCGCCTCCCAACTGGAAGTTCTCGCCATAGATTTGTGCCTCCCAGCTGTTACCACGCTTGTACTCCATACCGAACAGAGCGTTGAGTGTGAAGTCCTGGGCAAAGGTTTTCTTGTAGGTGGCGAGGAACTGCAGGTTGATCATCTGCGAGTGCGCGGGCTCAAAGTCGTAAGAACCATAGAGGCTCTGACTGCTGCTCAACGCCTGCTTGATGTCGTCGGCGTTGGGATCGCGCAGGTCACCGTCATAGAGGCGAGGCACGGTGTAGGAGTCATATGAGCTGTAGCTCTTGTCATAGCCCACACGGCCGGTGAACACAAGGTCCTGGATGGGCTCATAGTTGATTTGGCCGTTAACCACGATGTGGTTGCTCTTGGTCACCGATTTGTCTTTGTAACGACCGTAGTAGGGCGAAACGCCGGCACCGATGCGCTCAATGTCCAGAAGGTCGTCCCAGTGGTCGTAGCGGGCACGCCAGTTGACGTGTCCCTCGAGGGTCTGGTAGTCGGCCATATTCTTGTTGATGCCCCAAGCATAGATTGTCGACATCGAGTTGCCGAAGCCGCGCGACTGGGTGTCGTTGAAGTTAATCGACAACTGCACGGTTACTTGCTTGCTGGGCTTGAAGGTGCTCTTGAGGAAGGCGGTGAACTGCTTGCGGTAGTCCTTGGGAACAATACCCTCGCTGTCGAGGTAGGCTACCGAGGCATAGGAGTTGAACTTCTCGGTACCGCCCGAGATTGATGCGTCATATTTCTGGGTGATGCCTGTGCCCAGGAAGCCGCCCAGGTTGTCGTAGACGGTCTCGTCGGCAGTAAGATAGGGGCCCCAGCCACCGCTGGCCGAGTTCTCCTTATACATGCCCTTTGAGCCGGGAGCATATTTGCTTTGGAGCTTGGGAACGTGCATCGCGCGGCTAATCTCGCAGCTTGCGCTGGCAGTAACGCTGATTTTGCCGTCCTTTGCGCCACTCTTGGTCGTAATCATGATCACACCATTGGCGGCCTCCTGGCCGTAGAGTGCCGACGCTGCGGCGCCCTTGAGCACTGTCATGCTCTCGATGTCGTTAGGGTTGATGTCGGCAAGCGTCGAGGCGCTGGTGCTCTTCATCGCGATACCGTCGACAATCATCAGCGGCTCATTGCTCTGCGAGTTGTTGACCGACGAGATGGCGCGGATAATCACCTGGGTAGATGAGTTGGGCGAGCCACCACCGGTGTTTACCTGAAGACCAGCAACCTTACCCTGAAGGGTGTTGGCAAAGTTGGCGCTACCGCCGGCGGTCACCTGCTCGTTGTCGAGCTGCTGAACAGCAAAGTTCAGCTTCTTTTTCTCTTGGGTTTGTCCCATGGCGGTCACAACCACCTCACTAAGAACTTGGGAATTGTCCTTGAGCTCAATGTTGATGACGTTCTTTCCAGAGGTCACCTTGATTGAGACGGGAATCATACCCACATACGACACGTCGAGCACGTCGCCGTCCTTGACATCGATCGAGTATTTCCCTTCAAAGTCGGTGGCTGTACCCTTGGTTGTGCCATGAACCTGGACGGTCGCGCCTATAACCACGTCGCCGTCGCTGGCCTGTGTCACAACTCCGGTCACGACGCGGGCATAGCCCATCACCGCAAGGAGGGAAAACAACAGAAGTGTTAACTGTTTTCTCATAAAGATTTGGTTTTTAAAAGTTTATGTTGGTTAATATGAATTTATGTCAACAAAAAGTGGCGCAATAACGCACAATTTTTCACAAAAATACAACTTTTTTTTGAATCCACAACAACCTCGCGTGTTAAAATTGAAAGCACACACGCAAAAAAAATCAGTGTCCTTCAGCCATTAGTTTAATATGTCGTCATTGAGCAAAAACTGGAATAAGCCCAAATGGACATATCCGTTTTCGTCGGTATACGTGGCAATATCATCGCCCACAATCAGGACTTTTGTGAAAGAGTCTCCTATTCTCTTAAAAGAATTGGTTTCTTGCCTGAGTTTCTCCTCGTCATTTATCATATAGGCCGACTGCACATAGTATTTACTTATTCCATTGGTGGCGATGAAGTCAATCTCATATCTCGTCAGCCGAGAAACACCTGCTTTTTGTTCCCTAACTTCCACAACGCCCACATCTACCAGATATCCTCTGATTCTCAATTCAGTATAGATTATGTTCTCCATTATGTGCGATATCTCTTGCTGCCTGAATTTCAACCTTGCATTGCGCAAGCCTATGTCGCCTGCATAATATTTTTGTATGGAGTCATAGTATTGGTTGCCCTTGATATTGTATCTTTGTGCACCCTCAAACAAAAAGGCATTTTCCAAAGCCTTAATATATTTATTTGCAGTTTCGGGGTCTATCTTCAGTTTCTGCTTGTCCCATAGCATTGCCGCCACTCGCGATGCGTTGGTAAGCGACCCTATTGCTGAGCATAGGGCATCAACAAGCGACTCAAGGGCCACTCGATTGCGTATTTGATTGCGCTCTACCACGTCGTCTATATAGGTCTTTGCCCACAACTGGCGCAGGTACTTTACCTTTTGCTCTGGGGCCTCGTGATTGCATAATGCTGGCATGCCCCCAAAAGTATAATACTCCTTCCACAATTCCGAGATGCTTTCATTGCGCCCTGCTGAAAACTCCTTGAACGAAAGAGGCCAAACCCTAATCTCATCTCCTCGTCCCCGAAAAATAGTTCGAATGTCGCTTGAAAGAAATTTTGAGTTGCTGCCTGTAATATAGACATCAACATTTGCCCTGGCATTAAACGAATTGACCAATTTCTCAAACCCATCAATTTCCTGCACCTCATCAAGAAATAGATAGTACATGGACTCCTCATCCTTGATGCGCTGATGAAGGTAGCTTTTAAGCTGCTTTACATCGGTGAGGTCATCATAATCTAGCACATCGTCTTGATCAAGCGAAATTGCAATTATATTTTCGGGACTCACACCATTGTCTATGAGAAAATCTTTATAGAGATGTTTCAATAGCCATGACTTGCCACAACGTCGTGGCCCGGTTATTATCTTTATTTCGCCATTTTCTCTTCGATTGGATAACATCCTCAAATATAGAGGTCTATCTATGTATTTTGCATTTTTCTTCATGCTTCTAATCGGAATTTTGTGCAAAGTTACATAAAATTCCGATTAGAAGCACTATTTCTGTGATTCTTTTTACTTTAGTTGCCACATTAACTATTTCATGGCGCGTGCTGAAAATGCTGATTTTAGCGGTGAATTATGTAGGTGCGAGTGTTTAGCGCGCCGAAGACGCCCCACCCATCGTCAACATTGCCATCGATGGCGATAGGGTTGGAATAGACATCGTCGGTCGAGATGCGGTAAAGTTGTATCGACTTGAGGTAATAGAACAAACTCTCGCTGATCGACTGCATCTCGATGATTGTGAACGTGTCGGGCTCAAGCCTCTTGCGGCTGCGCACCGTGAGGCGATAGCTCTTGCCGTCGATTGAGTGGTCGTCAAAGACATTGGAGAAATATGGGCTCCATGAGCCATAGCCCTTGACAAGCCGAGAGTCATAGAAAAGCGGGTCGGAAGAGAAAAACACGTCGCATGCCGTGCTCACCGAGTCCCCGCCCTGGTAGTGCGATGTCGCCTTGAAATTGTTACAACTGCGCACCTTGAGACGATAGTAGTTGCGCTCGCCAGGAGGGTCTTGAAAGTCAAACGAGATAATCATCAGCGAGTCGGCGCCATAGGCGTCATAGTCACGCCAGTTATGCTCCCACTTGCGGTCGGCCATAGTGGCTATCTGGTCGAAATAGACATCATAGGCCACTTTGCTCACTTCAGCGGCAAAGGTGGGCACCTGGGTGACGGTGCTGGCGGCCTTACATCCCACTTGGGGCGCGACATCAATCCTCAGCTCGTCGCCCGGCTGCGCCGTGTAGCTGCTTGTGTAGCAGCACAGCGTGGTGTCGTAGGCCATCTCATAGGTTAACCCGCCGTTGACAGTAAGGCCGACACTTGCGTCATCGATGAGCAGGCTTTTCTTGTAGAAGTCGGTGCTTTGCTTGGTGAAGGCGTCAAGGTCAAGATGGTCAAAAGCCACGCCCATCGAAATGCTGAGCTTGTGAGAGATGTGCGCCTTGACAGGTTGTCCGGCAACAGCGAGCGCGTAAATGGTATACTCAGTGTCGATGCTCGAGTCGAGCGGCACCGTCGTCTCACAGCTGGCGAGAAGCATGAGCGCGCCCAGTATGTAATAAAGCGGGAATTTCTTAGTCATTGACAATCAGAATTTATGAGAGACAAAAAGTGATGGCATGAATGGAAACGGACACAAGCCTTTCAACACAATCTTGGAGCCCTCATGTCCCACATAGATGTTGCTCACGTTCTTGCGGTTATACACGTTGTAAAGGCTCAGGCCAAACGAGCTCTCGCCCAGCCTTGACTTTAGCGAAACGACGCATTGTATGTCAAGGTGGTGGGTGCTGGGCAGCACAAAGTCGTTGCGCGTCTTGAACGAGTAGATGGGCAATGGCGAGCCTGTGAAGCTGCCAAAGTCGGTGGTCAGCAGACCGCTGATATCCTTGCCAGCATACACGTCCCAGTATTGCTCAAAGCCATGCTGCCCCAGATATTCATACTCACGCAGGTTGTAGCCGAAGAGGTAGGCATAGGGGATGGTTCCACGTCGCCCGGTCTGGTAGCTCCACGACCCGGTAAGGTCAAGCCCCACCTTGCGCGACAGGGTGAAGTGGTGGGTGATGTTGAGGCTGAAGTTGTTGCGACGGTCGGCCGCCGAGTAAAATTCCTTACCCGAGTTGAGCACATTTCCCTCGCGGTCAAACTTCCTCAGCGACTTGGACCATGTGTAGCTCAGCCAGCCCGTTGTGTTGCCAAAACGGCGCTCCACGAGCAGCTCGGCGCCAAACGCCCTCCCGTCGCCCACTGCCACGATGTCTTGCCAGCGCGTCTCGCTCATGGTGAATGAAGCGCCATTTTGATACTCGAGCACGTTCTTGATGGTTTTGTAATAGCCCTCAATCGCCACGTTTATATCGCCCGGCATCTTGTAGTTGAAGGCACATCCCCACATGTCGCTTGTCATGAGCGGGATTTTGTTGGTGATTGGCACCCATATATCACTGGGCATCACCAGATTGCCACTCATGAGGCGGTGTATTCCCTGCGCCATGCGAGTGTAAGAGGCCTTGATCGCGGTGCGGTCGCTGGGCATGTAGCTGATCGACACTCGAGGCTCAAACGAGAAATAGCCTTTGCCCGACGCGCCATAGGCAGCGATGCGCACACCATAGTTGGCCTTGAAGTGTGTAGAGATATCATAATCGTCCTCAATATACAACGCGATACTGTTGACGTCGTTGCCTTTGCCCGACTTGTAGTGCAGGCTGTCGCCGTCCTCAAGGTAGAGCGGAATGGGCATCTGCTCGGTCTTGGAGTAGTTGAGGGGCCCGTTAAACTGGCTCAAGTAGGAGTCCTTGTCGACAATGGTGGCTGGAGTGAGACGCTGCGTCGACAGCTTGATGCCGCCACGCAACAGGTGTCGCGGGTGCAGGCTAAACTTGGCATCGGCGGTGAGCGCGAGGTCGCTTATGTCGTTGTTGTATCTCATCACCGACGACTCCTCATAGTGGTAATAAGGCCTGAAATTGTCCTTTACGTCGTTGAGGTAGGTGTTCTCGTAGGTGAGACGGTATTTATACTGACTGAAGCTAAGGTTGGTGTTTAGCCATATCTTGTCGTTGAACCTTGCGGTCCAGTACAGACTCGACACCAGGTTGTGCCAGTTGTTGCTCATCGCACTCTGGCGCTTCTCCTTGTGGGCACTCTGCTGGTCAAACGGCACGCTCTCGTCGCCCAGCGTGCTATACTCGTTGGTGCTGCTTGAGGGCGTGTTGTCGTCGACGTCCTTGCCATAATAGAACACCCCCGAGAGCCGATGGCGGTCGTTGAACTGATGCACAACCTTGGCGTTGATGTCATAGTAGCGCATGTTCTCATAGGGCTGTAGGGCGTCGGGCTTGTCGTAGAATTTCTTGAGCACCGGACGGGCAATAAGGCCGAAATAGGACACTCGCCCTGCAAGGTTGAACGAGGTCTTACCCTTGAAGATGGGACCCTCAATCTGTGCCCTGGCCGATAGGGTGCCCACGCTCAGCAACCCGTGATAGTTGTGGAAGTCGCCAGTCTTTATTCCCACATCGACCACACTCGACAGGCGAGAGCCATAGCGTGCCGGAAAGCCTCCACGATAGAAGTTTATGCTTTGCACCACATCGGGATTTATCGCGCTCACATAGCCCTTGAGATGCTCGGCGTTGTAAAGTGCCGAGCCGTCGAGGGTGATGTAGTTCTGGTCGTAGTCGCCGCCACGCACAAAGATTCCCGCGGCACCGTCGTTGCTCGACTGCACGCCAGGAAATTTCTGCAGCGTCTTCAGCACGTCGGGCTCGCCCATAAACACAGGCACCGACTGAATTTGGCTTTTCGAAAGCGTTATGGCACTCATCTGAACCGAGGTCACGCCAAAGTCGGTGTGAGCACCATATACAACAATGCTGTCAAGTTTCACCCCACGGTTAAGCAACGAGGTGGAGTCACCCCGCTCGGCGGCCTGCACGATGTGTGTGGGCAACATAGCCAACACCATGACGATGAATCTCAATGCCAGCTGTCTCATCACTGTTGATTCACTTCAGTCGGGGTAGCGGGGAAATAGACCATTCTCAACCACATGTTTTCTATGTCAAACCCCACAGGAACTTTATCGGTAGCTCCATAAAAGCACCAGGAAATGTTCTCATGAAGGTCAACTATAAGTCTTTTTCGAGATGAGTTCAAGTCAACCGCCATAATTTTGAATGTCCCTGATGGATAATAAGAGAGCGAGGATAATTTATTGTGCTTTAAATAAAACTCATTATTGACAAGAACATAGGTGTTATAATCGTTGGGTTCAACGCTTTTTAAATCGTCGTTGTAAGTGGCAGAGAACCATGTGCCATTATTTAGCAAGCATTTTGGCAAACAAAATTTTGGTTCTATTACACCCGACACCTTCTTCTTGTCGTAGCAAATATAATATTGCATAACCCAGTCATATTGTGCCAATGCGCGCTTCAGTTCGTCGGATGTGAATTTTGTGTTTGCCTCAACAAGTATGCCGTTTTCCAGAAACAACTTGCCGCTACCCTCCTTGGGCTTGGAACTATAGTCTTCCGAGTCGGGCCATTTGGGCTCGTTCTCGGTCTTGCCACATGAGAAAAGCATCACGCTCAGCACCAAGCCACATAAATATATACATTTTCTTCTCATACTACGAAATTATTTGATTATTGTACAATAGCTTCATACCAATACTCACCAATATATTGTCCACAGTAGCTGTAGAATCGTAAATATATCTCATACACGCCAGCCTTCGTGAACGTAATATTTGCGCCTGTGCTACTTGTCGAGTTAACTTGCGCGCTACCGCTATCAATAGCATCATCACCTTTGTGGTCAACTATTGCACACGTAGAACGCTGGCTTACCGAAGTAGGCAAGCTCGCTATGTAATCGGCCGACACATTTCGTCCTATGGTTCCTGAGCCTGCGCTGCACACAAGCGCTCCGCTTGATGGAACTATCTGATGAACCTTGAAGTATCTTTTTGTGGTCCCATATGATGGTGGTACATCATTCGGAAGATGCCTAACTAATGGCCATGAGCCCCATTTTGACTCATAATAGCCCGAAATCGCCGATTTCACTGCCGAATGTGTTATGTTAGCGTCATTGTTGGTGTTGCTGCTGCTATAGTATACTATTTTAACGCAATTGGCCTCGGTAGTCTCAGAATAATGGTCATCAACCCAGTATTTCGATATATTAGCGCTATTATTGGAATTAAGCGGATTCATCCAGTAATATGACGGATTAGTCGTGTCGGTCATATACCACGCATAACTGTGGCAATTATACCTTTGTGACGCGGGCGCCAATATTGTGACATTGGGAAAAATTTCAGCACAATCGGCATTACATTGTGCTATTAGAGATGGTGTCATCTCATTTAACACGAGAACCTCAACTGGTTTTCTCCCAGTAGTATAAACCGTTTCAGCGTGTAAAATCATACACACCAAAGCTAAATTAAGAAAAAACAGAATCCTTTTCATTGCTCCATAGATTTATAGGTAAAAACAATTTTTGAGACCTCTGTTATGTCTATCGGGCCACCTTGTTCCAAAAACTTTCTAAGGACATCAGTTTCTTCCTTTGGCAAAGGGCGGGTCCTAATTGTTGTTTGAGATAGGATTTTCAACGAGTTTACAAGAGATAAGGCCCCAAGTGTCTCAATCTGCTCTAATTTTTGATCATATTTTTCAGTTGCAACCTGCTCTAGACGTTTCAATTGAGCAGCATCCTCTGCCAATTTTGTTATGGCTTCAGTAGACATAACCATTTCAAAAAAAGCAAGATTGGAGAAACTGAGGGCGCGCCCTTTCCCGTCTCTGATGGTAATGGGATGTGGCGATTTCTCAATATTGGAATAATCAATCCCTTCATAAAAGTCTATGGCAGCCTCGGCAAAATCTTTTCTTTTAATCAACTCACTAAAGCCATTAAAATTCTGCATTATATAGTTTGCTCCCACCATTGGGTTGTCGTATGCATAACATATGGCATTAAGTGGATGTGAGGCAAGTAGGAAAACGAGATCGTTAGTACTTAAATATGACATTATGCTATCGGGTATCTGGCACGCATTCAACTTGTCTTGAAATGTGCCGCACTTTTCCCAATTGCGTGTGTCAAACATTCTTTCAACAGAAACCGACAACGGCTGTGTCATTGCTTTTTGAGCGCTTGTGTCTTGAATTATGGAGTCAGAACAAGCGCTAAAAACAACTAATGCTATGAAAAATGTTATGTGTTTATACATATAAAAAATCTTATTCGAAAACAACGATGCAAATTTAATCTGTTTCTTTGAAAACCACAACAAAGCAATAGGTTTTAACTTGAATTTAACATAGCTGTCCTATTGCACTTATTTGCCTAGGATGAGGTTGATTATGATGTTGGCATCGAGGATGTCGGTCGTGCCGTCGCCGTTGACATCGGCACGTCCCTCATAGGTGGCGGCGGGGGTGTTGCCCAGGATGACATTTATCAGACAATTAATGTCGGTGATATTGATTTCCCCGTCGGCGTTAACATCGCCCGGGAGTGGCGTGATGTCGCGCAACGTGTAGGCTGCGAGGCCGTTGCCTGGCGCATAGACGTAGAGATATTTTTCGCGGTCGTTGGCTCCACGGTTAACACAGCATGGAGCGTCCCAGGTGCTGCTGTTAACGCTGCCCAGACCTTGGGCGGGGAAGGTCCACATGTAGTGGTAGGCGGCAAATCCGCCTTCCTCGGTGTCGTCTCCGCCCTCGATGAGGGTGTATTGCAGCCCTGCCGAGTCGCCATGGTCGCCCGAGCAGTAGAGTCGATAGGGCTTCCCTCCCATCTCAAACAGCGCCGCGCCATTGCTTGCCGTATTCTTGGGTTTCAGTGCCGAGTTATTGTCAAAACTGTCAATTATGTTGCCTGTGAGGAAATCGTAGAGAGTGAGGTAAACGCTGCCGCCCTTAACCCACACCTGGTTTTCGCTCACGGGATAGCAACGTGGCGCGATGCCGAA
>JABUUJ010000005.1:85486-88499 GCA_021443235.1 Muribaculaceae bacterium
CGCGACGATGGGCAGTAGGCTCGGGCCTGCATCACCTGCGTGTCGACGGTGTTGCCGTTCTCAACCGTCCAGCGCACTACCTGCGTGCCGCTCGCCATGACCGCAAACACATGGAAACTTCCCGTAGCGACATCGCCCAGCACGTTGCAGTGGTCGATGCGCACTGTCGAGGTGTTGTTGCAGTACAGGCTTGCGCACAGTGTCACCTCGCCTGTCTCGACGTCAAGGCGGTGGATGTTCACAGCGTTGCTGCCCACGTTGAGCGTGAGGTTGCTAATGAGGAAATTGCCGGCGTCGTCCTGGAAGATGTCGTTGGCGGGGAAATAGCTGCACTGCGCCGCACTCGACACGCTCACTCGCTTCAGACGCTCGCCAGTGTCGGCAATATAGTGGTCCACATACAGGCTGGCACTGCTTGAGCCTTCACTGCGCCCAATCACATAAATGCGCCCGTCGCGGGCGGTGAAGCCGCGGTTCATCAGACCATTGGAGTCAAACGAGATATTGTCATATTCCGACTTTACCGAGCGCACCCAGCGGTTAATCAGTTGCATGTTGCCCACCTGGGCGTAGGTGTCAACATCCTGTTTCATCACATAGCCTGGCTCATACTCGCCTGTGGGCACCTTGGTGATGGTGAACTGGCGCACGTCGCTCACCGACGGGTCGCAGCCCGGAGACGTGGTCACCACGCGCCAGTAGAACTTGCCCTTGCCCAGCAGCGCCGCATGCACGTCGAGGCGCATGTTGTTGCCGTCGGCCACGGCCTTGTCGCTGCTGTATTTTATTGTTGCAAAGTCGCTTTCGGCCGAAACCTGCACATTGTAGCCGCTCGCGCCTACTTTGCTGAAAACAAGTGCGAAATCAGCGTCAATGTTGGCTCCGTTTTCGGGCGAGACGAGGGCGGTTACGGGTGCCATGGGGTGCTGGGGCGTAGTGAAGGTTGCCACTGCCGACGCTGCGTCGAAGCAACCCGACTGCGAGGTTATAACTCGCCAGTAATAGGTCTTTACCGACTCAAGCGCTATGAGGTCGATGGTTTCGCAACTGTCGGTGAGGTTCTTATGGTCAATCACGATGTTCTCAAATGCCTCGTCGGCAGCCACTTGCAGGCGGAAGCGTGCATCGGGCACCGCGCTCCACTTGAAGGTCTCGTTCCACTGCACGGTGACGCCGCCTATGGGCGCAATCAGTGTTGCGGCCTGTGCGGGGCCGCTTGGAGCGTTGATGTAGGTCGGCTCAAACTCATTTCCCCAGCCGTCGACCACTGTAACCGCAAACCAGTATCCGTCGCTGTAGGTGTCGTCGAGCGTGAACGTGGGCGAGTAGGTGACATTCAGCAGGTAGTCGCCTTTGATGCCGCCATAGGTCTCGCTCATTATCTCGTCGCCAGCGACACTGTTTGGTATGGCGTAGACCGCATATTTCACCAGCAATGTGTCGATGGGTGTCCACGACAGGGTGTTGCCGTTGAGCACCACGTTTTGCGGAGCGCCGAAGGTGTGCTTGGCCTTCCAGTCGAGGCATGGCGTCAACGCCTTGCTGGTGAAGGTGTTCTGGGCGAGATACTGGCCCAGGCCAGTGCAACGCGGCCCGTTGAGGTACTTGGCCGAGTAGAAGTTTACGCCCGAAGTGCCGGTGTCGGCATACTTGCGTGTGAGCAATATCTGTGCGTTGGCTTCCTGCCAGTCCTCTATCGTGTTGGTCGACTCCATGAAATATATGTTGGTGCTCGCATAGTGGTGTCGCCCAAAGTGGCGTGCGATGTAGCTCCACCACTTGGTGAGGGGCTCAAAGGCATTGGTGGCGTGGGTCGTTTTCCAGTAAAGCTGTGGCGAGATGAAGTCGATGGTGCCTTCCTCGAGCCATGCGAGCGGGTCGCTGTAAATCTGGTTATACTGCCAGTCGCTGCCGGTGGGGCACGGCTCTACGTTGTGCTTGCTTGCCGAGGTGCTCTTGGTGCCGGCTACGCCCGCGGGGCCTATCGAGAACTTGACGTAGGGGCGCGTCTCCTGCACCATGTCATAGACGTTGCGCACCATCAGGTTCACGTTGGCGCGACGCCAGTCGCCTATGCTCATCTTCGTGCCGCTGTCAACCCACAACTGGTAGTCGGGGGCCGATGAGTCGCTGGGCATGCCATCGCCAGGGTAGAAGTAGTCGTCAAAGATGATGCCGTCGATATTATAGTTCTCGATAATCTCCTTGCACACGTTGACCACGCGCTGACGCGATGCCTCAAGGGCGGGGTTGAACACCACCCTGCTGCCCACGGTCATGAGAATTCCCGATGCCTTAAGCGCCTGATCCTGAGGCGTGGTGTGCTCGCTGCCGCCGCTATTGCTGAAGCGGTAGGGATTTATCCACACATGGCACTCGATGCCGCGCTTGTGGCACTCGTCGACGGCAAATTCCAGCGGATCCCAGCCCGGGTCGGTGCCGCGAGTGCCGGTGAGGTAGCTCGACCACGGCTCGTAGCTCGACTTATAGAGGGCGTCGGCCATGGGGCGCACCTGCAGGCACACGCCGTTCATGTTGGTGGCGGCAAAGCCGTCGAGCAGGTCGGTGAGCTGCTTTTTCTGCTTGTTGATCACTGTGGTGCCGGTGCCTCGCGACTGAGGCCAGTCGATATTTGACACGGTGGCAATCCACACTGTGCGCATTTCGCGCTTGAGTGCTTCCTGAGCGGTCACGGTGGTGGCAATAAGCAACGCCACTAATGCGATGAGAATACGTTTCATAGCGGTTGTCGAGGTTAGTTAAACGTTAACGTTACAAGAGGTTTATGGGCTCAAAACCATGTTTCAAGCCTATCTGCCACAAAATTAATAAAATTAATTGAATCACCCACCACCTTTTCAACAAAAAATCTCCCCGCCCGATATAACCCCATATCTATGGGGAATAAAATTAGGTAACTATATACTGTTTGACCCCGATAAAAAAGGAGTCTATAGATTGTAAGAGATGCCGTTAGGCATCAGTCTTTAAGTAGGCCAGTATCAGCTGGTTG
>JABUUJ010000060.1 GCA_021443235.1 Muribaculaceae bacterium
AAAACAAATGCCTACGGCATTATCCTATTGTTACTATTTTAAAAACCTGGTCTAAAGAAATAATTTTTTAGGTTTCTTTGTGGGGGAAATACAGCAACAATGTTGAACGCGAGCGACGCGAAGCCCTCTATAAACAATAAACATTAAACTTTATAAATGAAACTAAGCATCATCATTCCAGCCTACAACGTAGAGCAATACCTCGAGCGCTGCATCACCAGCTGCGAGCATCAGGACATCCCTCAAGAAGAATATGAGGTTATCATCGTCGACGACGGCAGCAAGGACAACACCCTGCAAGTGGCTCGTCGGCTTACCCAAGAATATCCCAATTTGGTGGTATTCTCACAAGAAAACGGCGGCTCAAGCAAAGCCCGAAATACTGGATTAAAAGATGCCAAGGGCAACTACATTTGGTTTGTCGACGCCGACGACTATATTTATGAGAATTGCATCGGCCGTGTGCTTTCAATATGCGAGGAAAACGACCTCGACATCTGCCATTTCTCACTATCAAAAATGAAGCAAGATGGCACAGTTGAAAAACTGCACCACAACAGCCCAAACAATGTCCTACTCAAGGGAAGGGATATACTGTTACAAAACGCCGATGATGTGGTGCGGTCGGCCTGTGCTAATTTTTATAAATCAAAGTTCCTGGATGATTACCAAATAAGTTTTACTGAAGGTATTACGCAACAAGATGTTGAATTAAACGGCCGAGCGTTTGCAGTAGCACAAAGATGCATGTTTGTCGATGATTCAATGTATGTATATGTATTTAATTGCGAATCAATTCGCGGAAGCAATGATATAAATAAGCGCAAAAAATATGCTGGAGATTCCGCCAGAATATTGGCTTTAAGAAGAATTTTTTACACTGAACGAGTAAATGACAAAGAACTTCAGACCTACTTTGACCGATTTGCTAATAGTTGCATTGCTGGAACTATTCGAAACATGATTAGGGCAAATGTAAACAAAGAAATTCTTGATGAATTTGTTAATGTTGCAAAAGAAAACCAATTATATCCAATAAAAGGCAAAACATTGTCTAAAAAATGGAATCTTATAACATTTGTTGTAAACAAACCGGCCTTATGGTTTTTGCTTAAATTTATATAGCGATATATCAACTTACACGTTTATGCAAAATTTCCTAAGAGCTTAGCATAAATTATTTTAATACAATTAGAAGTATCCTTAACAACTAGTATAGACATGATGTCAACAAAGATATTGATTTCTAAGTTTTTGTCATTTACCACTTTTGATAGGGTGAACTGGGTTAAAACGTTGTTGCTTAATTTTATGATGTTCCCATTTTCAAAGGCAATTAAATTTCCTGTGCTTATCTATGGCCCATGCAAACTTTCTTCGTTGAAAGGAAGGATTATTATTGATGACGGTGTTTTTAGGAAAGGCATTCTGCAAATTGGGATGACAGAACCTGTGAGAAGTTACCATTCAAAATCTTTTCTTCGCATTGATGGAGATTTTATAATACATGGTGAAGTTGGCTTACGCAGAGGATTAAGACTACACATCGATTATGGTGCAGTTTTTGAAATTGATGACAAAGCATATCTTGGAGATAATAATACTTTTTTTGTCCATACTTATATAAAAATTGGCAAAGGTGTGCGTATGGCAAATAATAATTTGGTCATGGACACCGATTTCCATTATGTGATAAATACCAGCAATGGCGAAGTGCGTGATGACAAAAAGCCAATTATAATTGATGACAATTGTTGGATTGGCGGTAACTGCGTAATAAAGAAAGGTGCTGTGCTGCCAACTGGAACAATCCTTGCTGGACCATTTTCAATGGTTAGCAAAGATTATTCTAAAACAATCCCTGAATATTCTATCATTGGAGGAAGCCCCGCTAAGCTTATTGGCTCGGGCTTCCGCCGTGTAAATAACGCAGACTCACAAGCTATGCTTGATAAGTACTATAGTGAGAACAACGAAGTTTTTATTTGCAATGATGATATAGACAAGTTTTGCAACCCAATATAATTATTAGTTCTAATGTCATTTTCTGATATTTGGTTATATATTAAGTCTGATTATTATCGCTACTATGGTGGTGATATACAACAACTTAAGAAAGGGGGGGTAAAAATTACACTGAAAATTTGGAAATTAGCGCTTTCCCCTATTAATAAAAGTTTCCAATTCACATTCTGGCTTCGACTTGCGCAACATAAGAATCCCTTTTACTTTTTAGCTCGACTTGTTTACTGGCATTTATCTACTAAGTATCAGGTGCATTTGAGCCGGCATTCCAAAATTGGATATGCATTTAAAATTGCACATTTTACGCCAATGGTTATTAATTGGAAAACCGAATTTGGCGACAACTGCACTGTTTTTCAATTTTGCTCAGTTGGTTCTGTGAGCGGTGGCGCGGCAAAATTTGGCAACAATGTTTACATCGGTCCGCACGCCTCCATAGTGGGAGAAGTTAACATTGGGAACAATGTCACAATTGGAGCTGGCAGTGTTGTAACGAAAGACATCCCCGACAACGCAACCGTTGTAGGGGCTCCAGCACGCATAGTATCATTAGAACCCAAAAACTATGTGACTTATTATTGGACGACATGACTATTTCGGTAATTGCAAATTTCTATAAATCGGAACGTTATATTCCTAAGCTGATTCAGTCGGTATTGGCACAAAGCTATAGCGACTGGGAGTTGCTGTGCGTCAACGATTGCTCTCCTGGCAACGACCTTGCTGTTATCGAGAAATTTGCCAAAAAGGATTCCCGCATCCGCATAATCAACAACGAAACAAACCTTGGAATATGCAAGGCGAAGTATCGTGGCATAGAGGAAGCAAAAGGGGAATACCTGTGCTTTATCGATGGTGACGACTGGTTGGAGCCCGATGCGCTGAAAAAAATGATTGAACCAGCGATTGAGCATGACCTCGACATGGTGGTTATGAACCACAAGAAAGTTCTGCCTATTATTGGATATGCTCGGTTGCATTGTACACAGGCTCCCGTTGATACCGTAATTGAGATTAATCCCCATGCAACGGAGGAAGATGACGCGCGAAAGAACTTTGTGAGATATTACAGCAATTTCTTTGGGAATTCGGTTTTTATGGTCACATATTGGGGCAAACTGATTAAGAAATCGGTTATTACCGAATCAGGCTTTACTCCTCCCAGTTCTTACATTGCCGAGGATTTTGTATTCAGCATGACAATTTTTCCTTACTTGAGGAAAATCATGTTTATCGACTATGCCGGCTATAACTGGCGGTGGGGCGGCATCACTTCTGGAAAGAAGAATAATATTTGGACAGGCGAGATGAACATAAGGCGCTCTAATGAAATATATATGGACCGCCTTCAGCTTATAGAAAAATACAGTCTTAATTGCTTTGAACAAGGCTTGATGATAGAGCAACGCAATAATTTTGAAGGGTTTATTGGCAACGAGGCAAAAGAAGATGCCGAGACCGAATATGGTAAGTCGGTTATAAAGGTGCTGAACGAGGTTTTGCAAGCAGGTTTTTACTCAGATTTTTTAAAACTAAAGGAAGGTAACGACAAATATGCTGATGATGAACTCTTGGATAGCATTATTGCACGTGACGCAAAGCGCGTATATAAATACTGCAGAAAAGTGTATAAGACAAACCAAATGAAACGAGTTGTCAAAAATGCTATTCACACAGTCCTCTATCCTTTAGCAAAAGTGTAATTAGTATGTTGTTGTATTTGGTGATTTTTATGGTGCCGGTGGTGGCGATGGCGTTTGGTGAGAGCCTGGCTCGAGAGAGGTGGTTCTTGCTGGGCTATATGTTGTTTCTGGCGCTCTTTGTGGGGGTGAGCGACATGCTGGGTGGCTATGACCGCTATATCTATGGCGAGATTTTTGACGCGATAGCCGCTGGCGTGGAGCGTGACAGGAGCGTGGAGCAGATTCCAGCGATGCTGTTTTTTGAGGTGGGCTACAGCTGGATTAACTGGGCGATAGCGCACTTCACCGTCAACCGCTATGTGTTTATCTTCACCTTCACGATGCTCATCTACCTGAACTTCTACATTGCGTTCAGGCGTCACATCACCAACTATCCGTTTGCCTTTGTGGTGTTTATGGGAATGATGTTTTTCTTCTCGTTCACCTACCTGCGTCAGGTCTATGGAGTGTCGCTGGCGTTGCTCAGCATCAAGCCGCTGATAGAGCGCAAGTGGTGGCTGTTTGCTGTCATCATGGTGTGCGTGGCGCTGGTGCACAAGTCGGGCGCGGTGTTTGCGCTCATGTTTTTCGTGCCTCGCCGTCGCCTGCCCATCCCGCAAGTGATGGCGGTGCTGGGGGTGTGCCTGGTGGTGGGCTTGAGCGGCGCGACGTCGGCGCTCTATGACGCCTACATCGAGGTTGCCGACCTTGACCTTGAAGTGACGGGCGACTATAGCAGCGACGCTGGCGCTCGCTATGCCTATCTGGTCGAGGTGCTGGTGTTTGCGGGCGTGATTTTGAACAACTACGACAAGATCAATGACACGCGCGAGAGCAACCTGTTTCTCAACATGGCGCTGATGTTTTGCGCTGTGCTGCTGCTGTTTATCCGCTCGGAGAACGGAGGCCGCATGGCGTGGTACTTTATCTTTGGCATCATCATCACATTGACCAATATCGTCGAGAACTGCAAGTACGGCATATCGGTGGTGGTGAAGCCGATGCTGGTGACGTTGTTTTTCGGGCTCTTCATGCGCATCGTGCTGGGCTGGGGCATGCTGGTTTGGCCCTACAAGTCGTTTTTCACCAACGGGCACCGCGAGGGCGACTTTATATATGAGCAGTTTGAGTACGACGGCCGCTACGACAGCGATAAGTTCTATAAGTAAAGTTTATTGTTGAGAGTTTATTGTTTATAGAGGGCTTTGC
>JABUUJ010000061.1:0-4927 GCA_021443235.1 Muribaculaceae bacterium
CCGGCATTCACAATCTTGTCTTTGATTGAGTCGGGGTAGCTTGCAATCTGTATCCACTGGTCGGCCTGACCTTGTGCGCCCTTGATGGCCTTGGCAACGTCGTCAACGGTCTTGCCGCTGTTGAGCATAGCCAATGCGCTGTCCTGAGCCGACTTGGCACCGGGAACGCCTACAAAGGTAACCTGTACCGAGTCAACCGATGTGGTCTTGCTCATAAACTTATACATCCTGTAGGTGCCGGGGGCTACGGTGGTGTCGTTCTTCACTGCGCCAACTGCCGAGTTGAGCACGAAGTCCTTGATGTTGGCGCTGAGCTTGCCGGCGGCAACCTTGGCGGTGTCGATTTTCACTGTGCCAAGCACGCGCACCGAGTCGATGCCCGCACCCTTCTGCAGGGCGGCGTAAGCAGCGTCGGCAACTTTCTTGGCCTCGGCCTTGTCGGCCTCCGAGGGGTCGATGCCCAGTGCGATGAAGTGCACGAGGCGGCCTTCCTCTTCGAGGGCAAACTGCTTCTTGTTCTTCTCCCACTCGGCCTTGATCTCACTCTCGGTTACGGCATATTTCTCGTCGCTCAGCGAGGTGAAGTCTTTCTTCACGAAGTTGATATAAGAGATGCTTGACTCGTCTTCAAGCATCTGTGCGCGGTCCAGGTCGTTGGCCTGCAAGCCACCGGCAACGAGTGCCTGGAGCTTGTAGAGCTTGTAGCTCTTGGTGAGCTCGTCTTTCATCTTCTCCCACTCGCTGCGCAGCTGGGCCATTTGGCTCTCCTCGGCGCCATATTTCTTGGGGTTGTTGATGAAGTCGTAGAGCATGGCTGGCGACTCGGCGCCTACCTGCTGTGCCATCTGAACTACCTGTGGAGCTGGGTTCTTGCCTATCATGAGCTCGGTGATCTCAAAGTCGCTCACGCTGATGCCTGCTGCCTCATACTCCTTCTCGAGCAATTTCTCACTGATCATCTGCTCAAGGACCATCTGCTGGCGAACGGCCTGATCCATCTGGTTCTGGCTGTTCTGGTCCCTGGCGGCCTCCATTTCTACGCGTTTCTGGAATGCCATGATGTCAATTTTCTCGCTGCCCACCTTTGCGGCGGTGCTGTTGCTTGCTTGACGGCCGAGTGCCTCGAAGCCTACCTCGACAATGAAGGCGAGGAGGGCGCCGCCAATTACGATGGCAAGAATTTTCTTTTTCTGCCTAATTGATTCTAATACTGCCATTTAGTTATTATAATTTTATGTTTTTTTTGTCCTTCAATTGGCTTTTAGCCAAATAAACACGCAAAGATACCTATTTTTTGTGTTATGCCAAAATTTTTTGGCTTTTTTTTGACTTTGCGGCTTTTCGGCCAGCCTTTGCGCGACCTCGGTCGGTGAGCCAAAACTACTCAAAGATCGCCTTGATGCCGGCGCGCATCTGGCGCGACAAGGGGCCGTCGCTCTTGAGGATGCCCAGCACGCCGCGCATGTAGGCCTCGCGGCCTGTGTAGCCACACAAGGTGGCGGCATCGACCTCGGCGAGCAGCTGCTTGTGGTTGAAGACCTTGAGGATGCCGTCGTAGTCGCGCGCTTGCACCAGCTCGTGGAAGGTGCGGCAGGTCTGCTCATAGATGCTGCGGGGGTTGATCTCGTTGACGAGCTCAACCATGTGGTCCTCAAGGGCGTTGATGTTGTGAAACCTCATGTCGATGCGCATCTCCACGTCGTGCTTCACGCGATGCCGCACGTGCTCCAGCGCCTGACGGCGAATCATCTGCTCAAAAGTGGCAATCACGCGCGACTTGACCTTCTGCGCCACTTCGTCCTCGTTGCGGTGCTTGTAGCGCGCCACGCAGCGCACCACGGTCTCGAGCAGGAATATGTTCTCAACCTCGGCCACGTTGGGCACGAGGATGTTTTTGCGCCGCAGGTAGGATACCTCCTGGTCGGTGCGGCGGTCGCGGTCCACGATGCCGCGGCAGTTGATGTTGTGGAATTTCACCAGGTCGCCAAACGAGCGCACCACCTCTATCACCTTGTTGCAGCTGCCCAGCGGCTTCACCACATGGTCGGGAAACAGCAGCGGGTAGAGCTTGCTGTCGATGCTGTGGGTCTCGTCGCCCTCGATAAAGAGCACGGGCTTGCGGCTGCCCAGGATGTCGAGAAACAGAGCGTCATCGAGTTCGTGGCTCGACGACATCACTTCATAGTCCCACGCTACTGCCGACGGGTCGAACGACTTGATCCACACGCACTGGTTGTCGACGCGCGACGAGGCGAAGTCAACGTCGTGGGTGTTGTAGATGAAGGTGCAGTCGTTGCGCATCTCCTCTATCACGTTCCACAGCGTGAGCATGGTGCTGTGGTGGATGAACATCTCGGGGTCGTCGACGATGATCACGGCGCCGGGCATGGCATAGAGCACGGCAGCGATGTGATAGAGCACGGCTTTCTCGCCGTCGCTCAGCCGCAAGGCGGTGAACTTGTCGTCGGCGGCCGTGTTGGTGAACATGAGCTTGCCGTTCTCGCGCAGCACCTTGTTGTTGGGAAACACCTCCTGCCACATGTGCACCACGGTGTCGAGCTTGGTCTTGGGAAACTCGGGGTGCTCGTTCATCAGCGTCAGCGCCTTGTAGCCCATGAGCTCGCGGAACTCGTCCATGAGCATGATAAACGACAGGCGGTCAAACTCGTTGTCGGCTGTGCTGGTATATTGCGGGTGAGTGGTGGTGAGGCGCTCAAAGGTGGCGTCGATTGAGCCGGGCAGCACCTCGCGCTCGTCGCGCGCCGGATAGAGGGCTCGCAACGCCGAGATGCGGTAGGCCTTGTCGCCCAGGTTGTGCACCAGGGCGTCGCAAAATCGGCTCTTGCCCGAGCCGTTGGCACCAATGATGGTGACCTGTCGGGCGTCGGTGAGCATGGGCGGCTCGCTGCCGTCGATGCGTCGGGGAAGGGTGATATTCATAGTGCGTTGTGCTAAAGTTTCTCGAGAATCCAGGCCTGTGGCACCAGGATCTGCATTTTCATCTTATTGCTCAGGTCTTTGAGAAACGCGCCGGCAACGTCGCGGTCGTCAAAGCCTTTCACCACGACAAAGTATTTCTTGTCGGTGCCCAGGCCGCCATAGAGCAGATAGCTGGGGAAGCCCTCCTCGGCCTTGAGGCGGTCGCGGTAGTTCTGCGCGTTAAACATCTGCTTGAACTCGCCCACGATGATGTTGTAGCGGCGCGCCACCTTGGTGCTGTCGTCGCTCACGTTGGCATACATGCGCACGAGCCTCACGCTGTCGCCGTTAATCACCGTGTTGAAGCGGCGGCGCTCGGCCTGCACGCGGTTGTAGGCCTCGTCGCCCACACCCTCTATGTGCTTGGCCACGGCCTTGTCGTAGGCTTGCTTGTAGTTCTGCTCGTTGCTGTGGCACGATGTGAGCGCAAGGCTCAGCACCATCGCCGTCAAAGCAATAAATAAAGTGGTACGGGTCATGTGTTTAATAATCTCAATACTTTAATATTTTAATACTTGAATGGGATTTAATAATCTCAATACTTTAATATTTTAATACTTGAATAGGATTTAATAATCTGANCGGTCAAAGTCAAAGTCAAAGTCAAAGTCAAAGTCAAAGTCAAAGTCAAAGTCAAAAACATGCAGGAGGTTTTGTTTCTTAATGATGTGAAGGGGGCGGTGAGCCGGCTGCTTGAGGGCGCGGGCTATAACCGCACGTTTGTGCTGTGCGACGACAACACTGCCCGCGAGGTGCTGCCGCTGGTGCAGTGCGAGGCGCTCGACGGGGCGCATGTGATCACGATTGCCGCCGGCGACGCCCACAAGACGCTCGACAGCCTCGCCCACGTGTGGAGCGAGCTGGGCGCGCATGGTGCCACCCGCCGGTCGCTGCTCATCAACCTGGGCGGCGGCGTGGTGACCGACCTGGGCGGGATGGCGGCGTCGACGTTTAAGCGCGGCATCGACTTCATCAACATCCCCACCACGCTGCTCAGCGCCGTCGATGCCGCCGTGGGAGGCAAGACCGGCATCAATTTCAATGGGCTGAAAAATGAGATAGGCGTGTTCAGCGAGGCCAAGGCGGTGATTATATCGACGTGCTTCCTCGCAACGCTGCCACAAGGCGAAATCAAGTCGGGCTTTGCCGAGATGCTCAAGCACGGCATGCTTGAGAGCGAGGACGAATTCATGCGACTGCTCGACTATGACCTCACGGCCGCCGACCACGACCAGATGCTTGCGCTCGTGCGCACCTCGGTGCAGGTGAAGCAGCGCATCGTCGAGCAAGACCCGCACGAGAAAGGGCTGCGGCGCGCCCTGAACCTGGGCCACACCGTGGGGCACGCCTTCGAGAGCTTTGCTCTGCACCGTGGCGAGCCCATCGCCCACGGATATGCCGTGGCGTGGGGCTTGGTGGCCGAGACTGTGCTGTCGCACCTCAAGCGGGGTTTCCCGAGCGAGCATCTGCATCGCCTTGCGCGCCATGTGCGCGACAACTATGGCGCGTTCCACATCACCTGCGACGACTATCAGGCACTGCTCAACTATATGCACCACGACAAGAAGAGCGTGAGTGGCGAGATCAACTGCTCGCTGCTGCGCTCGTGCGGCGCCGTGGAGACGGGCATCACCGTCACCGACGACGACATGCGTGCCGCCCTCGACATCTACCGCGACCTGATGGGGATTTAGCCGCCTAAAGGGGGAGTCCCCCGGCCCCCTAAAGAGGGAGCAAGGAGTGTCGCCGAAAGGCTTTTTCTTGTGGAAAAGCTGTAGAAATTTTATCTCTCACAGATTTCACTGATTAAAAGGATTATATTTTGGCGACCACACAATTTGACCCCGGTTTAGGTAATGATGAAATAGAAGGTCGGTGGGACTCGTGAATGGATGCCGTAGGCATCGGTCTTTAAGTAGGCAGGTATCAGGGCGGCGGCGCGCAGCGG
>JABUUJ010000061.1:5095-9808 GCA_021443235.1 Muribaculaceae bacterium
TACTGGCCTACTTAAAGACTGATGCCTAACGGCATCTCTAATTCGACGTTGACATTGACATTGACTTTGACCATTGACTTTTTGGGATAATAGTTATGCCTATTTGGGTTAATCTCTAAAGGGCATCAACGGGGGGTGTGTGTTTTGTTGCAAAAAGAATGAGACTAAACTCACGTTCGGTCTCATCCATAAACTTTTTAATAATTATGAAAATTTTACTAAAATCTTGATTGCCTTTGTTTTATGATTATAACTTAACTTTTTCTTAATCTACCACGCGACAGGCGCCCATGTATCGGCGGCTGTAGTATTTCTCGGTCGACTCGCTCACCTTGATGCCTCCGCGAGCGGCGTGGATAAACTTGAAGGTGCTGTCATCGTTGACCTGAGTCACGATTCCCACGTGGCCGATGCGTGTGCGGCTGATGGCGCGACCGTTGAAAAACACCAGGTCGCCTGGCTGTAGGTCGCCGCGCGAAACGCGCTTGCCGTCGTTGATTTGCCCGCCCGAGGAGCGGTCAAGGCTCACGCCGAAGCGCTTGAAGACGTAGCTGGTGAAGCCAGAGCAGTCGAATGCGCGTGGCGACGAGGCGCCATGGCGGTAGGGTACGCCACGGAATTGATATGCGTAGTCCAGGATTTCCTGAACGCGGCTTTTCTGTGATTGCTTGAGGTTGGAGTTCTCAATCTGTTCAAGCACTGTTCCGTGCTTGCGCGCAGCAAGTTCTTGCGCGTTAGCGCTCATCGCGGGAGCCAATAAGGCGATGCTTACTGCTAAAATAGAAAGGATATTTTTAATTTTTCGTCCTTGCATAGTTTAGTGTTTGGTTCAACAATGGGCGATTGAGTGATTTTCTCATTATAATCGCCGTCAGGCGGGCATCAATAGCCTCGCTGTGTTACAAAGTTAATACTAAAAATCCAATCTTCCAAATCACCGAAACACTTATAAACATTTGCGTTTGTAAACTCGCGGCGCCCGCTTTCGCCCCCAAACTCCTATTCTTGTTGCTGTTTCAGCCCGTTTGTTACCTTTAAAAGTTAAAATCCAAAACCAATAAAAATTACAACTTTTAACATTACGATAGGATATTTTGCTCAAAAATCGGCTGTCCCGCGCATGTGGTTCAACGTAGTTCAACGTAGTTCAACATTGTTCAACTTGGTTCAACATTGTTCAACTTGGTTCAACCTGGTTCAACATTGTTTATTTGAGGTTTTGAATTTTCGAGGGTAACGACTATAACGATTTTCTCGATTGTAACGAGAGGTCAGTGTCAAATTTAAAGCCACCGTCACAGCGACCGTGTCTTGGCTTGCTTGATGGCGCGACCCAGGTTGTCGACGATATCGCTCGCCATCACGCCAAACTCGGAGTGCTCCTGCGCGGCGATGTCGCCTGCCAGGCCGTGGATATACACGCCCAGCACGGCACCCGTTTCGGGCTGGTAGCCTTGTGAGACAAACGACGCGATAACGCCCGTGAGCACGTCGCCGCTGCCCGCGGTGGCCATGCCGCTGTTGCCCGTCGAGTTGATATATACCTTGCCGTTGGGACACACGGTCATGGTGTGGTGACCCTTGAGCACAATGATTATGTCGTAGAGGCGTGCTTCGTTAAGTGCCTTGTATAAACGCTCCTCGTCGCATGAGTGCGAGCCGAAAAGGCGGTCAAACTCCACGCGGTGAGGCGTGATTATCGAGTGCTTGGGGATGCTGCGCAGTAGCATGGGGCGCTTATGGATGCAGTTTAGCGCGTCGGCGTCGAGCAGGCACGCATGGTGATACAGCTTGAGATACTGGTCGAGGGCGTCGAGCGTCATGTCGCTGGTGGTGATGCCAGGACCTATCGCCACCGCGCTGTAGGTGTGGCTCTCGCCAAACGCGGAGGTGACATATTGCTCTTTGTCGGGCTCAAACAGTGCCTCGGGCACGGCGGTCTGCAGCGGCACATAGCCTTTTTTGGGTGCGTGCACAGTCACCAGTCCGCATCCCGTGCGCAGTGCGGCGCGTGCCGAGAGGATGGCGGCCCCCATCATGCCATAGCTGCCTGCCACAAGGTAGATGGTGCCTTGGTCATACTTATTGGAGAACGGGTCTCGCGGCATTATCATCCTATAGGCGTCGTCCTGCTCGATAAGATAGGTGTCGGCGGGTATCTCGGCCATGGCATCGGAGCTCAGTCCCAAGTCAAGCACCTGGCAATTGCCAATAAACTGCGCGTTCTCGGCAAAGAAGAACGACAGTCGCTTGAACTGATAGGTGAGCGTGAGGTCGGCCTTGATGATGTTGCGGCGGTCGATGCGGGCGTTCTGCTCGCCAAAGAGCCCCGACGGGATGTCGATCGACACAATGTAGGCGCCGCTATCGTTGATGTGCTGCACGAGCGAGGTGTATCCGCCCTTGAGCGGCGAGCGCAGGCCCGAGCCAAAGAGTCCGTCAATCACCACATCGTTCTCTGAGAGGATGGGTGGCTCAAGGGTTTTGGTAATCTCGGTGTAGTCGATGCCCTCCAGCTCGTAGAGGCGGTCGCGGTTGGCCGAGCAGCAGTTCGACAGATGCGACGAGGCCACGTTGAGCAGGTAAACCGCCGGCTTGTAGCCTTGCTCAAAGAGCATGCGTGCCACGGCAAGTGCGTCGCCGCCGTTGTCGCCTGGCCCGGCGAAGATGACAATGCGCTTGGTGGTGCGCCACCGTTTCATGATTTCGTAGGTGATAGCCGATGCTGCCCGCTCCATCATGTCGAGCATGGAGATGCCTTCAATCTCTATTGACCGGTCAAAGATGCGGCGTATTGAGTCGTTTGAGAATATTTTCATTGTCGTTTTTTCAGAGTTATGAGTGTTGTTTTGGTTTTAGACTACAAAGGTACTGAAAATTTCAACGCCCTATATTAAATTGCCAAATAAAACGCAAAATAAAATAACAAAATCCCGTCACAAAATATAATTATAGCCACGAATTTCACAAATTAACACGAATTAAACTATTGACACAAAGGATCCTAAAAAATATTTCCCCATTATTTCCACAGCCTTTCCACAAGAAAAAATTAATGGAAAAATGTGGTTGCGTGGTTGACGGCGTGCGATGGCGGATTGCGGGGTTAGCTTTGCAGTGTTAAATTTTTTTACTATGCAACAAGATGTAAACACGGCGGTGCTGGGGGCCGCCTTTAACGCGTGGATGGCGGGAGCCTCACTGCGCAAGTCTCGCCTCAGAAACAAGCGATTTACCTACGGCGACCAGTGGGGCGACCTCAGCGTCGATGCGCAGGGCAACGTCGTGACCGACTATGAGCGCTATGCCGCCAACGGCTCGGCGCCAGTGACCAACAACCTGATACGCAGCCTCGTGCGCACCATCGTGGGCCATTATCGGGCCCAATATATTGAAGCTGAGCCTGTCAACAAAAACCTTGAGAAAATAGCCGCCTACAACGAACTTGGCGAACTCGACAGCCGCGCCATGGAGGAGTTTCTGGTGTCGGGGTGCTGCGTTCAGCGCGTCGATGAGGACGTTGTGTCGGGCGAGCGACAGGTCGCGGTGCATAATGTCAACCCCAACAAGTTCTTTGTCAACGCGATGACCGATGTGAGGTCGTGGGATTGCGAGATCGTGGGCCAACTGCACGACCTGAGTGTCGCGCGCCTGCTGCAGCGCGTGGCACGTGGCTCGCGACGCAAAGCACAGTGGGTGAGGCGACTCTACACCGAGAACGCCGTGGAGCGCGCCTCGGCCTATGCTCAGACAATCGGCGCCGACACGCAGAGTGCCGCCGACTTTTGGCACTCGGCCGAGCCAGGCAAGTGCCGCGCCATCGAGGTGTGGACGCTCGAGAGCCGTGAGGTGGCAATCAGCCACAATCGCGCCACGGCACAGCTGGCTGTGGAGCCGGCGGCAACGGTGCGACACCGCAAGCCCGAGGCGGGTGTCGACGTGCATTGGGACATCGTCACCACGTGGCACTGCCGCTGGTTCTCGCCCATGGGCGACCTGCTCGCCGAGTGGGACTCGCCCTACGGCCATCGCCGCCACCCCTTCGTGATGAAGTTCTACCCGCTCACCGATGGCGAGGTGCACTCGTTTGTCGAGGGCGTGATCGACCAGCAGAAGCACGTCAACCGCATGATTACCATGCTCGACCAAATCATGGCATCGTGTGCCAAGGGCGTGTTGCTCTATCCCGAGACCGCCCTGCCCGATGGCTTCACATGGGCCGATGTGCGTCAGGTGTGGAGCAGCACGGGCGGCATCTTGCCTTACTCGCCTCACATGGGCAGCGAGAAGCCCGAGCAGATTTCGGCCAACGCGACCAATGTGGGCGGCTATGAGATGATTAAGCTGCAAATGCAGATGCTCGAGGACGTGTCGGGCGTGAGTGGCGCGCTGCAAGGCAAGGCCACCGCGGGCAACAACTCGGCGGGACTCTACAATGCCCAGGCCGAGAACGCCAACATGGCAATGACCGACATCTACGGCACCTTCACCGCCTTCCGCCGTCAGCGCAATGCCCTGCTGGGCTGATGGTAAGCCCCCCTCCGCCCCACATGGGGGGGAACTGTTATGACTTTGACCTTGACTTTGACCTTGACCTTGACTTTTTTCTTCTTGAAAATTAAAAAAAGGCAACAATATACAATTTGACCCTAACAAAGGGCTGCCGGAGGCAGCAGATGTGAGTAGGCCTGTATCAGCTGGTTAAGGAGCGAA
>JABUUJ010000061.1:10063-11867 GCA_021443235.1 Muribaculaceae bacterium
GAGGGTTTTCACGTTGGAACAGTTATAGAACGCGCTGTCGCCAATTTCGGTCACCTTGTTGGGGATGGTGAGTTCTCCCAGGTTGTAGCAGTGCATGAAGGCGTTGGTGCCAATGACTTCCAGGTTAGAGGGAAGGTCGATATATTTTATGCTCCAATTGCCGGGAGTTCCCATGAGGGCGCTCGTGCCGATTCGCGTAAGGAACGTGCTGTTGCGCAAGTCAACCCATTCCAATTTGGGGTGTTCGTACACGTTAAACGCATGGTTGCCAATCCCGACAAGCTCAAACCTGTAAGATGGGCTGCTGGTGCTGAGGCCTGTAAGCGAGTTCGACACATATTTTGCAGTCCTGAATATGGATTCCCCATTGTCGACATATACAGACAACACCGCCTTGCCGGGTGTGTTGCCACTGGGCTGTGTTGTCACCACATACCTGTTAAGGTCGGCGTCTATGAAATCCCAGCACGATGAGGCGTTGGTCGTATATTTAGCGAAGTTTTTAAATCCAGTCTTGGTCTTGTGGCTTTTGGCATCAAAGCCGTATATGTCGGGCACCACCAGCTCCATGTTGCTGTTTTGGGGAAACGACATGTCGAAGGCCGTTGGCGCAACGCTGCAATTTAAACACACATACTTCAAACTTGTGCAATCATAAAAAGCATAATTTTCAATGTATTCGACCGAGCTGGGAATATATATATGCGCGAGGCCGGTGCACTCATAAAATGCACTATATCTTATTGTTTTTACACCGTAAGGCAAGCGGACAAGAAAAAGCTTTTTGCAGCTATGAAAAGCGGCCCATCTAATGGTTTCAACACCATGATGCAGTTGAACATCACTCGCGCCCTCGGGGCAGCGGTACAGCGTCTTGCCATTGTCGGTATATAGCAGTGAGTGTTTTCCTGCTTCTCCATAATCGCTTTCGCCCACATAGGCCTGAAAATACGAGTTGCCTTCCTCGACGTAAATGTTGGTGAGCGAGCTACAGCCGTCAACCCAATTTTGATTGAGCCCAATGCAATCCCGAGGCACCGTGAAACCGGTAAGTGAGGTGCAGTCGTAAAAAGCTAAATCACCTATGTTGGCAACGCGGCTGGGCAGCTTCACCTGTTTGAGGCTATGACAGGAAGCAAATGCCCCGTCGCCTATTTTGGTGAGGTAAATTTCGCCGCTCAGGTCTATCGATTCTAAAGTTGAATTTTGAAATGCGTGGTTACCAATCTCGGTCGTGTGATAAGGAAAATAAGCTGTGTAGTTTTTGATGCTGGAATCGTGGTCAATACCTATAAGAGTGCAAGAATAGTTCCAATTGCCACTCAGCGAGTTTACATAGTAATAATTAAACACGCCGTCACGGATAGAGCAAAAGTCGCCAGAGTTTCGATTAAAGTTGGTGGAGATATTTCCAAATTTGCCCCATACTGCGTGATTGCGGTACTTGCTGATTGATTCGGGCGTGCTGCAGCTGTTGGAAAGATACAGCTCTAATGTTTCCTGATTGCCATCCCCGGCGGCGTTGATGTAGCTCGTAAAGGCCTTGCCGTGGCAGGCTGGCGGAGTAGGGCGATTCACGCATATATATTTGAGGTTTGGACAAAAATTACAGATATTTTGTTGAAGTGTGTCAACCGACGACGGGAAGGAGATGGAGTCGAGGTTGTGGCAGCTATAGAAGGCTCTCGGTTCAATTTGTTTTGGGCCATAGTCAAAGCAGATGGTTTTTGCCTCGCTGTACTTAAACGCGTTCGTCCCAATTATAGAAACCACGTAATGGTTGCCATCGAAATTAGTCACCTCG
>JABUUJ010000061.1:12484-15024 GCA_021443235.1 Muribaculaceae bacterium
TTTTATGACGTGTACCTAACGGCACACGATTATTGTTGTAACCATTTACAGGCATCAGGACGCCACCGCTGCGCGCCGCCGCCCTGATACCTGCCTACTTGAAGACCGATGCCTAATGGCATCCATTCACTAGTCCCACCGACCTTCTATTTATCAGGGATCAAAAAGTATAAGGCCGCCAAAATTATTGGTTAGAACTTGCGATGGATAAAGAGCGGATAGTCAACTTTCTTTCCATTAAGGGTCCCTGTCAGTTCAAATGTCGCTTTTTGCCTTGGCTTGGGCTTATAGACTAAACTCCACACAACCACGTCTACCTTGCCATCGGGCCATTTTACGATAAATTTTTCGTTTGAGTAATTTTGGGTGCTCTCAAAGTCTCCAAACTGCATTGTATAGGGCATCCACTCTTCAGCTCCAGCACGAGACCACATATACATTCCCATAAATGTTGCAACAAAATGATTAAGGGATATCTTTGACTTGTTGGGCGATTGCTGCGTTGGGGGAACATAAAAGTATTCCTCGCCTTTGTAGGTCACACTCACGCTCTCACAAATGTTGCCTTCATAAGATGGATCAAACAAATCATGCTTGTCATCATAGGCTGCAAGTTGCAAGTAAAGTGGAGTAGAAATCTTGGGATAGAGATTTTGGGCAGAGTTTTTGTAATAACATGCAAAACCATATTGAAAAATGTATATCATATCAAAAAAAATCTTACTTTTGTGCAACTTTTTGTTGGCGTCGCGACATCTAATGGGTGTAACAACGAAAACAACGACAAAACATCAATTTTATGAAACGACTCATTTATTCCTTAGTTATTGTGGCAGCACTTTTTGCTCCACAACACATTAACGCTGGCAACACCAGCATCACAACAAAAGGCGACACCACTATCGTCGTTGCCAACGGCGACACCGCCGTAATCACCTCGCGCGTGGCAGGACTCGTCGAGAAAATCATTAGCAACGAACTTGTTAACCACCTCGATGACACTCTGGTGGGCAGCGAGGCCAACCCTGCCGAGAACCACCAGCATGACGATGCCAGGACAAGTGGCCTTATTGAGCTGAACCGCTACTGGTCGTCGGCTGCGTCCACAATTACCCAAGGCCTTCTCACGGGCATCGTGGCAATAGTGCTGCTGGTGCTTTTCTTCCGCTACCTCAACCGCCGACGCAAGTACAAAGTGCTGGAGAAGGCCATTGAGAACAACTACCCGCTGCCCGACGGCGCGCTGGGCAACGGACAGGTTACTCGCGTCGTTTACAACTTCCCCAATGCACCTGCGGCACCCGTTCAGGGCCAGCCGGTCGAGCAAGGCATACCCGCGCCGCCACCCTTCCGCAGCTACGACAACAACACTCAGCAACCCCAGCCTCAGCCCCAGCCCCAGCCACAGCCCCAGCCACAGTATGTCTATCCCTATAATATCAACTGGGGCCAAATCAAGGGCATTCCCACCTTCGCGGTTGGTGTGGCAGGAATTTTATTCTTCGCATTTGCTGGCGCGAGTCCAGTGGCGGCAGTATTCCTCATCCCGCTCATCATAGGTGGCGCTAAGATGTTCTCCAGCTACATGGAGCAGAAGCATGCTATCCAGCAGGCAATTTGCCATCAGGCGATGCAGCAGCCGCACGTGGCACAGCAGCAACCCGCACAGCAACCCGCACAGCCTGCCGACAACAACGAACAAAACACTGGCGTCTAAGTATATTGCATAAACTATGGTAAGCCGACTTGAAGAGCTCAAGCTAATCTCACAGTGCGTGCTGGTCGACGACCGGCACGCCTTTGGGACGCTGGTCGAAGCCTATCAGCCGCAGGTGAGGCGCTTTCTGCTCAACCTCACTCACGGCGATGAGATGCTCACCGACGACCTCGCGCAGGAGACGTTCATCAAGGCTTACGTCAACCTGCGCAGTTTCAAGGGGCTGTCGGCTTTCGGCACATGGCTTTACCGCATCGCCTACAACGAGTTCTGCAGCCACTCGCGCCACACCCACGAGCAACGGCTCGGCGACGAGGCTCCGCCCGACGAGGCAAGCGAAGGTAGCGAGCGTGCCGCCGACGCGCAAATGACGGTGCAAGCCGCCCTGCAGCTACTGCCAGTGCCCGAGCGCACGGCAATCACGCTCTTCTACATCGAGGACCTGCCCATCAAGAAAATAGCGCGCGTCATGGACACGCCCGAGAATACGGTGAAATCTCACCTGCGACGCGCCAAAGAAAATCTAAGGAATATAATTGGTGATATAGATTAACACTATGGACGACAATAAATTAAAACAACTGCTTAAAGAGCAAAGCCAACAGCCCGCCAAAAACGAATGGTTCACACCACGACTGCTCAACAAACTGCCACAACGCGCCACCTCGACAACGCGCTGGGCAACCGTGCTGGCAATGGTGGCGGCGGGCATAGCCTGCTTTGGCGCGTGGGTTCTCTATTTCAAGACGAGCGACTTCACCGTAATCACCGTGCGCGACCTCATCTACTTCGTCACGCTCCTCACCGTCACCGCCATCTACGC
>JABUUJ010000061.1:15476-17455 GCA_021443235.1 Muribaculaceae bacterium
TTTTCTTCGTGAAAATCAATAAATTCGTGTCAATTCGTGGAATTCGTGGCTAAAATACCCAGCGACGCGAAGCCTCTATAAACTCTAAACTCTAAACAATAAACTTTACACCCCACCAGCGCGAAGCAGGTCAAAGTCAACGTCAAAGTCAAGGTCAAAGTCAAAGTCCAGCCAATTAGGTATCTTTATGTGCCAAAAAAATCCACATAAAGATACCTAATGCGGCGCAAAACGGTGTGACACTGCAGGGAATATTTGTTTTGTGTCGATTTTTTGTGTACTTTTGCATTGAGCAATTGAATTGGCACAAAAAACTATTTATACCAGCATGGGTAATACTATAAATACCAACATACAGCAACCCGAGTTGTGGACCCTCCAACTCGCACTGCGAGCCAAAGCTATCGACTATATACTCTTTACCGACTCGCAGCCCGACTCGCTCATAACGGGCAACATAGAGCTCGACCTGTCGTCGGGCAACTATCTCAAGGCGGTGCAGAACGCCGTCTACGACAACCCGCTGCTGCTCGACGACTACGGCAAGTGCCGCATTATCGTCGAGTCGATGCACTTCGTGATGCTTCCAGGCGAATGCGACGAGTGGGAGGCCGAGAACGTGATGGCGACGACGTTTCCCGACGCCGATGCCGACGTGGCAATGTGCGCGCTGCAACGCTGCGGCACCAACTTGGCATTTGAAATCACGAGCGGCGTGCTCAGCTTCCTGCAACGCACCTTCAACACGCCCCCCATCTACCACCACCTGCACCCGCTGTGCGAGCACTACAAGCGACTCAACGAGGGCACCGAGATCTCGCGCATGTTCCTCAATATGAGCCCATCGCGCATGGATATGGTGATGTATAGCAAAGGACTGATGACGCTCGCCAACAGCTATGACTACCACTCGCCCGAGGACGCCGCCTACTTTGCCCTACACGCATGGGACAGCATGGGGCTCGACCGTCTATCCGACGAGGTGCAACTCACCGGCGACAAAGCGGCGCGCAACGCCATCGCACCCATTCTGCGCGACTACATAGGCTTCGTGATGCCCGCCATCTATCCCGCAGCCGCGATGCGACTGGGGCACGACGCAATGAAAGCTCCGTTTGACCTGATCTTACTTGCACTATGCGTATAATTAGCGGAAAATACGGGCGACGACGCTTTGACGTGCCCACCAACATAACAGCACGCCCCACTACCGACATGGCGCGCGAAAACATCTTCAATGTCTTGGGAAACCTTGTTGACTTTGAGGGACTTAAGGTGCTCGACCTGTTTTCGGGCACTGGTGCCATCAGCTTCGAGTTCCTGTCGAGGGAATGTGCCTCGGTGACATCGGTCGAGAAAGCCACCACGCAGTTCAATTTCATCAAGAAGGTCAGCGGCACGCTGGGTTGCGACAACCACAACATCATCAAGGGCGACGTGTTTCGATTCATAGCCTCGTGCCGACAACAGTTTGACATCATCTTTGCCGACCCCCCCTACGACCTGCCGCAACTCCCCGACCTGCCTCGCATGATACTCGACAGCCCAATGGTGAAGCCCGGAACCCTCGTCATCGTGGAGCACAGCCGCAACAACGACTTCAGCGCCCTCCCGCACTTCATCCAGCACCGCAACTACGGCAAAGTCAACTTCACCCTCTTCCAACTCCCCACCACCCAATAAAATCAACAAAATAAACCACCAAAAAAAGTAGAGAAGCATTTACCGCAACTCTACTTTTTTGTGATTACCCTTAAATCCTATAAATCCCCATGCTGGAAATTGCTCGCTGCGCTCGTGGTTCAACATAGTTGTGACAGTGCGATGCCAAAATTTAAATTAGGCAACTATGTACTATTTGACCCTGATTTAAAGAACGTCAGAGGGACTCGTGGCTGGGTGCCGTAGGCATCGGTCTTCAAGTAGGCAGGTATCAGGGCGGCGGCGCGCAGCGGTGGCGCCCTGATGCCTGTAAAGGG
>JABUUJ010000061.1:18448-20006 GCA_021443235.1 Muribaculaceae bacterium
GCGCAAGGACGGAATGATCACTGGTCTGCCCGTCTATTTCACCCAGTTCCTGTAACCTTCGCCTGATAGATGGGCTTGTTCTAACGTAAGTTAGTGAGGTGGGCGACGATGGCGGGGAACTGCATGAAGTGGCTGGCCTTCACGAGGATAGTGTCGCCGCGACTAAGGAGCGCGGGTAACGCATCCATCATTTCGTCGCGCGAGTCAAAGTGCCTCAAGTCGCCCTTGAAACCAGCGGCGCGCGCCGCATCGTGCAGAGCCCGGCACAACGCCCCGGCACAATAGATGGCGTCAATGTCGAGCCCGGCGGCAAAAGTCCCCACGTCAGCGTGAAGGGCGCGCTCGTCGGCCCCCAGCTCACCCATGTCGCCCAGCACAGCCACACGCCGCCCGGCACCGTCTTGCAGCACCTCGAGCGAGGCCTTCATCGACACAGGGTTGGCATTATAGCAGTCGTCGATAATCGTGTAGTTGTCGGTTTCAATGATGTGGAAACGCCCTGCAAGCGAGCCATTTGCCTCAATGCCAGCCTTGATTTGCTCAAGCGAGAGCCCATACGCCACACCAGCGGCGGCGCCCGCCAGCGCATTATACACCATGTGCTTGCCCGGCATCGTCACCGTTACGTCAAAGTCGCCCACGGGAGTGTGGATGCTGCACGCAGTGCCCTTAAGCCCCAGGCTCTTAAGGTCACTCGCCCAGAAATCGTGCTTCTCGTCAAGGCCGAAGAACACTGGCTTGATACCACGCACGCAGGTCACCGTGGCCAGTTTGTCGTCGTCGCCGTTAAGGATGATGTGGGCATCGTCCTCAAGGAAGTCAAAAATCTCTGTTTTAGCCTTGAGGATGCCGTCACGATCGATGAGGTTCTCAAGATGGCAACAACCTATATTTGTCATAATTACCGTGTTAGGGCGGGCAATCTTGGCCAAACGATGCATCTCGCCAAAGTCGCTGATGCCCATCTCCAGCACCGCCATCTGCTCGTCGCGCAGCCGGAAAATCGTGAGCGGCACCCCCAACTCGTTATTGAAATTGCCCTCAGTCTTGAGCACGTTGAATCCTTGCCGCAACACGCTGTGAGTCATTTCTTTAGTGCTGGTCTTGCCCACGCTGCCTGCGATGCCCACAACGGGTATGTTGAGCTGCGATAGGTAGAACTCGGCAATATCTTTCACCGCCTGAAGCGTCGACTCTACGTGGACGTAAGGAAACAGTTGGTCGCCCAGGTCAACCTCACTAAGCACAGCGGCGGCACCAGCGTCAATGACTTGGTTGATAAAGCGGTGACCGTCAACTCGTTCGCCCTTGATTGCGACAAATAGCGAGCCTTCGCCCACTTTTCGGCTGTCGGTCTCGACCGAAGTCACCTCGACCTGCGCCTTCTCGGCAGGTCCCACATATCTTCCACCCGCCACGCGAGCGATATTCTCTAAAGTCAGGTTCTTCATAATCGGTGATTAAATCATTGGATATCAGGCGTTGTACTTGCGTTGCGACACCTCAATTATGTGCTCGCACAGCGACTCATAGTCCATACCCACTGCGGCAGCCTCCT
>JABUUJ010000061.1:20371-22880 GCA_021443235.1 Muribaculaceae bacterium
CTTCCTCATTGGCGGCGATGGTGCAACCCACGCTCGAACCACCACAGGCAGGCTTCACAATCACGGGGTAGGCGAGGCCTTTCTCGGTGGGAGTGGGCGCGTTGCCACGCTCTATGCCATAGGCCTTTGCGGTGGGAACGCCGCCGCTGACAAACATCGACTTGGTGATGTTTTTGTCCATCGCAATCGCACTGCTCAGGCACCCGGCACCAGTGTAGCGAATGCCCATCAGGTCAAAAGCCGCCTGCACGCGACCGTCCTCGCCGTTGGCACCGTGAAGTGCCATAAACACCATGTCGGCATGCATGCACAACTCCAGCACGTTAGGACCGAAGAACCCTTTGCGCTCGGCCACCATAGCCTCAATGCGGTCGTTGAAACTGCTCATATAAGCGCTCGCGGCATCCACGTCATACTTGTCGGGGAAGAAATCGGCCTCGCAGGCACGGCTGTCGCCAGCAAACACATCGACAAGCACAGCATTGTGATCGCGAGCCCTGAGAGCGCGGCAAACTCCTGTACCAGAGATAATTGAAATCAGACGCTCGGTGCTGGTTCCTCCAGCTAAAACTACAATATTCATTTTATATCGTGTTAAATTACATTCTAAACTACAAAATTACACATTTCCCCCGAAACATCAGCAATCATCCCTCCATTTTCTTCTTTACACAAAAAGCTCCTGCCCGCGATGATGGGCAAGAGCTTGCTATTGTTGTGTTGATAGGGATATCAAGATGAGGATTACAAGCGGAAGGCAATGGGAAGTACAACTCGCACTGGCACAGCGGTCTTACCCACTTTGCCCGCCTTCCAGCGAGGCATCTCGCCGATTACGCGCATGGCTTCGCGGTTAAGCGACTCGTCGCCCGAGCCTCTTATCACCCTGATGTTGCTCACGCGTCCATCAGTGCCCACAATGAAGCTGCACAGCACGCGACCCTGTATCTTCTTCTCGTAAGCATGAAAAGGATACTCGCGCGTCTCGTTGATGAAATTGATCAGGCCATGCTCGCCGCCAGGAAACTGGGGCTGCACGTCAACATAGTCAAACTCATAGACCTCGACCATCTGCGCCTTTGAGCGGGCCATCGGATCGACTGTGGTGACGCGAGTAATCTGGGCACTTGCCACAAAAGCGAGTACCGAAAATACTAACATGAGGTCTAATCGTATGAGTTTTAACATTAAAATGCTGATTTTAAGTTGGTTAAAAGTCAGTATCAATTTCCATCGGGTAGCCAAATAGCAATTGACTGTGCAAATATAGGTAAGATTTCTACAATTGTCAACAAAAACCCTATGGATTTTGTAAATTATTATGTATGTTTTATCTATTTTTACAAATGAGTAGCCTATTTAAAAAAAATGTAAAATTATATACTACACAACTCACTCATGCGTTATATATATGTATTAATACAAAAAGAGATGAAAATTTTCACCAAAATAGCAGCAACTGCGCTCGCAGTTGCCAGTTGTGCCGTGGCAAGCGCGCAAGATGGCACAGCGGCCTATAACTTCCTGAAAACTACGCCCTCGGCGCACGCCTATGCGCTGGGTGGCAACAACATCACCGTTATCGACGACGACATCAACCTGGTGGAGCAGAACCCCGCCTTGATGGGTCCCGAAGTCGACAAACAAGTGGGTTTCAACTATATGCGTTACCTTGGAGGCAGTAATTTCATGGGCTTGCGCTATGGCATGGGCATCAACGATCGCAGCGCATGGGCGGCGAGCGTGCAGTATTACGGCTACGGCTCGTTCCACGGCTATGACCCGTCGGGAACCTACGAGGGCAACTTCAGTGCCAGCGACGTGGCTTTCAGCGGTACCTACACCCACGACATCAGTGAGTACTGGCGTGGCGGCATCACGGCAAAGTTCATCTACAGCAAGTATGAGATTTACTCGGCTTTTGCGGTGGGTGTTGACCTTGGCATAAACTACTATAACCCCGACAAAGAGTTCTCGTTCTCGTTCGTAGCCAAGAACTTGGGAGGACAGATTAAGAAATTTGCCGACACCCGCGACGCTCTGCCCTGGGACCTCCAGCTGGGTATATCGAAGCAGATAGGACGTAGCCCCTTCCGCGTTTCGCTCACGCTCAACAACCTGCGCAAGTGGAAACTGCCTTACCTTCAGCCCGAAGACAAAAACGTGACCACGAGCGCACTCGTGATGAAGGACTCGTTTGGCACCAACTTGCTGCGACACATTGTCATAGGCCTCGAATTTCTGCCCAGCGACAAAATTTGGGTAGCACTCGCCTATAACTACAAGACACGCACCGATATGTCGGCCTACCAGCGCAACCTGCTTTCGGGATTCTCGGCAGGCGCGGGCCTCAAGGTCAAGGCCTTCGGCTTTGGCATCGCCTACGCCCAGCCCCACAGCGGAGCCAGCACCTTCATGGTCAACATCACCAGCACCCTCGGCGAGCTCCTCCGATAATTTGTTGAGGTTTCAAGTTTTGGGGCTGTTTTTTTAGTTAAGCTTAAAAAAT
>JABUUJ010000062.1:0-9235 GCA_021443235.1 Muribaculaceae bacterium
CGGAGAGGTGGGTGAGTGGCTGAAACCAGCAGTTTGCTAAACTGCCGTAGGGGTAACCCTACCGCAAGTTCGAATCTTGTCCTCTCCGCCACGAGATAGCGCAACAAGTTGCGCTATCTCATTTTTTTGCACCTAAAACATAAAATTCCCCATTAAATTTTACATGAAAAATAACCTTTTTGGGGTATTTTTGGGGTGGAAAGGTTGTTTTTCGTGTAATTTTATCGTTGTAAATTTTATTGTCATAAAATTATAGACACTGTTTTTGGGAGGAGGGCTTGGTGGTGTGGGGAGAATGTGTTAACTTTGTGGTGAGAACGTGCGGTGGCGCTAAGGCGCTGGCGCTTGCTGACCGACTATATTTAATTAAACCGTTTAATATGAAAACATTAACCAACCTATTTTTGTGTCTTGCCATCGTGGCGAGCGCACTGAGCGCGCAAGCTAAACCCAACAAGAACAAGATTGCTAAGAACGCGGCGTTTGAGACCGAGCTGAAAGCTGCTATCGACAGCATGAATGTGGTGGGCCTGAGCATCGCCGTTGTCAAGGACAACAAAATCGTGTATAACAACAGCTATGGCGTGCAAGACCTTGAGACCAAAGTGCCTTGCACCAACAACACGATGTATCGCATCGCGTCGATAAGCAAGTCGTTCTCGGGCGTGGCAATCATGCAACTCGTTGAGAAAGGGAAACTTAAGCTCGATACCGACATTAACGATATCCTTGACTTTGTGGTGCGCAACCCCAAATATCCCGATGTGCCCATCACCGTGGAGATGCTGCTGAGCCACACCAGCAGCCTTAACGATAGCGAGGGCTACTGGGTGGACCTGAACTGCATCATTCCCGGTAAGAATCCCAACTACACCAAGGCATACAACGACTACAAACCTGGCACAGGCTATGAGTATTGCAACTTGGGATTCAGCCTGTTAGGTTCGATTATCGAGCGTGTTTCGGGCGAGCGTTTCGACCTCTATGCTCAGCGTCACATCATCGAGCCGCTGGGCCTCGTGGCAAGTTTCAACATTAACGAAGTGCCTGCCAAGCGCATCGCCAAGCTCTACTCGTGGGACGGCACAAAATATAACGAGGAAAACGCCTATCGTCCTGTAAACGACCTTGCCAGCTACCAGTTGGGCGTGAACTCGGTGACCTTCTCGCCCGCCGGCGGCATGAAAATCTCGGCCAAAGAGTTGGCAAAATACATGATGATGCACATGAACTATGGCAAGTCGCCCCTGGCTAAGGAACGCATCCTCACCGAGGAGAGCGCACGCTGCATGCAACGCGAGCACGCTGTGGGCCACAGCTATGGCCTCGCACTCGAACAGACCGAGCGTTTCACACGCGGCGAGGTGATGGTGGGCCACACTGGCGGGGCCTACGGCCTGTGCAGCGCGATGTTTTTCAACCCCGAGCAGAAGCATGGCTTGGTGATGATGTGCAGCGGCTGCAATGACGCAAGCCATGTGCTCAACCGCATCATGCCCATCATGTACAAGCATTTCCTGAAAAAATAAAACACTAATTCCCAACGAATATGAAGACATTATTAAGAATTGCTCTGTGTCTTGCCCTCGTGGCAGGCACTGTGACCGCCCAAGGCAAGTCGAAGCGAGCCAACAGCCCACGTCGCGTGGCGTTTGAGACCGAGTTCAAGAATGCGATGGACGAGATGCAGGTTGTGGGCGTGAGCATCGCCGTGGTGAAGGACAACAAGATTGTGTTTAACAACAGCTACGGCTACAAAAACCTTGAGACCAAAGAGCTTGTCGACAACAACACGATGTTCCGCATCGCGTCGATAAGCAAATCGTTCTCGGCAACGTCAATCATGCAACTCGTTGAGCAAGGGAAGGTTACACTCGATACCGACATCAACGACATCCTTGACTTCAAGGTGCGCAACCCCAAATATCCCGATGTGCCCATCACCGTNACCGTGGAGATGCTGCTGAGCCACACCAGCAGCCTAAACGACAACGAGGGCTACAAGGGCAGCCTTGACGTGTGCAACGTGGCAAAGAGTGAGAATGCCCACAAGGCGTTCAATGACTACAAGCCTGGCACAAAATATGACTACTGCAACCTCAATTTCAGCCTTTTAGGCTCAATAATCGAGCGCTTGTCGGGCGAGCGCTTTGACCTCTACATCGACCGACACATCCTCATCCCGCTGAGCCTCAAGGCAAGTTTCAACATCAACGAAGTTCCTGCCAAACACATCGCCAAACTCTATACTTGGGATGGCACAAAGATGAACGAGGATCCAGCAGCCTATACACCCGTGACCGGCCTGGAGAACTATCAGTTGGGGGTTAGTTCCACCACATTCTCGCCCGCCGGCGGCATGAAGATTTCGGCGCGCACACTTGCCAAATACATGCTCATGCACATGAACTATGGCAAGTCGCCCCTGGCTCAGACGCGCATCATCAGCGAGGAGAGTGCCAAGTGCATGCAGCGCGACCACACGCCAGGCTACCAATATGGGCTTGCACTGGAGCAGACCAACGAGTTCACCCCTGACGAAGTGATGGTGGGCCACACCGGCGATGCCCACGGCCTGCGCAGCGCAATGTTTTTCAACCCCGAGAAGAAATATGGCCTGGTGGTAATCACCAGCGGCAGCAACAACACCGAGACCGTGCTTCAGAAACTGGTTCCTATCGTCTACAAGCATTTCTTGAAGAAGTAAGGAAGCCCCCCATGTGTGGGGGACTGCTGGGGTGCTGGGGGATAATTAATTTAATTCTTGCTTGAACAAAGTTAAACCACGTTGAACGTGAGCGATAGTGAGCATGATGAGGCTTCATGAGTTTCGTGGCGAGGTGAGTGGCGTGGTTCCTGAAAGGTTCACGCAACCGTTTTGCTATGTGCCGCATCCACTTTGCGTGGAAGCGGCAAAACTTGTGCAGCAATATATTACTGAACAGAAGCAACAGGCAGCGGAGCAGCATCAAAGCGATGGGCAACAGGGCGAAGTGCGGTGGCTTGAGGAACTTGACCATGGTAAGATGCTGGGGGTGCTTGTAGTGCAGGAGCATGATGGCGCGCAACCCAAGTTTCTTGCGGCGTTTTCGGGCAACCTTGCCGATAGCAATGACTTACCCTACTTTGTTCCAGCCGTTTACGACCTCTTGCGTCCCGATGGCGAGTTTAAGCGAGGCGAGGCCGAGATAACGCTGATTAACCACCGCATCGACGCTTTGGCGCAGTCGCCATCGCTCATCAAGATGCGCGAGGACCTTGCCTCCGCCACAAGCCACGGCCGCATGGAAATTGAGGCTTTCAAGCAAAAAATGGCCGAGAGCAAACTGCGTCGCGACGCATTGCGTGCAGCCGGCAATGTCTCCAGCGAGAAGAACGAGCAACTGCTGAACGAAAGCCGTTTTCAAAAAGCCGAGCTGAAACGGCAGCGACAACACATTGATATTCAACTAAATGAACTGCGCAATAAGATTGCATTGCATGAAGATGAGATTGCGCGGCTCAAGGTGCAGCGCAAAGCGATGAGCGAGGCTTTGCAAGAGCGCATCTTCCGCCTCTTTGTGGTGGAGGACGCCACTGGCAGGCGCAGTGACCTTACCGACATCTTTGCGCACGCCGAGGGCAAGTTGCCGCCCTCAGGCTCAGGCGAGTGCTGTGCTCCCAAACTGCTTCACTATGCCTATACCCACAGCCTCAAGCCATTGGCGATGGCCGAGTTTTGGTGGGGAGCGTCGCCCGCAGGCGAGGTGCGACATCACGGGCATTTCTACCCTGCATGTCGCAGCAAGTGCAAGCCCATCCTCAACTTTATGTTGCAAGGTCTTGATGTAGAGGAAAATGAGGCCGAAGTGGCATTAGAGGAAATAGGGCTTGAGATAGTTTATGACGACCAGTGGCTGATGGTGGTAAATAAGCCCTCGGGGATGCTAAGCGTGCCTGGAAAAGAGCTGGAAGACTCGGCCTACACGCGCTTCCGTCGCCTTGAGCCACAGGCCATGGGCCCCATCGTGGTGCATCGCCTTGACCAAGAGACCTCGGGGCTGCTCATCTTTGCCAAAGACAAAGGCACGCACAAGGCATTGCAGCAGCAATTTGCCACACACGCAATCACAAAGCGATACATAGCATTACTAAGCAGTGAAATCGTTGAGGATGAAGGAATTATAGACTTGCCGCTGTGCCCCGACATTAGCGACAGGCCACGCCAAATGGTGTCGCATAAAATGGGAAAAACCGCAACTACGCGCTATCGCGTGGTAGAGCGGCGCGGCGCAACGACACGCGTCGAGTTCTACCCGCTCACAGGCCGCACACACCAGTTGCGCGTACATGCGTCGCACCCGCAGGGCCTGAATGCGCCCATCGTGGGTGACCGCCTCTATGGCACAGCATCCGAGCGCCTAATGCTTCACGCTCAATCCATTACATTCATCCACCCTGGCACCGGCAAGTCACTGACAGTGACCACCCCACCCCCATTTTAACCCAAAAAGTTCATTATAGTGCCGAGGTTAAGTTTTTTTGCTATTTTTCGTCTTTTTGTTTTCTGTCGGCATCTTTTCCTTGTTTATTCAGTCNTCACATAGCTCGCTATGCTCCTTCATAAATCAAGAAAAATCTGCTCAACATAAAATCAAAAATATCTAAAAAATTCTAATGAACTATTTGGGTTTAAAGCGTTAAAACGGCGGCAATTAGTGGCTGACGCCACGAAAACGGGGGCAAATTTGGTTAGTTGGGTTTTCGGGGGGTGTGGAGGACGATCTGGCTGTAGTAGGAGAAGATGAGAGTGGTGAGCGGGAGGGCGATGATGAGGCCTATAAAGCCGAGAACATATCCCCAAAGCGAGAGCGAGAGGAAGATGATGGCGGGGTTGAGTCCCATCTGTTGCTTCATGATGGCCGGCACGAGGATGAGGTCCTGAATTACCTGACACAGGCAATAGGCACCGAAAGTCCAGCCGAAAAGTGCCCAGAAACTGCCACCCGACGCCACCGCCGCCACCACGCATAGAAATGCGGCAACGGGAATAGACACGAGTTGCAAGTAAGGCACCATGTTAAGCACACCCACCGAGAGACCGAACACCACAGCCATGGGCAAACCAATGATATAGAACTCAATAGCGAAGATTACTCCCACACAAAGCGACACCAGAGCCTGTCCGCGGAAGTAGCGGCTCATCGTGTTTTTCACGTCGTTGATTACACGCAATCCAGTGTAGCGATACTGCTTTGGGAGGGCGGCCTTGAAAGTGCGCGATAGTTTGTCAATGTCGAGAAGCACAAACACCATGTAGAGCAAGACGATGAGCGACGAAACAGCGCTGAAGAGTATGCTCATCGAACGGTCGAGCACGCTCCAAGTGCTTGTCACGACATTGTTGATCAGCTTCATCCACTGCTCCCTGCTCAGCAAGCTGGATATGTGGTTAACATCGATGTTAGAGCGCATGAAGTCGTGCACCGACGAAGGGATGTAAGGCACATGGAACGAGCCCTTGGCATATTTTGCGAGCATGTTGGTCATGTCGGCAAACTCCTCAAAGATATATGGGATGAGATACCAGCACACCATGAAGATAATCGCGATCACCATCAACAAAGTGATGATCACTGGGATGAGACGAGATTTCAGGCGAGTGATGCGCTGAATGAAGCACACAACGGGGTCGAGCATATAGGCCAGCAAGAAGCCCAGCAGGAAGGGCCAAAGCACTGGTGACAGGTAGTTAATGAGAAAAACGCCGATTCCCACTGTGGTGATGGTCGTCACCATGCGCACCACTCGGTCGAGGTCATATTTTTTAGCGGTTGTTTCCATAATAGGTGTGTATAGGTTATTTCACATTAAGTTGCTGCTTCAAGAACTCCATGGCTTTCTCAAGCTGCCACGGGTATAGCCAGTGCCCTGTGTCGCGGCCCAGATGAAGCTGCTTGGGAGCCTCGATCACGTTATAGGCGCTGAAAGTCGATGTGGGGCAGCAGGCTGGGTCGTTAAATCCCCACGCATAGATGCCCGGAGCCTTGAGTCGTCGGGCGAAGTTCACGGTGTCGTAGTAACGCGACACCTCGATGCGAGCTTGCAGGTTAGGCTCGTCGGCGTTGCGGAACATGTGAGGCCATCCGCCTGCTCGTCCATTGTAGTAGCCCGTGAGCTCGCAGAAAGCGGGGAAATAGGCAAAGAGGCATTTCACGCGACGGTCGAGAGAAGCGGTCATTATCGAGAGCATACCGCCCTGGCTGCCGCCATAAGTGGCAATGCGCTTAGAGTCAACACAGTCGAGCGAGCACAGGTAGTCGATGGCACGCACGCAACCCAATATAGAGCGCTTATAGTAATAGGAGTCGCGGTTGTCGATGCCCTGCGAGGTGTAGCCAGCGAGAGCGCCAGTCTCGAGTTGGCGATAGATTTCGGGGTCTTGGTCAACGGGTATGCCGTGAACGCCAATCTCAAGCACCACAAAGCCCTCGCTGGCGAGGTCGCTGGGGCCGTTGAAGCGACGCACCGCAGCGCCCGGCAGTCGCAGGATAGCAGCTTTGCGACCAGGAGACTTGGGTACGCTGAGCACACCGTAAACATAGTTACCCTTGCGATAGCTCTGGATGCGCACATAGTAGACGTCGATGCTGGCGGTGCTTTCCTCGTCGCTGTGACGCGAGACGACCTCCATAGGCACTTGTTCGGCTTTTTTCATCGCATTGTCCCAAAACTCGTTAAAGTCCTTAGGCATCTCAGTAGTAGGTTTCAGTTTGAACGGGTCAAAGGCTATGTTGGTCATCGACGAGTAGTCGTGTCCTTCATAGTTCACCTTGACGCGCACCGAGGTAAATCCTGGCTGCTTCATTCCGGGCACCTTGAAGCGCGCGATACCGTTCTTGTCGGTCTTTACGGTGCCCGTTTTCACCGCGTCGTGCTTCTCGGGGCCGTAACTATAGGTAATTTCAACGCCAGTCATGCGCACGTTTTCCTTAATGGCATAGGCGGTGATTTCGGCCTGCTGCCCGGTCTTGTAGGTCCAGTCGGCATGGTCGGGTTCGGCTACTACTGTGATATACTGGTGGCTTGACGACTGCGCGACTGCGGCGAGAGCCACCATAATGGCAAGTAAAGAGATTAACTGTTTCATAGGTGCAAAGTTAGTCAACTTGCACGAAATATGCAATTAAAGACCGAAAAGTTGTGTCGGTGCCGTCCAAAATCAGTAACTTTGTGGCGAAAAATAGGAGAGAAGATGAGCGAACGCACGCTGATAGTGATCACTGGCCCCACGGCAGTGGGAAAGACCCGCGTTGCCATTGAGGTGGCGCTGGCGCTGGGGTGTGACATCGTGAATGCCGACAGCCGCCAAATATACCGTCACATTCCCATCTGCACCGCAGCCCCCACGCCACAGGAACAAGCTCTTGTGCGTCACCACTTTGTAGAGTTTTGCGAACTTGACGAGCAGTACAGTGCGGCGCAATATGAGACCGATGTGATGGCGTTGCTGCCGTCGCTGTGGGCACATGGCGACACGGTGGTGATGAGTGGCGGCGCGATGATGTATGTCGACGCGGTGTGCCACGGCATCGACGCCATCCCCGACATTGCTCCCACGTTGCGCGAGCAGGTGCTGGCCGAGTATAATGCCGGTGGAATCGAGCCGTTGCTTACCGAGCTTGAAAGACTTGACCCAGAGTATTTTGCGATAGTTGACAAGCAAAATACACGACGTGTGGTGCATGCGATAGAGGTGTGCCGGCAGACAGGTCTCCCCTACTCCTCGCTGCGCACTGGCCGTGCCAAGGAGCGGGACTTCAAAATCGTGAAATATGCGCTCAACATGGAGCGCGCCCAACTCTTCGACCGCATCAACCGCCGCGTTGACCTGATGGTGGAGCAAGGTCTTGAGGCCGAGGCACGCAGCGTGTTTCACATGCGCCAACTCAATTCGCTTAACACGGTGGGAATGAAGGAAATGTTTGCCTACTTTGACGGCACGTGGGACTTGCCGACGGCCATTGAGCGCATGAAGAAGAACACGCGCGTCTATGCCAAGAAGCAACTCACATGGCTGCGTCGCGACCCCACTGTCACATGGCTGGAGCCCACCACCGCAGCACAAGAAATCTTAAACCCAAAAAGTTCATTAGAATTTTGAACTATTTGGGTTAAACGGGCAATCGTGTGATGGTTGACTTGATTGTGAGAATAATTAACACTTGACCGGATATGGAGAAAATCAGGATAGGCGTTGTGGGCACCAATTTCATTACCCGATGGGTGATGGCAGGCGCCAGTGAGGAACCGAGAGTAGTGGTGTCGGCAGTGTGCTCGCGCTCGATGGAGAGGGCGAGGGAATTTGCCGCTGAGTGTGGCATTGAGCACTGCTACGACTCGGTCGACAAGATGCTGGCCGACGACACCGTCGATGCGGTGTATGTTGCCACGCCCAATTATACCCATGCCGACATCAGCATCAAGGCGATGCGCGCCGGCAAGCACGTGCTGTGCGAGAAACCGCTGGCGTCGAACCGCACCGAGGGCGAGGCGATGGTGGCAGTGGCGCGCGAGATGGGTGTCACGCTCATGGAGGCGATGATTTCGACGCTCAACCCGGGCTTCCTTGCCTTGCGCGAGCATCTGCACGAGGCGGGCGTGATAAGGCGTTATTTTGCAAGCTATTGCCAATATTCATCGCGCTACGATGCCTACAAGGCGGGCAGTCTGCCCAATGCGTTTAACCCAGCGGTGTCGAACGGAGCGCTGGTCGATATAGGCATCTACACAATATATCCTATGGTGGCGCTTTTTGGCCAGCCGTCTAAAATTGAGGCGCAGGGCTTGCTGCTGGCAAGTGGCACCGACGGCCAGGGTGCGGTGAATTTCCAATATGACGGATTTAACGCCACGGTGCTATATTCCAAGGTCGTTGATTCCTTCCTGCCCACAGTGGTTGACGGCGAGGACGGGAATTTCGTCGTTGACCGCATCAACATTATAAATAATGTGGTGTTTAGGCCGCGAGTGCCCAAAACGGGTGGAAAAACGACCTCCCCTGTTGAAGAGAAGGTCGTCTATGACGGAAAGCAATCGCAGCACGATGTATATTACTATGAAATTGCCGAGTTTGCCAACCTGATTGAGCGGGGAGCAATTGAGTCGCAGGTCAACTCGCACGAGAACTCATTGGTAACGCTGGGCATCCTTGATGAGGTGCGTCGCCAGCTTGGAGTCATCTTTCCCGCTGATT
>JABUUJ010000062.1:9297-10709 GCA_021443235.1 Muribaculaceae bacterium
CAACGTTGAACAAAGTTAAACCAGGTTGAACAAAGTTGAACTACTCTATATACCTGCCTGTTGAGCCCTTGGAGACGTATTCGCGCAGAGTGTGCAACTCAAACGAGCGCACCATGAAGCTCTCCTTGCCGTTGCTCAGGCTGATATTCACCTCTACGGTGCCGTTGTTTAGCTTGTTGGTGCCTACCATTTCGGCCTTGTAGCGCACTGCTCCGCCGGGGGCCAGCTCGCTGATGATTGCCGAGGGCGAGATGAGGATGTGCTTGGTGCCGCTCACCGTAATCACGGGCGCGATGTCATAAACATACTTGTCGCCGAGGTTGTGAACCTCAAAGACGAGTTGCGCGTGCTCGCCAGCCTCAAGCGACTCGTTATAATTGTTGTCGATGAAGCGCACGTTCTCAACCGAAAGGTCGGCAAACGGGCTGCCTTGATTGTTTTGATGGTAGATCTGCTCGGGGTCGTTAGGCACGCGGCTGGTGCTGTAGTTGCCGTTATCGGTCTTGGGGGCAGTGACTGCGGCTCCCACTGCGCCACCCACTACCATGCCAATGAGACGGCCAGCGTCACGGCTACGCCAAGAGTGGCCCACGATGCCACCTATACTTGAACCGAACAGGCTGCCCAGCGATGCGCCGGCAGTCACACCCATGAGTTGCTGCGGAGAGTTGCAGCTGGTTACCATCATGAGTAACGCTATTGTTGCTGTGTAGAACTTTTTCATAATGAAATTGGTTTTAAGTTGGTTTTGGTTTTTAGACCTAAAACTTGCCAAAAGGTTTAAACCTCAAAAATAACAGCAGGTTGTTTTGGGGTTAGTCGTGGTGGAGGCTGAGGAGGTGGTCTTTCACCTTATTCATGAGCCAGCGCGGGGTGGATGTTGCGCCGCATATTCCGATTTTTTCTTTTCCCTTGAGCCATGCCGGGTCGATCTCGGTCTCGTTGCTTATGAGGTGCGAGTCGGGGTTGGCGTCAAGGCACTCGCTAAAGAGGATGCGCCCGTTGCTGCTCTTGCTGCCGCACACAAAGAGGATGAGCTCGTGCTGCTGTGCAAACTGGCGGATCTGCGGTATGCGGTTGGCTACCGAGCGGCAGATTGTGTCGTAGCTTTCAAATCTCACGCCAGGCATAATGCGTTTCCTGATTTCGTCAACAATGCTTCTGAAGCCTTGCACCGACTTGGTCGTTTGAGAGTAGAGGAAGATATCGCGGGTGTAGTCGATTTTGTCGATTTCGTCGACACTTTCGATCACCAGAGCCGTGCCTTGAGTCTGCCCCACCAGTCCCAGCACCTCGGCGTGTCCACGCTTGCCGTAAATCACGATTTGCGGTTGTTGGCCTTTGTGGGAGTTGAATGTTTTGTTGATGCGTTGTTGCAGTTTTAGCACCACGGGGCAGGTGGCGTCGATGAT
>JABUUJ010000063.1:0-2243 GCA_021443235.1 Muribaculaceae bacterium
TCTTTGTCAACGTCAGCCTGTGCATAGTTAAAGGACGGCCTTGTTTACGAGGATTACTAGAAATGTATTTTTCATAACATTGCTATTGCTGTGCTAAGGGATGTAATGGTGTAGCAATTGTGTGTAAAAAGCGAGCCACGCTGTGGAAAACAGCGAAGCTCGCATAAACACGCTCCTATTAGATTACAAAAATAATATAATGTGTGTCACTATAATGAAAGTGCAATGTTGTGTTCGCTCGCAAGTCGGCGCAGGTTGATGAGCGCATAGCGCATGCGACCAAGTGCGGTGTTGATGCTCACGCCAGTAAAGTCGCTGATTTCCTTGTAGCTCATGTCTTTGTAGTAGCGCATCACTACTACATCGCGCTGGCTCTTGGGCAGTTCACGGATGAGACGGCGAACGTCCTTATGAATTTGAGTCACAATCAAGGTGTCCTCAACAGTCGATTCGCTGTACTCCTTACGGTTAAGTATATTCATCTCGGTTGAATCGGTTGACTGCAGAGCCTCGTTTTTCAGCTGACGGAAATAATCGATAATGCGGTTGTGGGCAATGCGGTTGACCCAAGCAGCGAAGCGACCATTCTCGACGTAACGCCCCGAGTTGAGTGTAGTAATAACCTTAACAAAAGTCTCCTGGAAGATATCGTCGGCCACATCCTCGTTTTTCACGTTGCGTATGATATAACCATAAACAGAGTCCTTATAGCGCGACAAGAGCGCATCAAAGGCCTCATTACATCCGTTGACATACAATGAGATAAGTTTCTCATCGCTTTTGTCATTCAAACTATTCATATACCTTAACTAATTGGTTACTAAAAAGTAAAGGTCTATTCTATAGGCAGAAATTTTTAAAGTTAATAAAAAAGTTTTATTGTAAACCAAGCGGTTTGGACTGCAAATTTACACAAAAAAAACTTTCTTGCAAACAAAAAAGCAAAAAAGTTTTGAGTTTTATAATAAAATTCTCTTTATTTCGTTATTTGCGCAACATTCCCCGCAGTTTAAACAGCCCACGAGCTAAGCGCCATCCCAGCAGGACATAGTCGGCGGTTTTAAGCTTAGTGATGGTGGTGCTTTTGAATAGCACACCACGCACACCGTTGGTCTCAACCTTATGTCTTGCTTCCTCGACCTTGAGGGCGAAACGTTCGCGACTCAACTCGCGATGCACGAGCGCAATGGCGCGTCGCTGGCGCAGCTCGTCGAGCGTCATTCCCTGCCATTCCTTTGTGGGTGCGCCGGTAGTTTCTTTTACTATATTACTCATCGTCGTTGGGTTTTAGGAATAACTTGGTGAGAAAACGTGTGATGGGGTCGATGATCCACGGCTTTCTAAAGGCATAAACAACGACAATTGCCAAAATGAGCAGCAGGCCCATGATGAGGCTGCCGAGCCACTCGATGCCGGTCCACTGTGTGAGCAGTATAGTCAATGTCGTGGTAAAATAGAAGAACGCAAAGCAAGCTATGACGGCAAAAACCGCCACGAGCGCCGTTTGTGACAGAAGCATCGCAACCTTTTCGACAGCTGTGAGCTTGCTATAGTTCAGCTCCAGGTTAAGGTGCCGCTTAGCTTCTGAAATGAATTTCTTTATGTCAAAGCTTTCGTTCATTGTTTAGTTTAAAATAGTTCAACAATGTTCAACGTGGTTTAACGTTGTTAGGGTTGATTTTTTTCTTGGGGGAACATATAGTGTGGTGCGTTCGCTCGTGTTGGGAGAACGCACTACACTTGTGGATGCTTGCGTTGAAGCGACGTGAGTTATTATTCCTCGATTTGGGAGCTGATTTGCTTTACGAGTTGTTCCACCTCGTCGTCGCTGAAATCGATGCCCTTTTGCTTGAGCATAGCAACGATGCGTGCGCGCAGGTCAGAACCTTTTTCGGGAGCGAAAAGAATAGCGATAGTGCATCCCACAACAGCACCGCCCAGGAAAGCTGAGATAAAACCTAATGTCTTGTTCATATTAATGAGTCTATTAAATTGTGAAACAAGTGATTATTTCTCTTCGAGCTCGGTTGAGATTTGGTCAATGAGTTCATCCATTTTCTTTCCCTTGAGCTGGACGCCCTTCTCGCGGAGGAGCTGAGCGATTTTCTCACGAGTGTCCTTGCCCTTCTCGGGAGCAAACAGGAGTCCGATAGCGGCGCCAGCAACAGCTCCGCCCAGTACCGACAAAATAATGCCTAATGGTTTCATATAAATATAATTTAAAACTTGGTTAATAATTGCTT
>JABUUJ010000063.1:2273-8257 GCA_021443235.1 Muribaculaceae bacterium
CACTGTTTATTTTGCAAATTTATTTGATTTTTTCAAAACATCCAACTTTTATCGCCATTTTTTCAAAAATATTGGTCTAAAATGGCTGGTGATATTCTGCGATTGAGGAATTATGAGTAAATTTGCAGTTCAAAATTTGAGAAGAGGAGGATGAAATCTAACTATATAGTAGTAAGAGGCGCACGCATCAACAACCTGAAGAATGTCAACGTCTCGATTCCGCGGGGCAAGCTCGTGGTCGTCACCGGCCTGAGTGGATCAGGAAAATCGTCGCTGGCGTTCGACACCCTCTATGCCGAGGGACAGCGGCGCTATGTCGAGAGCCTTTCGTCCTACGCGCGCCAGTTCTTGGGGCGCATGCCGAAGCCCGACTGCGACTTCATCCACGGACTGCCGCCGGCAATTGCCATTGAGCAGAAGGTCAACAACCACAACACACGCAGCACCGTGGGCACATCAACCGAGCTATACGACTACATGCGCCTGCTCTTTGCGCGCATAGGCAAGACCTACTCCCCTATCTCGGGCCAAGTTGTCAAGAAGCATACGCCAAACGATGTGATTAAGTGCATCAACAAGTATGGCGACGGCACACGGTTTGCCCTTGTGTCGCCCATTGAAATACCCGACGGCCGCAACTTCAAGACACATCTCGAAATCCTGACTAAAGGTGGTTACTCGCGCTTGGAGCACAACGGTGAGTTTGTTGCTATAAGTTCGGTCGTTGAGCAAGCCGGCACGCTTAACCCGAGGGAATATAACCTGCTCGTTGACCGCATGAGCGTCACCCACAGCAAGGAAGACGAGATGCGACTGCTCGACTCGCTGGAGACGGCATTCTATGAGGGCAACGGCTCGTGCATCGTGCTTGTGTGGGCCGACGAGGGAATAAGCCGCCATGAGTTCTCAACGCGCTTTGAGGCCGACGGAATAAGATTTGAGGAGCCAACCGACCTGATGTTCAACTTTAACAACCCTGTGGGCGCATGCCCTGAGTGTGAGGGATTTGGCCGTATTACGGGAATTGATGAGAATCTGGTAGTCCCCAACAAGACGCTATCGGTCTATGACGATGCGGTGCTGTGCTGGCGTGGGCAAGTGATGAGCGAGTGGAAGCAAGAGTTTATACACTGTGCCGCCCGCCATAAGTTCCCCATCCACAGGCCATACTACCAGTTGAGCGACGATGAGAAAGACTTGCTGTGGCACGGCGACGGCACGTTCACGGGCATTGATGGTTTTTTCAAAATGATAGACAGCAAGTCGCACAAAATTCAGTACCGTGTCATTAAGTCGCGCTACCGTGGCAAGACGACATGTCCCGTGTGCCACGGCTCGCGCCTCAAGCCCTCGGCATCGTATGTTAAAGTGGAGGGAAAAACCATTGGCGAGTTGGTGAAAATGCCCGTCGAAGACCTGACCCGCTGGTTCAAGTCGCTCCAACTCAATGAACACGATGCCACAGTTGCACACCGCCTGCTCATAGAAATCAACAACCGCCTCTCGTTTCTCAACGACGTGGGACTTGGCTATCTCACACTTGACCGCCTGTCGGGTTCGCTGTCGGGTGGTGAGAGTCAACGCATTAACCTTGCGACATCATTAGGAAGCTCGCTCGTGGGGTCAATATATATCCTCGACGAGCCAAGCATCGGACTGCACTCGCGCGACACCAACCGCCTAATCAATGTGCTGCAAATGCTCAAGAAGTTGGGCAACACTGTGGTTGTGGTTGAGCACGACGAAGAAATCATGAGAGCCGCCGATTATATCATCGACGTGGGGCCCGAGGCAGGACGCCATGGCGGCGAGATTGTTTATCAGGGCGCATTTGACCAGTTGCACACATCAGAGACCAGCTACACGGCGCGCTACCTCACTGGCCGCTTGTCGATTCCGATGCCGCGACACCGCCGCAAGTGGAGCAACTATATAGAGGTGAAAGGTGCTGCCGAAAACAACCTCAAAGGCATCGACGTTAAGTTTCCGCTGGGCGTAATGACGGTGGTGACGGGCGTAAGCGGCTCGGGCAAGTCGACGTTAGTTAACGAGATACTTTACAGGGCGTTGATGCGGCACTATGGTGAGAACAGCGAGCCACCCGGAAGCCATGCCTCGATAGAGGGCGACATTGACCGGCTCAGCGGCGTGGAGCTCGTTGACCAGGCGCCTATTGGGCGTTCGTCGCGCAGCAACCCTGCCACCTACCTCAAGGCCTTTGACGAGATACGCACCTTATTCAGCAACCAGCAGCTTTCCAAACAGTTGGGCTATGGGCCAGGCTATTTCTCATTTAACGCCCAAGGCGGCCGCTGCGAGGAGTGCAAGGGCGAGGGCACAATCACCATAGAGATGCAGTTTATGGCCGACATCACCCTAACTTGCGAGGCATGCCAAGGCAAGCGGTTCTCGCGCGAGGCCCTCGACGTGAATTATCAAGGCAAGACTGTGTATGACATCCTCGACATGACCATCAACCAAGCCATTGAGTTTTTCTCGAAGTATAGCACGGCCAATGAGAAAAAGATCGTCAAACGATTGAAGCCATTGCAGGACGTGGGGCTGGGATATATCAAGCTAGGGCAATCGTCGTCGACACTCTCGGGCGGTGAGAACCAGCGCGTTAAGCTCGCCTATTTCCTTAGCGGTGAGCATCGCGGCAACAAGATGTTTATCTTTGACGAGCCCACGACTGGCCTGCATTTCCACGACATCAACACGTTGATGAAGTCGTTCAAGCAGCTCATCGACAAGGGACACACGGTCGTTATTATTGAGCACAATATGGATGTGATAAAGTGTGCCGACCACATCATCGACCTTGGGCCTGAGGGAGGCAAAGAAGGCGGCAATGTAGTGATGTGCGGAACACCCGAAGAGGTTGCGGCCCACCCTACCAGCTACACTGGCAAGTACCTAAAAGAAAAACTCGGCTAATCGGCCGAGTTTTATTTGTTTAAAGTCACTCAATATCAGCGTATTCTCTCGCTATCGTAGAGCAGTTTCTTGTCGTGATTCATGCCACGGCGAGCGAGGAAAGTAAACACGAGAGCCAGCACCGGGCAAGCCACGGGCAAGAGCACCGACACAACGGTGGGACAATTCGTCATACTCATCATCACGCCCAGGCAAACCATCAAAGTAACTTGCAAGAACATAAGTATGCCAGCCAGTTTAATCTGGAATTTCAGGTTACGGTATTTGAAAATCGTGACAAAAGTCAGCACCACGATGAGGGCGTCAAGCGCCAGTAAAAGCCACGATTGCTGTGTAACCCCGTTAAGTGCAAGTGCTCCCACAACGGTCACCACGTCGCCATCGGTGAGCGAGTAAACCGGGAAACAAGCAAAAACTGCCATCAAAATCGTGGCAAGCAATAGATAAACCGATTGAATGCGTTGTAATACCATATAAATCCTTAATTTTTCCACAAAATTACACATTTATTTTTATTGCACAAAAACACCCGCCACATTTAATCCCAAAAAGTTCATTAGAACGCCGAGGTTAATTATTTTTGCCATTTTTCGGCTTTTTGTTTTCTGCCGGCATCTTTTCCTTGTTTATTCAGTCACATAGCTCGCTATGCTNATCTCGATAACCAAGGGCATTGCCATCATTTTAATGGTGATCATGCACACGCCAGCTCCCGATTGCATGCGATTGTGGCAAAGAGACTTTCGTGTGGCTCTGTTTTTTTTCGTTAGCGGATACTGCTTTAAGGAGAAATACTTGAATGATTTTAGTACATTTGCAAAGCGCAAAATTAAAGGTATTTACTGGCCTTTTGTTAAATGGAGCATTTTTTTTATCTTGCTTCATAATATTTGTGTCAGTTTAAAAATATATGATGCCACCACTGCAATATATAGCCTAAAAGATATTGCAGAAAGAATTTTTTATGTCGTGTTTGCTATGTATCATGGCGCTGAACAACTTATAATACCATTTTGGTTTTTAAAAGAGTTATTTTTAGGTGCGTTTTTATTTTATTCAATCATTAAATTATGTAAGGTCAATCAAACGCAAATACTAATACTCTCGCTCATTATATGCTTTGCTGGCTATTGGTTGTTCTCGGTTATTGAAGTTCCGGTCATTGGTCCTCAATTTATGCTTGGAACGGTATTTATGGTTGGAGGTTACATTCTTGCAAAGCACCACAAAACCGACTTATTTTTAAGTAAAGGCTTAGTCGTAATTGTTCTTTTTATTATAGTTTCTGTGATAGGATATTATAGAAGTAAATCGTCAACAGGCATGTTTCATCACACTATTTATACTTTGCCCTTATATATACCCATTTCATTACTTGGATGCCTTTTTATTGTAGGCTTAAGCCATGTAATTAAAAATCATTGTTTGACATTAAAAAGGATTTTTTTAAATATAGGTGACCGAACTTTCAAAGTCTTGACTTGGCATTTCTCGGCTATGACACTTGTCACTTTTATTGTGGTGCAAATTACAGGACGTGATACCACCAATATAGTGTATTTTAATCGCATTAATGACTCTGTGTTCCCTTTGTGGCCAGTATATACCATTGTTGGCGTGACTCTACCACTTTTGGTTAACCACTGGTACGAAGCAATAGCGCGCTGCATTAATAACCGATGCAAAAAAGGAAAAATAAAGATTCTACACTGACCTGACTTTCTTTTAAACCAGATATAAAAACCCAATTATTTATTGTAATTTTGCAGCATAAAAATAATATTTGACATATGGCTGAATCAGCGCTTTTGCAACGTCTTGAGGGGCTTGACGCCCGCTTTGAGGAAATCGGGACACTTATTACCGACCCCAGCGTCATTGCCGACCAGCGACGTTATGTGAAACTTACCAAAGAATACAAGCACCTTGAGAATCTGCTCAAGAGTGCCAACAAATATCGTCGCCTGCTGAGCGACATCGACGACGCCAAGCTGCTGCTTGATACCGAGAGCGACCCCGATATGCGCGCAATGGCCCGCGATGAGATGGACGCAGCAACCGAGCAAATTCCTAAGATTGAAGAGGAAATAAAGCTGCTCCTTATCCCCGAAGACCCAGAGGACTCGAAGAACGTGGTGCTTGAGATACGCGGTGGAACGGGCGGCGACGAGGCCGCGCTCTTTGCTGGCGACCTTGCCCGCATGTACACGCGCTTTTGTGAGTCACGTGGCTGGAATGTTCAGGTGTCGAGTTGCAGCGAGGGTGCAGCGGGCGGTTTCAAGGAAATCATCTTCAGCGTCACAGGCGAGGGCGTGTATGGCGTGATGAAATATGAGAGCGGCGTGCACCGAGTGCAGCGCGTGCCTGCCACCGAGACACAGGGCCGCGTCCACACATCGGCCGCGTCGGTGGCTGTATTGCCCGAAGCCGAGCCGTTTGACGTCCAAATTAATGAGGGCGAAATCAAGTGGGACTACTTCCGCAGCAGTGGTGCCGGAGGCCAGAACGTGAACAAGGTTAACTCGGGCGTGCGCCTGCGCTATATGTGGCTCAATCCCGTCACCAACGAGACACAAGAGATACTCATAGAGTGTACCGAGACGCGCGACCAGCCCAAGAACAAAGAGCGCGCGCTTGCCCGCCTGCGCACATTCATTTACGACCACGAGCACCAGAAGTATATGGACGACATCGCCTCGCGTCGCAAGACCCTCGTGTCGACTGGTGACCGTTCGGCAAAAATACGCACCTACAACTATCCGCAGGGTCGTATCACCGACCACCGCATAGGCTACACCGTATATAATCTTCCGGCATTTATGGACGGCGACATCCAGGACTGCATCAACCAGCTCACCGTTGCCGAGAATGCCGAGAAACTGAAAGAAGCTGAACTTTAACAAATTACAAAATATAATGACTCGCGAACAACTATTCCAGAACATTTTGCGCAAGCGCTCGTTCTTGTGCGTAGGCCTTGACCCCGATGTGGATAAAATGCCTGCATCGCTCAACGGCGACCTTTTTGAGTTTAACAAAGCCATCAT
>JABUUJ010000063.1:8267-10290 GCA_021443235.1 Muribaculaceae bacterium
GCCCAGCACGCGATTGCGTTCAAGCCCAATCTTGCATTCTATGAGGTGCAGGGCGTGGCAGGATACATTGCATTTGAGAAAACAGTGAAATACCTGCGCGAGAACTATCCCGATGTGATGGTTATCGCCGATGCCAAACGTGGCGACATAGGCAACACCAGCCGCATGTATGCCCGCAGTTTCTTTGAGACCTTTGACGTTGACGCCATCACCGTTGCACCCTACATGGGAGAGGACAGTGTGACACCGTTCCTGGGCTATGACGGCAAGTGGGTGATGGTGCTTGGCCTTACCTCCAACAAGGGCTCGCACGACTTCCAGTTTGACCTTGACGCCGAGGGCACACCGCTTTACAAGAAAGTGCTGGCTAAGATCAGCACTTGGGGCACCGACGAGAACCTGATATTTGTGGTGGGAGCAACTCAAGGGCAACTCTTTGAGGAAGTTCGCAAGATCATCCCCACTCATTTCCTGCTTGTGCCGGGCGTAGGAGCCCAAGGTGGCAGCCTGAGCGAGGTGTGCAAGTATGGCCTTAACAAACAGTGCGGCCTCATCGTGAACTCGTCGCGCGGCATCATCCATGCGTCGAGTGGCGACGACTTTGCCGAGGTTGCAAAGCAAAAAGCCGCTCAGCTCAACGAAGAAATGGCTGAAATTCTCAAGAATTATGGATTTTTTTCTTGAATTAATTTACTAAGTCAATAATTCTTTTTATATTTGCACATTCATGTTGCAATACTTTAGAACACTTCTAATTAATTTAAAATAAATTTTGAAAAATGACAAACATTAAAGATTTCAATTTCGCTGGTGTAAAGGCGATTGTACGCGTTGACTTCAACGTTCCCCTGAATGAAAAAGGTGAAATTACCGACGATACTCGCATTCGCGGTGCTCTCCCCACATTGAAGAAAATACTTGCCGACGGTGGCGCTCTCATCATCATGTCGCACATGGGCAAGCCCAAAGGGAAAGTTAACACCAAGCTGTCGCTTGGCCAGATTGCTGCCAACGTAGCTGCCGCCCTCGGTACACCCGTGAAATTTGCTCAGGACTGTGGCAATGCCAGCAACGAGGCTGCCGCTCTCAAGCCCGGTGAGGTGCTCCTGCTTGAGAACCTGCGTTTCTATCCCGAAGAGGAAGGCAAGCCCGTGGGCATTGACAAAGCCGATCCTGCTTACGACGCAGCCAAGAAAGAGATGAAGGCCCGCCAGACCGAGTTTGCCAAGAAGCTCGCCAGCTATGCCGACGTTTATGTAAACGACGCATTCGGCACCGCACACCGCCGTCACGCCTCGACAGCCGTTATCGCCGACTTCTTTGACGCCGAGCACAAGATGCTGGGCTTCCTCATGGAGAAGGAAGTTGTTGCTATTGACAACGTGCTGAAGAACGCACAGCACCCCTTCACTGCGATCATTGGTGGTAGCAAGGTTAGCTCTAAGCTCGCTGTTATCAAGAATCTTCTTGACAAGGTTGACAACCTCATCATTGGTGGTGGCATGGGCTTCACCTTCATCAAGGCACAGGGTGGCCACATTGGCAACTCGCTCCACGAGGACGACCTGATGCCCGAGGCAATCAACGTGATGAACGCAGCCAAGGAGAAGGGCGTGAACCTGAGCCTCTCGGTTGAGACTGTTGCCGCCAACGAGTTCAGCAACGACGCTGAGCGCAAGGAGGTTGACATCTTCAACATTCCCGACGGCTGGGAGGGCATGGATGCTGGTGAGAAGTCGCTTGCCAACTGGAAGAAGATCATCCTTGACTCAAAGACTATCCTTTGGAACGGCCCCGTTGGCGTATTTGAGTTTGAGAACTTTGCTCACGGCACAGGCGAGATTGCTAAGGCTGTTGCCGAGGCTACACAGAACGGCGCTTACTCGCTTATTGGCGGTGGCGACTCGGTAGCTGCTGTTAACAAGTTCGGCCTTGCCGATAAGGTTTCTTATGTATCGACTGGTGGTGGTGCTATGCTCGAGGCAATCGAGGGCAAGACCCTTCCCGGTGTAGCTGCAATCAA
>JABUUJ010000063.1:10561-15009 GCA_021443235.1 Muribaculaceae bacterium
CTGGATTGTCAGTTCCCCACTTATTTTTTAGTTATATGATCGCAAATGAGATCGATAATGCGCGAGTCGATGTTTTCGTCAAACTTCCTTGCGAAAAGGCGATGCGAGTGGATGAGATAGTCGTAGTCGGTTTCACGCCAGACGTATGGGTTGCCACGTTCCCAATCGATGTCGCGCAACATGCTGTCGAACTCGGCGTGCAACTCGTAAATGCGGTCGGCAAACTCAGGCTGATAGGCGATTGTTGACTTGTAAATCTCATCGGGGCAATTAGAACGCTTGAAACGGTTCAAAATCAGTCTTTTATTAGCGACCAGATTGGTTGCAAAATCGTGAGTGACGCTGCACCATTGCGACCCGTGCATCCACGTCTTGCCGTCCTCGCGCACGATGCCCAGCGCGTGCTGAATGTCCAGCGTCAACTCCACTACTACCCGATAAATCTTCTTAATGAGCCAGTTTTTGTTTTTCTGGTACTTAATCAGGAAGTTGTATTGGGTGTTGGTGATGCGGCGCGCCTCGGTGGGATTGGTCACCTCAATGAAAAGCTTGCCTTGATTTTTAAGGCAGAATTCGTGAATATAGTCTTGAGTGTGCAGCGGCAAGTCGACACCGCTAATCAAGTGATAATAAGAGTGCTCCCCTACCCTGCACGCTGCCTCAAAGAGTTGCAGTTCGGCCTTAACCATCGAGATGTGCCCCCAGTAGATTTTCACCTTTGGAGGCAGGATGTAGAGTCGTGCAGCCGAGCAATGTAGATGCGACAAGTCAAGCGAAGCGGCTTTTTTGTCGGCAAGGACAAAAATGTCGTTCCGTTGATCGTCGAGCAAGGCTATCAACCTGGCGAGCTGACGTGGCGCAGTGTGGCAAATTATCAGGTAGGCGTGCCGTGGCATCGTTGTGGGTTTAAAAAAGGGACAGGCGTTGGGTTAACCTGTCCCTAAATGATGTTACACCTTAATTTATAGTGTTGCGATGATTTTCTTGATTTGCTCGCCCAGCTCCTCGGCTTTCTCCATAGTGTGTGCCTCGCTGTAGATGCGAATGATGGGCTCGGTGTTGCTCTTGCGCAAGTGTACCCAGCAGTCGTCAAAGTCAATCTTCACACCGTCGATGGTAGTAAGGTTCTCGCTGGCATAGTGCTTTTTGACTGCCTCAAGGATGCCGTCAACATCGGTGTCGGGAGTAAGTTCGAGCTTGGTCTTGGCAATGCTATACTGGGGATAGGTTTTCTTGAGGTCGCTAACCTTCTTGCCGCTCTTGGCCAGCAGCGAGAGGAATAAAGCTACGCCCACGAGAGCGTCGCGGCCATAGTGCAGCTCGGGATAAATCACGCCGCCGTTGCCTTCGCCACCAATAACCGCATTGACGCGTCGCATCTCGGTGGTTACGTTAACCTCGCCCACTGCGGCAGCCGAATAGGTGCAACCATGTGCGTTGGTCACATCGCGCAAAGCACGCGATGACGACAGATTGCTCACCGTTGAGCCAGGAGTGTGCTGCAGCACGTAGTCGGCAACAGCCACAAGCGTGTATTCCTCAACGAAGAACTCGCCGTTCTCCATAATGATGGCCAAGCGATCGACATCGGGGTCAACAACAAAGCCCACGTCGGCCTTGCCCTGTTTCATGAAGTCGCTTATGCCTGTGAGGTTTTCGGGAATAGGTTCGGGGGTGTGTCCGAAATTGCCGGTGGGGTCGCAATAAAGTTTTTCAACCTTCTTCACGCCCAGAGCCTCGAGCAACTTGGGAATAGCCACGCCGCCCACCGAGTTAACCGCGTCAACGGCAACAGTGAAGTCGGCCTTTTTAATTGCCTCTACATCAACCAGCTTGAGCGCAAGCACCTGGTCGATGTGACGGCGCAAGTAGGTGTAATTTTTTTGCTCACGTCCCAGGTGGTCGACATCGGCATAGTCAAAGTCCTCGGCCTCGGCGATGCGCAGCACCTCTTTACCCTGAGCGTCGTTAAGGAACTCACCTTGTTCGTTAAGCAGTTTCAATGCGTTCCACTGCTTGGGATTGTGCGATGCAGTGATGATAATGCCGCCACAAGCGCCTTCCTCAATCACAGCGAGTTCGGTAGTAGGAGTAGTGGCAAGCCCGATGTTGACAACGTCAAATCCCATGCCAGTGAGCGTGCCCACGACCACATTGAGGACCATGCGTCCCGACAGACGTGCGTCACGTCCCACAACAATAACATTAGATTTCACCTGCGAGTTGCGGCGCATAAAAGTTGCGTAGGCCGAGGTGAATTTCACGATATCAAGGGGCGACAGTCCCTCACCGGGATTACCGCCAATTGTACCGCGGATGCCAGAAATAGATTTAATTAAAGACATAAAATAATGGTAAATTTAGAGGTATATAAATTGAAAAAGAAATTACTTAGATCTGGCTATGGAAATAGCGTACATGGAAGAGGAACGGAACCACATAGGCGATTTCGCCCGTCAGGCCATATTGCGACTTGACAATGAGGTTAACCTCGCATTCGGCGCCGAGAAGAGAGAGAGGCATCTGCAGACCATAGCCCCACATCGACGATGTAGCGATGGTAAAGTCCATGTATTTGAACGAGCTGGGCTGTGCCGACATGTCGATTTCATTAGACTCATACACCGAGAGGTATCCAGATGTGTGCCAGTCGTTTAGGCTGTAGCGAGTGTAGCGGAAGTACATTGTCTCGCTTTGCTTAACCTTATCGTTCTTGCGGTCGCCGGCCTTAATCACCTGCATGTAGACATTACCCTCAACGTCGATGCGATAGTAGGGTGCGTCGGGGCCAACTTCAAAGACCGTGTCGGCGGGAATATCAGTAACTACACGTTGGTGGGAAAGATAAGCGTTTACCGCTCGACGCTCGGTGTTGAGTCGGTCGCTGTAGCTCACTTCGTTGCTGCAAGAAGCAATTGCGAGCAATCCCATTGCAGCGGCCATCACACAAAAATATTTCTTTATATTCATCATAATCAATTAGTTATACTTGTTATATCTTAAAATCATTAATTATTTCAATCACCTTGGCCTCGGCCGCCTCGATTGAGCCATAAAAATCGCCGCCGGCAGCGTTAGTGNGTGGAAATCGCCGCCGGCAGCGTTAGTGTGTCCACCGCCACCAAAATGAGCGCTGCAGATGTCGGCAACCGAGATATTACCTATAGAGCGACACGAAACCTTCACGCTTTCAGGGTCTTCACGCAAGAACACCACCCACTGCACGCATGGTATGGCAAGCGGCTTGTTGACCAGCCCCTCGGTGTCGCCACGCTTGTAGTTGAAGCGCTCGAGCTCGGCCTTGCTGAGCGATATCAGCGCGGCGGCGTGCTCGGGAAAGACCTTCATCTTCTCGCTGATGGCATAGCCTTGCAACCTGAGGCAATCGTCGGTGAAAGTGTTCATTGCGAGGTTGTAGATGCGCTGCTTGTCGATGTTATAGGTCATCAGCTGCGCCAGTACTTGATAAACAGCAGGGTACTCGCTACTATAGGTAAAGTTCCCTGTATCGGTCATCATACCCAGGAAGACATATTGCGCGCAAGTGCGGTCAAACCACCGCCTCCACCTCAGCTCATTCACAACTCTAAAAACGATTTCGCAAGTCGACGACAACTGCGGGTGGGAGACCACAACGTCGAAGATGGGATCGGGATTGAGGTGATGATCGATGAGAATGCGTGGAGCCTTGCTTTTCTCGATATGCTCGCCCAGGCGATCGATGCGGTGCAACGTGTTGAAGTCGAGGCAGAAAAACAAGTCGGCGCGCGACACGAGCATCTTGGCGCGTTCCTCGTTGATTGTAAACGAGGTGATGGCGCTAAGGTTGGGAACAAAGTGCAGCGACTTGGGAACCATGTCGGGAGTGACAACATTGGCACTCTTGCCCATGTTGCGCAGCACGCGGCACAACGCAAGCGTTGAGCCCACGGCATCACCATCGGGCGACAAGTGACAAGTAATCACAATGTTAGACGCATTGTCAACGAGTTGTTTAATCCTGACAATAGTCCTTATGTCTAATAATGGCTCGATCATATACACTATAAATCGGCTTGCAAGCACGGCGTGCGTGTCGCTCAGCTATATTCTAAACTACAAAGGTAATGCTTTTTTTCAAACCAAGAGCAAAGTTGTTGACAGAATAACTTATTTTATGGTGTTTTTTAGATTTTTTTCTATAAATGTCGCTCTCTTTATGTACCTTTGCAAAATATATTAAAAAAGATATGAAACGGCACATTACAATAATGCATGCGCTGCTCGTTGCGGTGCTTTCGCTTAACGCTCAAATCGTCAATCCGGTCAAGTGGGCTACACAGGTGAAGATGACCGACGACACCCACGGCGTGGTGACGATGACCGCCACCATCGACAACGGGTGGCACATGTATGCCACCGAGATTCCCGAGGGCGGGCCAGTGGCGACCTCGGTAGAGTTCTCCACT
>JABUUJ010000063.1:15325-19942 GCA_021443235.1 Muribaculaceae bacterium
GTCGATACATGGAGCCCGGTCAAGGTTGACAACGGCATAGGGTCGTCAAATGACGATAGCTCATCGCTGTGGATTATATTCCTGGCGTGTTTTGGTGGAGGCCTGCTGGCGCTGCTCACTCCGTGTGTGTGGCCCATTATCCCCATGACTGTGAGCTTCTTCCTGAAGAAGAGCGGCTCAAGGGCCAAAGCCATCAGCAACGCCGTGACCTACGGACTGTCAATCATAGTGATATATGTGGTGCTGGGGTTGCTTGTCACGGCGATATTCGGTCCCAGCATGCTTAATGCCATAGCCACCAACGCTGTGTGCAACATCGTGTTCTTCCTGTTGCTCATAGTGTTTGCGGTTTCGTTTTTCGGCGCATTTGAGATAAAGTTGCCTGAGTCGTGGTCCAACAAGATGGACGATGCCGCTGAAAAGACCTCAGGCTTGCTGAGCATCTTCTTCATGGCGTTCACGCTTGCCATCGTGTCGTTCTCGTGCACCGGTCCTATCATTGGCACGCTGCTTGTCGAGGCCGCCAGCCAAGGCAGCAATGTGGGTCCGGCGGTGGGTATGCTCGGATTTGCCATAGCGCTCGCCATTCCGTTCACCCTCTTTGCCTTGTTCCCGTCAATGCTCAAGAAGATGCCAAAGTCGGGCGGCTGGATGAACACAGTGAAAGTGCTGCTGGGATTCATCGAACTCGCATTGTCGCTCAAGTTCCTCTCGGTAGCCGACTTGGCCTACGGATGGCACATCCTCGACCGCGAGGTCTTCCTGGCACTGTGGATAGCGATATTCCTGATGATGGGCATGTATCTGCTGGGCATATTCCGCTTTGAGAGCGATGGTGAGCCGCGCACACCCGGTGTGGGCGTAACGCGCGCGATGCTTGGACTTATATCTCTGGCATTTACAGCCTATCTCGTCCCCGGCTTGTGGGGAGCGCCGCTACGAGCCACAAGTGCTTTTGTTCCGCCACTTTACACCCAAGACTTCAACCTTTATGGCGAGGAGTTGAGCGAATATGACGACTATGACAAAGGTATGGAGGCTGCAGCCCGCAGTGGCAAACCCATATTTGTTGATTTCTCGGGTTATGGATGTGTCAACTGCCGCAAGATGGATGGAGCAGTGCTTGACAAAGACGAGGTCAAATCGCTTATAAGCAAAGAGTTTGTGACTATAAAACTGATGGTCGACGATAAGACCAAACTTGACCAGCCACGCTGGGTCGACGACAATGGAAAGATGCGCGAGCTCACCACCAAGGGCGACCTGTGGAGCTACCTGCAACGCCACAAGTTCAATGCCAACTCGCAGCCCTACTACGTCACGCTCAACGCCAATGGCGAGTTGCTTTCGGGTCCGTTTGTATATGAGGAAAATGTAGCCGCATTTATTGATTTCCTAAATACCGGAGTGAAAAATGCCAAATAACAGCAAAGACAAGAAACTTCAGTCGTTCGGCGAGTTGCTCGACGTGCTCGACATCCTGCGAGAGCGTTGTCCATGGGACTCGGTGCAGACCAACGAGAGCATAAGGCCCAACACCATAGAGGAGACTATGGAACTGTGCGAGGCCATCATAGAGCGCGACAGCGTCAAGATGAAGAAAGAACTGGGCGACGTGCTGCTACACATCCTATTTTATGCAGTGATAGGAAACGAAGATGGCAAATTTGATATTGCCGACGTGTGCGACTCGCTGAAGGAGAAACTCATTTTCCGCCATCCCCACATCTTTGGCGACACAAGCGCCGACAATGCCCAGCAAGTGCGCGAGAACTGGGAAGTCATCAAGATGAAAGAGAAAGGCGGCAACAAGAGCGTGCTGAGCGGCGTGCCATCGACATTGCCGTCGCTCATCAAGGCCGAGCGAGTGCAAGAGAAAGCCGCCAACGTGGGCTTTGACTGGGAAAACCGCGAGGACGTGTGGGACAAGGTCAAGGAGGAAATCGGCGAGGTAGAGCAAGAAATCAAGGCAGGCAACGCGCAGAACCTTGAGAAGGAATTCGGCGACCTGTTCTTCGCTATGGTCAATGCTGCCCGGCTCTATGGTGTGCGCCCCGACAATGCCCTTGAGAAGACCAACCTCAAGTTCATTGCCCGCTTCAACCACATAGAGCAGCGAGCAAAAGAGAAAGGACTGAAAATCAATGAGATGACACTCGCCCAAATGGACGAATTGTGGGACGAGGCAAAAGCACTGCACAAAGGAGAATAGTTCTAACATTTAAAAACACACAAGGAAATGAAAGTCTGCGTTACCGAGAAACCCAGCGTGGCAAGAGACATCGCCTCTATTTTAGGCGCGAACCGTAAACAAAACGGATATTATGAAGGGAATGAGTACTGCGTCACATGGACCTATGGCCACCTGTGCACACTCAAAGAGCCCAACGACTACACCGAGCAGTGGAAGCATTGGAACATGAGTTCGCTGCCCATGATTCCGACACGCTTTGGCATAAAACTGATAGACAACGAAACATATATAAAACAGTTTCAAGTAATTGAGAAGCTTATCTCGCAAGCCGAGGAAGTGATAAACTGTGGTGATGCCGGGCAAGAGGGCGAGCTAATACAACGATGGGTATATCAAAAGGCTGGCTGCAAGATTCCTATAAAGCGCCTGTGGATCTCGTCGCTCACCGACGAGAGCATACGCGATGGATTCAACAAGCTGCGACCGGCGCAAGACTTCGACAACCTATACTATGCTGGTCTGTCGCGCGCCATAGGCGACTGGATGCTGGGGATGAACGCCACCCGCCTTTATACATTAAAATATGGCCAGTCGCGCAACGTGCTGTCGATAGGTCGCGTCCAGACCCCCACCCTTGCGCTGATTGTCGCTCGCCAGCGCGAGATTGAGAACTTCGTTCCCGAGGACTACTGGGAAATCAAGACACTTTACCGCGAGGTAACGTTCAACTCTACCAAAGGAAAATATAAAAGCGTTGGCGACGCCAATGCAGTGATTGAGAGCATAAAAGACAACCCGCTGGAAATAATAAGTATTGAGAAGAAAAACGGACGTGAGGCACCTCCACGCCTGTTTGACCTCACCTCGCTGCAGGTAGAGTGCAACAAGAAATACTCGTTTAGCGCCGAGGAAACCCTCAAATACATCCAGTCGCTCTATGAGAAAAAGGTGACCACCTACCCACGCGTCGACACTACTTACTTGAGCGACGACATATACCCCAAAATCGCAGGCATCATGCAGGCGATGATACCCTACGCGCCACAAACGGCACCTGTGCTGGCATTGCCCAAGATTCCGAAGTCGAAAAAAGTGTTTGACAACAGCAAGGTGACCGATCACCACGCCATCATCCCCACCAACGTCAACCCCGCCAGCGTGGCGATGTCGCGTGAGGAGAAGCAGGTCTATCACTTAATTGCAACACGCTTTATCGCTGCATTTTATCCCGATTGCGAGTTTGCCACCACAACGGTGATGGCCAAGGTTGTGACAACCGAGTTCAAGGCCACTGGAAAGGTAATTTTGAAAGAAGGCTGGCGCGTGCTTTACAACAAAGAGAAAGACGAGAAAGAGAAAGACGAGGATAACAACATCATGCCCGACTTCGTGGTGGGCGAAAGCGGGCCGCACAAGCCATCAATCATCAAGAAGACCACCCAACCACCCAAGCCCTACACCGAGGCAACGCTGCTGCGTGCCATGGAAACGGCAGGCAAGACCATAGATGACGAGGAACTGCGCGAGGCAATGAAAGAGAATGGTATTGGGCGCCCGTCGACACGCGCGGCAATCATCGAGACACTGTTTAAACGCAAGTATATCAAGCGCGAACGCAAGAGCCTAAGCGCCACACTAGCTGGAGTGAAACTCATCGACACCATAAAAGAGGAACTGCTCAAGAGCGCCAAGCTCACCGGACTGTGGGAGAAGAAACTGCGCCAAATCGAGAGTGGAGAATTCAGCGCCCAGCAGTTTGTCGACGACCTGAAGGCGATGGTCACCGAGGTTGTCGTCAACGTGATGAAAGACAACAGTGGCGACAACATCATCGTAGAGCAAGACACACCCAAGCCCAAATCGCCCAGCGGTGCCGATGCCGAGAAAAAGCCACGCCAGCCACGCATCAAGTCGGTAGAGGAAATCACTTGCCCCGTGTGTGGCAAAGGCCACCTGATTAAAGGCAAGAGCGCCTATGGGTGCAGCGAGTATCGCAACGGTTGCCAAACAATTTTCCCGTTTAGCGAGTATCCAGCCGACCTTACCCCAGCAAAGTTGCGCACGGCAATACAAAAAAACAATAACAAATAATGGAACACAAACAAGACTTGAGCGAAACCGAGATATTCCCTATCGTCGACGCCGACGGCAATGTCGTGGGCAAAGCTACGCGCAAGGAGTGCCACTCGGGCACGTTTATCATGCATCCCGTTGTGCATCTGCATGTTTTCAACAGGAAAGGGCAGCTGTTCTTGCAACGTCGCGCGCTCACCAAGTATATCCAGCCCGGGAAATGGGACACCGCGGTGGGCGGTCATCGCGACTATGGCGAAACCGTCGACGAGGCGTTGCGTCGCGAGGCGAGCGAGGAAATAGGTTTGTGCGATTTCACACCCGTCAAGTTGTTTCACTATGTATATGAG
>JABUUJ010000063.1:20383-24635 GCA_021443235.1 Muribaculaceae bacterium
TTATCATTCCTTATATCGTGGTCAAATTGTATATAGTTGCCAAAACTAAAGCGTAGTTTTCAAAGCCAGATTCATGAAAATTAGCGACGGTTGCCTTTTACCACCTTTTGTTCCATCCATGTAACCTTGAGCGCAGCGAGTATAAAAAACGCCTCGATTAGAATGTCGAGGCGCTTTTTTATGTGTTGTTCTGTGTGCAGAACTGGTCTTGCAAAATCTTAGAACTCAACGCTGAAATTGAACGACAGGCCGTGGGCGCTGGTGCCGTTGTAGAAAGAGCCATTGTAACCCAGCGACACTGCATACTTATTGCTAAACATATAGCCGGGGCCAATGAACATCTCAAAGGCGTTTGACTCGGCGGTAACATTGCGCTTGTAACCCAGTTTCAGGTCGGCAATCAGGTTGCTGCCGGCAGGCTCAAAATAGTAACGGCCGTGACCAAAGAACTTAACCTCGTGGGCTGAGCTAAAAACGCTGAAGTGTCTCACACCATTCTTGATATCGTAGCCAAGGCCACCACCGAGGAACAGCTGGGGCATCACGTTCTTACCCACCGATATATCAATACCCGGAGTAATCATGCCAAAATAAGAACCCTTAACTCCTTTGCCTGTTGCCCATTCAATGTCCAGACCGAGTTCACCAATTACCTTGATACCCATGCTCTTGAAACTCTGTGCGTTTGCACCAAAAACAGAAAGTGTAACGGCAAGTGCCAGTAAAAATTTCTTCATACTTAATCTTTTGAAATTTAATTTATTATAATGTTGTTGTTTTTGCCGACTCCCAACAAATCCATGCTAAAAGCCGACGCATTTGTTTTGTTTTCGGCTGCAAAATTACATAAATTTGCCCATTCACCCAACTTTTTCCTGAAAAAAGTACATCCACGCTGTCTTTTTCGTCCATTTCAGGTTAAAATGTGTAAAAGTGTGCGTTTTTATAGGAATTGTTGTTAATACTTGTGCCCCAACGGCATTTATTGCCCCCAATTCTTTACCTTTCGGGCAAAAATGCTTAATTTTGTAGCATAAATTATTTATGTCATGAATAAATTTGCAAGACTAACAGCCGACAATGCCAAGAAATTTGGCGATCGCGAGGCTATGCGTTTCCGCGATTTCAAAACTTTGGAATGGACTTCACTTTCATGGAACGACTTTAACGATACTGTCAACAAGGCCGCATTGGCTTTATATAAACTCGGTGTTGAGGAGCAGGGGCGACTGTGCATCTTCTCGCAGAACTGCCCCGAGATTATCATCAGTCACCTAGGCGGATTTGTCAACCGCGCCGTGCCTGTGCCTATCTACGCCACAAGTAGCAAGGACGAGGCCGCCCACATCATCAACGACTCGGGCGCCACAATCATCTTTACTGGCGACCAAGGCCACTACGAGGTGGCGCGCAGCCTCATCGGCGTGTGCCCCACTCTCAAGCAGGTCATCACCTATGATACTAATGTGGTAATTGCCCCCGACGATAAACTCTCGATTACCTTCCAGCAGTTCCTCGACCTCTCCAAAACCGTCACCGATGCCGACCGCGGCGCACTCGCCGCACGCGCAGCCGCCGGCACCGAAGACGACCTGATGTATCTCATCTACACGTCGGGAACCACTGGCGAGCCAAAGGGCGTGATGCTTACCCACGGCAACTTCTCGAGCTGCATGTGGGCTCATGGGCAGCGCATCTATGTCGACATTGAGAACGACGTGTCGCTCAGCTTCTTGCCCTTCAGCCACATCTTTGAGCTGGGATGGACCATGTATTGCCTCTACAACGGCGTGCGCGTGGCAATCAACCTCAACCCGAAGGATATTCAGCACGCAGTCAAGGAAATCAAGCCCAGTTGCATGTGCAGCGTGCCACGCTTCTGGGAGAAGGTATATACCGCCGTAAACGACAACTTCCACCAGGCGTCGCCAGTGCTCAAGCTCCTCATCAAGCGGGCATTGAGTGTGGGCAAGACGCGCAACCTGAAATACAAGCGCAACGGCCTCAAGGTGCCTTTCCTCGTTGAGAAACAGTATGAGTTCTACGAAGAAAAGGTATTCAAAAAGGTACGGCAGGCTATCGGAGTTGAGAACGGGCGACTTTTTCCCACCGCCGGCGCTATGCTCAGCGACCGCATCACCGAGTTCCTCCACACCGTGGGCATACCCATCGTCGTTGGCTACGGACTGAGCGAAACCACCGCCACCGTGAGCTGCTATGAGGACGTGGGATGGGGGCTCGGCACCATCGGCACACCTATCCCGGGATGGGAGGTGAAAATAGGCGAAAACAACGAGATTCTCGTGCGTGGCAACCAGGTCATGAAGGGCTATTACAACAAGCCCGAGGAAACCGCACGCGCCATCGACGCCGACGGCTGGCTGCACACCGGCGACTGCGGCGAAATCAACGAGAAGGGGCAAATCATCATGACCGACCGCATAAAGGACCTCTTCAAGACCAGCAACGGCAAGTACATCGCTCCGCAGGTGCTCGAGTCACTACTCGCTCAGGACAAGTTCTTTGAGCAAGTGGTGATTATTGGCGACGGACGCAAATATGTCTCGGCTCTCATCGTGCCTAACTTTGAGGAACTCAAGGCTTTCGCCCGCAAGCAGAAACTTGAGTTCAAGGACATTAAGGACCTTATCAACAAGCCCTTTATCCACAAAACTTTTGAGGACCGCATCAACGAGTATCAGAAGGACCTGGCATCCTATGAGCAAATCAAGCGCTTCGTCATCCTGCCGCGCGAGTTCACCATGGCTAACGGCGAACTCACCAACACTCTCAAGGTGCGGCGCTCAGTAATCAACAAGCGCTACGCCCTCCTCATCGACGAAATGTATGCCGCCGACTTCCGCAAGAAGAAAAAAGACCAAGACTAACCCTCTCACCAACCCTTCGGAACCCCCCAAAAGCATGCCATAGGCTTTAGAAAACAGCGTGCCGTCGGGTACGCCATTGTTGGAGAACATCTTAATGCCTGCATCAGTTGGTTATCGCTTCGTGCCTTAACCAGCTGATGCAGGCTTGCTCACATCTGCCACCCACGGCATCCCTTTCTTGGGTAGTATATAGTTTAAACCCAAAAAGTTCATTAGAACGCCGAGGTTAATAAATTCTAATGAACTATTTGGGATTAAAATATACAATAAGCAATAGGAGTATAGNCAGCTCGACATAAAATCAAAAATACTTCAAAATTCTAATGAACTATTTGGGATTAAAATATACAATAAGCAATAGGAGTATAGGCTATGTTGAATTCGACGAAAAAGAGCGATGGAGTGAGTGAGGTAAAGAATTGTAAAAAAACGAGTTTGCGCGGGTTTATGGAGGCACAAGCTGGGCGACTGCAGGCACTCGGTCGCGAGCGATGCCGCGAGACCACGATGCAGGCGCTGCGCAGTTTCCTTCAGTTTAGAGGTGGTCACGACATCAGTCTAACACAACTCACGAGCGACGTCGTGGAGCAATATGAAGCATGGCTCAAGGCAAAGTCACTGAGACGAAACACTATAGGATTTTACATGCGCACACTGCGTGCTGCCTATAACCGAGCCGTAGGACAAGGCCTAACCACCGACCGCCGGCCCTTTGGCAAAGTCTATACCGGTGTTGACAAAACCATCAAGCGAGCGCTACAGCCCCAGCAAGTGCGGGCAATCGTAAAACTCAATCTTAACAATAAGCCGCACCTTGCATTTGCTCGCGACATGTTTTTGTTCAGCCTCTTTGCCCGCGGCATGGCATTAGTCGACATGGCATTCCTGCGAAAAACCGACCTTCGCGGAAGCCATTTCACCTATTGCAGGCGAAAAACCGGACAGATGCTAACCGTGGAGTGGATTCCCGAAATGCAGCGCATCCTCAACCTATACCCTCCTAACCCAACACAATATTTGCTTCCAATAATAACAAAATCAGGCAAATCTGATCGGCGGCAGCATCTCACTATGACCGAGAACATCAACCGTGCGCTTAACCAAATTGCAGCGATGGCCGACATTGATGCGGGGCTCACGATGTACTGGGCGCGCCACACTTGGGGCACAATGGCACGCAACAGCAACATCCCGCTCGCGGTCATCAGCGAAGCCCTGGGTCACAACAACGAGAGAACCACCCAAATCTATCTTGACAGCATCCAAAGCAACGTAGTGGACCGCGCTAACCGAATGGTTATAGATGAATTACAATTGTAGTTACTCGCAATAAAATAAGACTGTATCTCGTCGGCAGAGATACA
>JABUUJ010000064.1:0-2126 GCA_021443235.1 Muribaculaceae bacterium
TTGTCAAGTTTGTCAAGTTTGTCAAGTTTGTCAAGTTTATCAAGAATTTCCGAGTTTTCGAAGGTTTTGAGAGAGAGGATTTTTTGAAATTAAATTTATGTTATCTATGGATTTAAGGATTGCAATACAGGGTGTTGCGGGATGCTTCCACGACGAGGCGGCGCACGAGTATTTTGCTGGTCGTGAGATCACGACGGTGCCTTGCGAGACATTTCCCGCGATGATGGACGTGCTGCGTGGCGACGCGTCAATGCTGGGCATCATGGCGATAGAAAACACTATTGCGGGCAGCCTGCTTCAGAACCACGAGCTGCTGCGTCAGAGCAACCTGAAGGTGATAGGCGAGTTTCGCAAGTATATATCGCACTCGCTGGTGGCGTTGCCTGGGCAGAGCATTGACGACATCGTCGAGGTAAACTCCCACCCCATGGCATTGCTCCAGTGCGAGCAGTTCCTGATGAAACATCCCCGCATGAAGATTGTTGAGACCAACGACACAGCTGGCAGCGCACAGATGATTGCCGAGGGGAAGTTGGTGGGTCATGCGGCGGTGTGCGGCAAATATGCCGGCGAGCTTTATGGTCTTGAGATTCTTGCCGAGGACATCCAGACCAACAAGCGCAACTTCACACGCTTCCTTATCGTTGCCGATCCCAGCACAGCGCATGAGTTTGTGTGCGAGATGAAGCCCAACAAAGCGTCGCTTGAGTTCACCCTGCCCCACAGCCAGGGCAGCCTGTCGGCGGTGCTCACAATTTTCTCGTTCTATGGCATGAATTTGACCAAAATACAGTCGCTGCCCATCTTGGGTAGAGAGTGGGAATATCGCTTCTATGTTGACCTAACGTATAACGATTACACTCGTTATAGTCAGAGTATCAACGCCGTGAAGCCCTTAATCAGCGATTTCAAAATACTTGGGGAATATGAAGAAAGCAAGCAATAATAGTGTCATCGCTCCGGCTCAGCGAGTGAGCGAGGTGAAAGAGTACTATTTCTCAAGCAAACTCAAAGAGATTGCCGCTCTAAACGCTCAGGGCGCCGACATAATCTCGCTGGGTGTGGGTGGTCCCGACTGCCCACCCCACGACGAGGTGATTGCGACACTGTGCAGCGAGGCAAGCAAGCCCGGAGCGCACGGCTACCAGCCATATGTGGGACTGCCCTCGCTGCGCGAAGCCTACTGCGAGTGGTACAAGCAGTGGTATGGAGTCGAGTTGGATCCAGTAAACGAGGTGCTGCCGCTCATCGGCTCAAAAGAAGGCATCCTACACACCACGCTGGCATTTGTCAACCCTGGCGACGGCGTGCTTGTGCCCAACCCCGGCTACCCCACCTATACGTCGGTGAGCCGCCTTGCGGGCGCACGCATACACTATTATGACTTGACCGAAGAAAACGGTTGGGAACCCGACATGGCGCAGCTGGAGCAGATGCCGCTCGACGGCATAAAGCTGATGTGGGTGAACTACCCCCATATGCCTACTGGCAAGACTGCCAGCATGGCACTCTTTGAGCGCCTCATCGACTTTGGACGTCGTCACGGCATCGTTATTGTGAATGACAACCCTTATAGCTTTATCCTTAACGACAAGCCACTGAGCATATTACAGGTAGAAGGAGCGCGCGATATCGCTATTGAGATGAACTCGTTGAGCAAGTCGCACAACATGCCTGGCTGGCGCATGGGCATGGTGGCATCGAACGCAACATTTATCAACTGGATACTCAAGGTGAAATCGAATGTCGACTCAGGCCAGTACAAGCCCATGATGCTTGCTGCAGTGCGCGCGCTACAGAGCGACGGCGAGTGGTATAAGAGCGTGAACGCAACCTACGCGCCGCGCCGCGCCGCCGCCGAGGAGCTGATGCGCACGCTGGGCTGCCATTTTGACCCTGCGCAGCGCGGACTCTTTGTGTGGGGCCGTATTCCCGATGGCGAGTTGAGCAGCGAGGCATTTGCGCAGAGAGTGCTCGACGAGGCGCGTGTGTTTATCGTTCCTGGATTTATCTTTGGCAGCAACGGCGAGCGCTATGTGCGCGTGTCATTGTGTGCGCGCGAGGAGGTTATCAAGGAGGCGACGAGACGATGCGAGAAGATGAACAACGTTGTTTAACTTGGTTTT
>JABUUJ010000064.1:2186-3309 GCA_021443235.1 Muribaculaceae bacterium
TGTAACGAGAATAAATTAAATAATGATATAATATGGAACAGTTTAATGACTTACAACCCATTACCTTCCCAGGTATTGATCCCAACAAGCCCCTTATAATTGCCGGCCCATGCAGCGCCGAGAGCGAGGAGCAAGTGCTCAACACAGCCCGCCAGCTGGCACATCACGGCGTGAAAATTTTCCGTGCAGGAATATGGAAGCCACGCACCAAGCCAGGCGGCTTTGAGGGTGTGGGCTTGAAGGGCCTGCTGTGGATGCACCAGGTGAAGAAAGAGACAGGCATGTACACAGCGACCGAGGTAGCCACCCACGACCATGTGAAAGCGGCGATAGAGGCAGGCATCGACCTGCTGTGGATAGGCGCGCGCACGGCAGCCAACCCCTTTGCGATGCAAGAGATTGCCGATGCACTGCGCGGCCACGAGGACGTGCCAGTGCTGGTGAAGAACCCCGTAAACCCCGACTTAGAGCTGTGGATAGGCGGCATCCAGCGCATCTATAATGCTGGCATCAGGAAACTTGGAGCCATCCATCGCGGATTCAGTGCCTATGGCAAGCATTTGTTCCGCAACGAGCCCCAGTGGCACATACCCGTGGAGTTGCACCGCCGCTTGCCTGATATTCCCATAATCTGCGACCCGTCGCACATGGGCGGTCAGCGTGAACTCATCTCGCCCATTGCACAGCAATCGCTCGACATGGGAGTTGACGGGCTGATGATAGAGTGCCACTGCGAGCCCGACAGTGCATGGAGCGACAAGAACCAGCAACTCACCCCCGAGCAGCTGAGCGTGATACTCAACGCACTTGTGGTGCGCGAGCACCATGTGAGCACTGAGAACCTTGCGAGCCTGCGCCAGCAGATTGACCGCTGCGACAACGAGTTGCTCGAGATACTTGCCAAGCGCATGCGCATCTCACGCGAGATAGGCACCTACAAGAAAGAGCACAACATGCAGATTGTGCAGGCCAACCGCTACGACGAGATAATGGAGCGTCGCATCGCTCAGGCCGAGAAGATAGGGCTTAACCCCGAGTTTATGAAAGAGGTGATGCAAGCCATCCACGAAGAGTCGGTGCATTTGCAGATCTCGCTTTTTGAAAACAAATAACCGGGCATGGA
>JABUUJ010000064.1:3317-5159 GCA_021443235.1 Muribaculaceae bacterium
ATCCTAATAATGGGAGCCGGGAAAATGGGCTCGTTTTTGTGCGATGTGCTGAGCATAGAGCATGAGGTGGCAATATACGACACCAATATAGAGCGTCTGCGCTTCACATTCAACGCGCTGCGATTCACAACGATGGACGAGATAAGGGAGTTTGCGCCCGAAGTGCTCATAAACGCCGTGACAGTGAAATATACTATCAGCGCCTTTGAGAGCGTACTGCCCTATTTACCCGAGAAATGCCTGCTGTCGGATATAGCATCGGTCAAGACCGGGTTGCCCGAGTTTTACAAGGAATGCGGGCACCCATTTGTGAGCAGTCACCCGATGTTTGGTCCCACATTTGCGTCGTTGAGCAACCTGTCGAGTGAGAACGCAATCATCATTAGCGAAGGAGATTACATGGGGCGTGTATTCTTCAGGGACTTGTACAACAAGTTGCACCTCAACATAAGGGAGTACACCTTTGCCGAGCACGACGAGACCATCGCCTACTCGCTGTCGATACCATTTGCCAGCACCCTTGTGTTTGCTGGCGTGATGAAGCACCAAGACGCCCCTGGCACGACCTACAAGCGCCACATGGCGATTGCTCAGGGACTGATGAGCGAGGACGACTACCTGCTGCAGGAAATCTTATTTAACCCACACACTAACAAACAATTAGACTTAATTAAAGAGAAGCTCACCCACCTTCAGGAAATCATTGACGCGAAAGACAGCGAAGCGATGAAAGCATTTCTTGAGGAAGTGCGCAACAACTTGAAATAAAAGTATGAGAGAGAAAATATTTGCAAATTTGAAGGGCGATTTGTTTGGCGGCATCACGGCCGGCATTGTTGCGTTGCCGCTGGCATTGGCATTTGGCATTCAGGCATTTGGAGGAATCGACCATCCCGAAGCGAGTGCCATGGGCGCGTTGGCAGGCTTAATAGGAGCAACACTGCTGGGCATGTTTGCCGCAATCTTTGGCGGCACGCATTCACAGATCAGCGGACCCACTGGTCCGATGACGGTAATCACTGCGGGCTTGATAAGCGCGTCGTGGGTGGCGAGCAAAGGCGATTTCACATCGGTGTTGATAGCGATGTCGCTTGCGGGCATGTTCTGCGGCGTGTTCCAGGTACTCTTTGGCCTGCTGAAAGTGGGCAAATATGTGCGCTATATCCCCTACCCCGTTTTGTCGGGCTTCATGAGCGGCATTGGCGTGATTATCATCCTTCAGCAGATTTATCCTCTGCTGGGCTGCAAGTCGCCCGTGCTGGTGATAGACATGGTGGCAAAAATACCCGAGGTCATCGCCACAGGTGCAATCAACATCAAGGCATTAGGTTTAGGGCTTGGCACCATTGCCATAATTGCTGTGATGCCCAAGATCACGAGCAAGATACCCGCCACGCTGGTGGCACTCATCGTGGTGACCGTGGTGTCGCTGTTTCTCAACATTGATGAGGCGCTCACCATAGGCAAAATTCCTACTGGACTTCCCATGCCGTTCTTTGCCAACGGGCTGGACCTGAGCCATGTAGATTGGGCGACAGTGATTGAGGCATCGGTAATCCCCGGACTCACGCTGGCAGGCTTAGGCAGCATTGATACCCTGCTGACATCGGTCGTAGCCGACAACATCACACGCACCCACCACAATAGCAACAAAGAGCTCATAGGTCAAGGTATAGGCAACGCGATAGCAGGTATGTTCAGCGGTATCGCCGGTGCTGGCGCCACCATGCGCACAGTGGTTAACGTTAAGAGCGGCGGCCGCACCCAGCTGAGCGGCGTAGTGCACTCGTTGTTATTGCTGAGCATCTTGCTGGGTCTGGGCAGCCTTGTGAAATATGTGCC
>JABUUJ010000064.1:5166-9602 GCA_021443235.1 Muribaculaceae bacterium
CTTGCCGGCATCCTCATCACCGTGGGCTGGGGCATCATCGACTTCAAGGGCTTCCGCGACCTGAAGAACGTGCCCAGCAGCGATGCGTTTGTGCTGATGACGGTGTTTCTGGTGACTGTATTTGTCGACCTGCTCACGGCGGTGGGCATAGGCGTGGTGATGGCGTGCGTCTTCTTTATGAAGAAGGCGAGCGACGCCTTTGAGCAAAGTTACAGCACCGACGAGCTGAACACGTTTGATAAAGAGAACCCGTGGCCCGACGAGGGCGGCATGCCCGAAGAGTTGAAGCACAAGGTGTATGTTCAGCGACTCAACGGTCCAGTTTTCTTCGGCTCGGTAACAAAGTTCCAGAAGGTGATGCACGATGTGCCGGCAGATGCTAAAGTGGTGATTATCCGCATGAAGCACGTGACCTACCTTGACCAAAGCGGCGTGTATGCGTTTGAGAGCGCCATCAAGGACATACAGGCCAACGGCGCGATAGTGCTGATGACCATCCTCCAGCCACAGGCACGCACCAAGTTTGAGAAACTGCACATCATTCCCAACCTTGTGAGCAACGACCACACGTTCCCCACCTTTGAGGCATGCACCGAGTGGCTGCGCAAGAATGGAGAGAATATTTAGCGCGTTGAGCGGTTTAATGTTGTTCAATTTGGTTTAACTTGGCTCAACATTGATTAAGTTATTTTATTGATTTTGAATATATTATGAGGAAGTTTTATTTTGGGGTTGCGCTGGTAGTGGGGCTGAGTGCCTTGGGGCAACCAATGATTGAGTTTAAGGAGAAAACTGTGTTTAAGAATGCCGATGTGGAGTTTCGCCAGATAGATGCCCACACGTGGCAGGCCAATGGCAACAAGATGTTTAACGAATCCATGTATCTCATTGAGGGCGAGACCAGTGCGATACTTATAGATGCTGGCACAGCGATTCCCGGACTAAAGAAAATCGCTGAAAGCATCTGCAAAAAGCCTGTGGTGCTGGTGGCGACACACGTGCATCCCGACCACACCGGGGCAAGCGTCAACGAGTGGGACAGCATCTGGATTAACGCTGCCGACGAGGTGAACACGCCGCTGTTTATGCCCAACTACAAAGGCAAGAAGAAATATCTGACCGACGGGCAGGTGTTTGACCTTGGCGGCCGCAAGATTGAGGTGGTTTTCACACCTGGCCACACACCGGGATCGACGACATTGATCGACGCTGAGGCGCACTATGGTTTCAGCGGCGACGCATTTGGCTCGGGCAACTTGCTGGTGTTTACCAGCCTGTCGACCGTTTCGGCGAGTTGCCAGCGTCTGTTGCGCTTTATTGACAAGTATGGTATAAAGAGTTTTTACCCTGGACATTACTATGCGGTAAACTGCGAGACAAGGCAACGCATTAAAGACGTGGGCGAGCTGTGCGACGCACTGCTGGAAGGCACGATGAAACCCCAGCAACAAGGCAACAACACTGGGCAGTCGCTGGTGCTTGACGCCCGTGGCGTGAAAATCTGCTTCAACCCCGAGCAGGTGAGGTAATACTCGCGATGCGAGCGAGCAACGTTGAGAAGGTGTCCTAAATTTCGGGGTTTGTGGCTGATTTGGGTGAGTGTGTTACATTATTAATAAAGATTTAGATGCTAAAAGTTGGGTAATTCGGTAATAATTGCGAACTTTGCAAGTTGAAACCAAAGATATAATTAAACAAACGATAAAAGACGACATGCAAATAACTGTAGGACAGCTTGCTGCGATGGTGAATGGCGCCATTGAAGGTGACAGTAACCTTGTTATCAGCAACTATGCCAAGATAGAAGAGGCCCAGTCGGGCGACCTGACCTTCCTTGCAAACCCAAAATACACTCATTATATTTATGAAACTAAGGCATCGGCGGTGCTGGTGCGAAAGGATTTTGTGCCCGAACAAGAAGTGAAAGCCACAATGGTGCGTGTTGAAGACCCATACGCAACATTGGCGCAACTGCTCAACATGGTGGGCGAAATGATGCGTCCGCAGCGTCGTGGCGTGGAGCAGCCTTGCTTCATTGCCGATGGCGTAGAACTGGGAGAGAACTGTTATGTGGGTGCCTTTGCCTATCTGGGCGAGGGCGTGAAAATGGGCAAGAACGTGAAGATTTTCCCGCAGACCTATGTGGGCGACGGCGTTGAGCTGGGCGATGACGTGACACTCTACCCCGGCGTAAAAGTGTATCACGGCTGCAAGATAGGTAACCGTTGCACAGTGCATGCCGGCACAGTGATAGGCGGCGACGGCTTCGGCTTCGCACCCAAACCCGACGGCACATTTGACAAGATTTCGCAGATAGGCATCGTGATTGTTGAGGATGACGTAGAGATAGGCGCCAACGTGACTATTGACCGTGCAACAATGGGCGCCACTGTGATAAAGCGTGGCGTGAAGCTTGACAACCTTATCCAAGTGGCTCACAACGTCGAGATAGGTGAAAACACCGTGATGGCGGCGCAAGTGGGCATCGCCGGTTCGACCAAGATAGGCCGCAACAACATGATAGGCGGTCAGGTAGGCTTTGCGGGTCACATCACCGTGGGCGACAATAACGGCATAGGCGCACAAAGCGGTATACCCAACAGTGTGGGCGACAACCAGCGACTGCTGGGTTCGCCGGGCATCAACGCGCTGGACTTTGCACGTCAAACGGTATATATGAAGCGCCTGGGCGATATGAGCAACGAGCTGCGCGAGCTTAAGAAAAAGGTTGCCAAACTTACAGGAGAATAAACACAAAAACGAATAACACGATGAAACAATGTACATTAAACAGTGCGTTTACCCTCAGTGGCAAAGGACTGCACACAGGCGTGCACATCACCGCCAAGTTCTGTCCTGCCGAGGTAAACACCGGTTATGTATTTAAAAGAGTTGATCTTGAGGGCGAGCCCACGATAGAGGCCGTTGCCGAGAATGTGGTAGAGACCACCCGTGGCACAGTGATTGCCTCGCGCATTAACAAAGATGCCCGCGTGAGCACCATTGAGCATGGCTTGGCGGCACTGTATGCGCTGGGCATAGACAACTGCCTTATAGAGGTCAATGCCCCCGAGCTCCCCATCCTCGACGGCAGCGCCATTGAGTTTGTAAAAAAGATTGAGGAAGTGGGCATAGCCAAGCAGGATGCCGACAAAGACTACTACGTTGTGAAGCAGCGCATTAAAGTAACCGACCCAAATACCGGTTCGTCGCTCATCATGCTACCCGACGACGAGTTCTCGATCGACACGATGATAGAGTTTAACTCTCCCGTGCTCAACAACCAGTTTGCGTCGCTCGACACGATGAAGAACTTTAAGGAAGAGATAGCGTCGTGCCGCACATTTGTGTTTGTGCGCGAGATTATGCCCCTCGTTCAGCTCAACCTCATCAAGGGCGGCGACCTTGACAATGCCATCGTGATTTATGACTCGCCCATGAAGCAGGAAGAACTCGACCAGCTGGCCGACGCAATGGGCGTGTCGCGCAAGAGCGTTTCGGAGCTGGGCTACCTCAACAACAAGCCGTTGAGCTTCCACAACGAGCCCGCTCGCCACAAGCTGCTTGACCTGATAGGCGACCTGTCGCTCATAGGCCGCCCCGTGAAAGGCCGCATCATTGCCACACGCCCGGGCCACACCATCAACACCAAGCTGTCGAAGAAGATACGCAAAGACCTTCGCGCCCAGAATGTTCAGGCTCCAGTCTATGATCCCAACATTGAGCCAATTTACGACACCAACAAGATAAGGAAAATGCTTCCCCATCGATATCCTTTCCTGCTCATCGACAAGGTTATAGAGGTGGGCGCCAACTATATTGTGGGCGTGAAGAATGTTAGCGGCAACGAGCCATTTTTCCAAGGTCATTTCCCTGGCGAGCCCGTAATGCCTGGCGTGCTTCAGGTCGAGGCGATGGCACAGGTGGGCGGTCTGCTCGTTCTGGGTCAGGTAGAGGATCCCGACCAGTATTCGACTTACTTCATGAAGATTGACAATGTGAAGTTCCGTCAGAAAGTAGTTCCTGGCGACACACTAATTTTCCACTTGTCGCTCATGACCCCGATACGTCGCGGTTGCGCAGTGATGAAGGGCTATGCCTTTGTGGGCGAGAAGATTGTGTCGGAGGCCGAGTTTATGGCACAAGTAGTAAAGAACAAATAACACAATTATAATGGATTACAAGGAGATATACCCCCTTGCGAGCATTCATCCCAATGCAAAGATAGGCAAGGACGTGAAAATTGGCCCATTTGTGACAATCGACGACAATGTTGAGATAGGCGACGGCACCGTTATCGACAGTAATGCGGTGGTGCGCTGGGGTGCACGCATAGGCAAGAACTGCCACATCCACTCAGGCGCCGTGGTGAGCGACATCCCTCAGGACCTGAAGTTCAAGGGCGAGGAGACGCTGACAATCATTGGCGACAACAC
>JABUUJ010000064.1:9698-10928 GCA_021443235.1 Muribaculaceae bacterium
GCTCACGACTGCGTGCTGCACAACAACATCATCATGTCGAACGCTGTGCAGCTGGCTGGCGAGGTGGTTGTTGAGGACTGCGCAGTGCTGGGCGGCGGCGCGCTTGTGCATCAGTTCACCCACATTGGCAGATATGTGATGTTGCAGGGTGGCTCTCACGTCAACAAGGACATTCCCCCCTATGTGATGGCAGGTCGCTTGCCGCTGTCGTATGAGGGAGTCAACCTGGTGGGCCTGAATCGTCGCGGATTCAGCAAGGAGCAGATTTATGCTATCCAGGACATCTATCGCAAGCTGTATATGTCGGGGCATAATGTGACCGATGCGCTGGCGCTGATTGAGGAGGAGATGCCTGCATCGGCCGAGCGCGACGAGATCGTGAACTTCGTGCGCAACAGCAAGCGAGGCGTAATACGCACCACATTCTAACACAAAAAAGTTAAGTAAAATACAATAATGGAATCCCCGGCAGCTGGTTTAGTGTGCCGGGGATTTTATTGTGGGTTGCCGTGGGGGCAACTTCCCTACTTGCGGTTTTGCGGGTGGTTAAAGGAGGTTGACTGAGCGGTGGAGGAAGGTTGAGAGGCCTTCGCCCTTGAGGAGGCCGTTGCTCAGTAGCGCGATGTCGATGAGTTGCTTCACCTTGTCGTCGGTAGCGGCATACTGCTTGATTGCCTCGGTCTTCTTGCTACGAAGCTGAGCCAAGCGATCCTCGTTGTCTTTGAGGTCTTGCTTTTTGTCCTCAGGTACACCTTTTCCATCTTTGTCAAGGCTGCGCAATGCATTGATTACATTATTGGTAACCTCAATTTCCTCAACAATAGGTTTAAGTGTTGAGTCAAGCGCATTCTGGGCACGGTCGATAGCGTCCTTGATGAGGCGATGGTTGGTGTTGAGCGTTAGAGCGTAGCTATCGGGGAAGTCGCCGTAGAAACTCATGCCTGGCTGGAACTGCGCCATCTCCTTCATGCGTCGCATGTACTCACTTTGGGTAATTACGACCGGCATATCGTTCTCGTTGAGGGCGGCGAAAGCCACTGTGAAGTTACACTTGTCGATGGCAGGCACCTGCGACTCAAAAAGCCCGGTAGCGAGGTCTTTCTCCTCCTGAGAAAGTTGGGTTTCCTGAGCATCCTCTTTTACAATAAGTCGGTCAACGACATCGCTGTCGACACGCACGCAGCGCGACTTCTCGTTTTTCTGCTCAAGCAGTCCCACGAAAGGCACATC
>JABUUJ010000065.1:0-2752 GCA_021443235.1 Muribaculaceae bacterium
GGCATCCTGTCACGAGTCACATAGACCTTCTATTAATCAAGGTCAAATAGTATATAGTTGCGTAAAAAATGCAACTATATACAATCTGACCCCAAAAGTTAGGGCTAATGTTTTTCATGGTTCGTGTCGCTGTGAATAAAAGAAAATAGAAATGTCTTGCCACGCTTGTGGCTGAACAATGTGAGGTTAAAAACCAGATTCTGACATCATTTTTATGAGAATAAAAAAGGTATCTTATTTTTGCGAGCGGGAGCGAGCTTTATTTTCCGTGCGCATTGCCTCACACATTTTTTCCCTCCCCATTGCCAAGCACAAATGATAGGGTCGAAAAGTATATAGTATCCTAAAAAAATGGGGGAAGGTGTTGTGGATTGGGGGAAAATGGTTACCTTTGTGGGGTGAATGTGACGTGTAAATTTGATTTTACTATGATGAACAGGTTTATGAAACATATTGTGGCGGCGGTTGTCGTGGCGCTTGCGAGCGCCTTTGCGGCCGAGGCTGTGGTGGCTCACCCCGATGCGGGACACGTGACACAGCCCGATGGCTCAACCCTCACCTTGCTGCTGCACGGCGACGAGTGGTTTAACTTTTATACTACTGCCGACGGCTATACCGTCGTGCCCGACGAGCATGGCTGCTACCGCTATGCCATGCTACAGGGCAACCAACTCACAGCCAGCGATGTGGTGGCTCACGATGCCGCCCTGCGCAGCGCCAGCGAGCGCCAGCACGTTGCCGCAATTGCCCCCTATCTTGTGCCCGACCGCGCCACTATTACCGCCATGCGCTCTCCCAGCCGCCTGCACGGCCAGGTGGGGCACTACGACTACAAGAACTTCCGCGGGCTGGTGATTCTCGTCGAGTATAACGACTGCCCGTTCTCGCGCAGCGATGCCGACACGCTGTGGCACAACATGATTAACCAGCACGACTTCAAGGGCTATATGAGCGACGCTATGTTTCCCGAGCTCATTCCCTGCACGGGCTCGGTGCGCGACTATTTCTATGCCAGCTCGGGCGGTGAGTTTGACCCTGTGTTTGACGTGGTGGGCCCGGTGAAAATCGGCTACTCGCAATATGACGCCTACAAAACGAGCTACGCACAGACGCTGGTCGCTGCCGCGCTCGACTCGGCCAACGCGCTGATCAACTACAAGGACTATGACCGCAACCGCGACGGAACGGTCGACATGGTTTTCTTCGTGTTTGCGGGTGCTGGCAGCAATTTCTCGGGCAACGACAGTCGCCTCATTTGGCCTCATGCCTCGTCGGTGACGGGCAAGGTGCTCGACAACGTGTCGATAGGGCGATATGCCTGCTCCACCGAGCTCTTCGGCCGCCCCGAGTCGCGCATCATCGACGGCATAGGCACCATCTGTCACGAGTTCAGCCATGTGCTGGGCGTCCCCGACCTCTACGACACCGATGGCACCAGCAGCGGCGGCTCGAGCATCGTGCCCGGCAAGTGGAGCCTGATGTCGAGCGGCAACTACCTCAACCAGTCGCGCACGCCGTGCCAATACTCGGTCTATGAGCGCTATGCGGCAGGTTTCAGTGTTCCCACGACACTCACCGCGAGCGGCCATTACACTGTAGAGCCCGTGGGCAAGGTCAATGGCGGCTACCGCCTCGACAGTAACGTAAAAGACGAGTTTTTCCTGCTTGAGGCTCGCGAGAACAGCGGTTGGGACGAATATCTGCCCGGAGAGGGTATGCTCGTGTGGCGCGTCGACTCGACCAACGCCACCGCGTGGGAGAACAACAAGGTGAACTGCAACCCGTCGCACAACTACATGACGCTGCTGCGAGCCGGAAACGGCAACACCGACGACGCCTCCGACCCGTTCCCGGGCTCGGCGCAGGTGACAACGCTCGACAACACCACCACGCCCAGCCTGTTGTCGTGGACGGGCGCCAAGAGCAACTATGCCCTGAGCAATATCGCGCTCACGGGCGACGGCGCGGCGCAGTTTGACCTTAAGGCTCAGGCTTTTGTGATGATGGTCGAGGACTTTGAGAATATGGCGCTCACTACCAGCGACGCTACTGGCATTCAAGGTGTTTTCACCACTTGGTCGCTGAAGAGTGGCGCACGTGTTGCCGACACAACCGACGACATGGGCGACGGCAGCCACACCTGCACGATGCTGCGCAACAGCGAGTTGCTGTGCGACGCCCTGCCATGGGATGCGCAATCGGTGGAGTTCACTTTCTACAACCCCACGACAACCAACGCCGTGGTGCGCACCTACTATCGCAACTCGTCCACCGATGTGTGGGCCATCCTCAAGGACAACAATGGACAGGAAAGCGTCTCGGTAGCGGCTGGCACATCTGCCACGCTGAGCTACAACACCGTGCTGCCCGAGGGCGCTGGCGTGCGCATCGTGGAGTATAGCGGCAACCGCACCAGCCGCTGCGCCATCGACAACGTGAGTTTCATGGTTGAGGCGCCTCGCATCCCTGGCGACATCAACGGTGACGGCGAGGTCAACGTGATTGACGTTAATCTCGTGATCAACATGATTTTGAGCGGCACCTTCAACCCCGATGCCGACATCAACGGCGACGGTGAGGTCAACGTGATCGACGTCAACCTAATGATAAACACCATTTTGGGCTAATGGCTAATGGCTAATGGCTAATGGCTAATGGCTAATGGGTAATGGGTAATGGGTAATGGCAATAAGCCCCCCCTGAAGGGGGGTGTCCGGACTACATAATAACTTAGCCGCACTCCCTGTTTTTT
>JABUUJ010000065.1:2872-5786 GCA_021443235.1 Muribaculaceae bacterium
GAAGAAAAAAGTCAAAGTCAAGGTCAAAGTCAACGTCGAAAATGGGCTCTCACAGATTCCACTGATTTCCACTGATTTTTTAAATATAATCCTTTGATCTGTGAAATCAGTGAGAGATAAAATTTTGACACGAATTTATTTATTTTCACAAAGAAAAAAGTCAAAGTCAAAGTCAGTGTCAAAGTCAACGTCGCTACTTGTGGGGGTGGCGTGGGACAGATTGCAAGAAAAATGGGGGAAAAAAGTATATTTTTCTTTAAAAATGGTTTATTTATAACCAAATTTTTGTAACTTTGCTTGTTGAAATGAAATTTAGACGTTTTTGGGGACTCAAAATTGAGTTTCCCCATCTAAACACTGACTATAACTAAAAATTTAATTAACAATATTTTATTAACCAAACATTTCACAAAATGAACAGACTGAAATCTTTTCTTGGACTTGTGACGGCAATGGCCGCAACAGTCCTTGGTGTTCAGGCTCAGGATGTAGCGCAGATGCGAGCGCCCGTCAACCAGGACGCGCCCGCACCCGTAGTGAAGGTGGGTGGCGAGACCGTTGCGTCGGCTATTAGCGTGGGCAACGTGTATGAGCCGCGCAACGACTACAAGGCATCGGCCAGCACAACACTGGAAGTCAAGGCCGCGAGCACAAAGAAAGCGCCCAGCAAACTGTCACCATCGGCAAGGCTTGCTGGCGACTATGTGCTCACTGGCACCTCGGCCCTCACATCGGGCTACAACGGAAATGCGGTGACAATCACTGCAATTGCCGCCGACTCAATTGCTATCGCCGACTTCTGGATGGCGGGCTACGACAGCGAGGTTAAGGCTCGCATCGACAATGAGACCGGCGTCATTTACATCTCGCAGCAGGTGATGGGCCAGGATAGCCAATATGGCGACATCGTGTTTGCCAAGACCAATCCTGCCGACGGCCAGCCCATGGACGGCGAAGTCACTGCTACAGTTGATGCCGACGGTGTAATCCACATCAACGACATGTGGGGTGCCTATGTTAAAACGAGCGCTACCGCAACATCGTGGAGCTACTTCTCGATTGTGGCGGTATCGGCAATGCAAAGGTGCAACGCCACATTCACTGGCAAAAAACACAGCGACGGCACCTATGAGAGCTATGCCGTAATATTCACGCAGACAGGCGAGAACACTGCAACCATCACCAACATGGGTGGCTATGGACACACAGTGACTATCGACCTCAACCGCAACAAGACCGCCAACATTCCCTCGTCGCTCATAGCCTACAACTCGACCTATGGCGACTTCTACAGCTACAACCTCACCTTCAGTGATACTGGAGCATCGCTGAGCTCGGCCGACGCAGTGACCAGCGTGGCTACCGACCTCAAGGAGCTTAACTGGACCAACTGGGGCGTAGTGACAGGCAACACCAAGGGCTCGCGCTATCTGGTGAGCGCCTACGACGAGTGCAAAATCGTGACACAGACCGATATCGTTTATCCCAGCATCTCGGTTACCGAGCTCGATGGCGAGGGCACTGAGGAGAGCCCGTTCCTCATCAAGCAGCGCGACGACCTCATCCTTTTCTCTGACCTCGTTGCCAAGCAAGAGCCCGACATCGTGGCTCCCAGCGGCGCGAAGTATTGCCGTCCCTACTTGGGACAATTCATTAAGGTGACCGCCGACATCGACATGAGCGGCTGGACATTCACTCCCGTTGGCGCCGACTGGAATCACAGCTTTGCCGGCACCTTCGACGGCGACGGCCACACCATCAGCAACCTCCACGTGAAGGCGTCGAGCTATGCCGGCCTCTTTGGACGTTGCGACACCGTTTCGGTAATCAAGAACGTTAAGATCGACAACGCTTCCGTTGTTGCGACATCGTCGGCTTCAGCTGGCGTTATCGCAGGATGGAGCCTTGGCACGATGACAAACGTAGAGGTGTCTAACTCAAGCCTACAGGGCCCGAGCGCCGGTCTCGGCACACTTGCCGGCATCGTTAACGGTGTGGACGGCGGTAAGGTTACACGCTGTAACGTCGTTGGCACCTACGGCTACATTGGCGGCGCCATTGGCGAGTCGGAAGGTCCTGTTAAGAACGTAAGCGTAACCGGCACCAAGATCCAGTCGGCCGTTCAGTCATCGTCGACTCCCGGTCTTCCCGTGGGTGGTGTTGTGGGTAACCTTTACCTCACCACCGCCGAGAACTGCTACTTCTCGGGCGTGCTCGACGGCTACGGCCTGATAGGTCAGACCACCAGCAACCTCGACTACCAGACCATAGGCGGCGTTGTGGGCTCGGCTCCCGGCGCAACCATCAAGGAGTGCTTCGCAACAGGCCAGATCACCACTTACGGCTCGGGTTCAATCTCGGGTGGCGTTGTGGGTTACCTGCGCGGTGATGTAGAGAACAGCTTCTTCAGCGGCACCATCGTTTCGCCGTCGACCCGCAAGGCTGGTGGCGCAGTGGGCTACCTGAACGCTTACACTATGAACAACGTGCCTATGGAGTGCAACATCAAGAACGTTTATGCCGTTGCTTCGATCAGCGCCGAGACCTATCAGTATCAGTCGCAGACCGACCATCAGAACAACGAAATCATTGGCACTATCCCTTCTACTGCTAATCCTAACCTTGAGAACGTATACTTCGACAAGCAGATCGCCTTTAATACACGCAGCGTGTTTGGCGTCAACACCAGCGACCTCACCAGCGCATCGGGCCCCGCAGGCTTTGACGCAAGCAAGTGGACATTCACCGCTGGCCAGTATCCCGCTCTCAAGAATCTCGCAAGCACCGACGCCTCGCACATGGCAACCGCTGCCGTTGTGATGCCCGAAGGCGCTACATTTGACTTCTTCTCTAAGAATGCTACCATCAACAAGGCCAGCGACATCCTCGTGGGCTTCTATAAGGAAGGTGAAGT
>JABUUJ010000065.1:5803-9767 GCA_021443235.1 Muribaculaceae bacterium
GCTTCGATTTCGGGCAGCACCATCGAGCTCAACAACGAGGTGAAGTTTGGCAACGACACCATCTTCTTTGTAGCTCCCAACTATGTGGGCAGCTACTACCGCATCGCCAAGATTGCTCCCGTGCCCTTCGAGGGCATAGGTAGTGAGGAAAGCCCGTTCCAGCTCAAGACCAAGCAAGACCTCATCGCGCTGTCGCAGATGACCACTGTGAGCCATCAGCTCTTTGCCGACACCTACTTCAAGGTGATGAACGACATCGACGTTGAGCTCGACGAGGCATTCCTGGGCATCTGTGCCGATCCCGCCGACGCCCACAACTACTTTGCCGGACAAATCGACGGCGACGGCCACACTATCGACCGCATCAAGTTTGACAACGTATTGTGGAAGACTCCGGGCACCGAGACCTCATGGGGCACTATCGACACCAGCAACTCGTCGGGCTACCGTGGCTTCATAGGTCGCCTTGAGGCTACCGGCGTTGTCAAGAACCTCAACATCGGCAAGAACTGTAGCTTCAACTTCTATGCTCAATCGGGCGCTCTCGTGGGCTACAACAGTGGTCTCGTGGAGAACTGCCGCAACTATGCCGACATCAGCGCTTACTCTTGCTGGATTGGCGGTATCGTGGGCCAGAACCTCAAGGAAGGCCGCATCAAGGACTGCTACAACGAGGGTAACATCATCGACGGCTACGCATGGACTGGCGGTATCGCCGGCTCTAACGTAGGTCTGATTGAGCGTTGTATGAACGTTGGCCGCATCGAAGTGTGCCAGCGTGCAACCAACTATGCAACCAACCTCAACATGGCAGGTGGTATCGTTGGCTCATCGTCGTCGGGCGGCCGCTATGTTGACTGTGTGAACGCCGGTACTGTGAGCGCTCAGCTCAAGACCGCCGGTGGACTCGTTGGCTCGTGGGGTGTTGTTTCGGCAACAAGCACCGCAAGCTACTATCCCAACGACATGATGAACTGTATCAGCTATGGTACAGTGCTCACTGCCGACCTGTCGACCATCGGCGCTCTCGTTGGCGGCACCGCACAGAGCACCTCGACTAACATCTATGGCAACTACTGGGACGCTCAGATTTGCGACCTGCCCGCCGACGCCAATGCCGAGCATGAGGGCATGACTGGCGTAGAGCGCAGCGTGCTCACTTCGGGACAGGCTCTCGAGGGCTTCGACACCGAGGTTTGGAAGTTTGAGGCTGGCAAGTACCCTGTGCTCCGTCGCTTTGCCGATGAGCCCATGGTACAGATTGCCGCTACAACAACCCTGCAGGTTCCCGCAGGCGTCACCTCGCGCGACCTCACTGCCGACGCAACCGTGACCGCTGGTACTCCGGCTCTTGCCGCTGGCACCGACTTCACTCTCGACGGCATGACCTTGAAGGGTATTGAGAACGCCACCGCTGTGGTGCGCGACACCCTTACGATCACTAACGACAAGTTCGTCAAGATCATCACCCTCTCGGCTCTGCCACGCAACCCGCTGCAGGGTAGCGGCACCGAGGAGGACCCCTGGCAGCTGCACAATCCACAGGAGTGGACTGCACTGGCTGGCTTCATCCACAACACCGCCAACCCGCTCACAGGCGAGTATGTAAAGGTGATGAACGACATCGACTTCACCGGCTATGAGGCTGGTATCACTCCATTTGGTAGCGACGGTGTAACTACATTTGCTGGTCACTTCGACGGCAACAACTGCACCGTTAAGGGCTTTGACTACTCTACCACAATAGCTGCCCAGGGCGCATTGTTTGGCACTATCGACGTCGACGCAAGCGTCAAGGACCTCACTGTTGAGGGCGTTGCCAAGGGTGGCCAGGGCGTCAATGCCAAGGGCACCGTTGTCAAGTATGGCTACGCCGCTATGCTGGCTGGCAAGGTCTATGGCACAGTGACCAACGTCACCACAAAGGGCTCGGTAACTGGTATCACCACCTACACCGCCGGTGTCGCTGGATATGCTTACCAAGGCGCTAAGTTTGAGAACGTGGTCAACGAGGCCGAGGTTTCTTCGCCATCGGCAAGCGTGGCTGGTATCGCCGCCTATGTATATGAGGACGTTGAGTTTATCAATTGCAAGAACACCGGTAAGCTGAGCTCGGCCACTGCTGTTGGCTATGTGGGCGGTATCGCTGCCTACTCGCTCCCCGCTACCTACATCGACTGTGTGAACGAGGGCGAAATCAACGCTGGCACCAGCGCTGGTATCGTGGCAAACTGCGCCGGCAAGGCCAACGTTGGCCCGTACACCTTTGAGCGTTGCATCAACAAGGGTAACATCACTGGTGCAGCCAGCCTGGGTGGTATCACCGCCATGCAGGGCACTACCGTTGGCAACAACAAGTGCTACTACATCGACTGTGTGAACGAGGGCGACATCACCGCCAACTCGGCAACTGCCACAAGCAGCTCGTCGACTGCCGGTATCGCCGCATTCCACACCGCAGGTTCGGTATTTGACGGCTGTATCAACTATGGCAACATCACCAATAGCAAGAGCGTTTACACCGCAGGTATCACTGGCTATTACAAGGGCGCGGCCAACGCGGCTAATCCTGAGGTGGTGAAGAACTGCCAGAACTATGGTAACATCGCCGCCGAAGGTCAGCAAATCGCTGGTATCATCGCCTATGTTTCCAACTATGTGACCATCGACTCTTGCTACAACTATGGTAACATTGAGCAGGGCACATGGGGTGCCGCAGGTATCGTTTACATGCTCGCCGGAGCCAACAGCGCTTGCCGCAACTGCTTCAACGCTGGTAACGTGACCGTAGGCACTTACAACGCCGGTGGTATCGTGGGCAACAACTCTACTGTTAACGTGCCCATTGAGAACTGCGTCAACACTGGTACTATCTCGTCGCTTGGCAAGGCCACGACAGCCACTGGCAACTATGGCATCGGTGGCATCGCTGGTGGCGCATACGCATCGCTGACCAACTGCGTCAACTTCGGCGCTGTTAACGGTTATGTACGCACCGGTGGTATCGTGGGTAGCCCGAGCTTCCACGCAACGACTCCACGCACTAAGCTCTACAACTGTATCAACTACGGCCCCGTTAAGGGTGATGAGGGCAGCGCAGGCGCTATCGTGGGTACTCTCAAGGATAGCGAGGCTACCTACTGGGGCGAGACCAATGTATGCGAAAACTGCTACTATCTCAACGACTTCACTCACAAGGGCCTTGACTATGGCACTGGCGACAACAACGTCGTTGGCACTGGCATGAGCGTTAAGCAGCTCACTCAGCTCAACATGAACGCTCAGCCCGAAGGCACCGACGCCGTTGAGGGCGAAGAGGCTTGGTTCAAGCCCGACTTCTGCTTCCCGGTTCCCGCCGTGCATGCCGAGCAACCTGGCGTAGAGGTTAAGGCCGCTGCCGTTGTTCTGGGCGCTAAGGCCACCGAGAGTGGTGAGATGGTTGACGACACCTTCGACAATGTCACTGTTTCCAACTTCAACGTGGGCACTCACGACATCAATGGCGAGCCCACAGTAGCTTGGGATTACCGCTCGGCACAGCCCAGCATCCTCACTATCAGCGGCAACAACGTGGCCGTGAACGAGGTTTGCAAGAACGTTGAGGTTACTCTCGTCGCTACATTCCAGCGCGAGCTGCCGTTTGAGGTCGTAGGCGTTGAGAGCGAAGAGTGGAAACTCATCCTCAATGTTGACACCCTCACTGGCATCGACGACACAACAGTCGACAAGGTTGTTAAGGACGAGGTTTACTTCAACGTTAACGGTGCTCGCTGCGACAAGCCCAGCACTGCCGACGGACAGGTTTACGTCGTGATCCGCACATTCGAGGACGGCACAGTGAAAGCCTACAAAGTGCGCAACTAACCCCCTCCCATAACCCATAAAAAGGGCGGCTCCCACACACTCGGGAGCCGCCCTTTCATTTACCCAACTATATACTATTTGACCCCAAGAAAGGGCTGCC
>JABUUJ010000065.1:10513-12121 GCA_021443235.1 Muribaculaceae bacterium
TTGAAAATTAAAAAATTCCCAAAAATCCTATAAATACCCATGAGATAATAATTCGTGAGCCCAAAAATTTCCACACAAGCCAGATTTGCGTTATTCCTATGAAAAACGCAAGTATATTTGCATTATTCCCACGAAAAACGCAATTTCACTTGCATTTTTCATAGGAATAATGTAATTTTGCGACTGGAAAATAGTTTTTTCTGTTGATAAAGTTGTTTGTTATGAAAAGAGACGTCTTAAAGGAGCTGATTGAGTGGAAGGAGTCGCCTATGCGCTTGCCGTTGATAATGACGGGCGTGCGTCAGTGCGGAAAGACCTACATTTTGCAGAAATTTGGCAAAGAGAACTACCCTAATGTGGCGTATGTCAATTTTGAGCAAGACGGCAAGTTTGTCAGCGTGTTTGAGACCGACCTTCGTCCCCAGCGCATACTTAGCGACTTTGCGTTGATGGGCGTGAGCGTGTCGCGCGACACCCTGCTCATCCTTGACGAGATACAATTGTGCCCTCGCGCCATCACGTCGCTCAAGTACTTTGCCGAGCAGATGCCCGAGCTTCACGTCGTGGCTGCGGGGTCGCTCCTGGGCGTGGTCCTGAACCGCGGCGGAATCTCGTTTCCAGTGGGTAAGGTCACGCAAATGACGCTTTATCCCATGTCGTTTCGTGAGTTTGCAACGGCCATGGGCAAGGAGCCGCTGCTTGATGCCATCGGCAACAATGTCGCGCTTGACGCGCCGCTTCCCGAACACTACGCCCAGCCCCTCGAGGTGTTGCTGCGCGATTTTTATGCCGTTGGAGGCATGCCTTCGTGTGTGAGATGCTGGAAAGAGAGTCACGACATGGAGCAAGTCGAGAGGCTCCAGCTGCAGATTTTGTCGGACTACCAGAACGATTTTGCAAAGCACGCCCCAACGTCCGACATCCCCAAGTTGGGCTGGATATGGGATTCGGTCCCAGTTCAGTTGGCTAAAGAAAACAATAAGTTTGTGTTCTCGCATGTGCGCGAAAGCAAGCGCTCGTCTGAGCTTGAGGATGCCTTGCGCTGGCTCGTCGACGCAGGGTTGATATACACGCACAAACTCGTTGAAAACATTGAGATTCCGCTCTCGTGTTATGCCAATAGCACTCATTTCAAGGTTTATATGGTTGATGTGGGCCTGATGAGGGCAAAAATCAGATTGCCCATAGAGGCACTGATGACCAAATCGGCTGAATATCAAACTTTCAAAGGCGCGTTTACCGAGAACTATGTGAAAACCGAGCTGGTCAAGCAAGGGATAGAATCCTACTATTGGCGCTCGAAAAATGCTGCCGAAGTCGACTTCGTGTTCCAAAGCGGAACGCGCATTCTGCCCCTTGAAGCCAAAGCCGAACTGAGCACAAAGGCCAAGTCCTATTCGGTTTTCTGCAAGCGGTTTAACTCTACCATAGGATTCAAGGTATCAATGAAAAACGTCGGTTTGAACGACGTTGGCTCCACGCACACCTATAGCCTGCCACTTTACATGCTATGGCGCCTAAAATCCTACCAACCCACAGATTAAAAAATTGCCTGCTGCACCACTCGCAGCAGGCAGTTATTTATATAGCCTCAACAAGGTTGAACCA
>JABUUJ010000065.1:13821-18175 GCA_021443235.1 Muribaculaceae bacterium
GGTGCCGTCACCATTGACGTCGGCGCGGCCCTCATACTTGCTGGCAGGCTCCGAGCCCAAAATCACGTTGATGCAGCAGTTCACGTCGGCGATGTCAACCACTCCGTCACCGTTCACGTCGCCCATTACAGGCACATCGCCGCCACTGTATTTGTCGGTCACGTCAACATAGCCATACTTGCCGTCGGCACCCTTGGCTCCCAGCTCGAGGTAGATGTCGCGGTTGATGTCGGTGATGTCGATGGTCTGCGGCGAGCCTTTCTGGCTGAAGATGAAGCCGAAGGTGTAGTCGCGGTCGGTGATGGTGAAGCTGCGATAGAAGAACTTGTCGCCCTTGATGGTCTTGGTGGGGGTGTTGGTCATGTCATCGCCGGGCCACGACTTGCTGGTGGTGATAACCTGCTTGTCGTCCCATGCCCAGAAGTAGACGCTGGTCCAGTTGTGGGGCGCTGCGGTGGGGTCTTTGACATATACTGTCACATCATAGGGGTCAAAGGGCTCAATGGTCTTGAGCGTGTACTCGCGAGTAATCTCGCCACTGCGAGTGCTGCCGTTTTGCAGCGCCACCTTGAGGGTTGTGGTCTCGCTGATAGTGAGTTGGGTGCCGCTATTGGCGTTTTTCCATGTGGTGCCGCCATCGGTGCTGTAAACGAGTTGCTGGCCGGTAGCGGTCACGGCGAGCAGCGTCACTGTGATGGGGTCGGTAAATTCGCACGAGGGGGTGTCGACCCACGCGGTCTCCATCTCGTTTTGCATATACATCTTGTAGTGGTAGCCGCTTGCCACGCAGGTGTAGCCTGCGGTGCGGAACTCAAGCACGTCGGCGGGAACGGTGCCGCATGCCACAATCATCTTCTTGCCGCTATTGGTGGTGGCGGTTTGGGCGATGAAGTAGTTCTGGTTCGACGCCAGAGTGGTGCTGCGGCTCATGTTGTGCACGCCCACGGCCTTGCGCACGTCGATCATCTGCTTGATTTGGGGCTTGTAGGCCTGCCAGTGCTTGAGGAAGACGCACGGTGTGCCGGGCATGCTCATCATGAAGGCGTTGAGTGCCAGGGTGTCGCCCTTGAGGGGGTCGCCACTGCCGTCGGCACGGCGCTCGGTGTCGTGGTTCTCGATGAAGGTCACCGCATAGCGGCTGTAGGCACTTTGGCGTGCCAGGCTCTGGTCGGCGAGCTTGCGCCAGTCCTTGTTGTTGACCACGTCGCGGGCTGTGTAGCGGAAGGGGAAGTCAAACGCCGCGCTCTGAATCACGCCGTCAACCTTGGTGCCGTCGATCCAAGTCTTGAGGTTGGGCCAGTAACCGTCCCAGTTCTCGCCCACCGAGAATTGCACGGCGTTCTGCGAGTTGTACATGCCGGTGAAACGCGACGCATAGCCTTTCACCATGTCGTAGCGCAGTCCGGTGTAGCCCAGGTCGTTGAGCAGGAAGTCGATATATCCGTTGCAGTAATACTGCACGTTGGCGCTGTTGTGGTCCAGGTCGCGGAATCCGTCCCAGTCCTCGCCAGTGTCGTTGTTGGCCGACATCGACCAGCCCTTGGTGTCGCAGAATGCCTTGGTCTTGCCGCCGTCGTCGTTCTTGCACACGTCGGTCGAGAGCAGCTCATAGACCTTTCCGTTATACTCCTCGCGCTGGAACACTACCCAGTCTTTGGTATCCTTGTGGTGGTTGATAACTACATCGGCAATAGTGCCCAGACCCTTGGCCTTGAAGGTGTTGATCATGGTGCGCAACTGCTGCTCGTTGCCAAACGAGCTGTTGTAGTCGGTAAACTGATACATGGGGTTGTAGCCCATTGAGGTGCCGCCACAGTTTCCGCTCTGCGGAATCCAGATCAGGTCGAAGTAGCGGGCAAGCTCGTCGGCTTGGTTGGTGAGTTTGGTCCATTTGGTGTCGCTGTAGGAGTCCCAGTAGAAACCCTGCAGCATGACGCCGTCGTACTGTGCCGGCCAGCCTTGCGCCAGCATTGCGATTGTTGCTGTGAGTGCAACGATTGTTGAAAAGAGTTTTTTCATTTTACAGTTTTGTTAGTTAAGTGGTATTATAAAATGCTTTGGCAAAATTAATTGTTTATTCCTGATTTGTCAAATAATTTCACCCTATTTCTCACAATCTCAACGCAATCGTTTGCAATCTCGCCCCTTGACAAAAAGATCTTTTTGTCGAAATAAGCTGGGGGATTATAGCAAAAATGAAATCATTATAGCGTGAAAAGGCACGACACCCCCAAGAGATAGTGCATGACTGCAAAAAAATCACTAACTTTGTCACAACAAAAAATAAAACCAAGAATAAATGACGATGGGAAAAAGTCCTCAGTCCAATGCTATATGGTATCCGGCAGTGGACTTGTTTAAATTTATTGCCGCACTGCTGGTGGTTGTCATTCACGCTCACCCTTTCGGATATGATGCTTTTACATCTGGGCAAGGCCCGGCAACGAGCACAACTTATTATGTGACATCCTTGTGTCGAATTGCAGTGCCATTTTTCTTTGCAATAAGCAGTTTTCTGTTTTTTAAACTCGGCACATACACTATCGCGCAATTTGTGAAGCGGCTGCTTCTGCTGTATGTCACTTGGTTTGTGATTGAACTCCCTGTGGTATGGCTATCGCGCTTGGTCTCTTGTGACGGTATTGCTGAGATGGTCTGGGTTCTTATTCAGTGGGTTTTGTGGCGCAACACATTCTACGCATCATGGTTTATCTCAGCGCTGATCTTCGGCATGTTGTTCACGCACTATGCAAGCCGTCGCATAGCAATCTTAATAGCAATTATGTGTGCTGTAATAGCATGTCTCGGTTCGCTGTATCATGGCTTATTGCCGGATGGACTGGCGAAAGAGTTTATCCACTGGTTTAACCCAGCCAACTCGTTTGTTATGGCAATACCATTTTGCGTGATGGGGCGTTTGGTGGCCGAGTCGAGCTTCACCATTCAGCGATGGGTGTTGCCGATAGGAGCGCTGGCGTCGTTGGCGCTTGGCACCTGTGAGGTTGTTTACTTGGCTCCGATGCGTATGAACGGAGACTGCTTCATAGCCCTATTCCCCACTACTTTTCTCCTTTTGGTTGTAACTACCACGGTGCGTTTCAATGCCAGCAAATCAATTTTGACATGGTGTCGCAAGGCTTCAATTCTTATATACCTATTGCATTGTTACCTCCAAGTCATAACAAAACATTTGCCTTGCAACGACATGGTAAAATTCGTTGCCCTACTCATAATCACTCTCCTATCAGCCGCAATAATCCTAAAACTATCAAAGCGCTATAAACTCCTCAAACTAATGTACTAACTACTCTAATTACCAACCTTATCATTACAGCATTTCAGCGCAAATGTGGCAGGGGATTAATAGAGGGAGAGGAGCGTTTTTACGCGGGAGTCAAGCGCCTTGCAGCCTATGCGCTGCTGGTAGCAGGCAAGGCGTTCGCGGTCCAAGTCGTCGGTCATGAAGTCTTCGTCAAGTCGAAGTTCCTTAAGTTCCTCAATGGTGTTGTAGAACGGGAAAAGATACAGCAGGTCGAGCAGGGCCTTCTCGGGCAGCGCCAGCATGTAGGTGCGCCCATCGGGCGTCGAAACGGGTTCGTAACCGAACATCAGCTGCGGCTTAACATTGTAATAGGCATATTGCGCCATTGCGTTGCCGAAACGCGCCGTCTTGAGCGATGTAACACAAGTGACTTGCACCACCGCCTCGGGAATTATGTCATAGATTGATAGGGCGGTGTGCAAGCTGATATACGATGGGCGGTAAATTCGCTCGGCAACCACGCGATCATAGTTGACACGCCCCAGTATGTCGGGAATGCCATACCACCCTTGCCGCAGGCGTAGCAGCAGCCCTTGCGCTACCCAGCGAGTGAAATTGTTGCGGTCGAACGTAGGACACCATGCCATAATCTCGTTGCGGGACACAATCCCCTGCCGCTCCCATCGCCTGTAAAACTCCAAATAATTCATTTTTAAAAACCGATTTTCTACTTATAGCAATGACGAGAAATACAGAATCCTCTTTGCCGACTCGGTATTAAACAGCAGGTGCTCAAAATCGCGCATTTTCATGTTTAGGTCAACCGTGTTCAGCTTTTCGCGAAGCGCAGCCTTAAGTTGCTGCTCGTTGTCAATTCCGCAACGTTGCGACAAGAAAAAATAGTTCTATCATATTGTAGTTTTGTTTCTATTTTGCCGCAAAAATAATGCATTTCAGAAACAAAACCAAATTTTTTTGCATTATTTTGAGTCAGTAGGGTTGACTTTAGCCCGATGCCCTAACCTTCTTTGCAATCCCCTGGTACTACATCCGCAGGGTGTTCTACAGCTGGCATGTCAGATGGGTGCTCAA
>JABUUJ010000066.1 GCA_021443235.1 Muribaculaceae bacterium
ATGCAAGCAACCGTTCGTTACAATCGTTACAGTCGTCACCCTCGTCACAGTCGCCCTCCAAGAGACCATGTCACGGCACACCCCTCCGGGGGGGGACTAAAAAACCGCCTGCCACAGCAATGCGGCAGGCGTTATATACCTCAACCAAGTTGAACAATGTTGAACCAAGTTGAACAATGTTGAACCAAGTTGAACAATGTTAAACCAAGTTGAACAATGTTGAACCAAGTTGAACAATGTTAAACCAAGTTGAACAACGTTGAACCAAATCGCCAAAGGCGATTACCTCCGGAAGCCGATGATGCGACGCACCTCGTCGACTGTGGCGGCAGCGCTTGCACGTGCCACCTCGGCACCACGGGCAGCAATGCGGTCGAGCAACTCAGTGTTGGCGCTATATTCCTCGATGCGCTCGCGTATGGGAGCCACCAGCGCGCACAGGTCCTCGGCAATCTGCTTCTTCAGGTCGCCATAGCGCAGCGTGCAGTCGTTCCACTTCTCGTCAAAATAGCTATACACGTCGGGCGCCGACACGATTTTGAGGAACGTGAACAGGTTCTCAATCACCTCGGGGCGAGGGCTGTTCATCGCCTCGGGGCCGTTGTCGGTCACCGCCCTCATCACTTTCTTGCGTATGGTCTTGTCGTCGTCGCGCAGATAGATGCAGTTGCCTGTGCTCTTGCCCATCTTGCCGCTGCCGTCCAGTCCGGGAATCTTCACCGCCTTGTCGGCAAAGTAGAAATTCTCGGGCTCGGGGAAGAACTCCACGCCATAGATGTTGTTGAAGCGGCGGGCACACTTGCGCGCCATCTCCATGTTCTGCTCCTGATCCTTGCCCACTGGCACCTTGTTGGCGCGGTGCTGCAGGATGTCGGCAGCCATCAGGGTGGGGTAGGTGAGCAGGCCGGCGTTCACGTTGTCGGGCTGCTGGCGCGCCTTCTCCTTGAATGTGGTAACGCGCTCAAGCTCACCCAAATACATGTTCATGTTAAGATACAGGTAAAGCTCGATGGTCTCGCGCACATCGCTCTGCACATAGATGGGAGCCTTCTCGGGGTCGATGCCGCATGCCAGATACTCGGCGAGGATGGTGCGTGCGCTGCTCTGTATGTTCTCGGGCTTGGGGTGCGTGGTGAGTGAGTGCCAGTCGGCGATAAAAAACATGCAGTTATACTCGTCTTGCATCTTCACAAAACTTCTCACAGCACCGAAGTAGTTACCCAGGTGCAGGTTACCGGTAGGGCGTATGCCGCTTACAACTTTTTCCATATCTCTTTTTTCAGTGTTTTGGTTCAAAAATAAAGTGCAAAATTACGCATTTCACCCAAAACAACAAAATTTTCCCCACTTTGTTTACTCAATTTCGACACAATGCTATGACGTCTTCGGGCATTAGGCAGCCGCTTGCCTTATCTCCAAGAGGACTCTCTCGCACAAATAGAACGGGATGAATGTGCTTTACCGACTTAGGAATGGGCATCATCGAGATTTTCTTGTTGAGCTCGGCAAGCAAACGCTCGGCATAGTCGGCCTGGGCCCATTTGCACTCTCCCACAAGCAGGTGCTTCTTGTCGATAGAGAGAGCGACCACGTCTACTTCTATTTGCTTTGTGTTGCCTGTGTTTTTGTCGGACGCCGAGCCCCACCAGCGCGACGCCATGCCGTATGTCACCCCATTAACCTCATTGCCGCTCACCGCTTCGCGGCACAACGACTCCCAGCAACTGCCCATAAATGTTGGCATCTCTTTCTCAACAATGCGTGCAATGGTGGCTCCTCTTCCCAATGCTATGAGCGAGGCGTGAGGAGCATAGAAATGATAATACGTGTTCATGAAGGGGTCGCGCAGTTTGTATAGACCACGCTTGTTATCTTTTGGACTTTCTCCAAATGGCACTTCGCGCTCTACATATCCCATATCAATCAGACGACGCAGTGGCAGCATTATTTCGGTGGCAGGTTTTTTCAGGCGTGAGGCAATCTCGGTCAGACGATGGGCTCCATAGCCAATAACTGTCAATATTGACTTGCTAAGCGAAATGTCGCGCAACTCATCACGAAGTAGCCGGTTTGGCTCGTCGGAAAGCGTGCCGTCAGGGCTCAGGAGTAACTCGGTGAGCGACTCTATTGCCGTTTCATAATGCGATGCGAGTTTCCAGTAGCGTGGCACGCCTCCCCACATGCTGTAGTGTTCTATTGCCTCGCGAGCCGAGGTAAGACCCATGGCTTCGCCAATGTGCGACACCGATATTGGTTGTAGTTTCATTATTACATCACAGCGGCCATATAAAGGCGATTTCTCATCAAGAATTGTTGAGTGCATGAGTTGCTGCGACGATCCGCACAGGATAAGGTTGAAACGTGGCGATGAGTTGTCCCAAAATTCTTGTATTATTGAAGGTAAACAACGACAACTTTTGCACAGGTAGGGAAACTCGTCAAGACACAGGGTGCAAGGCTCTTGCACTCGATGGTTAAATGCCTCCAGAATTGCCCTCCAGTCGGGATAGGTGGCTGTGTCAAATGTCGGTAAGACCGTTGTGATTGACTTTGAAAGCAGATGAATCTGGTTGGCCACAGTTGTTTCATCAGCCTGGAAATAGATATCTCGGCCTAACTCCAGCATTTCTTTGATGAGTGTTGACTTCCCCACTCGGCGACGACCATACACTACTATCAGCTGGCTCTCGGCTGCATTAATTGCTTTTTGCAACTTTTCGGTTTCTCTTTTCCTATCAACGAATTTCATACTTCAAAAAAATTATTGAGCAGAACAATTATTTTTCTACTACATAATATATTTTGAAGGCAAAATTACTCAAATTTTCTCAAACTCCAAAAGATTCCAATTATTTTTTTGCTTCTTGGCGCCACTTTAGGTAGCCTGCCACTGCCATCAGGGTGTAGAAGCCATAGAGCGCGGCGGTGAACGGAATCTGCTTGTAGACATAGACGACGGCACACACGGCATCGACAGCCAGCCACAGCAGCCACTGCTCCACATGCTTCTGAGCCAGCGACCACAGCGCCACGATGCTCGCCGCGGTGGTGAAACTGTCATAGACGGGCACGGTGCTGTCGGTAAACGTGGTAAGCACCCAGTAGAGCGCCGCCCACAGCACCACCACTGCGGCCCCCATCGCCGCCAGAGTCGCTACGCGTGCGTGGTTGATGGCGAGCGCTGGCTTGCCGCTGCCCTTGCGACGGCACCACATGGCATAGCCATAGATGGCTGCAACCACATAGTAGGCCTCCATACCGAAGTCGGCATACAGCCCCCGCTCCAGGTAGGCATAGCCGTGCACGATGGGCATAATCACGCTCACCGCCCACAGCGCGATGTGGGCCTTGTACTCGAGCCACAGATACAGCAGCCCGAGCACAAGCCCCGCTATGTCGCACGCCTTCACCCAGTCGAAGGTCGCAAAATATTCTTGCAGATACTCAACCATCATCAGAACTTAAAGGTGACGTGGGCCAGCACGTTAGTGCCTGCCATGGGGTAGAAACGCGGGTCGCTGTAGATGGTGGGCTGCTTGCTCTTGTCGCCGCCAGGATAGAGGGCGCACGTCATCGAGTAGCCGTTGTTCTCATAGCGCGCGTTAAACAGGTTGTAGACGCTCGCACCCACCGTGATGCCCTCGATGTGACGCACCTTGAAGGTGTAGGCAAGGTGCAGGTTGCCGATGAAATAGGGGTCGAGCGAGTCCTCGAGGCTCTCAAAGTTGTCGAGATACTGACGGCTCACATACTGCGACTGGAACGATGCCTCCAGCCCTTTGTAGTTCACTGCTATGTTGCTGTTGAACAGCACCGACGGAGAGAAGGCAATGGTGGTTTTCTCGCGTGTGATGGCGGTCTGCGACCACATGTCGTCCCATGTGTCGGCGTCATAGTCGCTCACATAGCCAACGTAGTTCTTGATTTTGTTGCTGCTGAAGGTGGCGTTCACGTCCCAGCGCAGCCACGAGGTGATTTGGACGCCCGCGGTGAGCTCCACGCCCATGCGGTAGCTGTCGGGCACGTTCTCGGCCATCGCCTCGCCTATCTCGTTGAGCTTGCCGTTGAGCACGAGCTGGTCCTTATATTGCATGTAGTAGAAGTTGGCACCGGCGTGGAAACGGCCGTTGTTGAACTCAAACCCCACCTCATAGTCCATCAGCCTCTCGGCGCGCGGACGCACGAGAAACAGTCCGTCGTTATAGTTGTTGCGGGTGGGCTCTTTGTGTGCCACCGCCCACGAGGCGTACAC
>JABUUJ010000067.1 GCA_021443235.1 Muribaculaceae bacterium
GCTTTGATTAATGTTTTATAAATCAATATCCTAACCCCCAAATCATTCCCCACATCTTTTTGTTTTCTGAAACGATTTGTTCTTTTGTGGTTTTTAATTCTTCTCTGATTTTTTGATTGAAATTTGGCTCTAAAAAGGCTTCTATTTTTTTCAATGCCATAGTCTCATCTTTAATGTCAAGTACACAGTCGCTCTGCCCAAAGTCTTTGAACAATTCGTCATATTTGTGGCTCCAACTCGTTGCCAGGCATGGCGTCGCGCTATTTAGTGCCGATGCCACACCATGATATCTTGAAGAGATACATAGATAGGACGTTGATATGAGTCCTTTGATTTCAAGCGCGTTAAGACCGCTCACTACATCAACTCGTTCGTTGGCCTTTTCTTGAACAGAATAGCACAGTTCCTTGTCTCCTATCCCTTCATGATTGAGTAGATAAGCCGATTTGCCCGATTGTGATACTTTGTTTATAAATTTTGCTAAAAGGTCAATGTAATCGTTGCGAGAAATCATTTTTTTATTGACCATCTGCAAATTGGGAATTATGCAAATCTTGCCTGCTAAATAGCTGTATTGCTCCGGAACCACTCCATCAACTAATGATGTGAAGTCGGTGAACTTATATATGTTGCTATTGTCACAAATTGACTTTAGATAATCAAACGATTTTTGTTCTCGCGCAAAAACAAGGTCGGTTGTGCCAACTAACTCTTTTATGAAATTTCTTGTCTCATCGCGTTCAAATGGGCCAAATTGCTGTGGGAGAAGTATGACACGTGCTCCTTTGTCTTTATAGCCTGTGTAAAGATTAAGATCGTCACGCCAATTTTTCTCGCTATGTACTGAATACATCAAGTCACTGAACTTTAATCCCGAAGCGTCAAAGACTATATCAACATTGGATGCTTTTCTGAAAAATAATGGCGTCCAAAGGCGTAGCTTTCTAAACAGTGACTCCAGTCTAAACCTATCAATGGCGGCCTGCAAGCGACAAAGAAGATATGGCTTTATTGATTTTAAGGTTAAACGCGTCTTTATGTATCCTAACCCTTCGGGAATTGCAGCACGGTCTAAATAAACTATTGCATCGGGATGCCTTTCCTCAATCTGCTGAAGGATTGCATATAACATTAATTCAGCCCCCTTGTTGTAGGTGCTTACTCCTCGCACGACGTATTTTTTTTGCATAAAGCTAATCGATATTATCTTTTTAAAAGCCTTTTCACTCGATGAGCAATTCGGTAAACAAGTTTTTTCCTTTTTTCTTGTTTCTTGAGCTCGTTGAAAGCTATTGCTGTGATTTGTTTACTTGTGTTGTTGCTTTCTGTGCCGATAAAGGACTTTAGGATTTCGGCTTGTTGTTTGTAGTCACTCTCGTCAGATACTTGTTGCTCAAGATAGCCAATGCCATCGGTTTTAACAAGACTATTCAGGGCGTTAGCAAACAACCGGGTGGAAACACGGCGGTGATTTATTCCCTGTCCGTTTACAATCTCGCTGGTGTCGTGCTCTTGTAATGAGATGTAACCGTCGTTCTTGGCATTTTCAAGAAGTTCTTGACCGATACTTGTGCGAGAAATAATTGCTGTCTCGCCTTTCTCCCAGTCAATATCTGTCATTCCCCAAGGGTCGCCCACGGTGATGTCGGCGTGTGTGTTCAACTTGTCGAAACACACCCTGCATCGTGGCGACGTAAACATCTCTTTTAAGGAAAGCCTCATTTCTCGTGGGGCAATATATGTTTCCCCACGCTGATTGTGCAGTGCAACTGGGGCGTCCTTGTAGCAAAAGTTGTTGCCAATCTTTTTGCATCGCCAGTCAATTTTAAAATCAGTGCTGTCAGAACTAATGGAATGCAGATGCTCTTTAAAAACATCCATTATTCCAGCGCAAAGAGTGCGGTCGCAAATAAGACCTAATTTGTAGGTGATATTGCCAAATTGATTGCTTGTCTTTTGTAAATTAATTATTCCCGCTACATGGCAGGGAATGCCAACTATGGCAACCGACCTATAACCTCTTGTCTCTTTTAATGCCGACAATAGATCTACTGGAGTATAGCATGACTTTTGGGTGTGGAATAATTCGTTTTTATCCTTTATAATCACAGGTGATACTTTGGGCACTGAGCCTGTTGTCATCCTTACCACCAACGCGCAATCAATCATGTGCTTGTCAAATAGGTAGCACAACAGTTGGGTGGTAACACCTCCACTTTGAGAATTTTCAAATATCTTGTTATCAAGGCTTTTCCCAGCATATACATTGGAAATATTTCCAAGAAAGCGGTCTTCTATTGAATTGCTTAAATGATAGTAATCAACCGAGGGGCAAGCTTTTCGACACAGACCGCAGTCTATACAGCTTTCACTGTCAACCACGGCAGTCATTCTTCCCATAGAAGAATAGTCAAATGAAATAGCACCTTTCGGACATATTGCATTACATGCGCCGCAATTGGAACACATATATGCATCACTTATGAATTGAATGTTGTTCATTTTTAGTGACGCGCTATGAGACTGAGAGAAAAATACTTTGCTTTGTCAAAAAAGACGCCTCTTTCACTTTTTGTGAGCCCAAAATATAAACTGCATATTAGAGTCCACATTATGGAAGTCATGACCACAACAAAGAAACGGGCAATCCCAGCGTCCATATTCACATACACAATAATTGGTACTATAAACGAGGTTACCGAAACCAAAAGACAAGGAGCAATGCTCTCTTTCACATGTTCTATCACTGAGAACGGCATCAGGCGCTTTAGGTTTATGAACCTGACAATGTTTAGCGAGAAAAACATGAAGATATAAATAGCATAAGCGCTCCACACAGGTGCCCCACAATAGTAGGCTAACCATGTTATAGGGAATATTAGCCCAACAAATAATCCAGCCTGTATAGAGTAGCGCTTCATTCTCCCATCGGCCTGTATCAATCGCATAAGGTTGTGCCCCGATGCCGAAGCCAACGACTCAAACATCGCAAAGCGGAGGAAAAGCGCCGCCATGGGCGGAACTTGCCCCAACCATAAGTACAGGAGCATCTCGGCCTCCATGCAGATGGGAACAATAAAGACGTACATCATAAGCCATGTGAACCGGATGCTATTATTCACTAATTTTACTGAGTAACCAATATCGCCAGCCGCATAGCTTTTAATTACTTGTGGCATAAACGCGGTGGTGAAGTTTTGGACAAAGCCTTGTACAGCCCCATTTACTGTGCTTGCTATAGAGCGGGAAGCGTTGTAAGTTACACCAAAAAACACATTGACAAGCATATTGACTCCTTGAGTGCTGAAAACACTTGCGCCGTTGTTTAGAAGGTTCCAACCGCTATAAACAGTTATCTCTTTCAATAGCCCTTTGTCAAATATCTTATAGCTATAGTGTGTTTCGTCAAACTTCCTATAGCAATAAACGCCATAGCACATTGCTATTACAAGTACAACAACAACTTGAAGCGTGGAAAGAAGTATTAGCCTGTCGCCATCATATTCTATTATGACAAAACATATTGCAAGCTTAAAGACAACATCAATAATACTAAAATAAGCATAGGCGGTCATTTTCTCATGAGCGATGATTGCCGCAGTATAAGGTGATGTTATAAGTGAAATGGCCAGACCGAGAATCGACATTTGTAGAACCCAGTTGGCTGCTACCATCCTTCCTTGCGGTATATTCGCACCTGAATTTAAAAACCACACACCGGCAATCTCCAGGACAATTGAAATGAAAAATGCTACGGCAATTTGCGCATTTACCGATGTTGAAAAGGTTGTTTTCAGAACTTGTTTGTCACCTTTGCCTAAGTTGTAGGTTAGGTAACGGCTTATTGCCCCTGACATTGTGCCAATCAGCAACGACGACATAGCCACAATAGAACCCACCACGTTTTGTACGCCGTAGTCTTCTATGCCGAGGGCTTGCAGCATCACGCGGCCGGTGTATAGGCCCACAATCAAGGTGATGAATGTGCGGAAATACAGCGCCAAGGTGTTTTTGGCGATGCGGCGGTTGTTGGCAGAAATGTCGGTGGGTGTTGCAGGCACGATTAAAGTTTATTGTTTAGAGAGATTAGCCCCCCAAGCCCCCCATGTGGGGGAACCATTGTGTCGCTGGGAGCGGTAACGTTTATTGTTGAGAGTTTATTGTTTATAGAGGGCTTCGCGTCGCTGGGGGCGGTAACGTTTATTGTTGAGAGTTTATTGTTTATAGAGGGCTTCGCGT
>JABUUJ010000068.1:0-6271 GCA_021443235.1 Muribaculaceae bacterium
CTATGGCATCCTGTCACGAGTCACATAGACCTTCTATTAATCAAGGTCAAATAGTATATCGTTGCCTTTTTTATCCCAACATTGTTCAGCCACGAAAGCAGCAAGACATTTTTATTTTTGCGAGCAGAAGCGAGCTATATTTTTCAAGGACAAAATATGTGTTGTTGCAATATTTTGTGGAAATATGGACCAGCGTTTGTAAAAATATTTCGTTTGATTGAAAAAATGGTTCCATGTAACGAATTTGCAAGCGAATGTAACATTTGTTATATATGTAAGCGCGTGTATATTAGTAAATTTGCACTGCAAACGATGCAGAACTCAACAAAAAATCAAATAACAAAAAAAACTAAGACAATGAAAAAATCGATTCTCTTTACACTTTGCGCAGTGGCCGCGATGAGCCTCTCGGCTCGCGACATCCTGTGGAACGGCGACAACGCCGAGGTGTTAACCGCCGACGGATGGTGGGACCGCTGCCAGCCCGTGGTGGTTGACGACAACGGCAACAACGTACTCAAATTCACAATCTATCCCGACGGACAGGGCGTGGAAGGCGCTCAGCCCTGGGAACGCAACAACATCGCCAAAGGTTTCGGCGGCCGCGACTTCACCTCAAAGCGCGTAACCGTGCGCATCAAGAAAGCCACCCCCGGCAACGTGCGCCTCGTGCTCGAGAAAATCAACAACGGCAGCGACTACACCGTTGCCAAGTGGTATGACGGCAATGGCGAGTGGCGCACACTCACCTTCGACTTCAACGGCCGCTTCCAGAGCGACAACACCGTCGACGTGCTGCAAATCTACACGCACATCGAGGGCGGCACCGGCACCGAGGACGTGTATATGGACGACCTCACCATCGAGGATCTCCCCGAGGTAAAGAAACTTGACAATGCGACCGTTTTCACGGGCTCGTGGGCCAAAGGCATCAACTGCGACATCACTGCCGGCTGGAAAGAGTACGATTACGACGACTTTGCCACCCTCGACCCCGAGGCACTTGATGCCCCCACTTTCGATATGACTCAGGCCGTAGTGCTGGGCAACGACTGGGACCTCGAGACCACCAAGCTCAGAGAGTGCCTCGAGACCTCAAAGTACAATATGATTATCTACACTAACCGCACCATGGGCAACCTGTGGAACGTGGTTAATGGCGGCATTGCCGACAACATCTACCTCTTTGAAGGCAAGCCTCTCCTCATCCCCACAGCGTTCACCGCACGCAACATCACCTTCGAGACTTCGCTGGGCACATCGCTCAAGGCACTGGTGCTGCCCTTCAACGTGAGCGTGGTGAAGAGCGGCGACGTGGACCTCACCGAGGATGACTACCGCACCAGCGTGATTTACATGATTGGTGGCAACGGCATCACCACTGCCTATTCTGAAGTAACCGCCAACGAGCCTTTCATGATCAAGGGCAAGAAGGAATTTGAGAAAATCGTGTTCTGTGGCGCTGAGCAGCTTATCGAGGCAACCACCACCAACGACTTGGGCGACGGCACCTTCTGGGCCAACTACAGCACGCGCATCAACCCCGCCAACGTCAACTATGCCCCCGCAACCATCGACGGCAAGGACCTGTTTGTGAAGATTGCCGAGGAGTTCCAGAACGAGCCCTTCCACGCCTATATACGCAGCGAGGCCGGCTACGACAACTTTGTGGTTGACGGCGTGGTTCCTTTCAGCGGCGACGTGAATGGCGACGGCGTGGTCGACATCCAGGACGTAAACCTCACAATCAACATCATTCTGGGTTCAAGCGAATATAGCGTTGCCGCCGACATGAACGGCGATGGTATTATAGACATTATTGACATGAACTGCATCATCAACATTATCCTTGGCAAAATTTAAATCACAGCAATATGAAGAAGACTATCGTGTGTGGCATCTTTGCCCTGATGACTGCGGCAATGGCGAGCACAGCACTCGCACAGCCTGTCAACTATAACTCGACCGTGGCAATGCCCGAGCGTGGGCTCACCATCCACTTCCTGGGCGCCGACAACGGCATGGTGCGCATCACCGGCGACGGAAAGTATGTGCTGCTGCCCGTTGAGGAAAGCGCCCCCGACGCCTATATACGCGTTGACGTGAACAGCAAGCTCGAGCACGAGTTCAACTGCCGCCTGGCGCAGACCAAGGTCGACTACTACGTGCCTTTTGACCTCACCCCCTACCGCAAGCTGGGCAAGGTGCTGCTCGACATGCGCCACCCCCACGAGGGACGCAACTCGCGTCCTGCCCGCGAGGCAATGTGGGCCAAGCACATCAAGCTGAGCAACACTTTCGACACCAAGAACACCGAGAAATTCCGCCCGCTGCTGCACTTCACCCCCATCTACGGCTGGATGAACGACCCCAACGGCATGGTTTACAAAGACGGTGAGTACCACCTGAGCTTCCAGTATGGCCCCTATGGCTCGACATGGAACAACATGACTTGGGGACACGCCGTGAGCCGCGACATGATCACTTGGGAGCAGCTCGACCACATCATCATTCCCAACGGACTGGGCGCTATCTTCAGCGGCAGCTCGGTTGTCGACAAGAACAACACCGCCGGCTTTGGCCGCGACGCCATCATCGCCATCTTCACCAGCGCCGGCCACAAGCAGATTCAGTCGCTCGCCTATAGCAACGACAACGGCCGCACCTATAAGATTTATGACGGCAACCCCATCATCAGCAGCGACAAGGAGTGCCGCGACCCCAACATGTTCTGGAACGAGAAGACCGGTCGCTGGAACCTCGTCTTGGCGTCGCCACTCGAGCACGAGGACATATTCTACAGCAGCACCAACCTCAAGGACTGGACTTTTGAGAGTTCGTTTGGCAAGGGCTATGGCTGCCAGGAGGGCATCTGGGAATGCCCCGACCTGATGCAACTGCCCGTGCGCGGCACCAACGAGAAGAAGTGGGTGCTGGTGTGCAACATCAACCCCGGCTTTATCTACGGCGGCAGCGGCACACAGTATTTCATCGGCGAATTTGACGGGCACAAGTTCACCTGCGACGACGCTCCCGGCGTGACCAAGTGGATGGACTGGGGCAAGGACCACTATGCCACCGTGAGCTGGGCCAACGCTCCCCAAGACCGTCACCTCGCTATCGCATGGATGAGCAACTGGCAGTATGCCGACCGCGTGCCCACCATGCAGTTCCGCAGTGCCAACTCGATTCCCCGCGAGCTCGACCTCTTCCGCGATGACGACGGCAAGCTCCAGATGGGCGTGAACCCCGTAAAGGAATTTGACAGCTACCGCGGCACCGCCATCAAGTATGGCTCGTTTGCCTTCAACAACAAGGCCGTGAGCAAGGCTCTGCCAAAGGAAAACGACGGTGTGTGCGACATCGTGCTTGACCTCAACGCCGGCTCGGCGACACAGGTCGACATCACACTTTCCAACTCGCTGGGCGAGAAGGTCGTGATGACCTACGACATCGAGGCACGCAAGTTCAGCATGGATCGCAGGAAGAGCGGCATCACCGACTTCTCGGCCGAGTTCCCAGGCGTCACCGCCGCTCCCGCACCCAAGGGCAAGCAGCAGTCGCTGCGACTCATCATCGACCGCTCGAGCATCGAGGCCTTTGACGGCCAAGGTCGCTTTGCGATGACCAACCTCGTGTTCCCCAACGAGCCCTACAACACCATCACCGTGGCTGCCAGCAAGGGCAAGGGCAAAGTGACTAACCTCACCGTCTATCCCCTCAAGCCAGGGCATTGACTTTGACATTGACATTGACTTTGACTTTGACATTGACTTTGACATTGACTTTGACATTGACATTGACATTGACTTTGACATTCTTCGCCATTAGCCAATAGCCAATAGCCATTAGCCAATAGCCAATAGCCAATAGCCAATAGCCATTAGCCATTAGCCAATAGCCATTAGCCAAAAAAGAATATTAACAAATAAAAAACATATATAAAATGACTTCACAACAAAAGAATAGCCTTTTCACGCTCATCCCCGTGATGCTGTGCTTCTTTGCAATGGGATTTGTTGATGTTGTGGGCACTGCCACCAACTATGTGGCCAAGGACCTCAACCTCAGTGAGAGCCAAACGGGCTTCCTGCCCTCGCTCGTGTTCTTCTGGTTCCTCATCTTCTCGGTGCCCACTGGCATGCTGATGAACAAGATAGGACGCCGCAAGACTGTGCTCGTGAGCCTCGTGATCACAGCCGTGAGCGTGCTGCTGCCCATCTTCAACAACTCGTTCCCCGTGATGGTGACAAGCTTCTGCCTGCTCGGCATTGGCAACGCCTTCATGCAGACCTCGCTCAACCCGCTGGTGCAGAACCTCGTGCGTGGCGACAAGCTCGCCTCTACGCTCACCTTCGGCCAGTTTGTGAAGGCTATCGCCTCGTTCAGCGCTCCCTACATCGCCATGTGGGGTGCCGCGGCTGTGATGCCTCACTTTGGTCTTGAGTGGCGTGTCATCTTCCCCATCTTCTTTGTGATTGCAGTGCTGGCCATCGTGGCTCTGGGTGCTACAAGCATCGAGGAGGAGAAGGTTGAGAAGCCCTCTACGTTTGCCGAGTGCCTGGGCTTGCTCAAGAACCCCTTCGTGCTGCTGTGCTTCATTGGCATCGTGTGCCATGTGGGTATTGACGTGGGCACCAACACCTACGCTCCCAAGATTCTTGCCGAGCGCCTGGGCGTTGCTGCCACCGAGTGCGCCTATGCTACCGGCATCTACTTCCTGTTCCGCACCATCGGCTGCTTCCTGGGCTCGTTCATCCTGCAGCACATGAGTCCGCGCACGTTCTTCGGCATCAGCGTGACGATGATTGCCTTGGGCCTGGTGGGCATGTTCATTCCCATGGGCGAATGGGGCATGTGGGTGTGCATCGCTCTCATTGGCTTTGGCAACTCTAACGTGTTTGGCATCATCTTCTCGCAGGCTCTGCTCGATATGCCCGCCAAGGGTAACGAGGTGTCGAGCCTGATGATTATGGGCCTCGTGGGTGGCGCTATTTTCCCGCCCATCATGGGTGCCGCTGCTGGCGCAATGGGCCAGATTGGCGCTGTGGCTGTGATGCTCGTGGGCGCTGCCTACTTCCTGTTCTACACTCTTAAAATCAAAGCAACCAAATAATTACCTTTTAGCCAAAACATCAAAACAGTATGGATAACGAGAAGAAATATATCGTCGGTATAGGCGAGGCTCTGTGGGATTGCTTCCCCGAGGGCAAGAAACTGGGTGGCGCACCTGCCAATTTTGCTTTCCACGTGTCGCAGCACGGCCTTAACGGCATCGCTGTGAGCGCTGTGGGCGACGACGAGCTGGGACATGAGCTCATCGACACTCTCAAGTATGAGGATATGGAATATTACATTCCCACTGTGAACTATCCCACTGGCACTGTGCAGGTAACGCTCAACGAGCGTGGCGTGCCTCAGTATGAGATTTGCGAGAATGTGGCTTGGGACAATGTGGAGTTCACCCCCGAGCTTCAGGACCTTGCACGCAGCTGCCAGGCAGTGTGCTTCGGGTCGCTCGCTCAGCGCAACAGCGTGACTCGCAACACCATCAAGCGCTTTGTCGACGCTATGCCCAAGGAGGGCGTGCTGCGCGTGTTTGACATCAACCTGCGCCAGGCTTTCTATAGCAAGGAAATCATTGAGAGCAGCATCGACATGAGCAATGTGCTCAAAATCAACGACGAGGAGCTCGAGGTGGTTACTCCCATGCTTTCTATCCCCATGGGCACGCAGGAAGAACGTTGCAAGGCTTTGCTTGCCAAGTATCCCGCCCTCGACATCCTTATCCTCACTTGCGGTGAGGAGGGCAGCCACATCTTTACCCGCGAGATCCACACCTTTGTGTCGACTCCCAAGGTTAAGGTGGCATCGACAGTGGGTGCCGGCGACTCGTTCACCGCTACCTTTGTGGCAGGCATCCTGAGTGGCCTCAACGTGGCCGATGCCCACTATCACGCAGTGATGGTGAGTGCCCACGTGTGCACGCACGACGGCGCCATGCCCCAGCTCCCCCACCACCTCAAGTGCAATAAAGCCTAAGGTAATGTTTAAAGTTTAGAGTTTATTGTTTAAGGTTTATTGTTTAGAGTTTAGGTTTTGTGGTTTATAGAGCTTTTTGAGAAATTCAAGTTCTTGAGCCCAAAACCAATAAGAAAAAGGAGGCCCCCCGCCTCCTTTTTTCATGCAACTATATACAATTTGATCCTATCAAAGAGCTGCCGGAGGCAGCAGATGTTAGTAGGCCTGTATCAGCTGGTTGAGGAGCGAA
>JABUUJ010000068.1:6440-10671 GCA_021443235.1 Muribaculaceae bacterium
CGCTCCCTCCTGTGGTCATACCTGCCTACTGACATCTGCTGCCTACGGCAGCTTTTTATTATTCCACATATCGTGGTCAATTTGTGTATAGCCTCCTTTTCTTATTGGCCGTAGTGGTTGTGCTTGCGGTAGTTGATGGGCGACTGGCCGAAGTGCTTTTTTACAAACTTGCCGAAGAACGAGAGGTTCTCGAAGTTGAGCTCGGTGGCGATTTCCTTGACGCTCTTGTCGCTGTAGAGCAGCATCTGCTTGATGCGTGTCACCAGCGCGTTGGTGATGAGCTCGCTCGCCGTTTTGTTGCCGTGCTGCCGGCACACGCTGGTGAGGTACTTGGGCGTGACGCACAGCTCGTCGGCATAGGAACGCACGCTGCGGTGGCCGTCGACGTTGCTGGTGATGAGGTATAGGAAGCGTCGGTAGAGCTTGTCGCCTTGCCGCAGGATGTTGCTGTCGTGGCTGTGGTGCCTGTTGATGCACGACAGCATATCGATGGAGAATGCCCTGAGCAGCGACAGGATGGCGTCTTTGTTGGCGATAAAGTCGTGGTTGGTCATCTTGAAGTCGGCGAGCTCATAGTATCGTATCACGAGCTGTATCTCGTCTTGCGTGAGGCTGATGACGGGTTTCTCGATGAGCGTCATGAAGGCGTCGACAAAGCTCTTGTTGATGAGCGAGAACGCCATTTTGCTGTTGAGAGCCACGATTTTGTAGGACACGTCGTTGCTCATCCAGTCGATTGAGATGAGCGAGTTGGAGTTGGCAAACAGTGCGTCGTGCCGTTTCATTGTCACGGCTTTATCGTCGACGTGCAGGTGAGCCTCGCCCTGAATGCAGAATGCGAGCACGAGGAAGTTGACACGAAACACCCGTGCCATGTTGGGTATTGTCGTGATGTTGTCGGCAAAGAAAATCTCGCCATCAAAGTATTTTTGCCCTTTAGAGATAGATGATATGTCGCTAAGGCTGAGGGTTGCGATTTCTTTGTTCATAGGTGTGTCTGGTTAAGGTGAATAATCTTATTTGAAAGTTTTCTCATGGAAATTGGTGGAGCAAAGTCCCAGGAATTTCCATGAGAAACCATGTTATGGGAGTGTGTATCAGTCTTCGATAATGGCCTCGGTGAAGATGTTGGCAATCTCCTCGCGGTTGAGGAAGCGCGGGTCGCTGTCGAGCATCATAGTGCCGGTGGCGATGCAGTTGTCGGTGAGGGTGTCAACATCGGCCACGGTGAACCCAAAGTCTTTGAGCCTGAGGTGGTCGACCTTGCACTCGCGCTTCATGATGGCGAGGGCGTCGAGGAAGTCGCCCGGGCGGGCGCTCTTGCGCTGTGTCATTTTCTCGGCCATCTTCATGTAGCGTTTCATCATGTCGTTTTTGAAGGTCTTGAAATAGGCCTTCGACAGCATGATGAGGCCGGCGCCGTGGGTGAGGTCGGGGTGCAGCGCGCTCAGCGAGTGCTCCATGGCGTGCTCGCCGGTGCATCCGCTGGTGCTCTCCACCATGCCTGCCAGCGTGCTTGCCCACGCCACCTTGATGCGGGCCCACATGTTGCTGGGGTCGTTAACGGCTACGGGCAGGTACTTGTATAGTAGTCGCACTGCTTCGAGTGCGTAGAGGTCGCTGATGGGTGTGTGGCCCTTTCCTATGTAGCCCTCGGCGGCGTGGAAAAACGCGTCAAAGCCCTGATAGGCGGTGAGGGCGGGGGGGATGGAGAGCATAAGCTCGGGGTCGACGATGCTCAGCTTGGGGTAGGTGTGTCGGTTGCCCCAGCCGCATTTCTCGTGTGTCTGTTCGTTGGTAATCACGCTCCACGGGTCAATCTCGGTGCCTGTGCCGGCGGTGGTGGGAATGGCGACGATGGGCAGGGCTCCGGTGACTTTCTTGCCGCCGCCGCTGCCCGAGTCCATGTAGTCCCAGAAGTCGCCGCCCATGTGCGCGGTGACGGCGATAGCCTTGGCGGTGTCGATTGAGCTGCCGCCGCCCAGGCCAATTACAAAGTCACACTTATGCTCGAGACACAGCGCTGTGCCTTCCATAACGTGCGACTTGATGGGGTTGGGCAATATCTTGTCAAATGTCACACTCTCGACGCCCGCTTTGTCGAGTTGCTCCTTGAGGCGGTCGAGATAACCAAGACGTTTCATCGACGTGCCGGCCGAGATCACTATCAGGGCTTTCTTGCCGGGCAGGGGCATTGTTGACAGGTTTCTGAGTTCCCCGGCGCCAAACACGAGTTGCGTCGGGATGTTCAAGCCGAATTTCATTTTACCTTTCATAATCATTTACTGTTGTCGGTGCCTGCTGGCGCCGTGGTTAATGTGATTACTGTAACTGCGTTTTTAAGATTTGTCGTAAAATTACTACTTTTTCCCCAAGCCACAAAGCATTTCCCCGTTTTTTAAGAAAAAATTTGCCCAAAACCAAGAAATATTGTAGCTTTGCAACCAAAAGTCGCCCGCAAAAGTGGCAACTTTACCCCAAAAGTCGCCCGCAAAAGTGGCAACTTTATCCCAAAAGTCGCCCGCAAAAGTGGCAATAAATAATGTAATCCATTAAAAATAAAATAATTATGTACAAACGAAAAATTGAGCAGTTTTTTGAGAATTGGAAAAACCAAAATAATCGCAAGCCTCTTGTTGTGAAAGGTTGCCGCCAGTGTGGCAAAACGAGCTCGGTTGTCGATTTTGCCACGAGGAAATATGGGCATGTTATTTACATGGATTTTCACGAGCAGCCAAATTTAAAAATGCTGTTTAACGGCTCGCTTCATCCCGACTATTTGACTGTTGCTATTTCAGCGGCTCTGCCGGGATCGACATTTGTGCCACACGATACCTGCATCATCTTTGACGAGATACAAGACTGTCCTCAGGCTCGTGCCTCGCTAAAATTTTTCATGCTTGACGGACGATATGATGTAATTTGTACCGGGTCGTTGCTTGGTGTAAACGGATATAAGGATGGGCAGGACAACACATCAATTCCTGTGGGTTATGAGACAATAGTTGATATGTGCCCAATGGATTTTGAGGAGTGGCTGTGGGCAAACAAGATAGAGCAACCAGTAATAGACTTGCTTATTGATTGTCTTGAAAAGGAAACCGCTGTTCCTGACGCGATTCATGTGCGCATGCGACAGCTCATGCTTGAATATGCGGTGGTAGGTGGCATGCCCGATGTTGTTAAGACTTTCCTCACCACGCGTGACATGGGTCAGACTATCTTGGTCCAACGAACTATCATCGATGAGTATAAAGCCGACATGGTGAAATATGCCATGGGCGCCGATAAAACCAGGATTAGAGAGTGTTTTGAGTCAATTCCTCGGCAGTTGAGCAAAGAGAACAAGAAGTTTGTGTACACTGAGGTGAGGAAAGGTGGACGAGGACGACAATATGTGGGATCGTTGCAGTGGATAGAGGATGCGGGCATAGTGAGGCGTTGTCACAACCTCTCGATAACTGAGTTGCCTCTAAGTGGCAATGCTATTGTTGATTGTTTCAAGGTGTATATGGCCGACACGGGTCTGTTTGTAAGCATGCTCGACGATGGTACTCAAAGCGACATTTTGCAGGGGAATCTCATGTCGTACAAAGGTGCTATCTTTGAAAATATTGTTGCCGACATTTTTGGAAAAATGGGGCGCAAGTTATATTATTTCCATAAAAACGACGGACTTGAGATTGACTTCGTCACGAGGTATAAGGGCGAATGTGTGCTGGTGGAGTGCAAGGCAACTACGGGTAACGCCAAGTCATTGAAAACGTTACTTAAACATCCCGAGAAATATCATGTGAGCAACGCATTTAAGTTTGGTGGGGATTATAACGTGGGACGCAGCGGCTCCATCCTCACCCTGCCTCTATACATGGCTTTCCTCATGAAAAATGACTAAAATTAAGGTAACTATATACTATTTGACCCCAAGAAAGGGCTGCCGTAGGCAGCTTTTTATAATTCCATATATCGGGGTCAAATAGTATATAGTTGCCATTTATAATAATAAAATTCGTGGAAATTCGTGAAATTTGTGGCCCAAACCAACAGCGACATGAAGCTAAAAATTAATGGTAAATTGATGGTAATTAATGTTTTAAGCCCCGCATCGTCCATTAGCCATTACCCATTAGCCATTAGCCAATAGCCATTATCCATTAGCCATTAGCCAATAGCCATTACCCATTACCCATTAGCCATTAGCCATTAGCCAATAGCCATTAGCCATTAGCCA
>JABUUJ010000068.1:10916-13096 GCA_021443235.1 Muribaculaceae bacterium
CTACTAACATCTGCTGCCTCCGGCAGCCCTTTATCGGGGTCAAATAGTATATAGTTGCCTATTTGTCGTAGGTTAGTGTTACCTTGTGCTTGGTGACGTTGAGCGTGACCTTGTGGCCCTCGACGATGGGATAGTTCCACTCCTCGTCGTGCCCCACGGGGAAGTCGAAGCAGATGGGGAAATCGTAGCCGTAAACCTTGTTGAGAGCGGTAACCGTCTCAATAATCAACTCGTTCATGTCTTTGTATTCACTGACGGGCTTATAGTCGGTGAAGCGCCCCACTATCAGGCCCCTGACGTTTTTCATCGCGCCTGAGAGGTAAAGGTGGTCGAGCATGCCGTTAACGCCAAAAAAATCCTCGCCCACGTCCTCGATAAAGAGGATGATGTCCTTCGGGATGTTGTCCTCGTGGAGGCAGTCATAGCGGCGGCTGCCAGCGATTTTGTCGATTAACGACAGGTTACCGCCCATGATGATGCCGTGGGCTTTGCCGGGCAGGTTGTATTCGTGCCCGGGCACCTTATACTTGGGCAATTTTCCCTTCAGGGTGTTGAGCAGCATGATGTTAATCTCGTTTTCGGGGCCTCCGCTCAGCATTTTGCTGCCCATGCTGGCGTGGATGCTCATGTTGCCGGCACACAGCTGTGCGCTGTGTATCGAGGTGATGTCGCTGTAGCCGATAATCCACTTGGGGTATTTGGCGAGGGTGTCGGGCGAGATGCGGCTGAGGATTTGCGCCGAGCCATATCCTCCGCGCGACGAGAAGATTGCCTTGACCTTAGGGTCGCGCAGGTATTTCAGCAGTTCGGCGGTGCGCTGGTCGGCGGTGCCGGCATAGAGTTTCTCCTTTGCCAGCGCCAGCGGGCTCACCACGACGTTAAATCCCCACTGTTTCAGCACGTTGGTGGTTGCGTCGACATATTCGCTCTTAGGTGTTGATGCCAGCGACATCACGGCGATGGTGTCGCCTTTTTTCAGGAAGTCGGGGGCTTTGGGCATGGTTTGCGCTCCCGCGATTGTTGTTGTGGCTGCCACGCAAGCAGCTGCAATAGTTTTGAGATTCATGTCTTTTATAATGTTTAAAGTTTAATGTTTATTTTTTATAGTAAAGTTGAGAGTTTAGAGTTTTTTCGCTTAGGCGCTTAGACGCATAGACGCATAGACGAATCGGCTTGAAGGGACGATTATAACGACTGTAACGACTGTAACGACTGTAACGAGCTGGTCAATGTCAAAGTCAAGGTCAAGGTCAAAGTCAAAGTCAACATCACCTCAGGTGGTCGTTGAAGTAGCGCGAGATGCGGTCGTGCAGGTGCACGTTGTCGTGGCCGCGCGGGTTGTGGCCCTGGCCGGGATAGACAAACAGGTCGGGCTGTGTGCCTGCCTCGATGCATGCCTTGATAAACGACAGGCAGTTTTGCGGCACGACGGTGGGGTCGTTGAGGCCGGTGATGATTTGCAGGCGTCCTTTCAGGTTCTTGGCCTTGGGGATGAGGCTGGTGAGTGCATATCCCTCGGGGTTGCTTTGCGGCGTGCCCATGTAGCGCTCGCCGTACATCACCTCATACCATTTCCAGTCGATTACGGGGCCGCCAGCCACGCCCACCTTGAACACGTCGGGGTAGTTGGTCATCAGGCTGATGGTCATGAAGCCGCCATAGCTCCAGCCGTGCACGCCCAGGCGTGTGGTGTCGACATATTGCTGGGTGCGCAGGAAGTCCACGCCGCGCATCTGGTCGCGCATCTCGACTTGCCCCAGCTGGTGGAAGGTGGCGTTGCCAAAGTCGCGCCCGCGGTGCTCGCTGCCACGGTTGTCGAGGATAAAGATCACATATCCGTTTTGTGCCATGTAGGTCTCCCACGGGCGGCTGCAGTAGTGCCAGCGTGCGTCGACGTTGTGGTGGTGTGGCCCGCCGTACACATATATAATGGTGGGATATTTCTTGGTGGGGTCAAAGTCGGCTGGCTTCACCATGCGGTAGTAGAGGTCGGTGACGCCGTCGTCGGCCTTGATGGTGCCCATCTCATAGTGTGGCACGGCATAGCCTTCCCACGGGTTGGGCGCGGTGAAATAGCGTTGTGTCTTGCCGGTGGCGGTGCTCACCAGGGCGATGTTGCGCGGCACGTCGGGCTCCATGTAGTAGTCGGCGACATACTTGCCGCTGGCGCTCATCACGGC
>JABUUJ010000069.1 GCA_021443235.1 Muribaculaceae bacterium
GGTCTCATCTACATGGAGAGCGACATGGACGAACTCATCAAGGTCGCCAACATGGCCAATAGCATGAGCAAGGTTCCGCCCATGATCACCATCGACGCCGAGTGGGGCCTCACCATGCGTCTGCCCAACGTGCCCGCGTTCCCGCGCAACCTCGCCGTGGGCGCAGTGCAGGACGAGCAACTCATCTATGAATATGGCCTTGAGACAGCGCGCGAGCTGCGTCGCTTGGGCATCACAGTGAGCTATGCCCCCGTGCTTGATGTCAACGACAATCCCGCTAACCCCGTGATTGGCTACCGCTCCTACGGCGAGACTGCCGACAACGTAAAACGCTGTGCATTAGCCTATGCGCGCGGTCTGGAAGACGGTGGCGTGATGGCTGTGGGCAAGCATTTCCCCGGTCACGGCAACACCTCGGAGGACTCGCACAAGACTTTGCCCATCGTGACCAAGAGCGCCGATGAGCTGTGGAAATGCGAGCTATCGACATTTTCCCACTATATAAATGCCGGCCTCTCGGGAATGCTCACCGCACACCTCAATGTGCCAGCCCTCGACAAGGATTCCATCCCTGCCACAATGTCGAAGAGAGTTGTTACCGACCTGCTGAAGAAGAAAATGGGCTTTGAGGGACTCATCTTCACCGACGCCCTTAACATGGACGGCGCCAAGGCGGTGCCGGGCTCTCCCTGTGTCAACGCATTCCTCGCCGGCAACGACGTGCTGCTCATGCCGCTCGACGCCGAGGGCGAACTGCAGGCCATGAAGTTTGCCATCAAGGCGGGTCGCATCAAGCAGAAAGACATCGACGAGCGCTGCAAGAAGATTCTGCGCTATAAATATGCCCTCGGACTGACCCAGCCCAACCTCCTCGACCCTCGCAACGTCGAGGCCGACATTAACGGCGGCAATGCCTTGAATGTGCAGCATCGCCTTTATTCTCAAAGTGTTACCGTTCTAAAGAACGAGGGCAATGCACTCCCCATTGGCTCGCTCAGCGGCAACAACATCGCCGTCGTGACCATCGGCAGTGAGAAGCCCATCAGGAAGTCAATGTTCCACAGCCGTGCCTTCGACTACGCCCAGGTTGCGTCGTTCGACATCGACGACCAGAATGCCCAGGAGGTAATCGACAAGGTAAAGCAAGGCAAGTTCAACACGCTCATCATTGGCGTGAGCAGCGCCTACAAGCATGCGCCCGACTTCTCGCAACTGGTTGACGCACTGTTGCCTGCTTGCGACAACATCGTGCTCGCGCTCATGACCGCACCCTACGACATTGAGAAATATGCCAATGCCATCAACAGCCCCGCCGTGCGTGGCGTGGTGGTAACACTGGGACGCGGCGACCTCGCCGACGACTATGCCGTGCAGACGATATTTGGCGGCAACAAGCCCGTGGGCAAGCTGCCTATCACCCTAAATGCCGGCGACAAGCAGTGGCCGTTGGGCTTCGGCATCACCTACGAGACTACACGACTGGGCTACACTTGTCCGTCGCAGGTGGGCCTCAACGACTACCTACTGCACCAAATCGACTCGGTGTGCAACTTCGGCGTTCAGCAGCAGGCATTCCCTGGCTGTCAGGTGGTTGTGGGCCGTCACGGCAAAATCGTGGCAAAGAAAAGCTATGGCGAAATCGCTTTCTTCACAGGCATCGATGTCACCGACAACACGCTCTATGGTCTCGCATCGGTGTCTAAGGCCACCGGCACGCTCAGCGCCGTGATGAAGGTCTATGACAACGGCGGCCTGGCCCTCGACGACAAGGCCAGCAAGTATATCCCCGGCATGCGTCGCCCCGACAAGCAGGACATCACCATCCGCTCGCTCCTCTTCCACGAGACCGGCATGCCCGCCTCGCTCAACATGTGGCGCATGATGATGGACCCCAAGACCTACAAGGGAGATCTCATCACCAGCAAGCGCGACGACAACCACACTATCTGGGTGATGAATGACGCATGGGGCAACGACAAGGCTCGCCTGCGCACCGACATCCTCAGCGACCACCGCACCGATGTGTTCAACATCGAGATCGCCAAGGGAATATGGGGCGGACGATGCACCTACGACTCAATCATGAACCGCATCTATGACCAGAAGGTCGGACCCAAGAAATACCTCTACAGCTGCCTCAACTTCAGCTTGCTGGCCAACGCCGTAGAGCTTATCACCCACCGTCCGCTCAACGTGGTGTGCAACGATGACGTGTTCGCTCCTTTAGGGGCCTTCCACACCACCTACCGACCCCTCGAGCGCTTTGACGCCGACCAAATCGCCTACACCGAGAAAGACACCTACCTGCGTCGCCAGCACATACATGGATATGTGCACGATGAGCTCGCCGCCTTCTCGGGTGGCGTGCAGGGCAATGCCGGACTCTTCTCCAACGCCAACGACCTCGCCAAGCTGTTCCAGATGTGGCTCAACGGCGGTACCTACGGCGGCGTGCGCATCCTCAAGCCCGAGACTGTCAAGCTGTTCACCACCACCAAGAGCCCCAACAGCCATCGCGGACTTGGATTTGACAAACCATGGATTGGTAAGCCCGACTGGTCGAGCACCTGCGACGAGGCAACGCCCGAGACCTTCGGCCACACTGGCTTCACCGGCACTTGCTTCTGGGTTGACCCCGTCAACGATATGTTCTACATCTTCCTCTCCAATCGCGTCAGCCCCACCCGCAGTAACCCCAACTTCGGCAAGGTGAGCGCTCGCTCGCACATTCAATCATTAATCTATAAAGCAATCCTAAAATGAAAAAACTTATCACTATCGCGCTCGCCGCTCTCGTGATGGCGTCGTGCACCAAGACGCACGACTACAAACTTGCCGTCGTCTTCTCCAACGCCGACTTTGACGGCACTACCGCCTACCTCACCAACTATGATACTGGCGACACCCTCGCCCAGGCCGAGATTGCCAACGCCAACGTCGTGCTGCAAGGCAAGGTCGAGGGCTCGTTTATGGCACGCCTGCTCGTGGGTGAGAAACGCGCTGGCATCATCATCGAGCCGGGCGAAATCACCATGAAGTGGGACGACGGCCAGGCTGTGTCGCCACTCAACGACAAGCTCAATGCCTTTGAGAAGAAACTTGAGGCAATCGAGGACGATGCCGAGGCCATCCCTGAATTCCAGAAACTCTATCTCGACAATGCCGACAACGGCATCGGCCCCTGGGCGTTCAACTACTACCTCATGCTCAACGACTTCACCGTGGCGCAAATCGACTCGATGCTCGCCGCTATGCCCGAGAACTACAAGGCAATGAAGCGCGTTATCAAGGCCAAGAGCGACGCTCAGGCCAAGGAAGACACCGCTCCAGGCAAGCAGTTCACCGACTTTGCCAACGACAAGGGCGAGAAGCTGAGCGACCATGCCGGCAACGGCAAGTATTGCCTCGTCGACTTCTGGGCAAGCTGGTGTGGACCCTGCCGCCGCGAGATCGCACACATCAAGGAAAACATCTATCCCAAGTATAAGGACAAGATGAACTTCGTGGGCATCGCTGTGTGGGACGATGACGAAGCCACTGCCAAGGCTGTTGGCGAACTCGGCATTGAGTGGCCTGTGGTGATGAATGGCAAGAACTGGACCAAGCCCACCGACATCTACGGCGTGTCGGGCATTCCTCAAATCTTGCTCATTGACCCGCAGGGCAAAATCGTGGCTCGCAACCTCGCTGGTGACCAACTCGATAAAGCAATCGAGGAAGCAATGGCAAAATAAAATCAACTCTGGCGTTCTAATGAACTTTTTGGGTTAAACCCCAAACAGAACCCTCCCCCCGATGATGACTTCGGGGGGAGGGTTTATTATTGCGTAATCCCAAAATTTGACCTATACGCCCAAATCTTTGGGTTAATTGTTGCCGATTACTTGGGGTCGAGGACCTTCACCTGCAGCTTGGCATAGGCGCGGTCGGCCTTCTCGCGGGCCGCCTCTACGCTGTCGGCGGTAGCGAGTATCACACCCATGCGGCGGTGGTCCTTAATCTCAGGCTTGCCGAAGATGCGCATCTGAACGCCTTCCTCCTCAAGCACTTTGTCAATTCCCGACAACTCCAGGCGGTTGGTGTTGCCCTCAACCACCACGGCGCGCGATGCCGAAGGACCGTAGAACTTGATCGCTGGAACGGGCAGTCCCATCAGTGCGCGGGCGTGGAGCGCAAACTCGCTCATGTCCTGCGAAATCATCGTCACCATGCCAGTGTCGTGCGG
>JABUUJ010000006.1:0-18143 GCA_021443235.1 Muribaculaceae bacterium
AAAAACCTGCTCGACATAAAATCAAAAATACTTCAAAATTCTAATGAACTATTTGGGTTAATAAATTCTTCCCTACAAAGTTACACATTTATCCAAAAAACTCCAAATTTTCACATAATTATTGCGAGCAAGTTGACGGATCTTAAAAGAAACCGCCTGCCACGGGGTGGTGTGGCAGGCGGTTGTGTATGGTTTTGACCACGAAGGTCGGCGTCAAATCATCGTGAAGATGTCGCTCACTGCCTCGCTCACACCCACAAGGTAGGTGTAAATGCAACTTGCAAGGCCAATGAGGATAATGCCCAGCGTGCACACAATCAACGACACGCGCTCGCCGCAGCCACACTTGAAGGTGGGGATGGCGCAGTCGTCCTGACGGATAAACATTGCCTTAACCACGAGCAGGTAGTAGTAGAGCGAGATGATGGTGTTGATGAGCGCGATGAGCACAAGCACATAGATTGCCACGCTACCGGTCTTGCAGGCTCCCACAAAGATGAAGAACTTGCTGAAGAAGCCGGCAAACGGCGGGATGCCGCCGAGCGAGAACATCGCGAGCATCATAGTGAAAGCGAGCCAGGGATTGGTCTTGAACAGGCCGTTGTAGTCGTCGGTAGTAGTCTTGCCCGTCTGTCGCTCGATAGCGGCGATTACGCCGAAGGCGGCGAGGTTAGAGAAGATGTAGACGAGAACATAGTACATCATCGACGCCATACCCAGCGCATTGGCGGCAATCACGCCCAGCATGATGTAGCCGGCCTGTGAGATTGACGAGTAGGCGAGGAAGCGCTTGAGGTTGCGCTGACGCATCGCGAAGAGGTTGCCGATGGTGATGGTGAGGATGATGATGGCATAGAGCATCCACTGCCACACCTCGGCATAGGCGGCGCCGAAGCACTGCACCATAATCACGAGGAACGAGAAGGCGGCGGCACCCTTGCTGATTACCGACAAATAGGCAGTAACAGCGGTGGGAGCGCCCTGATATACGTCGGCAGTCCACTGGTGGTAGGGCACGAGCGAGAGCTTGAACGCCACACCCGACATCACGAAGGCGATGGCAAGGATGAGCAGCGGGCTCTTCTCACCGATAAGGCTGGTGGCGATATCGTCGAAGTAGAGCGTGCCGGCGATGCCATAGACAAACGAGATGCCCAGCAGGAAAATCGCGCTCGAGAAGATGGCAGTGAACACATATTTGGCCGCAGCCTCGTGGCTCTCGTAGCGGTTTTTCTCAAACGCGGCGAGCGCAGCGATGGGTAGCGACGCCGTCTCGAGACCGAGCACGAAGAGCAGGAAGTGACGAGCCGAAATCATGAGGAACATGCCGAAGAGCGTGAGCAGCAACAGCTCGTAGAACTCGCCGCGACGCACGCTGACGAACTCGCTGTTGGTCCATCGGGCGGCCTGCAGCAGCACGATGAACATACCCACGTTGAGGATATTTTTCATTGCCCAGGTGGCCTCGTTGCACTCCATCATGCCACCGAAGGCACTGCCCAGCTGGCAGGGGATAAAGCAAATCGCGGTATATATCGCAAACAGCGCGGCAGTGAAGCCTGGAAGGGCACGCTGCGAGCGCTCAGGCATGAAAGTGTCGTAGATAAACACGAGCAAGAACACGAGCAGAAGGCCCATTTCCTGCGGCATCAATAAAAATTGAGAATAATCCATATCTGTTTTTCCAGTTTTTCTAATTCAACACTTTGTTCATTACATGCCCACTACATTACCAAGAGCCTTGACAACGGGAAGGAAGCTGTCGCTGATGATATTGATGAAGAAATTGGGGAAGCAACCGATGATTGCCACGCACACGATGAGCACGGCGGTCGAGAAACGCTCGTCCCACGAGGCGTCGGTGAGCTCGCGGTGATGCTCGTTCTGAACCTCACCAAAGAGGAGCTTGCCCACAACACGCAGGATGTAGACCGCGGTAACCACGATAGAGCTGGCGCCCACGATAGTGAATACACGGTGGAACATATCGGGGTGCTGGAACGAGCCCATGAAGATGGTCATCTCGGCAGCAAAGCCCGAGAGGCCCGGCAAGCCCAGCGACGCGAGACCCGCGATCACATAGCCCACGCCCAGGTAAGGCATGATGTGCATCATGCCGCCCATCTCGCGAATGTCGCGAGTGTGAGTGCGACCGTAAATCATACCGATGAGGGCGAAGAACAGGGCTGTCATCAAGCCGTGCGAGAGCATCTGGAGCACTGCACCTGTCATGGCAGTCTGGTTAAACATGAGGATGGCGAAGAGCACCATGCCGCAGTGCGACACCGATGAGTAGGCGTTGATATACTTGAGGTCGGTCTGCACACATGCGCTGAACGCGCCATAGATGATGCTGATGCCAGTGAGGGTGAGGAAAATCCAGCCCAGCTCGTTGGCGGCAAAAGGCATCAGGTAGATGGCGATGCGGAAGCAGCCATAACCTCCCAGCTTCATGAGCACGCCGGCATGCAGCATCGACACCGCTGTGGGCGCGCTGGCATGGCCGTCGGGCGACCAAGTGTGGAAGGGGAACATCGCTCCGAGAACGCCAAAGCCTACAAACGCCATGGGGAAGAGATACATCTGCCAGTCGTGAGGCACGGCGTTGTTTTGCGCGATTTGGAGGATATTCATTGTGAGGGGCTGTCCTTGTGGAGCCGAGTGCATGTAGATGCCAATGAGGGCGAGCATGAGGAATGCCGAGCCACCCATCAGCATGAGCGTGAGCTTCATAGCGCTGTAGTTCTTGTTGCCGCTGCCCCACACTCCAATGAGAAGGTACATGGGGATGAGCGCCACCTCATAGAACATGAACATGGTGAACAGGTCGATCGAGATGAAGAACCCGAACACACCAGTCGAGAGAAGGAAGAACCACAGGAAGAACTGCTTGGGAAGCGGGTTCATCTTCCACGAGGCAAACACGCCCGCAAAGACGATGAACGCCGATAGCAGAATCATTACCACCGACACACCGTCGACACCCAGAGCAAGCTCAATGTTGAGCGGGGCATACCACGACACCTTGCTGAGCAAAATCATCTCGCTGGTGTCGCCAGCGCCACGCGCCTGCAAGAAGATGCACACCAGCCACAGAGCCAGCGCCACCAGCACAGTAGCGCCAGTTGCGGCGACGGCGCGAATGGCATTCATGCCCTTGTTGTTGCACAGTGCGAGACCGCCCAGCGTGAGCACGGGCACTATGACGAAATAAATGAGAATATTATTCAGTATTTCCATAATAGTCATTGAGTTTTCAAGCCGTTCAACATTATATTAACACACACACCATGCTCACTACAGCGATGAGCAGCGCGCCCATGATGTAGAGATATACATAACCCTGAATGCTACCCGACTGCAAGCGGCGTATGCCATAGGCAGCCTGGTTAGTTGCATCGGCAAGAAGGTTCATGAAGCCGTCGATAAACTTGCGGTCGAACCATGCAATGGGCACACACACGGCCTTGAAGATGACCTTGTGGGTGATGAACTGATAGAGCTCGTCCATGTAGAAGCGGTGGTAGGCCGCATTCCACAGGCCGCTGAAGGCATTCTTCATCTTGGCGGGAAGCGCGTTCTCCTTATAGTACATGACTGTGGCGAGCGCGATGCCCACGCAAGCTATTGCCACACTTGTGCCAGCCACCGTCCAGTTGAGCTGGGTGTGCAGCGCGGCGCCGTCCCATGTCACGAGGTCGTGCATTGGCACGAAGCCCGCCACACACGAGATGGCACCTAATATGATAAGAGGCACGGTCATTGTCCACACCTGGTCGGCAGGACGATGCTCGGTGTGCACCTTGTGCTCCTTCCAGAAGAAGATGAGGTAGTAGATGCGGAACATGTAGAACGCGGTGAGACCGGCTACCATCGACATCCAGATGCCCCAGCCCAGACCCTTCTCGTAGCAAGCCACGAGAATCTCGTCCTTAGACCAGAATCCAGCGAAGGGAGGAATGCCGGCAATCGCCAGACATCCAATGAGGAAGGCGATGCTCGTGATGGGCATATACTTGTGCAAGCCGTGCATGTCGTCGTTCTCGTTGCTGTGCACAGCGTGGATAATGGCACCGGCACACAAGAAGAGCAGTGCCTTGAACATAGCGTGGGTGAACAGGTGGAACATCGACGCCATGTAGCCAAGGCCGTAGCCGTGGTGAATCTCGATGAGGCCCTCTTGCGAGGCACTCACGGCGAGCGAGGTCATCATGAACGCAATCTGCGAAATAGTCGAGAACGCCAGCGCGCGCTTGATGTCGCTCTGCACACAGGCAATGGCGGCGGCATAGAACGCGGTGAACGCGCCAACGACGCAAATCACCTCCATCGCGCCCTGCTCAATCACATAGAGCGGGAACAGACGCGCTACCAGGAACACACCAGCCACAACCATCGTAGCGGCGTGGATGAGAGCCGAAACAGGGGTGGGACCCTCCATTGCGTCGGGCAGCCAGATGTGCAGCGGGTACATCGCACTCTTGCCGGCACCGCCAATGAAGATGAACGTGAGCGCCCAAGCCATTACCGAGCAACCCATGAAAGTGGCTCCACCGGCACTGGTGATAGCCGTCTGGGCAGCCTCCATACTGTCGGTCATGCCCACCATGCCGTTCTGGTTGAAGAAGTCGAACGTGCCGGTGTAGAAGCTCAGGATCATGATACCCAAGAGGAAGAACAAGTCGGCCAAACGGGTAACGATGAACGCTTTTTTAGAGGCATGAATGGCAGCGGGGCTGTGATAATAGAAACCGATGAGCAGGTAAGACGAAACGCCCACCATCTCAAAGAAGATAAAAATCTGGAACAAGTTGGTAGCCACCACAAGGCCCAGCATCGAGAACGTGAACAGCGCGAGGTCGGCATAGAAGCGCTGGAAACCCTTCTCGGGGTGTCCGTGATGGTCGCTCATGTATCCCAAGCTGTAGAGGTGCACCATCATCGAGATTGTGGTGATGACCACCAGCATCATGGCGGCGATGGGGTCGAGAGCGATGCCCATGCGCGCCACGAGGGTGTCGGTAAACGAGAGCCAGTCGGGATTAAAGACGATAACTGCCTTGCGCACACCGTCGACCACCTGCGGCCCGTCGCCAAAGAAATAGGTGAGCGCGACGCCATAGGCCAGCACGGTAGTTACGAGCATACCCAGCACACCCAGCACACCAGTGAGTTTTCTACCCATTTTCACTCCTGCCAGTCCCAGGAAGAAGAACATGAACAGGGGAATTGCAACAACTGCTATAGTTAAACTTAGTGGCATAATCGTTAGAATTTCAGCTTATTGATTTCGTTGATATCCACCTTGCGGGCAATGCGGAACACATTGATGATGATAGCCAGCGCAAGAGCTGTCTCGGCAGCGGCAAGCGCGATGGCAAACAAGGTGAAGAACATTCCCTCGAAGTGTCCGGGGAACAGAAATCGGTTAAACACAACAAAGTTGATGTCGACCGAGTTGAGCATCAACTCGAGCGAGATCATGATTGCAATCATATTCTTGCGGGTGAGGAACCCGTAAACGCCGCAGCCAAACATGATGAGGCTGGGGATTAAATACATTAACAAAGTCAAGTTCATAGTGCTTCTCTCCTTTCTTTATTAACGACGACGGGCAATAACCACACCACCAATGATGCAAGCGAGCAACAACACACTGATTGCCTCAAACGGCAGCAAGTAACCATACTTGTCGGTGCTGAGCAAGAAATGGCCCAGACGCTCGATGGTGATGCTGCCATCGCCTGTGAGCTCCTTGCCGCAGAAGGCGCAGTAGCTAAACAGCGCATAACCGCAGGCAGCCACACCCAGCAGCGCGGCACTCAGGCCCAGCCAGCGACGATGCACGTCGAGGGCGGCGGCGTCCTTACCCGGCTTGTGAGTGAGCAGGATCGAGAACACAAAAAGCACGACTATGCCACCGGCATACACGGCGATTTGCACTGTGCCCAGGAACTGATAGTCGAGCTGGAAATAGAGCAACGCCGTTGCAAACAGCACAAACAGCAGGTAGGTAGCCGAGCGCAGCATCTTGCGAGTGGTAACCGTCAGCACCGAGAAAACGATGATTGAGATTACAATCACGAAATACATTAAGATATTTCCTACTGATTCCATATTATTGATTTTCTTTATTTTCGGGTTTAGTTTCCTCGACAGCCTTGGGAGCCTCGGCGGCGGCAGGCTCAGCTGCGGGCTTGGCGGCGGGGGCCTCGGCCTTGGGAGCCTCAGCCTTGGGTGCCTCGGCTGGTGCTACGGGCTTGGGGGCGGGCTCTTCCTTCTCGGGGAGGTAGTTGAGCTGCTTCACCAGCGCCTGGCGAGTGAACACTGCCTGCTCGAAGTCGTTGCTGAAGGCGATAGCGTCTTTGGCGCACGACTCGACACACAGTCCGCAGAATGTGCAGCTGCCCAGGTCGTAGATATACTTGTCGAGTTTCATTTTCTTCTTGCCGTCGGGCTGTTCAACCATCTTGGTCTCAATCTTGATGGTGCCGTTGGGGCAGTTGCGCTCGCACATGCGGCATCCTATGCAGCTGTGGTTGCCGTCCTCGTCATAGACAAACTGCAGCGTTGCCCTGAATCGCTCAGGGATGTTGAGCGTAGCCCTGTTTTCGGGATACTGCTCGGTAACCTTAGCCGTCACGAGCTCCTTGCCCGTAACTTGCATGCCCTTGATAAGGCTGTGCAGGCCTTGAAAAAGGGAGGTAAAATACTCCTTAATATTCATAAAATCGTTGAAGTGTATTTTGTTGTTATTATTATTGTCAAGTTTGTGGCGTCACACGACCACACAGGGAAGGCTGTGTCCCCTGAGAGGTTGTGAGAGGCGTGCGACCAGCCGCCACTGCCCCACTCCAGGGCCGCGGCGTGCCCGAGGTCGCGGCATCAGCGCTGCACCTGTCCGCCGATGATGTCGAGCAGCTCGGTGGTGATGCCCTGCTGGCGCAGCTTGTTGTACTCGAGGTTGAGTGCCTCGAGCAGCTCGCTGGCATTGTCGCTGGCGGTCTGCATAGCCATCACGCGAGTGGCCTGCTCACTGGCAGCGCTCTCGGTGAAGACCTCCTGCACCATGGCGCGCACGTGCAGCGGGAGCACGCTCTCGAAGATTGCCGAGGCGCTGGGCTCGAACAGGCAGGGGCTATTGGCCGCGCGAGCGTCGATTTCCTGAGCCAGGGTCTTATAACTCACTGGCAGCAGTTGCTCGCGAGTGAAAATCTGCTTGCTGGTGCTCTTGAAGTGCATGTAGAGAAGCTCCACGCGGTCCCACTCCTTGCTCAGGAAGCGGTCCTTGAGCATCTCGGTGAACGCCGACAGCTCGTCGACATCGCTGCGGGTATTGATGGGTGCGTTGACCACGTCAATGCCGTTGCCGGCGATTTTGTGAGCGGCCTTGGCGAGTTTCTTTCCCACGGGCACGATGGTGATTTTCACGTTGTTGCCGTGAGTGTCGCGCAGGTTGTTGATAATAGCAAGCAGTTGCTTGAAAATATTGATGTTGAAAGCGCCGCACAAGCCATCGTCGCTACCAAAGGCAACCAGAGCGATGCTCTTTACCTCACGTTCGGCGATGAGTGGCGAGTCGAACTCCTGATCGGTGACGAGCAGGTGGCTGATTATGCTCTGCACCATGTCGCGAAAAGGCAATAGGCGCTGCAACTGCGAGGTTGCCTTGCGCATCTTGGCCGATGAAATCATCTTCATCGCGCTGGTGGTTTTCTGTGTCGATGATACCGAGCCAATGCGGCTCTTTAATTCTCTTAATGTTGACATATCTTAATGATACCTCAGTAAAAAGTGTCTTTTTTTGTGTTACCCGGCCACTGCCTGCGTGCCCCGCGATTGACGGTGGCACGCAGCAGCGCGGGCTGTTAATTTTGGGTATTGGCTAATGGCTATTGGCTATTGGCTATTGGCTATTGGCTAATGGCTAATGGCGAGGAATGTCCTTGTCAAAGTCAAAGTCAATGTCAATGTCAAAGTCAGAGTCAAAGTCAAAGTCAAAGTCAAAGTCGGTGTCAAACGTACTGGCCTGCGATCTCTTGGGCTGCGGCGCGCAGCTTTTCGGTCACATCGTCGGTGATAGCACCGCTGCGCAGCACGTCGAGCACGTCGTCCTGATGCTTAGCACGCAAGAGCTCTATGAAGAGCTTCTCAAACTCGTTGACCTTCTCAACCGGAACTTTGGCGAGCAGACCGTTCACACCGCAGAAGATGATTGCCACCTGCTCCTCGACCTTCATGGGCTCGTACTGAGCCTGCACGAGCAGACGCTCGTTCTTGCGGCCGGTGTCGATGGTGCGCGCGGTAACGGGGTCGATGTCGCCGCCAAACTTGGTGAAGGCCTGGAGCTCACGATACTGAGCCTGGGCGATTTTGAGCGTACCTGCCACCTTCTTCATGCACTTGATTTGGGCGTTACCACCCACGCGCGATACCGAGATACCCACGTTAACGGCGGGGCGGATACCGGCGTTGAAGAGCGCAGTCTCAAGGTAGATCTGGCCATCGGTGATCGAAATCACGTTGGTGGGGATGTAGGCGCTCACGTCGCCTGCCTGAGTCTCGATGATGGGGAGCGCGGTGAGCGAGCCACCACCCTTGACGCGTGTCTTGAGCACCTCGGGCAGGTCGTTCATCACCTGAGCCACCTCCTGGTTCTCGTTGATCTTGGCTGCACGCTCGAGCAAGCGGCTGTGCAGGTAGAAGATATCGCCGGGATAGGCCTCGCGTCCCGATGGGCGCTTGAGGATGAGTGAGATCTCACGATAGGCCACAGCGTGCTTCGACAGGTCGTCGTAGATCACGAGGGCGTCGCGGCCGGTGTCGCGGAAATACTCGCCGATGGCAGCACCGGCAAATGGTGCATAGTAGCGCATCGAGGCCGAGTCGGCAGCGGTAGCTGCTACGACCACGGTATAGGGCATAGCGCCCTTCTCGGTGAGCTTGTTGACCAGGGCGGCAACGGTCGAGGCTTTCTGTCCGATTGCAACATAGATGCAGTAAACGGGCTTGCCGGCCTCATAGTTGGCGCGCTGGTTGATAATAGTGTCGATTGCGATAGCGGTCTTGCCAATCTGGCGGTCGCCGATGATGAGCTCACGCTGTCCGCGTCCGATGGGAATCATCGAGTCGATGGCCTTGAGACCGGTTTGCAGCGGCTGCTTCACGGGCTGGCGGAAGATTACGCCGGGAGCCTTGCGCTCGAGCGGGAGACGCAGGCGCTCGCCCTCGATGGGGCCGTGGTCGTCGATAGGCTCGGCGAGGACGTTGATTACGCGTCCCAGGAGTCCCTCGCCCACCTCGATAGAGGCGATTTCGCCGGTGCGTTTCACCTTCATGTTCTCGGCGATAGAGTCGACCTCGTTGAGCAGGATCACACCCACATCGCTTTCCTCGAGGTTCATGGCGACGCCTGTGACGCCGTTCTCAAACTGCACGAGCTCGTTGGCCTCGACATTTTCCAGTCCGTAGACGTGAGCCACGCCGTCGCCCACCTCAAGCACAGTGCCCACCTCTTCAAAGGAGACGCTGCGCTCGATGTCGCTGAGTTGTTGTTTTAAAATATCACTTATTTCGCTTGGGTTTATCATCTCGCTTTAGCTTAGGAGTTTTAAACGCAAATTCATTAATTCATTTCTCACCGACGCATCGAGCAGGTAGTCCTTCATCTTGACAGTGAACCCGCCAATGAGCTCAGGGTCTATTTCCTGATAGAGCTCGAGGGTCATGTCGGGCAGGAGGCGCTTGATGAGGTCGATGATGGGCTGGACGGTCGCGCTGGGAAGCTGGGTTGCGGTGGTCACGACGACCTTGGCAATGTTGTGCTTCTCGCGATAGATGTCCACGTAGGATAGCGCGATTTTTCGCAAAAATTCAGCACGGTTGTTCCTAATAATCAACATTATGAATTTTTCGAGCGAACTTCCAGGCTTGGCACCTACTGCAAGCGACATGAGGCGGCCCTTCTCATCGTCGCCGATGGTGGGGTTGCCCATCACTCGCTTGAGCTCGTCGACAGCCGTGTGTCGGCCACTCATGTCACGCAGGGTGTAGTAGATGGCTTCTTGGTCGCCATTCTCCACTGCGAGCTTAAAGAGCGCCTTGGCATATCGTTTAGGGATAAGTCCGTCATTCATAACACATTAATTTTTAGTCTCAACCTCGTTCAAATACTTCTTGACCAGTTCTTGCTGTGCCTTGTCGTCGCTGATGTGCGATCGCAGCACCTTCTCGGCGATTTGCAACGCGATCTCGCTCACTTCACGGCGCAACTGCTCCTCGCTCTCACGTCGAGCCTGCTCAATCGATAGTTGAGCGGCGTCGAAGACCTTGCGGGCCTCGACCTGAGCCTCGCCGCGTGCGTTCTCAATAATCTGATTGCGCATTTTAGCGGCTTCGCGCAGGATGTCGTTCTGTTGTGAGCGAGCTTCAGCAACCAACTTGTCGGCTTCGGTCTTGGCGTTGTCGAGCTGTGACTTAGCCTCTTGCGCATAGGCTACTCCCTTGTCGATGAGCTCGCCACGGTCTTCTATCGCCTTGATGATAGCGGGCCAGGCGAACTTAGAGAGCAGGAAGAAGAGGCACAAGAAGGCCACAAACATCCAGAAAACCAGACCAAATTCAAGTTTGAATAGTTCCATAAAGTGGAATTGTTGAGATGAGCTGGATTATTTGATGAAAATAGCGAGGAAGCAAGCAATGAGAGCCACGAAAGCAACACCCTCGATGAGCGCTGCAATCACGATCATGTTGCTGCGGATGTCGCCTGCCGACTCGGGCTGACGAGCGATTGCCTCCATTGCCGAAGCACCAATCTTACCAATACCGATACCTGCACCGACAGCTGCAATACCTGCACCAAGAGCTGCGCCACAATTAGCAACAGCATCTGCCAAAATAGTTCCTAACATAGTTTTAATGAGTTTAAATTGTTATTGTTATTGTTTTGTATAAATTATTCTTTTGCTTCGGCGTGGTGATGCACAGGGTGGGCCATCGAGATGAAGATGGTCGACAGGATTGTGAACACATACGCCTGGATAAAGCTCACCAGCGTGTCGAGAGCAAGCATGAACAGCGCGAACAGCACCGAGAACAGTGATGTCACAGCGCCCATGGCCAGTCCAAACATGGTGGAAAAGATGAAGATGAGCAACACGAGCACGATCACAACCATGTGACCGCCCAGCATGTTGGCAAAGAGACGAATCATCAGGGCGATGGGTTTGGTGAACATGCCCAGAATCTCGATGAGAGGCATCATGGGGATGGGGAACTTCAGCGCCAGCGGAACGTCGGGCCAGAAGATTTCCTTCCAGTACTCACGGTTGCCTGTGAACGTGGTTATTGCAAATGTGCACAGTGCCATCACCATCGTCACGGCAAGGTTGCCGGTGATGTTGGCGCCACCCGGGAACACCACCATCAGTCCCATCAGGTTCATCGTGAGGATGAGGAAGAATGCGGTGAGCAGATAGGGAGCATAGCGTGGCGCGTCCTTGCCCAGGATGGGGCGGATGGTGTCGTTATACACATAGTTGACTGTCACCTCAAGCATGCCCTTGAATCCACGGGGAGCCTTGAAGCCCTGGTTCTTATACCAGCGCTTGAGCGACAGCATCATGCACAGTACAATAACGGCCGAGATGAAGATGCCGGCTACATTCTTGGTGATAGAGAAGTCGAGCGGACGCACCTCGGCGCCGTTGACCATCTCAACCACCCTGCCCTTGTAGTCGCCTTCCTTGGCCATGTAGAAACCCTCGCAGGTTCCGCCATTGGTCACGCGGGCGCTGCTGAACACATGCCAGCCATTGGCGCCCTTGACGATGATGGGCAACGGAATGCGTGAGCTGTGGTCGAAAGGCACTTCCCAGCCATAGGCATCGCCCAGGTGGTCAAAGATGACCTCCTTGGGGTCGATAGCCGCTTCCTCGCCATTGCTGTGTGCGCGGTGGTGCATGGTGCTGGTGTATCCCAGCGCCATGAGGCCCACGATGGCCAGCGCGATGATTGCTGAAATCAGTTTATTCATAACTCACACATTAATAAATGCACACCGACACCACATTGTTCTTGATATCAGCCACACCGCCCAGGATGTCGCGATGCTCGGTGCCCGAGTGGGTGACATAGGTCACTTTTCCGCGCTTGAGAGCCGCGATGAGGGCCGCGTGATTGTCGAGCACCTGGAAAAGACCTTCGGCGCCTGGCAGAACCACGCTCACGACGGTGCCTTCAAATTCGATATTTTCAGCCGATATAATCTTCAGTGTCATAAGTTGTTAATTCTTTTCAGGGTTCAGGCCGCCACAATGTGTGTGAGGGCCATAACATATATCTCGCTGGGCGGGTTATACCTCGGCAAGAAGTTTCTTGCCTTTCTCGATAGCCTCGTCGATGGTGCCCACGCTGAGGAACGCCTGCTCGGGCAGGTAGTCAACCTCACCGTCGAGAATCATCTTGAAGCCGCGTATGGTCTCGTTGAGCGGAACCATCACACCGGGAAGGCCGGTGAACTGCTCGGCAACGAAGAAGGGCTGCGACAGGAAGCGCTGGGCACGACGTGCGCGCGATACTACCAGCTTGTCCTCGTCGCTCAACTCGTCAACGCCAAGGATGGCGATGATGTCCTGAAGCTCGTTGTACTTCTGCAACAGGTGGATGACGCGCTGTGCCACATCGTAGTGCTCCTCGCCGATGATGTTAGGATCCATGATGCGCGAGGTCGACGCCAGCGGGTCGACGGCGGGATAGATACCCAGCTCGGCAATCTTGCGCGAAAGCACGCAGGTTGCGTCGAGGAAGTTGAACGTGGTAGCGGGAGCGGGGTCGGTAAGGTCATCGGCGGGCACATAGACTGCCTGCACCGACGTAATCGAGCCGCTCTTGGTCGAGGTGATGCGCTCTTGCAGCTTACCCATCTCAGATGCCAGCGTGGGCTGGTAACCCACAGCCGAAGGCATACGGCCCAGAAGCGCCGACACCTCGCTACCTGCCTGGGTGAAGCGGAAGATGTTGTCCATAAACAGAAGGATGTCCTTGCCACCGCCGTCCTGGTCGCGGAACTGCTCGGCCACCGTGAGGCCTGAGAGAGCAACGCGCAGACGCGCTCCGGGAGGCTCGTTCATCTGGCCGAACACCAGAGTGGCTTGCGACGACTGCACGGCGTCCATGTCAACGTCGGCAAGGTTCCACTCGCCTTTGGCCATGCCTTCCTTGAATTTCTCACCATAGTTAACTACGCCGCTCTCGATCATCTCACGCAGCAGGTCGTTACCCTCACGGGTGCGCTCGCCCACACCAGTGAACACCGAGAAGCCGTTGTGGCCGTGTGCGATGTTGTGGATGAGCTCCATGATGAGCACTGTCTTGCCCACACCAGCACCGCCAAACAGACCAATCTTACCACCCTTGCTGAATGGCTCGATAAGGTCGATGACCTTGATACCGGTGTACAGGATCTCCTGAGTGATTGACAAGTCGGCAAACTGGGGTGCCGGCTGGTGGATTGCACGGCGTGCGCCCTCCTCCAGGGGCTTCAGGTGGTCGATGGGTTGACCAATCACGTTGAGCAGACGGCCCTTTACCTGCTCGCCAGTGGGAACAGAGATGGGGCGGCCCAGGTTGAGCACCTTGGTGCCACGCTGCAAGCCGTCGGTGCTATCCATTGCCACGCAACGCACGGTGTTCTCGCCGATGTGCTGCTCCACCTCAAGGATGAGGCGAGAGCCATCGGGGCGGTCAACGGCGAGCGCTGAATAGATTGACGGGCGAGCTACGCCTTCGCCTTCAAACGCGATGTCGACAACGGGTCCAATCACCTGAGTGATTCTTCCATAATTATCAGCCATAATTACGAATGTTGTTATTTAGGTTATTGTTAATATGTATAATTTCTCTTATTCTCAGCAGTTTAGAAGTGGAAGCCGTAGATCACGCACAGTGCCATGAGCACCAGGTTGAACAGTCCGAAGGGCATGAGGTAGCGCCACTCGAGGGCGAGCATCTGGTCGATGCGCACGCGCGGGAATGTCCAGCGAATCCAGATGAACAGGAACGTCATGAAGAACGCCTTGCCCAGGAACCACACGATGCTGGGGATGTAGTCCATCACATTGTTGAACGCGTCAAGGCCAGGGATGTGCAGTGGCATCCAGCCACCCAGGAACAGCAGCGCGGCGATGCCCGACACGATGAAGAGGTTGAGGTACTCGGCCAGATAGAAGAAGCCGAAGTGGATACCCGAATACTCGGTGTGGTAGCCCGCGGTGAGCTCGTGCTCGGCCTCGGGGAGGTCAAACGGGCCACGGTTGTTCTCGGCGATAGCCGCGATGCTATAGATCACAAAGGCGATGACGGCAGGCACGTGGCCTTTGAAGATGAACCACAGGTCGGTCTGCGCCTCGACGATGCCGGTGACGCTCATAGTGCCCGACAGGCACACCATCGTGAGGATGGCAAAGCCCGCCGAGAGCTCATAGCTCACCATCTGCGCGCCACTGCGCATCGCGCCGATGAGTGTGTATTTAGAGTTGCTCGACCAGCCGGCGAGCAGGATGCCCAGCACGCCAATCGACGACACCGCGGTGATGAAAAACACACCTATGTTGAAATCAATGAACTGGAGGCCCTTGCCCCAAGGCAGACACGCAAACGTAAGCATCGAGGCGATGAGTACCAGGTAGGGTGCGAGCTGGTGCAGGAACTTGTCGGTCGACCACAGCTCAATCACCTCTTTCTGAAGGATTTTGAGCACGTCGGCAAAGACCTGTAGCGTTCCCAATGGGCCCACTCGACGCGGGCCGATGCGGCACTGGAAGGCGGCGCACACCCAGCGCTCGTACATGATGTAGAACATCGCGATGAGCGAGTAGGCGGTGAGCAGGAACAGAGCCACGATTACACATTCCACCACTGTAGCAAGCCATGCGGGCATGCAGCTCAGCAGCAGGTCGTTGAGCCAGTTAGTTGCTAAACTAAAGTCAAACATAATTATCTATATATAATATAATGTGTTTATTTTTATTTGCTGTGCGCGTTAACGGTCAATGTCGGGGATAACATAGTCGATCGACGCGGTGATGGTAATCAAGTCGGCAATCATGTTGTCGCGGCATGTGAGGTCGACGATACCCACCAGATTGAAGCACGGAGCCTGATAGTGCATGCGGTAGGGCTTCTGGAAGGGCTTGGGGTCGCCGTCGCTCTCGATGTAGACGCCAAACGCGCCGCGCGATGCCTCAACCTGCTGATACCAATGCCCGGCGGGCAGCTTGATGAGCTTGGGCACCTTGCCGATGTACTCGTTGCCCTCGCAGGCCTCCAGCTTGTCGCAAGCCTGACGCAAGATCTTGATTGACTCGACCATCTCGTCCATGCGCACCATGTAGCGCGCCATGCTGTCGCCCTCGTTGCGCACTACCTCGTTGAAGTCAAACTCGTCGTAGAGCGAGTAGGGATGAGCCTTGCGCACGTCGCAGCTCAGCCCCGAGGCACGTCCGCTGGGGCCGCCAATGGCATAGCTGGCGGCCTGCTCGCGAGTGAGCATGCCCACTCCCTTCATGCGGTTGATGGCGATTACGTTGCCGGTAAAGAGCTTGTGATATTCCTTGAGGTTCTTCTCTATCACGTCGCACGCGTGGCGCACATCGGCCACAAAGTCGGGGCACACGTCCTTTACCACACCACCTATGGTGCTGTAGCTCATCGACATGCGACCGCCGCAGTTCTTGTCAAAGATATCGTAGATGAGCTCACGGTCGCGGAAACCATAGAAGAATGCCGTGGTGGCGCCCTGGTCCATAGTGAGGCAGCCGTAGCTGAGCAGGTGCGACGACAGGCGCATGAGCTCGTCCATCATGAGGCGGATGAGCTGAGCGCGGCGGGGCACCTCAACGCCCAGGGCCTTCTCAAGGCACAGGCACACGCAGTGGCGGTTCATGTGGGCCGACATATAGTCCATTCGCTCGGGATAGAGCAGTGTTGACGGGTAGGCCAGTCCCTCGACAATCTTCTCGATGCCGCGGTGGATGTAGCCCGACACCACGTCGACCTTCTTCACCATCTCGCCATCGAGCGACACGCGGTAGCGCATCACACCGTGGGTTGACGGGTGCTGCGGGCCCACGTTAATCACATACTCGTCGTCCTCAAACACCTTGCCGTCGACCTTGGTGACGTTGCCGTTCTCGTCTTCCACCCACTTGCAGGTGTAGTCCTCGTTGAGCTCGTCGTGGAGGCGCAGCGGGTTTTTCTCCTCGCTGGCGTCATAGTCTTTGCGCAGGGGGTGTCCCACCCAGTCGTTGCGCAGGAAGAAGCGGCGCATGTCGGGGTGGTTGATAAACACGATGCCATAGAAGTCATAGACCTCGCGCTCCTGATAGTTGGCCACGTCCCACACGTCGGCGACCGAGTGCAGTCGAGGGTTGTCGCGGTCGGTGGTAGCGACCTTGATGTGGATGATTTCGCGTGTCTCGGTGTTGGTGAGGTAGTAAACACATCCCAGCGAGTCTTTCCAGTCAACGCCCACCAGTGCCATGAGCACGTCAAAGTGGAGTTGCTCTTTCAGGGCCTGTGCCAGCGCGTGCCATTGCTCGTCGGGCACAGTGACAAGGAGGAACTCGCCCTCGTTGTCGCACTGAGCCTGCGCACACAACGCGCCTATTTTGTCTTTTAAATCTGCCATATTGTTGTTAAATGAATTTTCACCGTAGTGTGATGGTTAGTCTTTCTTCTCGCTGCCGCCGGCATACTTGAGCTTGAGATCCTTGGGCTGCTTCTCCTTGCGGTTGACGCCGCCAAAGTATTTCTGCACCTTAATCTTGCGCTGAAGCTGCATCAGTCCGTAGAAGAATGCCTCGGGGCGCGGAGGACAGCCGGGGATGAACACGTCGACGGGGACAATCTCGTCGATACCCTTCACCACGCAATAGCTGTTGGTGAACGGGCCGCCACTCACGGCGCAACTGCCACATGCAATCACATATTTTGGCTCGGCCATCTGCTCATAGAGACGCTTCAGCACAGGTGCCATGCGATAGGTGATGGTGCCCTGGCACATGATATAGTCGGCCTGACGGGGCGAGTTGCGTGCGACCTCAAAGCCGAAGCGCGCCATGTCGTAGCGGGCGGCGCCCAGGCACATAAACTCGATGGCACAGCAGCTGGTGCCGAAGCAGAACGGCCACAGCGAGTTGCTTATAGCCCAGTTGAACAGGTCGTTGAGCTTGCCCACCACAATGTTGGTGCCACCGGCGCGCAGCTCCTCTACCAGCTGGTCGATATACTCGTTGTCTTTGAAGTCCTCATGCTTCATGCTTTTGATTTTCACTTCCATCTCAACGCTCCTTTCTTCCATGCATAAGCAAGACCTAAGGCCAGAATCAACAGGAATGTGCCCACAGCGGCAAGCGCGTTAGGACCGAGGGCGCGGCAAATCACCGCCCAGGGAAACAAAAACACGGTCTCCACGTCGAACATGAGGAACAGGATAGCAAACAAGTAGTAACCTACGTGGAACTGTGCCATCGAGTCGCCTCGCGACGGGATACCGCATTCATAAGGCTCACCCTTCATCTCGGTGTAACTGCGCGGGGCCAAAAACCACGCGATGATCAGGGCCGCAGCCACCAGCAACACGCCCGTGAGGACGGCTGTGACAGCCAGGGTCGTACTTTGGATACCGAATATTGAATAATCCATAGATTTATTTAGAATGTTTTATATTTTTCTTGCACACACTCAATCACCTGTGCCTCACCCACCTACGCCACTAAGCGTAAACGGGCAAGCGCCAGGCGCACTATATTGTGTTGCAAAGTTAAGAAAATTCCCCCACACAACCAAAAATTACACCTTAATAATTAGAAACTAAATTTAAATAAACTTTGACTTTGACTCTGACTTTGACATTGACTCAGACATTGACTTTGACCTTGACTTTGACTCTGACATTGACTTTGACATTCCTCGCCATTAGCCATTAGCCATTAGCTGCCATTAGCCATTACCCATTAGCCATTAGCCATTAGCCATTAGCCAAAAAAATTTGGGCAACTATATACTATTTGACCCCAAGAAAGGGCTGCCGGAGGCAGCAGATGTCAGTAGGCCTGTATCAGCTGGTTAAGGAGCGAAGCGAC
>JABUUJ010000006.1:21075-26934 GCA_021443235.1 Muribaculaceae bacterium
CGCCTGCGCGACGCCATCTTCAGCCGTCAGCGCTACTGGGGCGAGCCGTTCCCCATCTACTACGACCACGACAACCAGCCGCAGGCCCTGCCCGAGAGCGAGCTGCCGCTGCAACTCCCCGAGGTCGACAAGTTCCTGCCCACCGAGACCGGTGAGCCACCGCTGGGACGCGCCAAGAACTGGGTGACCGCCGCCGGCGAGCCTCTCGAGCTGTGCACCATGCCCGGTTTTGCCGGCTCGAGCGCCTACTACCTGCGCTATATGGATCCGCACAACGACCAGGCCCTTGTCGACAAGGACGTGAACGCCTACTGGCGTCAGGTCGACCTCTATGTGGGCGGCACCGAGCACGCCACCGGCCACCTCATCTACAGCCGCTTCTGGAACAAGTTCCTCTACGACTACGGCTATGTGTGCGAGCCCGAGCCATTCAAGAAACTCATCAACCAGGGCATGATTCAGGGCCGCAGCAACTTTGTGTATCGCATCAAGGACACCAACACATTTGTGTCGCACGGCCTCAAGAACGACTACGACACCACCGCCATCCACGTCGACGTGAATATCGTGAGCAACGACGTCCTCGACATCGACGCCTTCAAGGCTTGGCGACCCGAGTTTGCCAACGCCGAGTTCATTCTCGAGAACGGCAAATATGTGTGCGGATGGGCTATCGAAAAAATGAGCAAGTCGATGTTTAACGTCGTCAACCCCGACGACATCGTCGACCGCTATGGCGCCGACACGCTGCGCCTGTATGAGATGTTCCTGGGTCCCGTTGAGGCCAGCAAGCCTTGGGACACCAACGGCATCGACGGCGTGAACCGATTCCTCAAGCGACTGTGGGGACAGTTCTTCGCTGGCGACGAGCTGCGACTCAACGACGAGCCCGCCAGCCGCGACGCCCTCAAGTCGATTCACAAGCTCATCAAGAAGGTCACCGCCGACATCGAGGCGTTCTCCTACAACACCAGCGTGGCAGCGTTCATGATTTGCCTGAACGAGCTCAGCGGCATGAAATGCGCCAGCAAGGAGGTATATGAGCTCTTTGTGCGCCTGCTCGCGCCCTTTGCGCCTCACATCAGCGAGCAACTGTGGCACGTGCTGGGCAACGACACCACCGTGTGCGACGCGCAGTGGCCCGCCTGCAACGACGACTACCTCAAGGAGAGCACAGTGAAATACACCGTGATGATTAAGGGCAAGCCGCGCTTCAACGTTGAGGTTGCCGCAGGCACCGACGCCAAGCAAGTCGAGGCTCTCGCCCTCGCCGACCCTGTGGCACAGAAGTGGCTCGAAGGCAACGCCCCCAAGAAGGTCATCGTAGTGCCCAACAAGCTGGTAAACATAGTGATTTAGGCTAATAGCCATTAGCCAGAAAAGAAATGAAACAGATAGTTTTTGCTACTAATAATGCCCACAAGCTTGACGAAATCAGGCAGATTGTGGGAGATAGCATCCAGGTGCTGTCGCTTGCCGATATTGACTGCAACGACGACATCCCCGAGGATGCCGACACGCTCGACGGCAACGCGCTGATCAAAGCACAATATATCCACGATAAATATGGGATGGACTGCTTCAGCGACGACACCGGGCTCGAAATCGACGCGCTGGGCGGCGAGCCGGGCGTTTACAGCGCACGCTACGGCGGCGTGGCGCACGACAGCGAGCGCAATATGGACAAGGTGCTTGCCAAGCTCGAGGGCGTGCCCATGGAGCAGCGCACGGCACGTTTCCGCACCGTGATCGCTCTCATCGAGGGCGACACGGTCACCACATTTGAGGGTAAGGTTGAGGGACACATCCTCACCGAGCGACACGGCACCGAGGGCTTCGGCTACGACCCCATCTTCCAGCCCAACGAGGCTGGAGGCCCCACCTTCGCCGAGATGACTGCCCAGCAAAAGAACGCCATCTCGCACCGCGGCCGCGCCACCGCAAAGCTTGTCGCGCACCTGCTTGGGGCTCGCTGAGGCTCGCCGTTCAACTTGGTTCAACATTGTTCAACTTGGTTCAACATTGTTGGAGTAGCCCCCCAGCCCCTAAAGGGGGAGCAAAGTTTTTACAGCGACGCTAACCCAAAAATCCATAAGATAAATAACTGCCTGCTACATTGCGATGTGTAGCAGGCAGTTGTGTATTAGTTCCCCCCACATGGGGGGCGGAGGGGGGCTTATTACTTCACAACCTTGGTGGCCTTGTCGCCGCGCACCTCGATGAGGATGCCGCGCTCGGTGGCGTCAACACGCTGACCGTTGAGGTTGTAGTAAACAGCGGGAACGTTGTTGTTAACCTCTACATCGTTGATGCCAGTGGGGATGATGGCGATGGGGTTGGTGTAGAGTGTAAGCGAGGAGAATGCGGCGTTGGTGAGCGTGGCTACGGCAGCCTTGCACTCAACGTTGAAGACAAACTTGCCGTCCTCAACAGTGTAGTCAACGCCCTCAACGAGAGCCTTGTCGCCGTCGGCCCAAGTCACTAATGTGGGGTTCTCGGCGATGGTGGGCATCTCCTGCGAGAGGTCAACCACGCCACCTGCAACCTGTGCGTCGATGTTGCCCTGGGGATTATACTGGAAGTTGCTTGCAGTGAACAGGCCGGGAGCGGGCAGGGTGGCGAAGGTGAGGAAGTTGTTCTTCACCTGGAGGCGGTTGTTGCCCGAGTAAGCGGCGGCTGTGGTGATGCTGCGCAGCTTGCAGTTGTTGAGGTAGAAGTAGGGCTTGTTGATTGAGCAGGGGCTGAGGTCGATGGTCTCAAAGTCGTTGTCGTTGCCGTTGAGAGTCTTCAGCGCCGAGCAGCCGGTGAGGTCGATGCTTGCCAGGTGGCAGCTGGTGAGTGTTAGTGTAGCGAGCTTGGTCAGGCCAGCCACCTTGATGTTGGTGAGGGGGTTCATCGCCAGCTTGAGGGTTGCGAGGTTGGGCAGGCAGGTGAAGTCGGTGCCGTCGAGGTTGTTGGTGCCCATCACCTCACTGTTAGAGAAGTCGATGGTCTTGAGCGCGGTGTTGGCGCTGAAGTCAAATTTGCCCACGATAGCGTTGTTGCTCATGTTGATGCCGGTGAGGCTGGTGTTGTGGCTGATGTCGATAGCGCTGATGTTGTTGCTGGGAGCCTCAATGTTGATGAGTGCTGTGAGGGCGCTCAGGTCGATTGAGGTCCACTTCAGCGTGCCAGTCTTCCACGAGCCGTCGATGTAGTTAACCACCTCGGGCTTGGCATAGACGGTGATGGTGTTGCCCTTGGGCACAGCGCTGTACTCGGTGGGAGTCCATGTGGTCGCGTAGTCCTCGAGGGTGTAAACCTGCGAGAGAACGCCATCACCCCAGTCGATTTGCATCTCGAGGTTGGCGGTAGCGTCGGTGAGGATGCCTGCGATGCATGCGGGGGTCACGCCGTCGTTTTCAACGGTGAAAGAGAATGCCTTGGGCAGTTGCTCTTGAGCTGTTGCTGTGAGTGCGAGAGCAGCAGCTGCGATAAGTAAAAGTTTCTTCATTTTTTGAAAAAATTTAATTGGTTAATAATGTGTTATTTAAGAATTTTGATTGTTGCGTTGTTGCTGCCGCGTGCCACATAGAGGCCTGCGGGCTGATTGCCGAGGCTCACCTCGCCGGTGCCGCGTGCCACGACCTGGCCGGTGGCGCTATACACCACGATTGAGCAGCCTGGGGCGGTCACCACCTGCGCCATCGCGTCGTAGCTGATGCCAGTGTGGGCTACCGTTACCTCGTCGATTGCCGAGGTGGGGAAACGCAGGGTGAACGTGATGCCCGACTCCTCGGCCTTGCCGATGTCGGTGAGCGCAAACTGGGCGCGTGTGCCGTCGCTGTAGAACGGGTAGTATTTGTCGTCGACACCGAAGCTCGAGCGGCGCACGGTGGAGTTGAAATTGGCTTTCTCGATGGTGCCTTTGCTCGTGAGCGAGCCGTCGGGGCGGAAGATGTATTCCTCAAACTTGCTTGCCGAGAGGTTGCCAGCCACCTCGGGGTTGATGCGGTAGCAAATCAGTCCCGACGAGGGAATCGAGGCGTCCCAGCCGGTCTTGCGGCGGTATTCCACCATGAAATACTCGCTGCGGGTGAGGTCGGGGTGGATAATGTAGGCCACGTCGTCGCAACTCTCGCTGAAGATGGGCTTGAGAGTATAGGTGCCGGGCTGCGTGAGGGTGGTGATGCTGGGTATCCAGTTGCCCCACTTGCTGCCGTAGGTGTGACGCATATAGGCCGTAAGTCCTTGCGGCACAGGCTGGTTGTCGCTCATCAGGTCCCATTTTCCCACGGGATTAAGCGAGCCGCTGCTGTAGAGGTCATAGGCGTCGAGGGCGTGCATCATCTCGTGGCACATCACGCCTGCGTTGATGGGATGCGCGCCGTTGGTGCCGTCAAAAACCATGAGGTAGCTGTCGACGTCGCAGCCGCGAATCGAGGCCTTGGCCCAGAACATCGTGTTTTGGTGCGGCCACAGCAGGTTAGACGACGAGATGTCGCTGTTGCCCAGCACCACGATCATCAGGTTGTCGATTTCGCCGTCGTGGTTGCCGTCGAGCATAGCATCCTCGGGCACCTGACTCTCGATAGCGGCGCACAGGTCCTTGATGAGCACCTGCTCGCGCATGTATCCGGTGACGATGGTCGAGTAGCCGTCGGGGTTGGTGTCGCTCTGCTTGCAGAAGTATCCGCGCGGGTGCGAGTCGGTGTAGTCGACGTTGACGATGAGGCTGTTCCACGACAGCTTGCCGTAGCTCACGTCGTGGTAGTAGCGCCACACGCTCTGTGCCTCGGCGTCGCTGGCGTTCATGAGTGTCTCCATGGCGGCGGCATCGTTGAGGCGCGTTGCCTCGGTCTGGTCGCTGAAGCGCACAAAGCACACCACGTTGGTGAGTTGCATGCCTGCGGCGGCGCTGGCGAGGGCCGTCGCCGCCCACAGGCACGCTATGATTATCGCTTTCCTCATCATGCGGCGCCAAGGATGATGTTGATGATGGCGTTCACGTCGCCAATGTCAACCGAGCCGTCATTGTTGACGTCGGCGCGGCCCTCATACTTGCTTGCGGGCTCTGAGCCCAGGATCACGTTGATGCAGCAGTTCGCGTCGGCGATATCCACCGAGCCGTCGCCGTTCACGTCGCCCTTGACGGGCTCATCGCCGCCACCGCAGTCGGTGTAGGTATAAACGCGGATGCCGTGCACATAGAGCGTCTTGCCATTGTTGGTGAACAGTGCGGTCACCTTCGTTCCCTTGGGCGAGGCGATGGTGGTGTAGGGCGCGTTGGCGTTCTTGTAACTCTGCACGTTGTTGAACTGGAACTGGTAGGCGCTGGCAAGGGGCTTAATCCATGAGCCAAGGCTCATCCAGGTCTTCACCACGGCGCAGTCGACGGGCTTCACCCAGTCGCCCATGCCGGCCTTGAGGCCCACGACGATGCAGTCTTTCTCGCACGACAGATACACGTCCATCTGGGCGCAGTCGGGCAGCCACATCATGAAGCCGCCGCCGTTGGGGTTGTCAAGTCCTGCTCCCGACGAACTGCTGCTGGGGTTGAGCACGATAGCGCCAAACTTAGCGCCCTCGCCGCCTTCCTCGCCCGAGGCGTTGTAGCCAGGCACCTCGGGGTCGGCCCAGGGCTCGGGATACTGATAGGACTCGTCCTCATATCCGCAGGGCTGCAGCTGGATTTTGAACTTTGACCCGAAGCCAACGTACTTGTCGATTTTTTCTTGGGTGTCAAACCACAGCCAGCCGTCGGCATCGACGTCGGCCTTGTCAAAGTAGTTGTAGGTTTGTGCCATGCCGCCCATCATCATGCAGGCAGCGGCCATAGTAAAGATAAATCGTTTCATAGAATCTAATATTTTAATACTT
>JABUUJ010000006.1:27085-29864 GCA_021443235.1 Muribaculaceae bacterium
GCTCATTACATCTCCACCCACTCGGGGTTTTGCTCGATCTCGTGGTAGCGCACGTCGTCCCAGCAGATGGGCCAGTAGTACTGGCGGGGGCGGAAGTAGCGCACGTTGGCGTTGCGGCCGTTGACCACGGGATTAGTGATGGTCTTGTATCCGCTGCTGCTAATCACGATTTTGATGCCAAACAAGGGGTTGGTGTCGCCCGTCATGCGGTCTTCGGCCACGTTCCAGCGCAGCAGGTCCCAGTAGCTGGTTTTCTCAAATGCGAGCTCCACGCGTCGCTCGTTGTAGACGTCGTCCCAAGTGACGTGGGTGAGCTCGGGCATGTGCACGCGTCGGCGTATCTTGTTCACCTTCTCGCGTGCCGCTTCCTCACGGTTTTTCACGATGTCGATTTCGGCCATGTCGAGCAGCAGTTCGGCATATCGCCACAGGATGCAGTTCTGCGAGCTGCCGTAGGTCTCGTCATAGTCGATCGACTGCGACTCGCGCAGGAATTTTGCCATGTAGTAGCCTGTGCGAGTGGTCGATGCGCTGGTCGACTCGCCATAGGCGGTGAGGTCTTCGCCCGCCACCTCGGTGGTGCCCACCTTGTTGTAGTGGATGTCCATTATGTGGCCTTTCCATGTCGACCCGTCGTAGAGGATGTTGGCATAGAAGCGCCAGTCGCGCCCTTCGAAGGGGTTTTTCTTGTCATAACCGCTGCCGGCGTCGGTGATGCGCATGCCGTTCTCCATGCGGTACTCGTCCACATGGTTCTGCGTGGGGTTGAAGGCGCAGTAGGTGCCGGTCATCGACGGTGGGGCGGCATAGCGGTCGAGCTTGTGTCCGTTCTCGCCGTCAAAGTTGCCGTCGTCGCTGTGCTGCACCTCCCATATCGACTCGCAAGAGTTCTTGGTGAGGAAGATGTTGCGGTAGGCTGCCACTACCTCGTCGCGGGTGGTGGCGGGGATGTCGACGAGGCGGTAAACGTTCAGGTCGATGATTTCCTGATAGGTGTCATAGGCCTTGTCGAGCATCTCTTCGGTGCGGTTGTCGGGAAATCCCAGCCAGGGCTTCTCGGCGTTCTGGAAATGCTCGCCGGCCACCCAGAAGTAGGTCTTGGCCTTGAGCATGAGTGCGGTGCCAATGGTGGGGCGTCCCACATTGTCGGAGGTGTTCTCCTTGCTGAGCAGCGATGCGGCGATGTCGGCCTCGCCAGTGATAAACTGCACCATCTGCTCGTAGGAAGCGCGGGGGAACTGCTCAGGCTTGACGAGCGGGTCAAAGACGTGGTCGATGAGCAGCGGCCCGCCATAGTATTGCAGGAGCATGTAGTAGTAATAGGCGCGGAAGAAGTGGGCCTCGCCCAGCACGCGGTTTTTGATGCGCTGTGGCAGCAGGTCCTCGTTGGCGAGGAGCTTGTTGATCGACGCGATTTGGGTGTAGTAGTTGATCCATCGTGTGCGTCCGCGTGTGGTGATGTCTTGCTGCGACGACTTGAGCAGCAGTCCGTAGTCGCCTTGATACCAGTCGCGTCGTCCCACGGTGAGCTGGTCGCCATACCACGGCAGGTACTCGGTGCCCAGTCCTTTCATGATTGTGGTGACAAAGACATAGAAGCCCGGGTCCATGTTGCGGTACCACGGCAGCACATACTCGTCGACGAGCATCTCGTTGTCCCATATCAGGTTCTCGGCGAGCGAGTTGTTGGGCTTGTCTCTAAACAGTGAGTTGCACGATGTGAGCGCAATGCCCGTCAGCACTAAAGATATAACTGTTTTTTTCATCATCAGAAGCCGAAATTAAGTGAAACGCCATAAGTGCGAGAAAGCGGATAGCCACGCAGCGACTCGGGGTCAACACCGTTGTCGAGCGACGACCATGTAAACAGGTTTCCGCCCTGGAGGGCGATGTCGAGCGCTGTGAGGCGCATTTTCTTGAGGGTCTTGGGCTGGAAGCGGTAGCCCACTGTGAGGGCCTTGAGGCGCAGGAAGTTGCAGTTGCGCACCCAGAAGGTCGACTCGAGCCGGTTGTTGTCGCTCTTGGTGACAAACTTGATGCGCGGATAGGCAGCGTTGGGGTTGTCCTCGGTCCACGAGTTGGTGTAGTGATATTGCTGGAAGCGCTGCAGCGAGCTGCTCTCGAGCGAGTAGATCTCCTGCATGCGCTGGTTGTAGCCTGTCACGCCCTGGAACTGCGCGTTGAGGTAGAGGCCGCGCCACTGCACGCCGCACGCGAGGCCGAAGTTGAACTCGGGATAAGACGAGTTGCGCACATACACCTTGTCGTTGACCGTGAGCATGCCGTCGCCGTCCTGGTCCTTGTATTTAATGTCGCCGGGGGCGAGCGAGGCGTTGCCATAGCCGTCCTGGTCGACGGGCCACGCCTGTATCTCCTCGTAGCTCTTGAACAGGCCGTCGGCCTCATAGAGCAGCCACGTCATGTAGCTCTTGCCCTTGCGCTGCAGGTTGGGCGGCAGCGACGACTCGTCGCCGTAGTCGAGCACCTTGTCGCTGGTCTTCGACACGTTGAAGGTGAGGTTGTATTTCACGTCGCCCACGGTGTTGACGTGCTTGAAGGTGAGGTCCCAGCCACGGTAGCGCACCTCGCCCAGGTTGATCGATGGCACGGCGCCGCCGGTGCCCGTTGAGGGCGGGAAGAGGTACTCGGGGGCGAGCATCACCATGTTGGAGCGTCGGCGCTCGTAGTACTCGGCTGTTACCGAGAAGCGGTTGCCCCAGAATCCCAGGTCGAGGCCGATGTTGAAGTCCTTTGACTTGCCCCACGCGAGGTCGCGGTT
>JABUUJ010000006.1:29880-31977 GCA_021443235.1 Muribaculaceae bacterium
ACGGTGGAGATGCCCGGCGACCAGTGGCTGCCGATGTTGTAGCCGGCGTTGGCGGTGAACATATACTGCATCAGGTAGGAGAAGTCGGCAACCGAGCCGTCGTCACCGAGCACACCGTAGGAGCCGCGCAGCTTGGCCTGCGAGATGATGTTGGACGGCAGCGCTTTCTTGAAGAATTTCTCGTTGGAGATTACCCACGAGGCCGACACGGTGGGGAAGAAGCCCCAGCGGTTCTCGGGAGCGAAGCGTGTGGATCCGTCGTAGCGGAAGCTGAACTCAAGGAAGTAGCGCATGTCGAAGCCATAGGTGGCGCGTCCCACGAGCGAGGCGCGCTGGCTGTAGTACTCGTCGCCGTTGATGGTTCCGCTCGAGGTGTTTCCCATCGTCTCGGGGTACTCACCCGGCAGGTTGTTGTTCACGCCGTTGAGGTATTTGTTCTTGTAGTCCTGATAGTTGGCAACGAGCAGTCCGGTCACCTGATGCTTTCCGCCGAAGGTGTGGTCATAGCTCACGCCAGCCTCAAGCAGCTTGTTGTCGACATCCTGATAGCGGTCGCTCATCTTGATCTTGGCGTTGGGGTAGACGGTGTTGACGTCGACGCTCGACGTGAGTGTCTCGTCGTCCCACAGATATAGGGGCACGGGCTTGCTATAGGCGACAACATTCTGGTGGTTGAGGTCGATGGTGCCCTTGAGATAGGCCGACAGGCCCGGCACGGGGGTCACATTGTAGCGCAGCACGGCGTTGAGGGTGAGGAACGACGACTTCACCTTGTTGTAGCCGCCCAGGCCCTTGACGGCGATGAGCGGGTTGCTGCCGCTGATGCTGGCGAGGTTGCCGTCGGTAAACTTCAGCACCTGTAGCGGCGAGTAGTTGTAGGCGGCGTCGATGGTGGTGTAGCTTGAGTTTTTGTTGTTCGACACCGAGCCGGTGATGTCGACCGAGAGCGTGAGGTCCTTGATGAGCTCGGCGTCCATCTTGGCCGAGTAGTTATAGCGGTTGCGGCCCACATTGGAGTAGAGTCCCTTGATGCCCGTGTAGCCACCCGACAGGAAATATTTGATCGACTTCACGCCGCCAGCCACGGTGAGGGTGTGGCGCTGGGTGTAGCCCCACTTGTCGAGGTAGTCGAGCAGGTTCTCGTTGCCATAGAGGTTGGGGTTGGAGTCGAGGGCCGAGATGTCATATTTCTCGTAGCCCTGCTCCGAGCCATTGGCGTCGACAGCACGGTTGTAGAGCTCGGCAAACTGCTTGTTGTTGAGAAATTTGGGCAGATAGGTGGCTTGCGAGGCGTTGAACTGGCCGCGATAGTTCACGCGGGCGCGTCCCTCGCTGTTGCCGCGCTTGGTCTGCACGAGGATTACACCGTTGGCGGCTCGTGCGCCATATACGGCTGCCGCGGCGGCGTCTTTGAGCACCGAGATGCTCTCGATGTCGTCGGGGTTAAGGTCGCTCAGGCGCATCTCGCCGTCGCTGGTGTTGGTGCCCAGTCGTGGCACGCCGTCGATGACGAGCAGCGGCGCTCCGGTGTTGCCGCGGATGCTCATCGCCGCCTCCTTGGCCGACGACGGGTCGCCCGTCGATGCCATCACGCCCAGGCCAGCCACCTGTCCGGCAAGTGTGCCGTCAACGTTCATGCTGGGGATGCGTGTGAGCTCGTCGCCAGTGATTACCTCGACCGACGAGGTGAGCGAGCTCTTCTTGGCGGTGCCGTAGCCTATCACGACGATCTCGTCGAGTGCCTGCTCGCTGTTTTCCATCTTGATGGAGAGGTTGTCGTCCTTGGCGCCCACGGTCACGTCCTGGTTTTTGCAACCTATGTAGGATAGTTGCAGCACGACGTTGCCCTTTTGCGGCACTTTGAGTTCAAACTTTCCGTCCACGTCGGTGAGCGTGGCGTTGGTGGTGTTTTTCACTTTCACCACTACGCCTGTGAGCGTCTCGCCCTCGGCATCGATGACGGTGCCGGTGACGGTGCGCGTCTGTGCGTTTGCCCCAAGGGCAAGTAGCAGCAGGTTTATTATCAATAACAGTCGTTTCATCGTGTATTTTTAGTTCAACGCTCGCGACAGCGAGCTATGGTCAATGTCAAAGTCA
>JABUUJ010000006.1:31985-55189 GCA_021443235.1 Muribaculaceae bacterium
TAGTCCCCCCCCACATGGGGAGCTGGGGGCTTATCACTCCCGTGCCAGGGCCTTCTCGATGTTGAAAATCTGGTAGTTGTAGAAGTCGCGGGTGGCGCGGTCGGCGGTGGTGGCGGCTTTGCCCTTATAGAGCGAGAGCGTCTTGCGCAGCATGCCCAGCATGAGGGGCTTGAGCTGTGTCTCGTCGAGCGGCTGCTGGTAGGGCATGCACAGGCGGAAGAACGAGTGCTGTGCCTCGTCGGTGGCGCTGTGGCTGCACGGCAGCGAAGGCTCCTGATAGCTCATGGCGTAGGCCTCATATTCCTCGGTGGCGGTCATCTCGTCGGTTGCCGACTTTGATGCGGTGGCGGTGGCGGCCTTGGGAGCCAGTCCGGCATATTTCACCATGGCGGTGACGGCGGCGGTCTGCATCACGCGCTCGGTGTCGTCGATTTTGCGCCCTTTAATGGTGGCGTCAAAGATTCCGCGATAGGCATCGTCGGCATAGTCGTTGAGCGTGTAGCTGGCAGCCCCGTTGGCCTCGTGTCCGTCCTTTATGCGCTGCAGGTTGGCCGCCGAGAGCAGGCATCCCACCACGTTGCGGCGCATCTTGTCGCGCCACTGCAGGGGCTCGTCCATCTTTGACGTGAGCGACAGCGGAGCCATCCAGTCGCAGGTGCGGGCCTGGTTGAGGAGCCAATCCATGGCTTTTTTGGTTTTTTCCTTGGTGAAATAGTTGCGGGCGTTGCCGTCGGGGAAACCTTGACGCACCTCCTTGAACTCGATGGCGCCTATGTAGGGATAGACGTGGCCCACGTGGCGCAGATACTGCTTCACCATCGCCTCATAGGTGGTGGCAAGTGGCTCGTAGTTGCGGCCCTTCTCGCCTGCCCACTCCTCGAGGTGGCTCATCGTGATCTTGAGGTTGGAGATTGCCATGTCGCCTGCCTTGAGGTGGTCGTTGCCCAGGTCCTCGGTCTGGTCGGTGGGGTCAACGAGTCCCAGCATCTGCTGTGCTCCGAAACGATACATGGGGTCGTCCTGGCGGTCGCGTATCCACTTGTCGAGCGTCGGGCGCTCGTCGTCGGGCGTGGCGGCATCGGGGATGATGCGGTAGCCCCAGTTGATGGCATAGATGTCATATACGCCCACTGGCGGTGGTGTGAGGCGCACGCCGCGCTCTTTGTCGCCGGGCTGTGCCACAAAGTTGTTGCGGGCATAGTCCATGATCGACGGCGTGGTGCCATGTTTCTGGGTGAACTGCGGGTCGCGCAGGTTGTCGACGCTAAAGGCATAGGACGCGCCCATGTTGTGCATCAGGCCCAGGCAGTGCCCTATCTCGTGGGCGGCTACATAGGTGAGCGACTCATACATCACCGAGTCGCTGAACACCTTGGTGCGCACGCGCGGGTCAACGGCGGCGGTCTGGGTGAAGCGCCAGTCGTGCACGAGCGAGAGGATGTTGTGATACCATATCACGTCGGCTCCCAGGATCTCGCCGGTGCGCGGGTCGGTGTACGACGGGCCCATGGCGTTGGCGGTTGCCGTCATGCAGTAGCGCACGCAGCTGTAGCGTATGTCGTCGGGGTCGAATGTGGGGTCGTCCTTGGGATAGTCGCGTGCCTCGATGGCGTTTTTGAAGCCTGCGGCCTCAAACGCCACGTTCCAGTACTCGATGCCCTCTTTCACGGCTCCGCGCCACTTCTCGGGGAACGCCGAGTCGACATAGAACACGATTTTCTTCAGTGGCTCAACGAGCTCGCCGCGCTTGTAGGCGTCCATGTCCTCGGGCTTGGGCTCGAGGCGGTGGCGGTTGATGATGGTGTACTGGCTCAGGCGGTCCTCGCTCGAGGTGTAGCGGTTGCGCAGCTCATAGAAGTAGCCCACGCGGTTGTCTTGATAGCGTGCGCGCATGGGCTCGCTGGGCAGCTTGACGATGCTGCGCGACATGCCCACGGTGTAGGGCCTTGTCACCGCCACGGTGGTGAACGCCAGGCGGCTCTCTATCTCGATATTCTCGGGGAACGACTTCACGCCGGTCACCGACGAGCCCTCGCTGTAGTAGGTGCCCTTGATGCCGTCCTTGCCGCCGAGCAGCTTGCCCAGCGGATTGGCGGTCTTGAGTGGCGAAATCGACTTCTCGTTGCCCGAGAAGAACGTGGTGGCCTCGAAGATGGTGCCGGCACTGTCGCTCTGCTCAATCTTGAACGCCTTGAGCACCGGGTCGAGGAAGTTGCGCTCATAGGCCGAGTAGATGGGGTCGGCCGCGTCGATCGACTCTGAGGTCTGCAGCACGTGCATGTAGACCTTCTGCTTGTCTTTGGTGAACTTGATGATCATGGGCTGGCTCGCCATCTGCCCGGCAACGTAGTCGCCCGTTTGCGACACGCTGTTGATGCGGTTTACCAGCAGGTAGGGCTCGTTGAGGTTCTCTTCCTTGAGCTGCAGGAAGAGCTTGCCGTCCTTGTCGAGCCAGGCGGTGAACATGCCGTCATAGCGCTTCGCCTTGGCGAGCTGTGTGCGCTTGTCGACGGTGTCCTTCTTGGCCTTGCCGGCGATGTCTTTCAGCGACTGTGCCCCGGCCTGGGGTGCCAGCAAGGCGCACAGCAGGCAGGCGATTACCGATAACTTCAATAGATATTTCATAACTATACGTTTTTATGTGCACTGTAAATAAACCCAAAAAGCTCATTAGAACGCTAAGTTGTTTTTATTTTGCTGTTTTTCGTCTTTTTGTTTTCTGCCGGCATCTTTTCCTTATTTATTCAGTCACATAGCTCGCTATGCTCTTCCATAAATCAAGAAAAATCGGCTCGACATAAGATCAAAAATTCTTCAAAATTCTAATGAACTATTTGTGTAAATATTCCGTAGCAAGACACCAAAAAACGCGTCACAGTGGCCTGAAACGTGTCCTGATAGGGAATTATCGGCAAAGATAATAATTATTTTCCTATTTTTCAAGCACAATAATTCACAACCCTAACATAATCGGCAATTTTAACTAAAAAAAGAAATTTAATCTTTATAAATTTCTCCGCCACCGAATTTCTTACTGCCCACTACTGGTAAATAAAATAAAGGCTGCCGGGGAAGGGGGGGTGGCAGCCTTTATCGAATTATGAAAAATGAGGGGTTTTAACGGTTGGGGCTCGACCAGGTGTGGTCGGCGTTGCAGTTAATCATGACCGTCTGGTTTCCCACTTGCATGCGGAAGTCGCCTTTCTCGAGCGTCCACTTGCCCTGGGGGTTGACAAACGCGAGGTCCTGTCCCTTGATGGTGAGCGATACCTTGCGGGTCTCGCTGGGCTGTATCTCGACCTTCTCAAAGGCGCGCAGGCGTCGGTTCTCGGGCACCATCGACGCCACCATGTCGCGGCTGAAGAGCATCACCACTTCCTTGCCAGCGCGGGCGCCAGTGTTCTTGACGTCGACGCTGAAGGTGAGCTCGTCGTCATAGCCAAAGCTGGTGCGGTTGACGGTGAGGTTGGAGTACTCAAACTTGGTGTAGCTCAAGCCATAGCCAAAGGGCCACTGCACCGAGATCACGGCGTCGTAGTCGTAGGCTCCCTCCATCTTGTCGGTCTCCTCGCTCACGCGGTAGTCATAGAGCGTGAGCTCGGCCTGGTTGCGCGGATAGGTGTAGGGCATCTTGGCGCTGGGGTTGGCGTCGCCGGCAAGGATGTTGGCCAGAGCGTCGCCACCGTAGTTGCCGGGCAGCAGCACGTCGATGACGGCGCTTGCCAGCGGCTCGATGTCGCTGATCAGGCGCGGACGTCCGCCGTTAATCACCAGGATGATGGGCTTGCCAGTGGCAGCCAGCGCCTTCACCAGGTTGCGCTGGTTGACGCTCATGGCAAGGTCGCTGAGGTTGCCCGGAGTCTCGCAGTAGGAGTTCTCGCCTATGCAGGCCACTATCACGTCAACGCCTTGGGCGGCAGCCACCGCCTTCTCAATCTCGGGAGCGTTTTCCTCCTCGTAGGAGCCTTCGGCCACATAGGTCACGCCTTGCTCCAGCACCACGTTGGCGGCGCCATACTTGTTGCACAGAGCCTCGTAGATGGTGTTGTATTGCTCGGTGAAGCGGTCGGCGAGGTGTCCTTGCCAGGTGTAGCTCCAGCCGCCGTTGAGGCAGCGCATAGCGTTGGCGTTAGGCCCNGTCCTTGCCAGGTGTAGCTCCAGCCGCCGTTGAGGCAGCGCATAGCGTTGGCGTTAGGTCCGGCGACGAGGATTTTCTTGCCCTGAGCGAGCGGCAGGATGCCGTTGTTCTTGAGCAGCACTTCGCTTTCCTCGGCGGCCTTGAGCGCCACTGCGGCGTGCTCCTTGCTGCCAAACTTGGGGTAGTTGCCGAGCATGGTGTTGGGCTGGTCAAAGAGTCCGAGGCGGTATTTCACGCGCAGCACGCGGCGCACGGCGTCGTCGATGCGCTCCATGGGCACCCTGCCTTCGAGCACAAGCTCCTTGAGCATGGTGCAGAACTCCAGGTCGTAGGGCTCCATCGACATGTCGATGCCAGCGTTAATGGCGATTGCGATGGCGTCTTTCTTGTTGGCGGCCACATGCTCGCGCTGGTAGAGGTTGTTGATGTCGCTCCAGTCGGTGACAATCATGCCGTCCCATCCCAGCTCTTCCTTGAGCCAGCCGGTGAGCAGCTCGCGGTTGGCGTGCACGGGAACGCCGTTGATTGAGGCGCTGTTGACCATAATGGTTGTCGCGCCCGCCTTGATGCACTGGGCAAAGGGCGCGAAGCACTTCTCGCGCAGGTCGCTGGCGGTGATATAGGCCGGCGTGCGGTCCTTGCCGGTGCGTGGCATGCTGTAGCCCATGTAGTGCTTGATCGACACGGCGATGTTGTGGTCGCCGATGTGGTCGGGGTCATCGCCCTGGAAGCCGCGAGTGGCGGCCGAGCCCATGATGCCGTTGACGAGGCAGTCCTCGCCATAGCTTTCCCAGATGCGCGACCAGCGCGGGTCGCGTGTGATATCGAGGGTGGGAGTGTAGGTCCAGGGGCAGTTGCTGGCTCGGGTCTCATAGGCTGTGACAGCCGCTGCCTCGCGAGCCAGAGCGGGGTTGAACGTAGCGGCGACGTTGATGTTCTGTGGGAACATGGTGCCGCCCAGCGTGTAGGTGGTGCCGTGGTTCTGGTCCAGGCCATAGATGCAGGGGATGCCTATCTCCTTCATCGACACACGCTGTATCTCGCCTATGGTCTCGTTCCACTTCTTGGCGCTGCAGGCCACCGGGCCTGGCGAGTTGAGAAACGAGCCCACCTTGTACTTGCCCACAGCCTCTTGCAGTTTAGCCGGGTCTAACTTGTAGTCGTCGCCGGCTCCTGTGCCGATGCGGTCGATCGAGATTTCGCACATCTGTCCCACTTTCTCGTCGAGCGTCATCTTGCTCAAGGTCTTCTCGATGCGCTGCTCGAGCTGGGCGTCGGCAGCCCAGGCGGGCACCTGAGTGCCCACCATAGCGGCTGCTAACAAAAGTGTACTAACAATATTCCTATATTTCATTTATGAAACAGGTTTTTCTTGTTGATTGACAATGATTACTCAATGGTGACGCGAGTCACTGCGATACCGTGACCGCACACCAGGAAGCCGTCTTGAGCATTCAGGTGGTCGAGAATAGCCTTATTCATCACAAACTCATATACGCCTGGTTCGCTCACGTCGCGCTTTTGATAGCCGGGAATCTCGTTCCACCAGCCACTGTTAAGCTGAATCTGGTGATAAGTGGCCTCAACGATGTCGTAGTAAACGCGCACCTTGGTGCCAACGCCCACGCTCTTCATCTCTTGCTGCACGCCCGAGAACACCTTGTTGGGGTCGCCATCGGGCTTCTCCCAGCTTACCATGTGGTAGCCTTCCCACAGGGTGGTCTCCTTGGTGACAGTAACTGTCACGCCATCCCACATCACACCGCCGGTGAAGAACTTAACCTTGTTGCCGTTTTTCATTGTGCCGGAGAGGGCGTGCGGGCCAACCTCAACATTCGGGCAGTCGAGCACGAGGGTGTTGGCGGTCTGAGACTTGAAGTTGGTGACGGTAGTCTCGCCCACGCTGAGCGAAGCCACCTGGTCGAGGTTCATACCAGTCATGTGCCACTCGGCGCCCACGGTGACGCGCTCAAAGCCGCCAGTGATCAGGGCGTCGGCAGTAACCTTGAGCAGGTTGCCGCCATAGGTGTTGCCTGCGGCGTCCTTGAGCAGCATGCGGTAGCTGCCCTCGGCGAGTCCATCGGGCACGGTGAAGGTGAACGAGTCGTACTGTGCGTTCCTCACCGCCACCTCGATGCCGTTGACAATCACTGCAACCACCTTCTCAAGGTTTTGGCCCTTGTCAACGGTCACGTCACACGAGGGAGCGCCCAGGTAGTTGGCATCAGGGTCGGTCTGTGGCTCGCCGTCGAGCGGTTTCACGCTCAGGTAAGCGGTGCGGTAGGTCTCGCCCACGTCGTTGGTGGCAACGACTTTGAGGAGGTATTTACCAGCGTCGAAAGTCTTTACAAACTCGGTGCCGGTGGCCACTTGCTCGCCATCGATATACCAAGTGCACTGTGTGAAGTCGGCGGGGGTAACGGTAACCTTAATGCTATACTCAACGGTGCGGTCAAACATAGCCATTGTGCCGGGGTCGCCATTTTCAAAGTTGGGGAAAATGGGGTCGAGGATGCGGGGGAAGTCATCGGCAGTAGCTGTCGAGAATGGCTCTTCCTTGGAGCAGGCGGTGAACACGCTCAGCGCCACGACAGCCATCAGCAATAAATATATCTTTTTCATAATTGATTTACTCTAATTTTTGACGGTGATTTTACTTTTTAACATCCCACCACAGCAGGTTGTTCCAGCTGTCGCTGCCCATGCGGGCGATAGCCGCATCATAGTTGGCCTTGTTGTAAGAGGCCTCGAGGCGGGGATAGCTAAGGCGAGTGGGAATATCGCGGCCAGTGACAAGCACCGACTCAAAGCCATAGTCGGCGGGCGACTTGAGCATGGGATAGCCCGAGCGGCGCACGTTCGACCAGTTCTCGGCGGGGTTGGTGAGGTGGAGGATCCAAGCCTGGGTGTTGATGGCCTCTTTCTGCTTCTCGGCAGTGTAGCCAAATTGTCCGCCATTGGCCATGTAGGTCTCAAACTCCTCGTTGCTCACCTTGGCAAAGTCGTAGTTGTCGCTGAGGAAGTCCATAGCGGCGCGCACGCCCTCTTTGTAGAGCGTTGCGGCATCGCCGTTGACGTTCCAGCCCTTAACCTTGGCCTCGGCCATGAGCAGTTTCACCTCGGCGCTGGTGATGATCACGCCGGGATTCTCGCCATCCAGGAAGTTGTTGGCCAGCTTCGGACGCACCTCGCGGGCCAGGTTGGGGTCAACCGAGGGGTTGGCCTCCTTGAGGGCGGCGATGATGTCGCTGTAGTAACCAGTCGGCCAGCGGTCCCATGAGTAAGAGCCGGGCACGCAGGGCTCAACTTTCACGCCCTTGGCAAAGATCTCGTCGGTGAGGTCAACGCGGCCGGCAGTGCTCGAGCCATCCATGAGCAGGTCGTAGTAGAAGCGGCAGATCATGAATGTGCGGGGATCATTGGTGTTGTACAGCTGGTCGTAGAGTGTCGAGCAGATGTAGGTGGGGTTGTTGGCGGGGTCGTTGCCGTAGCACAGCTCCGAGAGGGCGTTGGTGCGGAAGTCGCGGAAAGCGTCGTCGCCAAAGCTGAAGGCAACGTCCATGTGCTTGACAAGAGCGTCATAGCTGGCTGCGTCGATCACGCCACCGTCGGCAGCGAGAGCGGCCTCAAACTCGGCCTTGGCCTTCTCGGGCTCAATGTCGCTGATGCGCATTGCGTAGCGCAGGCGCAGCGAGTTGGCAAAGCGTTTCCACTTGTTGATGTCGCCACCCAGCATCAGGTCGCCGGTGATGCGGTCCTTGGTTGCGTCAAACTGAGCGACAGCCTCGGTAAGCTCCTTGAAGAAGTCATAGTAGATCTCCTTCTGGGTGTCGTAAATGGGGCGGTCGATGCTCTCGATGTAGCCCTTGCCGGCCTCGGTGTAGGGCACGTCGCCATAGGTGTCGGTGATGAGCGACATGAAGTAAACGCGCATGATGCGGCAGCAGGCGTTTATGTTGGTGCGGGCCTCAATGTCGGTCGAGCGATAGATGGCGTCGGTGAGGTTCTTGATGGCGTAGGGATAGAGGTCGTCCCATGTGCGGCGCATCTCGTTGTCGTCGGGGTTGTGGAGACCGCCATAGTTGGTGGTGTTCCAGCATCCCATGAATTGCTGTGTGAAAGCGTACTGATAGTCGCGATAGATGTGCATGTGTCCCAGGTCGCCGTAGGCCTGCAGCAGTGCTGTTGTGAGCTGTGCGTTGGGGTCGATGTCGGCTACCTTGGTGGGGTCGGTGTTCAGGTCCTCCATGTAACTGTCGCTACAAGCGGCTAAGCTCATGCCTGCCACCACTGCCAATGCACCTATGATGAATTTTGAGATTTTCATAATAAAATACTTCTTGCTAAGTTGTTAGAATTTCACGTTAACGTTGAAACCGAAGCTCTTGCGCGAGGGCAGTGAGCCGTACTCGAGTCCCATGCCGGTGGTGTTGTTGTAGTTGGAGTCGGGGTCGATGTTGGGAATGTTCTTCCACACGATGAAGGGGTTGCGAGCCACAAACGAGATCGACATGCCCTTGATTTTGTTCTTGAACCACTCGGTGGGGAAGGTGTAGGCGAGTGTGATCTCGCGGCACTTAACATAAGAGTTGTCGTAGATAAACGGAGTGGCGATGTTGCGGGTCACAAACATCCAGTAGTCCTCGGGGTTGATGATGATATTGTTGGGCGTGTCATTGCCGTCGTCAAGCACACCGGGAGCGATGAAACCGCCAGTGGGGGTCCAGTTGGGGTCGTTCTTGGCATAGCCAAGCTCCATGCGCTTCTCCTCGCTCTTGTACCACTCCTCGCGGCCTGCGAGGGTCTCCATTGCCTTGCCGCTCTCATAGACGCCTCGTGCGCTCATCGAGAAGAGGTCGGCGCCGAACTTGGCGTCGAAGATCGCGGTGAGCGAGAGGTTCTTCCACGTGAGGGTGGTGAGCAGACCGCCGGTCCAGTCCCACGATGCGTTACCCAGCACCTTGTAGGTGTCGGTGTACTTGGGAAGACCTGTGCTGGGGTCGATGAGGATGTCGCCGTTCTCGTTGCGCAGGAAGTCGTTGCCCATGATGGCGCCGTAGTTCTCGCCCACCTGTGCAGCCACCATTACGTTACACCACTGTGCCTTCTCAAGCTCGAAGAGCTGAACGTCGTCGACGAGCTTCTTCACCTTGTTGTTGTTCTTAGAGAAGTTGATGTTGAGGTCCCATGTGAAGTCGCCGGCCACAACGGGACGAGTGTTGAGGGCGATCTCAATACCGGTGTTCTCGATCTCGCCGGCGTTGATCAGGCGGTAGGGATAGCCCGACGCGCCCGAGCTTGCGAGGCCGATAATCTGGTTGCGGCTGTTCTGGGTGTAGAATGTGAAGTCAAGACCCATGCGGTAGTTGAGGAACTTCATCTCAAGACCGCACTCAAACGAGTTGGTCATTGTGGGCTTGAGGTCCTGGTTGGGAAGGGTGGTGTTGTTGATCGAGCCGATGGTGTAGCCGGGATAAGAGAATTTCGACTTGCCATAGGTGAGGCCCAGCTGGTAGGGGTTGGTGTCGCTACCCACCTGTGCCCACGACAGGCGCAGCTTGCCATAAGGCATCGCGCTGCCGGCCTTGATGAGCTCGCTGAAGAGCCAAGAGGCCGAGAACGAGGGATACACATAGATGTTGTTCTTGATGGGAAGCGTAGAGCTCTTGTCGCAGCGCACGGTGGCGTCGAGGTAGAGCATGTTGCGCCAGCCGAAGTTGGCGGCCGCAAAGCCCGATACAATCTGCTTGCGCCAGCTTTCCTCCTCGGTGCTCTTGTCGTTGAAGCTCATCAGTGCCACAACGTCGCGTATTGTCATGTCCTTGGCGGTGAGCAGCGTGGTCTTGTTGTCGACCTTGTAGAGGTTGCCACCGAAGGTGCCGGTGAAGCTGTAGTCGCCCCATGAGTTGTTGTAGATACCCATGATCTCGGCGTTATACATCTGGTTGTTGAACTGGCTGCGCTGCATGTAGCCGCTCTCATAGCCGGGAGTGGTGGGCGCCTTGAAGTCCTCGAAGTTGAAGTTGGTGATCTCGGCACCTACGGTTCCTTGGAACTTGAGGTGGTCGGTCACGTTGTAGATTACGCGTCCGTTGAGGCGGAACAGGTCTTTCTTAGAGATGTTGCTGTTCTTGTACACATCCCAGTAGGGGTTGGTGTTGTAGGGGTCGTTGCCGTTCCAGTTGGCGTAGTTGCCGTTGATGTCCTCATAGGTTCTGAGCCAGTCCTGGTTGTAGGTGGTGGCGAGTGTCATGAGGTTCTTGCCCACGTTGTTCTTGCTGTTGCCAAGGGCGGGACGGTTCTTCACATACTCGTGAGTGTAGTTGGCGGTGAAGTCGAGGTCAACCTTGCCGAGCGAGGTGTTGGCGCGCAGGTTAAACACGTCGCGGTTCATGCCGGTGTTGGGCACGATGTCCTTGTTGCGCAGGTCGGTGAAGGTGAAGCGCACGCCGGTCTTGCCGTTGCTCGAGCTCACCACAACGGTGTTGGTGGCGGTGAGGCCGGTGCGGAAGAAGTTGCCGGTGTTGTTGGGGATGATGAGGTAGGGACGCTCAACTCCGTCGTAGTATTTCAGCATGTTGGTGCCGTCGGCCTTGGGACCCCAGCTCTTGTTGGTGTTGGAGCGGGCGTCGATGCTGTAAAGGCCGTTGCTGCCCATACCGTAAATCTGCTGCAGGTTGTTCCACTTGGCAAGCTGGGTGTCGAAGGTGAGGGTTCCGTTGTACTCTACGCTCCAAGTGTCTTTGGCGGCCTTCTTGGTGGTGATGAGGATCACACCGTGGCTGGCGCGGCTACCATAGAGTGCCGATGCCGCCGGGCCCTTGAGCACCGACATGGTCTCGATGTCGTCGCTGTTGAGGCTCGAGATGCCGTCGCCCAGGTCATAGCCGCCCTCGGTTCCTGCCGAGCCGAAGTTGGTGTTGTCCATGGGCACGCCGTCGATGACATAGAGGGGCTGGTTGTTGCCGGTCATCTCGGTGGTACCACGCAGGATTACGCGCGACGAGCCAGCGGGGCCGCCGGCGGTGTTCTGCACCACCAGACCAGGCACGCGGCCGGCCATCGAGTTGATTACGTTGGTCTCTTTAGCTTTGGCAAAAGCCTCGCCCTTTACCTCGTCGAGGCCATAACCCAGGGCCTTGCGCTCGCGCTTGATGCCGAGGGCGGTAACCACTACCTCGCCCAGGGTCTTGCTGTCCTCCTTGAGGTTGATGGTCATGTCGGCGGCTGCCTTTACCTCTTGTGTCTGTGCGCCCACATACGATACTACGAGAGTAGCGCCTTGAGCGACCTTAATACTGAACTTGCCATCGAAGTCGGTTGACGTACCGTTGCCAGTACCTTTCTCCATAATCGTGGCACCAATCACTGGACCGTCGGCATCCATAACCACTCCTGAGGCAGTGATAGTGCCCTTGGTGGCTGCATGCGACTGACCTTGTGCTGCGACAATCGCCGGTGTCGAACCCAACACGGCGCAAAGCAGCAATCGAGTAAATGTTTTTAGTAACATACGATAGGTTTTAGTTAATATAATATAATGTGAGTTGTTGTCGTTTTAGGCCTCGGCAGGGCCCTGAAGGGTAGGGGGTTTTTCTGAAGAGTGTAGCATCCTGAAAACTTGGGTGCAAATGCCCGGCAGTGGAATAGGTGCCGGGCATTTACTGCCCCAAAATAGTTCAAAACTTATCCTGGTGTGTTTCGCAGCATCGGTGTGTCCAGGTATTCCTCATAAAAACCGAATCTTATAACTATACTATTACTTATGAAATAAATGTGTCGGGGGGGGGAGGGGTTAAAGCTCGGTCACGCGCACCCAGTCGATGAGCATCTGGGCCTTCTGGCCGTCCTTGAGCGCGGTGATGCCGCTCGACTCGAAGATGCTCGGGAAGTCGCCGCCCACAGCCATGTTAAACAGCATGTAGAACTTGTTGCCGTTGAAATAGGTGAGGTCGGCTGTCGAGAAGGTGGCGTGCTTTACGCCGTCAACGCTGATAGTCATGCCGTTGGCGGTCCACTCAAGGCAGTAGGTGTGAAACTGGTTGTCCTGCAGGTTCTTGCCAAATGCCTTGGAAATATACTCCTGCTCGTGGTTGTAGACGGTGGTGCCCCAGTGGATGGCCGAGTTGAGCAGGCGGTCGCTGTTGCCGGCGGCAATGCCGTCTTTGTGACCCATCTCCATGATGTCGATCTCGCCGCAGCCGGGCCATGCAATCTCGGTGTCTCCCATCATCCAGAAGGCGGGCCACAGGCCGGCGTCGGTCTTGGGAAGCTTAATGCGGGCCTCAAAGCGGCCATACTTGAAACTCTTCTTGCCCTTGCTGTTGACGCGGCCGCTGGTAAAGGTGCTGCCGTTGCGCTTGGCCTCAATCACGAGCACACTCACGCCGTCGATAACGTCGGTATAGACGTTGGCATACTCATAGCTCTGGAGCTCGTTGTTGACATATCCCTTGGGGTGGGTTTCCTTGGTCCAGGCGGTCTTGTCGAAGGTGGTGAAGTCGTCAAAGAACACCACGCCCGCGGGCTGGGGCTCGGGGTCGGGACCAGGCTTGGGCTCGTCGCTTCCGCCACAAGCCGCAAGGCACAGCATAGTGCTGGCCATCAGGCTGAAAATCATTAATTTCCTCATTTTTCGGTATTTGTTTTTTAATCTTAAAACTGGCTTTTCAATGCGTTGACACAAATCAACGGTGCAAAGTTACTCGCACATACATATATCTAAGGTTCAAAATCTATCAAAAAAAGTTAGAAATCTATCAATTTTCGCCTAACGATGAGCCCCCAAGCCCCCCTAAGGGGGGGGCGGTGGTTGCTGGGGATTTCACATTAATTGCCTCAATTAATTTTGTTCCGCGCTGTTGGGGGAAACTCTCACAGATTCCACGGATTTTTAAATTTAATCCTTTTAATCTGTGAAATCAGCGAGAGATAAAATTTTGACACGAAATTTTTATTTTCACGAAGAAATATAATAAATTTTCTACAGTTCTTCCACAGCATTTCCACAAGAGAAAGCTTCGGGCTGCCCCAACAATGTTGAACCAAGTTGAACAAGGTTAAACCAAGTTGAACGCTCGCGACAGCGAGCTATGGTCAAGGTCAATGTCGATTCAGGGTGTTGCGCTGTTGATGGGATAGGGCGGTGGGTGGTGGTGGTAACTTTGCGCCAAAAAAAACTTTTTTGAAACCCCTTATATTTAATGTATGGCAATGGAAAACACTGACCTGCTCTGAGTTCGGCAATATTGTGCAGCCGCATCATCAGCGAGGCGGGTGTTCAAGAGCGTGCGGCTCGCAATCGCATCAAATGGGCGCATCAACTGGGCATTATCGTCAAAAAAAACAATGCATTCCGTTTAGGCAATACAATGAATTGACGCAAAAGTGTGCAGTTATGCATACCCCCCCACCCCTAAAGGGGGGGGTATGCAATCATTCACACTCGTTTTTGTTTCTCATCCAAAAAACCTGACTTCCTATGCTGAACCACGTTGAACCATGTTGAACGCTCGCACAGCGAGCTATAGTCAAGGTCGCTGCTTGTGGATGTGGGGGGAAATTTGTAATTTTGTGGGTGTTAATGAAAAGATGAATGGTATGACTACAAGAAATATTGTGGTGGCAGCTGTGCTGGCCGTGGTTACGGCGCTCGTGTGCCGGGCCGAGTTTAACGGCGACATGTTTAATGTGCTGCACCTCAGCACCGACGACGGGCTGAGCAACAACCGCGTGTTTAGCATCGTCGAGGACCAGCACCACGCCATGTGGATAGGCACCAAGAACGGCATCGACCGCTATAACGGCACGTCGGTGGTCAACTACCGGCTGCCAGTGCCCAACGCCACCGAGCAGGGCGGCTCGCGCCATCACATGCACCACGACGCCAAGCAGGGCCTGTGGGTTTTTGACAACATAGGCCGCATTTTCCGATATAATCGGCGCACCAACGACTTTGAGCTGGTGATCAATCTGCTCGAGAAACTTGGTGGCGAGGTGGTGATGAACGCACTGTGCACCGACGCCACCGGCCGCTTCTGGATAGGGCTCAAGTCGGGCCTCTACCTGTGGGACGGCAAGTCGTCGCTCAAGTGCGTGCTCAAGGACCACTATGTCAACGCCGTGACGCTGTGGGGCAACACCGTGGCAGTGGGCACCAACGACGGGCTGTGGCTTGTGACCGAGGGCAAGAAACCGCTTCACCGCCTGCCTGGCCTGATGGTGCAGAGCCTGCTGAGCGATGTCAACGCGCTGTGGGTGGGCTCGTTTCAGGGCGGCCTGCACATGCTCACGGGGGCCAATGCGTCGCCGGTGCGCATAGCGGCCGGCGTGCAAGACTTCTCCAAGCCCATACGCGAGATAGTGAAATTTGACCAGAACACGTTGCTGGTGGGCATTGACGGCGGCGGCGTCTACACCCTCAACCTCGCCAGCCTCGAGGCGCGCCAGTGGCTCAGCACCGACGACTCACGCGCCAACTTCCTCAACGGCAACGGCGTGTATGCCGTGCACAAGGACTATCAGGGCAATGTGTGGGTGGGCAGCTACACCGGCGGCGTGTCGGTGGCGCTGCGCGAGCCTCTCACGCTCAACATCCTGCGCCACGAGCGCGGAAACTACAACTCGCTGAAAGACAACTCGGTCAACAGCATCGAGGAGAACATCGACGGGTGCGTGTGGTGCTCGACGAGCGACGGGATCTCAATTTACAACCCCGCCACCATGCAGTGGCGGCACTGCTACACCGGCACAGCGTCGATCAGCATGAGCCACATGGCTGGTGGCAACGTGTGGGTGGGCACCTATGGCGAGGGCGCCTATCTCTTTGACCGCAACGGCAACACCCTTAAACACCTCACGCAGAGCGAGAACAGCCTTACCAACAGCTGCGTGATGGGCGTGATGGTGGATAGCGACGGCGACCTGTGGACAGGCTCGATCGACGGCGTGGTGATGTGCTTTGACGCCAATCTCAACGTCAAGGGCAAGGTGCACACCGAGTGCGTGATGGCGCTAAAGCCCCTCGACGGCGGACGCATGGCGGCGGCAACCGTCAACGGCTTCACAGTCATCGACAAAGAGACATTTGCAAGCAAGCGCTACTCCACGGCGCAAGAGGGTGGCAACCGCTCAAGCTACATCGTGGCGATGTACTTCCCGGGCGACGGCACCGCGTGGCTGGGCACCGAGGGCGGCGGCCTCGTGAGCTATGACATGACCACGCGCAAGAGCAAAGCCATCACCACAGCCGACGGCCTGCCCAGCGACGAGGTCTTCGGCATTCTGGGCGACTCGCAGCACCGCCTGTGGGTGAGCACAGGAAACGGGCTGGCGATGGTGGAGAATGGGCGCGTCTCCAATCTTAACTACTTGGGACCCATCGAGATGAGCTACAACCGCTCGTCGGCGTGCGCGATGGTCAACGGCAAGATGGCGTTTGGCGGCGACAACGGCGTGGTGGTGCTCAACCCCGCCAGCGTGGCGTCGACGGCATTTACCGCCGACCTGCGCATAACCGGTGTCACGGTGCGCAACATCGACGACGCCACCGAGCATGCCCTGCGCGCATCGATACACGACATGCTGGGCAAGGGCAAGGTGGAGCTGGCATCGAGCAACAACTCCTTCCACATCGATTTCGAGGCAATTAACTATCGTTACAAAAACGACATTGTTTATCAGTATATCCTTGAGAACTGTGACAAGCAGTGGAGCACGCCATCGCACGACGGCGCCGTCGACTATCACAACGTCGCCCCTGGCAACTACACCTTCAAGGTGCGCTGCCTGCGGCTGAGCGACGGCAAGGTCATCGACGAGCAGTCGCTGCGCGTGGTGGTGCTTGAGGCGTGGTACAACACCGTGTGGGCGTGGCTGCTCTACCTCACCGTCGTTGCCGCGTTCATTTATGTGGTGTTCCGCTACAAGATCTATCAGGAGCAAAAGCGCCACAACGAGGAAAAGATAGGGTTCTTTATCAACACCGCCCACGACATACGCACCCCGGTGTCGCTCATCGCGGCGCCGCTCGAGGACCTGAGCAAGGAGGAAGACCTCTCGCCCGAGGCGCAATATCTCGTCGACACCGCCCTCAGCGGCAGCCGCAAGCTCAAGGGCATCGTCACCGAGCTGCTCGACTTTGAGAAACTCGACACGCGCCGCGCCGCGATCAAGCTCGAGAGCGTGTGCCTCAACGACGTGCTCATCGAGGAGGCCGAGGCCTTTGCCACCGTCTTTGAGCTCAAGCAGCTCAACCTGCACGTCGACGTGCCTGAGGAGAACGTGTGCAGCCTTGTCGACCGCTCGCTCTTTGAGCGCATGCTCGACAACCTCATCTCCAATGCCTACAAATATACCAACGCCGGCGGCGAGGTGTGGCTAACCCTGAGCGAGACGCGCGGAAGGGCCATCGTCACCGTGCGCGACACAGGCTCGGGCATCCCCGAGAGCATCAAGGACCGCATCTTCAAGGAAGTGGTGCGGGCCGACGCGGTGAAGTCAATCACCGGCACCGGCTTCGGGCTGCTGCACGTGAGCAACATCGTGCGCGCGCTGGGCGGCAAAATCCAGCTCACCTCGGAGGAAGGCCGCGGCACCACCGTCGAGGTCGCCCTCAAGATGACCAACCAGCTGCCCGTGGCACACGACAAGCCACGCCCCGAGGCATCGCCCGAGGCCATCGCCGCACAGACGGGCGACGACGCGCCCAAAGACAACACGCTGCTCATCGTCGAGGACAACGACGACATGCGCATGTACCTTAACCGCTTCTTTGGCAAGGACTACAACGTGAAGGCCGTGCCCAACGGCAACGAGGCGCTCTCCTACCTCAAGACCGAGTACCCCGACATCATCATCAGCGACGTGATGATGCCCGGCATACAAGGCGACGAGCTGTGCCGCATCATCAAGAACAATCCCGAGACCAGCGGCATTCCGGTGATCCTGCTCACCGCCAAGACTGGCCACGACGCCGTGGTGTCGGGCCTGAAGGGGCTTGCCGACGACTACATCGTGAAGCCCTTTGACAACGACATCCTGCGACTGAAGGTGCGCAACATCATCGAGAACCGCAACCGCCGCCGCGCCCGCTTCCTTGAGCAGGCGTCGCAAGCCATCGCACAGCCTGCCCAGCAACCCGCGCCCGCCGACGCGGCACCCGCGCCCCAGCCCACGATGAGCGAGAACGACCGCACCTTTATGATGCGCGCCACCCAGCAGGTGGTTTACCACATGGCCGACACCGAGTTCAGCATCGACGACATGTGCAAGGAGATGGCGATGAGCCGCACCCTGTTCTACAACCGCCTGAAGTCGCTCACCGGCAAGTCGCCGCAGGAGTTTATCCGCGACCTGCGCCTGGAGAAGGCCGCCCAGCTCATCGGCGAGGGCCGCCCCATCACCGAGGTCGCCGACGAGACCGGCTTCACCAACGTGAAATACTTCTCGGTAGTATTCAAAAAACACTACGGCGTCCAGCCCAGCAAATACACCAGTAATGGCTAATGGCTACTGGGTACTGGGTAATGGCTAATGGCTAATGGCTAATGGCACAATACACAACTGCCTGCTACATGGCTGTGGCGGGCAGTTTTTTGTCTCATGGGGATTTTAGGATTTATGGGATTTTTTAATTCTCACGAAGAAACCTAAGAAAAATTTTCAACCACTAATTCCATGAATTGATACGAATTAATTTATTGGCACTAACCTTGTTATGATTAATTGTTTGTGAAAATTCGTGAAATTCGTGGCTAAAAAATCACCAGAGGCGAAAGGGGCTTACTTGCAACGGGCGTATAGGGCGTGGACGGCGAGGGGGAGGCCGACGCCACACAGGGTGTAAAGCACCCAGAAGCAGTCGTGCAGGTGGTCGTGAATCACCATGTGGCTGCCTATCTGCTCCCACGAGAGGCCGTAGTACATGATTTTTGCCGCGCTCGCCACCTTGAAGGCACTGATGTGGAAAATGAAGATGTAGAGCGACATCTCGCCGCAGTGGGCGAGGAAACGCGCCGCGATGCGCCCGTGCCGGTCGATGGCCGACGAGATGTAGTGCACCATGATGAAGCCGCAAGCGCCTGTGAGCGGCAGCGTGGCGACGTCCTTGACTTTGGGCGTGAGATTCATGCCTGCCCAGTGCTCGTGGGCGCCCATCAGCGTCACGGCCAGGCACAGCAGCGCGAGCCACCAGCGCCCCGTGAGGTGGCGCTCAAACCGGCGGAACAGCACTCCGAGCGCGAAGAACAACACTCCCCAGCACTCGCGTATGCCGCCTTGCACCACAGTGACGATTTTCAGTCCGTAATAGATTTTGAGCCAGGCAAATGCGATGGCGATGACCGCGATGGCGGCAACGGCACGATTGCCCTTGAGCCACTTCACGTTGCGCTCGAGCAGCATGTATAGTGCCAGGAAAACGAGGCTCGAGAGCAGCAACGCCCTGAAAAACCAGAACGCTCCCGCCAGAAACTCGTCGTAGCCCGCCATCGAGAACACGATGTGCACCAGTCGCTGCAGAAACTGCCTCATCGTGTAGGGATGGGTGACGCCACCCTCCCAGTTTCCGTAGTGCTCGTTGAGGATTCCCACCTCAAAGAGCATGTTGTGGATGAGCAGGAAGAAGAGGCTCCATTTCACGAAGGGGATGTAGAGGCCCTTGAGGCGTTTGGTCACAAAGTCCCATGGCTGCTCGAGGCTGCGGCGCGAGAAGAAGTAGCCCGCCGCCATGAAAAACAGCGGCATGTGAAACAGATAGACCCACGCCAGCATGAATGGCGGTGTCTCGCAGTGCCCTATCACCATCAGGATGATGGCGATGCCCTTGGCGATGTCGAGGGTGCGGTTGCGGCTGGCGGTCATCTCGCTTTCCTGAAATAATCGTTATAGACTTTGATTGAGGCGATTATGGCGCTCGACAGCGAGGTGATGACGTTGGTGATGATGAGAGGCATGTTGTCGATGAGCACGCCCTGCACAGCAAAGCACGCCGCTCCCAGGCCCATGAGCAGGAAGGTGGGCATGGCAATGCCGTCGGTGTTGCGGGTGCGAATCGTGTGAATGGCTTGCGGCATATATCCCAGCACCATCGCCACGCTCGCAATATACCCGATAATATCAGATAAAATCATAGAAGTTATATATAGTTCAACATTGTTCAAAGCGAAGCGCTGTGCGCTTCGCTAATGCGCATCGAGCCAGTTGCTGGCGGCGGCATGTGAGGCCTCGAGGCCGACGCGGCCGGTGTAGGCACGCTCCATTTCCTCGACGACGATGGCCTGGACGCGAGGCAGCTCGGCGGGCAGCACGTCAAAGTTGAGTTCGTCGTGCACTTGCAGTATCATTTGCGATTTGAGATGTTCGGTCAGGAAGCGTCGGTCGATGGCGATCATGGCGCGCTTGATAATGTCGGCGGCGGTGCCTTGAATGGGTGCGTTAACGGCGTTGCGCTCGCTGAAGCTGCGCACCACGGCGTTGCGCGAGTTGATGTCGGGCAGCATGCGGCGTCGGCCGTCGAGGGTGGTGACGAAGCCCTTTTGGCGAGCGAGTGCGATGTTGTTGTCGATATACTCGCGCACCTTTGGGAAGGTGGCAAAGTATCCGTCGATAAGCTCTTTAGACTCCTGCCGGGAGATGCCCAGGCGCTCGCTCAGCCCGAAAGCCGAGATGCCGTATAGGATGCCGAAGTTGGCGGTCTTGGCGCGTCGTCGCTGGTCGGGCGTGACCTCATCGAGCGCTATGTGATAGATGCGCGCGGCGGTGATGGCGTGTATGTCGTGGCCGTGGGCAAAGGCGTCGAGCATGGTGGGGTCACCGCTCATGTCGGCTACGAGACGCAGCTCAATTTGCGAGTAGTCGGCGCTGAAAAACACATTTCCGTCGGCAGCGATAAAGGCGCGTCTAATCTCGCGTCCCTCGTCGTTGCGCACAGGAATGTTTTGCATGTTGGGGTTGGTCGACGACAGTCGTCCGGTCGCTGTAACCGTTTGGTTAAAAGTGGTGTGGATGCGTCCGGTGCGTGGGTTGATGAGCTTGGGCAGTGCATCGACATAGGTCGAGAGCAGCTTGCGTATGCCGCGCAGTTCCAGTATTTTGCCCACCAGCTCGTGGCGGTCGCGCAGCTTCATCAGCACCTCCTCGGTGGTGCTGTATTGTCCGCTCTTGGTGCGTTTTGCCTTCGGGTCGAGGGCGAGGTTCTCGGGGGCAAAGAGTATCTCGCCCACTTGTGCGGGCGATGCGGTGTTGAATGTCTTTCCTGCGAGCCTGTGGCACTCGAGGTCAAGGTCGTTCATGCGCGCTGTGAGCGTCACCGAGTAGTGGGCGAGCGCGTTCACGTCGATGCGAGCTCCGGCAATCTCCATGCGCGCGAGCACAGGCACGAGCGGCATCTCGATGTCGTGGAGCAGCGCAGTCATGCCCTCTTGGTTGATGTGCTCGTTGAGCATCGGTTGCAGTGTCATGTTGATTGCCGCCCACTCGCAAGCCACCGCGGCCACGGCGTCGGGCCGGGCCTGTGTCCACGATGTTTTCTTCTTGCCTTTTCCGCCCAGGAAGCCGTCGGGCGTAATAGTGTCGTGTTTAAGCATTTCCTGCGCTAATGCCACTGTGGTGTGGCTGCGCTCGGGCTGCAGCAGGTAGTGAGCCACGGCGGTGTCGTAGTGGGGTGCGCGCCACTGCACGCCGGCGCAGTGCAGCATCACCATGTCGCGCTTCACGTCGTTGCTCACGATGCAGGTGTCGCCACTAAACAGTGGTGCCACGGCCTGCAGCATGAAGCCCATGCCGTCGCAGGGGAAATAGAGGGCGTCGCCCTGGTCGGGACACACGGCCACGCCCACAATCATGGCGCGCATTGCCTCGTCGCCGTCGGCCACGATGTGCACTGCCACCTGCTTGTGGTTGAGCAGAGTGCGCACAACGGCTTCGGCCTCGTAGCTATCGGCCACCACCTTGTGGTCGCGCTTGTTAAAGTGCGTTTCGTGGGCAATCGTTGGCTGCTGTGGAGCTTGTTGTGGTGCTTGTTGTGGAGCGAACAGGTCGAGCTGGCCGCTGGCGTCAACGGCAAACAAAGAGGGTTCTTGCGCGGGCGCGGGCGCGCAAGCAGTGGTGTCGAGGCCCACATTTGCCTCGCCTTGGTCGATGAGACGCGTTTTGAGCGTGCGAAATTCCAGTTCGCCGAACACGCTCGCCAGTGCCTGCATGTCGGCGGGCTCGCGCTTGAGAGCATCCTCGTCCCATTGCACAGGCACGTCGGTGACGATGGTTGCGAGCCACTTAGAGAGCTTGATTTTCTCGATGTTTTCCTCCACGTTTCTCTTGTTGGCGCCTTTGAGCTCGCTGGTGTGCTCAAAGAGGTTCTCGACGCTGCCATAGGCTGCGATAAGTTCCTTCGAACGCTTCTCACCCACGCCAGGGCAGCCGGGTATGTTGTCCGAGCTGTCGCCCATAAGCGCAAGCAGGTCAATGACTTGCTGGGGCGTCTCGATGCCGTGCTTGGCTTTCACTTCCTCTATGCCCAGTGTCACGCCCTTGCCGGGGTTATACACCTTGATGTGCTCGGTGACGAGTTGGTCAAAGTCTTTGTCGCCGGTCACCATATAGGTCTCAAAGCCATGCTCCTGGGCGCGGTTGGCCATGGTGCCTATCACGTCGTCGGCCTCATATCCCGGGATCACGATTACGGGAATGCGGTAGGCCTCGAGGATGCGCTTGATGTAGGGCACGGCGACGAGGATGGCCTCGGGCGTGGCGCTGCGGTTGGCCTTATACTCGGGATAGGCCTCGTGCCTGAAGGTTTTCCCGCCGGGGTCGAAGCACACCGCCAAGTGGGTGGGCTGGTGCTTCTTGAGCAGGTCTTGGAGGATGTTGACAAAGCCGAAAATCGCCGAGGTGTCGATGCCCGAGCTGGTGACGCGCGGATTGCGCATCATGGCATAGAACGCTCTGAAAATCATCGCATAAGCGTCGATAAGGAGTAACTTTTTCATCGTGTGTGTGGGTTGTCGTTAATACACAAAGCTGCTGCCGCCCAGGAACTCGCGCAGCAGGCTGGTGCTGGGGATGTCTTTCTCGTCGAGGGGCTCAAAGTAGCTGAGGAACTTGAGCAGGCGGTGCGCCTCGGCATACTCGGGCGCGTTGACGGGCACTTGCCGCAGCACGGGCTCGGCATAGCGCTTCATCACGGCGAGCTCAAAGATGAGCGATGAGTTGAACGTGGCGTCGGCATTTTCCTGATAGGGGTAAATCCACTTCTCCTCGCCACGGCGCACGCTCGCCCAGCGCGCGATGGTGCTCAGGGCGTCGCAGCCGCGATATTTGTTGTCGCGCACGATGCGTCGCAGCAAGCGGTTGTCGCTGTTCGGTATCCAGTTGTGGTCGTCGATGTTGAGGGTGGTGAGGGCGCTCACATAGAGGCGGAACTTCTGCTCCTCGGGGATGAGCTTGGTGAGCTCGGGGTTGAGGCCGTGTATTCCCTCGATGAGCAGGATGTTGTTGGGCTCGAGCTTGAGGGTGTTGCCGCGATACTCGCGTTTTCCGGTCTCGAAGTTGTAGGTGGGCAGTGCCACTTCTTTGCCGGCGAGCAGGAGTGTGAGGTCTTTGTTAAACTGCTCGAGGTCGAGGGCATAGAGCGACTCATAGTCATATTCGCCCGCCTCGTCGAGCGGTGTCATGTCGCGGTTCACAAAGTAGTTGTCGAGCTCTATCACCTTGGGCACTATGTATTTGGTGATGAGTTGGATGGCAAGTCGCTTGCTCGACGTGGTCTTGCCCGACGACGACGGCCCGGCGATGAGCACCACGCGGGCGCCGCCAGCCTTGTAGCGTGTGGCGATGTCGTGGGCAAAGCCGGCAAACATCTGGTTGTGCAGTGCCTCGGCGACGTTGATCAGCAGCTTGGCTTCACCGCTTTTGATGGCCTGGTTGAGGATGCCCACGTCGTCGATGGTGGTGATGTCGTTGAAGCGGATGTGGTCGGCAAAGGCCTTGAGCATCTTGGGCTGCGGCACCATCGTGGCGGGCTTCATCTCGGGTGTGGGCGGCAACAGCAGCATTCCGCCCTCGTAGG
>JABUUJ010000070.1 GCA_021443235.1 Muribaculaceae bacterium
TTTGGCGGCGCCACGGGCAATTTCAACGCCCACCTTATCGCCTTCCCCGGCCACGACTGGCGAGCCTTTGCCCGCGACTTTCTCAAGCACAACCTGGGCATAGAGCGCGAGGAGTGGACAACACAGATCTCCAACTACGACAACCTGGCGGCGCTTTTCGACGCACTCAAGCGCATCGGCACCATCCTCATCGACCTCGACCGCGATATATGGATGTATATCTCAATGAACTACTTCAAACAGAAAATCAAGGCCGGGGAGGTTGGCTCAAGCGCTATGCCTCACAAGGTTAACCCTATCGACTTTGAAAACAGCGAGGGCAACCTGGGCATCGCCAACGCCATCCTTGAGCACCTTGCCCACAAGCTCCCTGTGAGCCGACTGCAGCGCGACCTCACCGACTCGACCGTGCTGCGCAACGTGGGTGTGCCTTTCGGACACTTTATGATTGCTCTCGCAAGCACGCTCAAGGGTCTTAACAAGCTCATCCTTAACGAGGAGGCTGTCAACGCCGACCTCGACAACACCTGGGCTGTGGTCGCCGAGGCTATCCAGACTATCCTGCGCCGTGAGGGTTACCCCAAGCCCTACGAGACGCTCAAGGCGCTCACTCGCACCAACCAGACGGTCGATGCCACCAGCATCGCCGCCTTTATCGACACGCTCAACGTCAGCCCCGAGCTCAAGGCCGAGCTTAAGGCCATCACACCCCACAACTACACTGGCTATTAACCCGACGTCAGCACTCCGTAGCAACACTCCACGGCACCCCGAAACGGTGCCGTGGACAAAAAATCTGTTAAAATGAAATAAATTTTTGATTTTTATCATTTTATTGTCCGAAAAATTTGTACCTTTGCACGCAGTTTTATGAATACAAGAAAAAAACGACAATAATATTTTCTATTTTTCAAACTTTTTTTTACACTAACTCCCGGCCGAGAGGCCTGAATTTATTACGTTATTACATTTTTAAACACAAATTCCTAAGTAATTATGGATGAAAACATTGAGAAAAGACCCAAAAGACCTCGCATTGGAGAAGTAAGAGCAACTTTTGGAGAACCAGGTAACACAAATTTTGATGATGCTAATTCAGTAAACAATCAGCAAAACCAGCAACCTTCTGATCAGGGAGACTATCCTCATGAGTATCAACCCCGTCAAGGATATCAGCGCGGCGGTTACCAGCGCCAAGGCGGCTATCAGCGCCAGGGTGGTTACCAGCGTGGAGGCTATCAGCGTGGCGGTTACCAGCGTCAAGGCGGATACCAGCCTCGTTACAACAACCCCGACATGGTGAGCGAAGGCGGCGCCGAGAACAATGCACCCGAAGGTGTTCAGCCCGAAGGCGGATACCAGCCCCGCGAGGGATACCAGCCCCGCGAAGGTTACCAGCCCCGTCAGGGTGGATACCAGCGCCAGGGCGGCTATCAGCGCCAGGGTGGATACCAGCGCCAGGGCGGCTATCAGCGCCAAGGTGGTTACCAGCAGCGCGGCGGCCAGGGCGGTTACCAGCAGCGCGGCGGCCAAGGTGGCTACCAGCAAGGCGGCTTCCGCAAGCCACAGCGCCAGCAGCGCCCCGCAATTCCTCGCCATCAGATGCGTTTCACCCCACGTCCCCAACCCGTTGAGTATGAGATAGGTCCAATCGACCCCAACATGCAGGTTCGTCTTAATAAATTCATGGCCAACGCTGGCGTATGCTCGCGACGTGAGGCCGACGAACTCATCACCAAGGGCCTCGTGAAGGTTAACGGAGAAGTGGTTACCGAACTCGGTGTTAAGATTTCACCCAAAGATATAGTAGAATATAACGACAAGGTTGTAACCACCGAGAAGAAGTGCTACATCCTGCTCAATAAACCCAAAGACTGCGTCACCACAAGCGACGACCCGCAAGACCGCAAGACCGTTATGGATCTCGTGAAGGGCGCATGCGATGAGCGCATCTACCCCGTGGGACGCCTCGACCGCAACACCACTGGCGTGCTCCTGCTCACCAACGATGGCGACCTCGCTTCTAAACTCACTCACCCCAGCTATGTGAAGAAGAAAATCTACCACGTGTGGACCGACAAGCCCATCGCGGTTGAGGACATGCAGCGCATCGCCGACGGCGTAGAACTTGAGGACGGACGAATACATGCCGACGCCGTGAGCTATGTCGACGCCAACGACGCCAAGCAGGCAGGCATCGAGATCCACTCGGGCAAGAACCGCATCGTGCGCCGCATCTTCGAGCACCTGGGATACCACGTGGTTAAGCTCGACCGCGTTTACTTCGCAGGACTCACCAAGAAAAACCTGTCAAAAGGACGCTGGCGCTACCTCACTCAGGAGGAGGTTAACTTCCTGAAACAAGGCTCTTTTGAGTAATGATATTTAAACCACGCAGTGGCAAGCATCGCTCTTGATGCTTGCCCATTGCTTTTGTTATATAAATAAGAAAATGACTTTAAAACGTACTAAGATTGTCGACATCAACGCCCCCGAGCTCGTGGGCAAGCAAGTGTGTGTAAAAGGATGGGTGCGCACCCGCCGCGGTAACAAACATGTGCAGTTCATCGCCCTTAACGATGGCTCGACAATCAATAACCTGCAAATCGTCATCGACCTCGCCAAGTTTAACGAGGACGACCTCAAACCCATCACCACTGGCGCCAGCCTTCATGTCGAAGGACTACTCGTTGAGTCGCAAGGCAAAGGACAAAGCGTTGAGGTACAGGCCGATATGGTTGAGGTGTATGGCACAGCCGACCCCGACGAGTACCCTCTGCAGAAGAAAGGTCACACGCTGGAGTTCCTGCGCGAGAAAGCACACCTGCGTTTGCGCACCAACACCTTCGGCGCAGTCTTCCGCATTCGCCATCATCTGGCATTCGCCATCCACAACTTCTTTAACGACCGCGGCTTCTTCTACCTCAACACCCCAATCATCACAGGTAGCGACTGCGAGGGTGCCGGCGATATGTTCCAAGTGACCACACTCAACATCAACGACCTGCCTAAGTGCGAGAATGGCTGTGTTGACTGCTCTAAGGACTTCTTCGGCAAGCCCACAAGCCTCACCGTCTCGGGACAGCTCGAGGGAGAGCTCGGCGCAACGGCTCTTGGAGCCATTTACACCTTCGGCCCCACTTTCCGAGCCGAGAACAGCAACACTCCCCGACACCTTGCCGAGTTCTGGATGATTGAGCCTGAGGTGGCTTTCTACGACATCAACGACAACATGGACCTCGCCGAGGACTTCATCAAGTATTGCGTGAAGTATGCCCTCGACCACTGCAAGGACGACATCGAGTTCCTCAACAAGATGTACGACGACACTCTCATCGAGCGTCTTGAGGGCGTCCTCAAGGAAAGCTTCGTGCGCCTGCCCTACACCGAGGGTATCAACATCCTGGAGCAGAGCGGCAAGAAGTTTGAGTTCCCCGTCAAGTGGGGCGTCGATCTCCAGAGCGAGCACGAGCGCTACCTCGTCGAGGAACACTTCAAGCGCCCGGTAATCCTCACCGACTATCCCAAGGACATCAAGGCATTCTACATGAAGCAGAACGACGACGGAAAGACCGTGCGCGCAATGGACGTCCTCTTCCCCCAGATAGGTGAGATAATCGGCGGTAGCGAGCGCGAGGAAAGCTACGAAAAGCTTATTAGCGAGATTGAACGTCGTGGCATACCCATGAAGGACATGTGGTGGTATCTCGATACCCGCAAGTTCGGCACCGTGCCTCACAGCGGCTTCGGACTCGGCTTCGAGCGACTCATACTCTTCGTCACTGGCATGAGCAACATCCGCGACGTCATCATGTTCCCACGCACCCCCAACAACGCCGAGTTCTAACTCCCAAATAAATACCGAGTTCTGCCCCCACAAACCCAGAACTCCCTATAAAAACACCAAAGCAGCCGTGGCTCCCCCCCTAATAGCCCCGGCTGCTTTCCCCTTCTTTATGCCCTAAAACCACGCATATAAACACAGTTTTAAAGTCTCTAAACTGCCATAATTCCGAGTTTTTGTGTCTCTAAACTGCCATAATTCCGAGTTTTTGAGTCTCTAAACTGCCATAATT
>JABUUJ010000071.1 GCA_021443235.1 Muribaculaceae bacterium
TTTTTACATGCTTGGATTAGCACCAAATGCAGCAAGAATAGCCGTAGTTTATTGGAATGAGTGCACCGTTAAGGAGTTTGCCGGAAAAATACTAAAACACTTTGAAGACATGAAAATGGTGGATGGTCGAAAAGAACCAAGACCATATATGGGAATTTATTCTATCCTTTCTTCTGTGACTTTGGGCGGCAAGATAAGCGACGTTCAAACCAATTTGCCTGAGGCGGTTCTTAAAAGTATAGTTCAAGGAATTCCTTATCCTTATATTTTATTTTCATCATGCATTCGTAGGATTAGGGCAGAAATATGCAAGAAAATAAATGGAAAGTTAATAGACCCTTGCTCGGTACAACGAATGGCAATCATCAAGGCATATTTAAATAGATTAAACGACAATAACAATAAAAAAATAGAAATCATGTTAGACAAAGAAAACACCAACTTAGGCTATGTTTGTGGCCGCCTCTTTGCAGTGCTAGAATACTCGCAAAAGAGCGCAAACAACATCAACACCATTAGAGAACGATACATGAACGCGGCCTCGGCAACTCCTGCCGCTGTTTTTGCCACTTTGCTCAACCTCAATGTGCATCACGTGGAGAAATTTGAGCACGAAGGCAAGAAAATCTACATTGAAACAATGAAGCAAGAAATAGTTTCAATGCTTCCTGCTCAGGGATTTCCTGCGCACCTTGATTTGCAAGACCAAGGCCGATTCTTTGTGGGATACTACCACCAAATGCAAGATTTCTACACAAAGAAATCAACCGAAACTAAAGAATAATAAATATAAACAATTTAAATTAAAGAAACTATGGGATTAAACAACCGCTTTGATTTTGTGTACATCTTTGATGTGCAAGATGGCAACCCTAATGGTGACCCCGATGCTGGCAACTTGCCACGTGTTGATGCCGAAACTGGAATGGGTCTTGTAACCGATGTTTGCCTAAAGCGCAAAGTTAGAAACTATGTGCTGACAGCAAAAGAATGCGCAAGTCGCTACGACATCTATGTCAAAGAAAAAGCAGTTTTGGGTCGTGCTCACTATGCCGCATTTAAAGATCTTGGGTTTGAAACAGGAGAAGAATCAGTAAAAATAATACCAGATGAACTTCTGGAAGAAATTGAAACTATTTCATTTTGTGAAGGTATTGAAACGCGTATTAATGATGACTCAAAGAGCCTTGCAGTTCTCTCAACTGCTGACAAAGAAGATATTAAAAATTGGATCAAGGACAGTCACATATCAAAGGGCTTGCAAAAATTTGTCCAGTCAGTATTGAAGGATGCAAAACCGAGGAAACCAACAGCAGAAGAGACCGAGAAGGGTCGAAAGAAAATGTGTGAAAAATTTTATGATATACGAACTTTTGGAGCGGTTATGTCATTGAAATCTGCCCCTAATTGCGGTCAGGTGCGTGGGCCTATACAGCTGACCTTTGCTCGCTCGGTTGACTCTGTCACGAGTTTGGAGCACTCTATCACTCGAATGGCCGTAGCAACCGAAGCTGAAGCCGCCAAGCAAAAAGGTGACAATCGCACGATGGGGCGCAAGTCCACTATCCCTTACGGCTTATATGTTTGCCATGGATTTATCTCGGCCAACCTTGCCAATCAAACGGGTTTCTCGGAAGAAGACCTGGAACTATTCTGGGAGGCACTAAAGAACATGTTTGACGTAGACCGCTCGGCTGCCCGTGGCTTGATGAGCGCGCAGAAGCTGATTGTGTTCAAGCACAGCACCAAACTGGGCAACGCTCCGGCAAACAAGCTTTTTGACCTTGTTAAGGTTGAGAAGAACGCCGACTGCCAAGTTCCTCGGTCGTTTGGCGACTATATTGTGGCAATTGACAGGGACAACCTGCCCGAGAATGTGGAAATCATTGAGATGCTCTAAATGTATCGAGAGGAAGATATGCTCATGTTGTCGGGGGTGCAGCACTTTGTGTTCTGCCCCCGGCAATGGGCATTGATCCACATGGACCAACAATGGGCCGAAAACGCGCTCACCACTGAGGGCAACATCCTCCACCAGAAGGTTGACGACCCGTCGGCAAGGCAACACAACAACGACCGCATCACCCTGCGCTCGGTGCGCATTGCTTCTGCCACGCTGGGGCTTAAAGGGCTGACCGATGCCGTGGAGCTTATTCCTACTGAAGATACATCCAACAGCATCGCGCACCCAAAGTATAGCGGCCGATTTATGCCCCGCCCAGTTGAGTACAAGCGTGGCCATCGCAAGACCGACGAGTGCGACACAATGCAGCTCGTGTGTCAGGTGATGTGCCTTGAGGAAATGCACAACATCACAATCGGGCAAGCCGACCTTTTCTACTGGGAGGTGCGCAGACGCGAAAATGTGGCGATAACCGACGGGCTCAGGGAAAAGGCCGAGTTCTATGCGCACGAGATGCACCGAGTGATGAAAAGCGAGACACTGCCACACGCAGCATTTTCGCCAAAGTGCAAGAGATGCTCGTTGTGCGACATCTGCATGCCTCAACTCAACCAGTTAAAACCTGTCAACACCTATCTTAACGACAACCTATATGAGGAAACTACTTAATGTGCTTTACATCACCCGTCCAAATGGATATCTCAAAAAAGACGGGCTAAACCTCGTTGTGGAAGTCGAGGGCGAAGAGATTTTCCGCATACCTATCCACAACATAGAGGGTGTGGTGACATTCAGTTACATAGGGGCAAGCCCAGGTGCGATGAAGTTGTGTGTCGACAATAATGTATCATTGTCTTTCCACTCTCCAAACGGAAAGTTCATCGCGCGGGCACAAGGTCCAACGCACGGCAACGTGTTGCTACGCAAAAGGCAGTATCGCCTTGCCGACGACAAGGATTTCGCAGTAGCATTGAGCCGCATCATGATTGCCGCAAAAATCCAAAACTACCGCAACATCATCAGGCGGGCAATACGTGACAACGGCGCAAACTCCGACTTGGAAAATGCTGGCAAAAGGCTGGAATGGCATAAAAATGAAGTGCTCAAAGCACAAAATATCCCAACCATAATGGGAATTGAGGGCATTGCCGCTGCCGAGTATTTCGGTGTGCTGCCACACATGATAATACAGCAACGCAGAGATTTTCCGTTCAGCGGAAGAATAAAGCACCCACCAGTAGGCAAAGTGAATGTAATGCTCTCGTTTGTCTATACACTGCTCGCCCATGAGATGACAGCAGCGCTCGACTCGGTGGGCTTAGACCCCTATGTGGGATTCATGCACACCCTGCGACCAGGCCGGCCATCACTCGCACTCGACATGATGGAGGAACTGCGAGCCTATCTAGGCGACCGCCTCGTGCTGTCGCTTATAAACCGACGGCAAATAACACCACGCGACTTCATCCAGCAAGCCGAAGACTCCATCACTCTCACCGACAATGGCAGGAAAACCATTATCTCGGCATGGCAAGAACGAAAAAAGGATGAAATCACTCACCCTTATCTCAACGAGAAAATCCCCGTCGGACTCCTGCCACACTCTCAGGCAATGCTTATGGCACGTTACCTGCGCGGCGATCTTGACAACTATCCAGTCTTTATCCTAAAATAGATTACAGCTATGATGGTTATCATCACTTATGATGTAGAGACACAGACTGCCGCGGGGCGAAAACGACTGCGCCTAGTGGCAAAAGAATGCAAGAACTATGGAGTGAGAGTGCAAAACTCGGTCTTTGAGTGCGTGCTCGACAATGCGCTCTTCCTTAAACTCAAAAACATCCTCAACAACATAATAGACAAAGAGCGAGACAGCATACGTTTCTATTTTATGGGCAACAAATGGGACCATCACATCGAAACACTGGGAATCGCAAGAGGCGTGAAGGTGGATTCGGTGCTGATATTATGACGGTTGCGAACCATAAGCATTTCAAAATACTCACACCCTTCGCAACCACTGCAAATAAAGCACTTATGACGCTCGCGACCTCCTCGCTCACCACAAAAAAGCATATTTCGCAAAACCGCGCGAATAATAAATTATCAATTAATACGTTATATTGATAAGGGTCGCCCCCTCACGCGGGGGGGCGTGGATTGAAACGC
>JABUUJ010000072.1 GCA_021443235.1 Muribaculaceae bacterium
TGCAATGGTGTATGTCGGAAAAAATGTGTAAATTTGTGGAGAAAAATTATAAGCAGTAACAATTATGGCAGACATGAATACCTGGTGGGCAGGTCTCACCATAGCTCAGAAAGAGAGAATAGCCACAAAGGCTAACGCAAAACCAGTTCAATACCCCGCATGCTCAACATGGTGGGAACAGCAGTCGCAAGAGCGCAAGGTTGCGATCCACGACCACTGCACCGACAAGCACGGCTACCTTCTCAAGGAATGGCAAGAAGGCAACATGTATAGCGAATGAATCACAACAGCCCCGCAAGGGCTGTTTTTTTTATTCGGTGATTTTTTGGAGCCAAGAGGCAAGGGGGCGGATGACGGGTCCCACAGTGGCAGGGCGTCGCGACATGATGGTGTCGTTGAGGTCGTGAAGAAGGGGCGTGGCATCGCTTTTACTGTGAGTGCTGATGATGGCCTGCGCCTGTGGCATAGCCTCGTCGGCGGCAGCGATAGCATTGCCCTGCATGAGGTAGCTGCGCCAGTAAAACCAGTAGGTGAGGTCGTAGGTTGCCTGCAGTTCGGCGGGGTCGTTGATGTCGATGCGCGTCATGGTGGTGAAGTTGAGCGGAGCTGGGGCATTGACATAGTCATAGTCGAGCACCGCATAGAACTCGGTGGCGAGTTGGGTGATGCGTTCGTCGTGAGGTGAAGGAGCGCCGTTGACGCTGTAGTCGAGTGTGTACCAGATGAGGAACCGCAGGTCGTCGAGGTTGAGTTCAAAGTCGATGTAGTCGTCGGTCTCGTCATAGTGAGGGAGCGGTTTGCCAAACTGCTCGCGATGGAACGAGGTGAAGCTGCGCCACAGTCCGGCATCGGCCACCACATCCTGATAGTAACCTATGACGGCCTGGACCACACGCACGCGCACGCGTTCATCTATGTTATTGAGCACGCCACAGCGATCCCATGCACGCGCCACGTGCACAGCGATGACGTAGTAGTATTTGTCGGTGTCGCACACCTGCGGGTAGCCAGGCTGCATCACCATGAAGTCATTGACCGATAGTTCCATAAAGAGAGTTTATCAAGTTTGTCAAGTTGCGGCTGCGCCGCCAGTTTATCAGGTTTGTCAAGTTTATCAAGTTTATCAAGTTTTTTTGAGTTCTTGAAATTTCTATAAACAATAAACATTACACTTTAGTTTTTTCAAAGCAGGCCGCCTTCTTGCAGTGAAGAAAGCGGCCTGATGAGCCACGAGCGGGACTCGAACCCGCGACCTTTTCGTTACGAATGAAATGCTCTAACCAACTGAGCTATTGTGGCATGCCTAAATTACAACTTATTTAGGGTGTTGCGACATGGGTTAGGCCCAAGCCGCTAATTTTCTTACAGCATCGACTGCTTGCTGAACGTGAGTTTCACACTGGCCTTGTCGAGCCGTAGTCGCGCTATTGCCGGGCACGACACCTGCGGAGCAATCTTGGTAATTGTCTCGGTTGAGGTGGCGTCGGTGCCATAGTAATAGTAGTAGTAGCTCGACGAAGAGTCGGTGTATACAGTCACGTCCATGGGCGTGATTGTGAAATTCATATCGTCCTCGGTGGCGACACCGCCCTTGTTGCGGATGATGTCGAGGACATACTCTCGCAGGCTCGTGAACTGGTAGCTGTCGGTCGTTGCATCATAGGCGGCATAAAACGAGTCTTTGTTGTTGGCAAGGCTGTCGCCCATGATAAACTCGTCTTTTTTGCACGTCTTGACCATTAGCAGGTATTTGGGAGGTGCGATGTCGTATTTATTAGTGATTTTTTCGGCGGGGATTTCCATCGAGAGAGCATTGATGACCGACATAGCGCCCTTAGATGCGGCCTTATAGTTGTCGATGATTTCCTGCACGGGGAAATGTGCCTTCACCTCATATCCGGCTGGAGCCATAACGATGACGTCGCCTTTGTCGACACACTCCTTAACCGCTGGATCAACGTCGAGTTTGATGATGTTGTTGAGCACAACCTCGGGCGACGATGCCAGATAGGTCTGTGTCATAGCGGGATAGATAGTGTCGGTAGTGTCGCTCAGCGCCATGTACTTGCGATAATAGGTGCGCAGCTCAATGTCGGTGAAGTTCATCACACGTCCGCTGCCGAACGAGTTGGTGATAACTACACCGGGGAAGTACTCGGCAAAAGCCTTAGGCGACTTGAAGGTCTCGGGGCTATCGACAAACTTCTGGAAGATATTCTTGGCATAGTCGACCGCCATAGGCACCTCAACCTCGCGGTGGTAGATATAGCTGTAGGTGTTGGCGTCGTATTCCGACACGAGCTTAGCCGAATTGTAGGAGTAAGGTGCAGAGCCCATCAGGTCGTCTTCGGAGTAATACCCCGAGGGGTCGAAGTCGCTATAGATGGGCGACGGCAGTTGCTTGTTGAGCGCATAGACGTTGAGTCGCATGGGAGCGAGCGAGTCGCCGGTGAAGGCACCGGTGCTGGGCAGTCGCAATATCATCTTGCACGAGTCGATCCAGTCAAGTTTTGTACCTGCAGTGTCGACAGCATATACGGGCATGAACTGTGACACGATTTGCGACGAGAGCGTGCCATATCCTTCGCTCTTAATGGTGCCGAGTAGCTGTATGCTGGTGCGCGAGAGCAGGCTATAGTTGGCCGAAGACTGGCCATCGATAGCAAACGATGAGTCCTGGATGACAGACAAGTAGGTATCGTTGATTGAGCTGCCTATCGTCTCGTCGTTGCATGAGTAGAGCCCCATAACAACTGCGACAGCCAAAAGCACATTAATTATATATTTCATAGATCAATTTTCAATATTGCGCATGCCTTAATGCATGAAAAGTCGTGAATTAGAGAGACTTGTAAAACTCCAGGTTCTTCATGACAAACTCTTTGCCCTCTTCATAGGGGAGGAAGGGCAGACCCGAGGCCTTTGCCATCTCGAGCAGCTCGGGGTTGACGTTGGGGCTGTTTTGCACCACTGCGTCGCAGTATTTCAACGCCATCTTATTGAGTGTCAAGTAATCTACTGGCTTATTGAGGACGTCGGCCAGAACATCGTCGCTCAGGCCATCCAATTTGAGCTTCTCGCCCATGCGGGAGTCGAGTGGCTGCTCGAAGTCGTCGTCCCATAGCGAGTAGATGAGCTTGGCGTCGCGGAATGATGGGTCGTCGTTGTAAAGCTCGCGTATATAGGCCATTGCCAAGACGGTAATCCATCCGCTGCAGTGAATCACCTGTGGTTGCCAGCGGAGCTTGCGCACGGTCTCTATGACGCCGCGCACGAAGAAGATGCTGCGTTCGTCGTTCTCGGCAGGCGACGCTGTGGTTTCAAGTTCCTTTGTGAGGTTGTGAGCGAAGTAGTCGTCGTTGTAGATGAAATAGACCTGAGCTCTTGAGGGCAGCGTGGCGACCTTGATGATGAGAGGGTGGTCGGTGTCGTCGATGATAATATTCATACCCGAGAGTCTAATCACCTCATGCAGCTGGTTGCGGCGCTCGTTGATGAGCCCGTACTTAGGCATGAAAGTGCGCACCTGCACACCGGCTTCCTGCATGCCTTGCGGCATGTCGAAGCCCATCCTCGACATCTTGGTGTCGGGCAGATAGGGTGCAATTTCTTGCGATATGAATAAAACGTTTTTTACGTCCATTTTGTGGTCAATTAAGCGAAAGGGGCGGCGCAAGCGAGCGTAAGTCCGTCACAATTCAAATATTATCGTGCAAAGTTACAAATTATTTGTCAATTATCATAATCCCATCGCCGAAAACCCCTAATTTTTAAGACAATTTAAAAGAAATGCAGGTTTTGGCTCGCTGTCGCGAGTTGTTCAAGATTGTTTAAGTTTGTTTAACTTGGTTCAACTTGGTTCGACATGGTTGAGGTTAATTTATGTGGGGCGGCTTGGTGGCTGGGGGTGTTGAGGCGTAGCGGTATAGCGGTGTTGAGGTGTCGCAATGCTGAGGTGCAGCACAAAAAACTCGGAATTATGGCAGTTTAGAAACACAAAAACTCGGAATTATGGCAGTTTAGA
>JABUUJ010000073.1 GCA_021443235.1 Muribaculaceae bacterium
TCGGTTGTGCCCTCAAGCACGTTCTTCTGCTCCAGGCACTGGAAGTCCTTGATAGTAACAACAGGCGAGCCAGCGATTTCCTTCAGTGGGTTCTCGCGGAAGTTCTTCATCATAGCAACGATTTCCTCAGCACCCGATTTGCCCTTGCGCACTACCGAGATGCCAAGTTCCTTAGAGTAGCCGTAGGTCTTGTAGATGTCGATAAGCATGTCGTTCATTGTCATGCCTTTCTCCTTGGCCCATGCGGCAATCTCGCACATCAGGGGGATAGAAGAAACTGAGTCCTTATCGCGAACGAAGGTCTGGGGCAGGAAGCCGTAGCTCTCCTCGCCACCACCCAGGTAACGACCCTTGCCTTCCATCTCGCGCATCACGGTAGCAATCCACTTAAAGCCGGTGAACACGTCAAACATCTTTATGTTCTGCTTTTCGGCAATCTTGCGGATAGTTTCCGAGGTAACGATAGTCTTAACGATGTACTCCTTGCCCGTGAGCATGCCCAGCTCGGCGTTGCGTGCCATGAGATAATAAAGGAAGATAATCTGAATCTGGTTGCCGTTGACAAGAGCATACTCACCCTTGGTGTTCTTGATTACCATACCAATGCGGTCGGCATCGGGGTCCGAGGCGAGAACTATGTCGGCCTGCACCTCTTCAGCTTTCTTGATAGCCATTGCCATTGCGCTGGCGTTCTCGGGATTGGGTGAGTCAACAGTGGGGAAGTCGCCGCTCATCACGTCCTGCTCGGGAACGTGGATAATGTTGTCAAAGCCCCAACGCTCAATCGACTTGGGAATGATGTAGCGACCCACACCGTGGATGGGGGTGTAAACAATCTTCAAGTCGTGGTGTTTCTTGTTGTTCTCGGGACTGAGCGACAGCGTGCGGATTTCATCCAGATAAACGTTATCGAGGTCTTCACCCACGATTTCAATGAGTTCGGGATTGCCCTCAAACTTGATCTCGTTCACGCTCTTGATGCGGTTAACATAGTCGATGATGTTGACATCGTGGGGCGAAACCACCTGAGCGCCATCGTCCCAGTAAGCCTTGTAGCCGTTATACTCCTTGGGGTTGTGCGAGGCGGTGATGTTAACACCACTTTGGCAACCAAGGTGACGTATCGCGTAAGAAACCTCAGGAGTGGGGCGGGGACCTTCAAAGAGATACACCTTGAAGCCGTTGGCCGAGAAGATGTTGGCAACTGTCTCGGCAAAGAGGCGACTGTTGTTGCGCACGTCGTGACCTACAACGACCTTGATCTGCTCGAGGTCTTTGAAGGCCTCTTTCATGTAGTTGGCAAGGCCCTGTGTAGCAGCGCCCACAGTGTAGATGTTCATGCGGTTGCTACCCACACCCATGATGCCGCGCAGGCCGCCTGTGCCAAACTCAAGGTCTTTGTAAAACGACTCAATGAGCTCGGTCTTGTCCTCGGCCTCAATCATAGCCTTTACTGTGGCTTGTGTTTCTGCGTCATAACCAGCAGCCAACCAGCCTTGTGCTTTCTCTGTTACTTGTTTAATCAATAATTCGTCTGCCATAATATTAATTTTAAAGATTATTATTTGCTAAAGAAATGTGTCATTACCTTTGTCATGTTAATGTGGTCTGCGACCGATGCGGTCTCACGCACCGAGTGCATCGCGAGCAGCGGATTGCCCACGTCAACGCCTTCAATGTCAATCTGCGAGGTGAGGATGTTGCCCAGTGTTGAGCCTCCAGCCACATCGCTGTGGTTAACAAAGTATTGATAGGGCGAGCCACACTCCTCACACAATTTCTTGAAGATTGCCGCCGAGTGCGCGTCGCTCATATACTTGCAGTTGGCGTTAATCTTGATGCACGGGCCGTAACCCATCTGTGGGTGGTTGGTGGGATCATACTTCTCGCTATAGTTGGGATGGTAGGCGTGGGCATTGTCGGCCGAAATCATAAACGACTGTGCCACAGCGCGCGAGAAGTCATCAAATGTGCCGCCTTGTGCCTCAACGATGCGTCGCATTACGTTGGCAAGCACTGGCGAACCCGCTCCTTGCTTTGTCCCGCTACCGGTTTCCTCGTTGTCAAAGATAGCGGCAACGCACGTTGCGTCCTCTCCAGTAGAGTGGGCAAGGGCGATGATGGCGGCGTGAGCCATGCTCAGGTCGTCGAGTCGGCCGCTCGACACAAACTCGTTGTTAAGTCCAAATGTGCAGGCCTTCTCGGTGTCGTAAAGCATAAGGTCAAAGTCGACGATGTCTTCAACCTTTACTTTAAGCTCCTCAGCTACAAGGTTGAGCAACATATTGTTGGCCTCAAGTTGGTTGTTTACCTGTGCTATGATGGGAAGCATGTCTTTCTGCTTCGACAGTTTGTTGCCCTCGTTTACGGCGCGGTTGAAGTGTATCGCCAAGTGCGAGATGCACAGCAACGGACGGTTGATTTTCACTGTTGTGCTAATTGGGGTGAGCGCGTCACCTCCGTCCAGAATCACGCGGCCAGCTATTGAGAGGGGGCGGTCAAACCAAGTATAGAGAATGGGGCCGCCATACACCTCGGTGTTGAGGCGCACGATGCCGCCCTCGCCACACATCTCGGCGTGGGGCTTAATGCGGAAGCAAGGCGAGTCGCTGTGAGCGGCCACGATGCGGAATCCGGTCTCGACAGGCGATTTCTTGCCAATCTTAAACGCAAATAGCGCCGAGTCGTTTTTAGTAATGTAGAACTTCTCGCCAGGCAGGGCGGTGATGGGGTCTTTAAGATGCTTCTCGCTGTAGCCACAAGCGTCAAGCATTTCCTTCATTGCCTTGACGGCAAGGAAGTTGCAAGGACTGTCGTCCATGAATTTTAGTAGTGAATCAATAAGAGCCATTGTGGTGTATTAGGTTTCTAATTAGTAATCGTCGTTCATATTATAGAACACGCTGTTAAGCGCACGCAACACATTGCAAAGCGTTTGCCCCCAGTATTCTACAAAGTTCTCCTTGCACTGCTCAACGAGCGATGTGCGGTATTCTTCGGGTGCATCTTTTACCGATTGCACAAGGTTGTAAAACTCCTGATACAGGTCGGCAAGGTTCTCGCTCACAAAGGCCGAGATGGGGGTGTCGCTGTACTTCATGTCGTCAACAAACACCTCAAGATACACATCATCGTCGGCCATAATGGCAGCAATGGTGTCGCGCACCTGGTCATAGGCGACCTCATCGAGAGCAGGCTCAATACAGTAGTCGTCATAGCCGCCTTGAATGTCCACGTCGCTAATGGCGATGTAGATGCGTGGCAGCAACTTCAGCATGCGTGCCACCAGCATCTCGCGCGTTCCCTCGGCGCAGGTCTCTATCGCATGGCAATACTCGTTGGTAAGTGCGATTGCCGATAAAGCATTTTTTGACAATGAATTACTCATACAAACTTACTTTTTAGTGTAAAGGCCATGCTCGGCAATGTAGTCTCTTACTTTGTCGGGCAAGTAAAAACTCATGTTGTTGCCCAGCGCAAGTTGCTCTCTGATGTAGGTCGACGACACCTCAATGAGCGGGGCATCAACCAGCGTGACACGGTCTTGATAGTTGGCGTCAATAACCACATCATAGCCTTGGCGAGGATAAACCAGAATTTCAAAGCCAGCAAGTATCTCCTCACTCTTATACCAGCGCTTAAATGCCGCCCAGTTGTCGGCACCGATAATAAGCACAAACTCATCGTCGGGATGCTTGGCTTTCAGTGCGTTGAGGGTGTCGATAGTGTAGGATGGGCGGGGCATCGAGAGCTCAAAATCCGATGTGACTACATTGTCGAGGCGCGACGAAACCATGTCGGCCATCGCAATGCGGGCGCTTTCGTCGGCCATCTTGTTGC
>JABUUJ010000074.1:0-3336 GCA_021443235.1 Muribaculaceae bacterium
CCTACTGACATCTGCTGCCTACGGCAGCTTTTTATCATTCCATATATCGGGGTCAAATAATATATATTTGCCAAAATTAATGTGAAAGTCCTCGACAATTATGGGGGGTTGGCACGAAATTTGCAGGTTGGGTGTTTGTAGATTGGTTTTTTAGAAGTAACTTTGCACCGCCCATTGTGAGGAGCGGTGAGCAATAACATTAGAAAACAATTAAAAATGAACACTATGAATAATTATTTTAACAACCAAGCGGGCTTTGTGAGCCCCTTCATGGTAGAGAACGCAATGATGCTGCAGTCTTATGTGGCAAAGGTGATGCGCCGCATCTACGCCAAGATGTTCCTGGGCCTTATCGTGACAGCCCTCGTGAGCCTTTTTGTTGCCTCCTCTCCGGCACTTATTGAGGCCATCTTCTCGTCGAGGATAGTATTTTTTGGACTGATTATCGCTGAGCTTGGCGTTGTGATAGCACTCTCGGCCGCCATCAACAAGATGAGCTCGAGCACAGCGACCCTGCTGTTCTATCTCTATGCCGTGCTTAACGGCGTGACGCTTAGCGTGATATTCTTTGCCTACTCAATGCACGCGATTGCGCTCGCATTTAGCGTGACCGCCGCCACATTTGGCGTGATGTCGGCCTATGGATATCTCACTAAGGCCGACCTGAGCAAGATGGGCGCAATCCTCTTCATGGGCCTCATCGGAGTTATCATCGCATCGCTGGTAAACCTTTTCCTGGCAAGCTCAACGCTCGATTGGGTGATCTCGATTGCTGGCGTGGTGATTTTCACTGGACTCACCGCATGGGACACACAACGCTTCAAGGAGATGGCCGCGATGACCGACCCCTCGATGAGTGGCAAGGTCGCCACAATGGGCGCCCTCACTCTCTACCTCGACTTTATCAACCTGTTCCTTTATCTGCTGCGCATCTTCGGACGCCGCTCTTAAACAGCGAACACATCTTTATGATTAAGAATATATTAACCGTGGTAATGGCAGTGGCTTTGAGCTCACTGCCTTTACTCGCTCAAACACAGGCCGTCGTGCAGCCTGCCGACAGCGCGCGGCAAGAGGTGCGCGACGCCTACAACACGGCGCGACACCTCAACACCATCGACGCCTGGGATATCTTCATCAACAACTATCCCGAGTCGCTCTACATTGAGCAGGCCCGCAAGATGCGCGACGCCGCCATCGTAAACGCCTACTGCAACCGGGACATCACGCTCGCACGCCTCACCAGCTACATCGACGACAACACAGCCCACGAGCCGCGCATCAAGACTTTCTATGCCAACCTCGTGAACAACCCTACGCACTCCTACCGCTATGAGCACATGGACATTGGGTTTAACGGATGCACGGGGCGCGTCGACGAGCACATCGAGTGGGCCGACACCCGAAAGCACGCACGCGACAACTACTTCGTCTTCGACGACAAGGGCCTGCTCGTCACTTCGGCTGTTATGGGCAGCAAGGGCAAAGTTGTGCACACCACCTATGCCTATACCTACGACAACCTGCATGGCTTCGGGCTGAAAAGCTCGCTGTCGCACAGGAAGGAGACCACCTATGCCGCCGCTTATGATGCCAGCGACAAGCTGGCGTCGATCAAGGGCGAGAACGCAACGTGGGTTTACACCTATAATGATATGGGCGCGCTGAGCAAGCTCGTGAGCACCAGTGGCACCACCACACGCACGCTGGTTTATCGCGACGGATACATCATACGCGAGGAAACCGCCGGCAAGGTGCTGCGCTATCTCTATGACTATGACACCGCCACGTTCAAGAAATACCTCATCGGCATCAACGAGATGGCCGACGGACAGGCCGTGCACGAGCGCAAGGTGGAATATGACATCGACTCAAAGGGGCGCATCACACGAGCCGTCATCACTCAGGATGGCAAGCCCGAGATGACCATCACAAGGCGCTATTCCGATTAATCGACGGGGCTGATAGCGTAAACCGTTGAAAATCATTGGAATATTGCCGTTGTTAAAGTTGGGCGTTGTTAAGGTGCAATTTTATAATTCTGCAAAAAAATAAATTTTTTGCAGAATTTTTTTACAATTTATTAGGAAATTCAATTTTTTTCGCTAACTTTGTCAATCGAAAACCAAATTAACAATTATAAAACGACGTTTTTAGCAAAATATTAGTTCAAAAGCGAAATATTTTTGCAAAAATTTCGCTACATTGTTAACTAAGCTAATTGTTGATTAAATAAAAGAAAAACTAATTACTTAACAATTTTAATACATTAATAAGATGGCAAATCCCAAATTAGACTCATTGGATTTTAAGATCCTGAAAATGTTGTCGCTAAACGCGCGTAAGCCCTATCTCGAGATTGCACGTGTGTGCAATGTGTCGGGAGCGGCAATCCATCAGCGCATCCAGAAACTCTACAGCATGGGTGTGGTGAATGGCTCAATTACCCTCATCAGCCCGGCCTCGGTGGGCTATGAGACCTGTGCATTTGTGGGCTTCTACCTGAACGACCCCTCTAAGTTTGACGAGGTCGTTGAGCGCTTGCGCTCGGTGCCCGAGGTTGTTGAGTGCTACTTCACTACGGGCAAGTACGATGCGTTTGTGAAGCTGTATGCTAAGAACAACGACCACCTGCTGTCGGTGATTCACGACAAGTTCCTCAAGATGGGGCTGGGACGCAGCGAGACTCTCATCACCTTCAAAGAGGTGTTCAAGCGCCAGATTCCCATTTCGGAAAGCAACGACTAAACACTCGTTTATCGTGTGAAAAACACTGGGCTGCGGCAACAACGGTTGCGCAGCCCAGTGCTTTTTGGCGTTACTTGGTCACCTCGAGGCACTCGCCCAGGGTGACATACCAGATGTAGCCCTTGACGGCACCGGCGGTGACTTTGCTCAGCTCGGTCATGTACTCACGCACTTGTGCGCTGTAGGGCTCGTCCTTGCGGCTGCCAAACTTGTAATCGACCACGATGAGCGTGCCGTCGGGGCGGCGCACGATGCGGTCGGGGCGCAGGGTGTCGTAGGTGATGCGTGTTTCCACGCCATCTGCCACAATGGTCTTGACCTTGGGCTCTCCCAGGTGTAGTGAGCGCTCGTTGTAGATGGTGTTGTCTTGTGCAAACCACTCGCTGTAAGGCGCTTGCTGCAGTTTCTTGGTGAGCATATTGCTCAGGTTCTCTCGGTTCCAGTGGTCGGCCTTGTCGGTCGAGATGATGCCTCGGCGCACGCTCTGGTCGAGCACTTGCTGCAACATGCCGGCGTGGGTGATGCGGCTGAGCACGGCGTGCAGGTCCTTGCCTATCTCGCGCATCGAGAGTTCCTGGATGCGACCGA
>JABUUJ010000074.1:3399-5357 GCA_021443235.1 Muribaculaceae bacterium
GGCTGCGGCTGCTGGCATGGGCTTGCCCATTTGGTAGACGTTTTCGGCGACTAGCTGGAATAGTCCATCACTCTTCATCTGCATGATGATATCCGCAATGAGGGTGCCCACATGCCTGCCATATTTCTCGTTCTCAGTGCCATTTTGGGTGCGGTGTGGCAACGCGAAGATGTGCAACTCCTTGCGGGGGCGGGTAAACGCCACGTATGTCTTGTTGATGTTGTCGATGAGCAGGTCTTGATACTGGCTGTCGCAGGTGCCGACAAAGTGGTTCAGCGCGTTGAGGTTGCGCAACGCAGTCTTGCCGGCGGCGAGGATGGGCGGCACGATGCCAGGGTCGAGGGCGATGTCCAGGTCGTTGAAGATGGCGCTGCCGCCCTCGTCGAGCCATTGCTGGCCAGTCATCCAGTATTCACGCTCTAACGGGCTGTCGTCGAGCTGCCAATTGGCATAGGGCACGACCACGCAGTCGGCCTCGAGGCCTTTTGACGCGTGGATGGTGAGCACTGTGATGGCGTCGGCGCCGCCGGCGTCGGGCACGGTGATTTTGTCTTTGTTGTTGTCCCAGTAGCGCAAAAACTCGCGCACGGTGCCGCCGTTGCGTTGCGCGGCAAACTTCATGATGCAGTTTTGCAGCGCGTGCAGGTAAATGACCTCTTTCTTGCGTTCTATGTCGCTCAGGCTGTGGCCGATGAGGCTCTCCACAATGTTGACCAGCGTCATGGCCTGGTTGTGCTGGTTGGGGAGCAGGGTGCTCAGGTCGGTGGCATAGTGTGTCATCATTTCGGCGATGTTGTCAGCCTCTTCGTTTTCAACCTCATTGAAGCTCTCGAGCAGCAGTTGGCCGGCGTTGGCCGCAGCCAGCACATTGCCGTCTTTCTCTTGCTCGGTTACTTTATCCACAAACTTGCTCAGCGCGCTGAACTGTCGCTGCAGCTTGAGGCGTCGCTGGTTGGCGTGGTTGGCGTGGTTGGCAATGTCGCTCACCTCCTCGTCGCTGTCTTCGTCGATCGAGAAACTGGCGATGTCGATAAAGCGCAGCATCCCTATGATGCGCCTCACCGTGGTGCTGTTCTCGAGAAGCATGAGCTCTCCCGACACGATGGGAATGGGATCGTCGCTATTTGCCTTGTTGTGCTCGAGCACTGCGCTGACGATTGCCGCGCCGTCGCTCCTGCGGTTGACGAGGATAATGATGTCTTTCCACGCAAAGCGCTCGTGCAGTTCTTTCAGATACTGTGCAATGTTCGCCGTTACCTTGTCAAATTGCGAGGTATCGCTATCGTCCTCATCTATAATGTGCACCTTCACCATGCCTGGTGCTTCTCTCAGTTTTGAGGGCGAGACGTTCTGGATGTAGTCGGCCTGGCTTTCCTCGGTCTTATAGGACTTAATGAGTTTGTCGCAACCTGTGAAGTTGTCGATGAGGCGCCCGGTGAACTCGTTGTTGAAGCCGATGACGGCACTGTGGCTGCGCCAGTTGGTGTCGAGCGGCTGCGAGTTGATATAGTTTTTAAAGTCTTGGTCGATGCGCTCGCGGAATAGGCTGGGATCGGCGTTGCGGAAGCGGTAGATGGCTTGTTTTGAGTCGCCAATGATGAGATTTAGATACCCGCTGCCGAGGCTGTTTTGAATGAGTGGCTTGAAGTTGTTGTATTGCTTCTCGCTGGTGTCCTGAAACTCGTCGAGCATGAAGTGGTTGATCCATGTGCCCACGCGCTCATATATAAATGGCGTTTCGCTGCCGTTTATCACTTTGCCTATCAGCTCGTTGGTGTCGGAGATGAGGACGCAGTTGGTCTCCTCGCGATACTCCTCGAGCTTCTTGTCGATTTCGCCCAGCAACCCTATGAAGGCGAGCTTCTTGGCCATGCCTTCGAGCAACTCGGCATAGTCAGAATGCTTGATGTGGTTCTTGAAGAAGTCTTTGATGCCTTGCTGCTGAGTGTCGTCGGGGA
>JABUUJ010000074.1:5363-9190 GCA_021443235.1 Muribaculaceae bacterium
CCTTTTTGAACCAAGTTACTTTTACATTAACGCTTGCTTCCCTTATGGTGTCGATATTGGCCGTTCCGTTATTGTAGAAGGCGTGCATTAGCCTTCTGCTATAAAAAGTGGAGGGGTCAATGCCCAGCTGTGTCATCAGTTGCTGGAACTCGTCGCGCCTGTCATCGGTTTTTTCTATGTAATCGCGGCATTGCTTGGCTGCCTTGGTTAATGCCGCATAGAAATCGTTGATTTTCTTGAGATCGTTGCCTGTGCCTGTGCCAGTGAGATAGGCGCGCAGCTCGTCCATGTGGTTGCGGAAGAACTCATTGTTGATGTTATGGGCAAATGAGGCGAGCGAGGACTCGTCGGAGCCGAAAATGCTGTTCCAGCTCTTGCTTTCACCCACCTTCTGCTTGATGAATTGTTTCACCCAAGTCTCGGCTGGCGTGGAGTTTTTTCCTGAGCGGGCGGCGTCCTTGCCCAATGACATAAGAAACTTGTGAGTCGCCATCGAGGTGGCGTATTTGTTGTCGAGCGTGAGCTCGTAGTTGTAGTCGCGGTCGAGCTCGCGGGCAAAACTGCGCAAAATCGACTGGAAAAACGAGTCGATGGTACTCACCTTAAACGACGAGTAGTTAAACAGAATATTGGCAAGCGACTGTGCCGCAGCATTCTGCAGGCCCTTAAGTGCCTGAGGCGAGCACTCATCTTTGAAGTAGTCATAGTAGTCGCTCTCGGTGGGGGTTTCTTTGAGGGTGTGCAGCTCCTTGACGATGCGCTCCTTCATCTCGTTGGTCGCCTTGTTGGTGAAGGTGATGGCGAGAATGTGCTGGAAGTAGCCGGGGTCGTTGCGCAACTCAAGTATGCCGTTTTTCTTGACAAACAGCAGCTGGGTAATGTACAGTTTGGCAAGGGTGTAGGTCTTTCCCGACCCTGCGCTTGCCTTTATCACGCTAAGATTTTGCATGGCAGTGTTTAAAGTAAAGTTTATTGTTTAAAGTTTAATGTTTAATGTTTAGAGTTTATTGTTTATTGTTTAGTGTTTAGTGTTTAAAGCTTAATGTTTAGAGTTTAATGTTTATTGAGAGCTTCGCATAGTCGCATAGTCGCGTAGACGCTTAGGCGTAGAAACGCGAGCAAAGCGAGCTCGGCGGAGCCAATTATGAATTATGAATTAAGAATTACGAATTATACATTAAATAATGCGTGCCTTGAAGCCGGCGCCCTTGAGGAAGGCGAGCACTTTGTTGCGCACGTCGCCCTGGATGAGAATCTCGCCGCCGCGCGCCGAGCCTCCCACACCGCAGTGGCGCTTCAGGTCGCTGGCGAGCTGCTTCAGCGTGTCGTCGTCGAGCTTGAGCCCGGTCGCTATGGTGGCCTGCTTGCCGGCTCGTCCTTTTTTCTCGAGCACGATGTCGATCATCGTTTTGCCTTGTTGCGTGAGCGCGTCGGCGGGTGCGGGCTCTTCGTTGGCCGCAGTAGCGTCGGTGGGCTCTGCGGGCAGGTTAAATGCCGCGCTCAGTTTGTCCTTCCAGTCTAAGTCCATAAAAAAACGTTTTATTTTACAAATATACTTATAAAAACTGGAATGTGTCGTGTTTTTGCGAGAATATTTGCCGAAAAACACTTTGTGGGAAAAAATCACTGCCAAAATTGTGCGTAATTGAAAAATTAGCATTAATTTTGTCCTGTAATTATTTTATTATTTACCAATTTTAATTTTTTACACAATGGCATACGTAATTAACGACAACTGTGTAGCATGTGGAACTTGCCAGTCGGTTTGCCCAACAGGCGCTATCAGCGAAGGCGACATCTACTCGATTGACGCCGACACTTGCATCGACTGCGGTACTTGCGCTGAGTCTTGCCCCAACGAGGCAATCGCTCCCGGCGAGTAATCATCAGGCTTCTCCCGCATGAAGAAAATTAGTCGCAACCCCACCCGGGGCCGCGACTTTTTTCTTCCCCATCAACCTCAATTTAGCCATCAATCCTCACAGGAAAAACCCAAAACGACATGCTATACTCTATCCGTTTCGGTCAAAAATCACCCAAAACGGATAAAGTATAGCACTTTTTACCTCATTTTTCTCCTCTAAAATCGCATTTTATTCCTAAAATTCAGTTAAATAGTGTTATATTATATCCGTTTCGGTCAAAAAACACCCAAAACGGATAAAGTATAGCACTATTTTTCAAAAATTTTGAGTAACTTTGCACGTGAATGTTAGTAGGAAATATTTGTTTTACTGGTAGATAATATAAATATGGTAATAGGAAGGACTAAAGAGTTAGAACAGTTACGCCAATTTGTGGCTTCTGACCGCCCCGAATTGATTGCGGTGTATGGCCGCAGGCGTGTGGGCAAGACATACATGATAAGTGAAACGTTCAGCGATGCTCTGGCATTTGATATGACTGGAGTGCTGGGAGGAACATTGAAGACTGAGCTCTCCGCATGGGACCGAGCTATGCGACGCAGTGGCTATAATAAAACCGAAAAGGCAACAAACTGGTTTGACGCTTTTGCCGCACTTGAGGACCTAATGGAGACGAAATTTAGGCCACATGAGCGTCACATCCTATTTATTGATGAGCTGCCTTGTCTCGATACGCCCAAGTCGGAGTTTCTGCCTGCATTCGACCATTTCTGGAACTCTTGGGCTTCGCGTCGCTCGGGGTTAAAACTGATTGTGTGTGGCTCGGCGGCATCGTGGATAGTTACCAACTTGATTAACAGCCATGGGGGCTTGCACAATCGCATCACTCACGAAATGCACATACGGCCTTTCACGCTTTCCGAGACCGAAAAATACTTGAAATCTCAGGGTTTTAGCTGGTCTCGGCTCATGATTGCCCAGACTTATATGGTCTTTGGAGGAATCCCTTATTATTTGAGTTTGCTCAGCAAGAGCGAAAGTTTGTCGCAGAACATTGATAGACTGTTTTTTCAGGATGGAGAGCTGGCCGACGAATATGAGCGCCTGTATAGATCGTTGTTCAAGAACGCTAATATTTATATGAATGTAATAAAAGCTTTGGCTAATGCAAAGTCGGGGCTTACGCGCCAGGAACTTCAAAAGAAGTTGAAACTGGGTGATGGCGGCAATTTGACCGCAGTACTGAAGAACCTTGAATACAGCGATTTCATAAGTTGTAGTTTTGTTCGCAAGAAAAAGGAAATTAGCCGTAGCGGAATTTACAGGCTGGTGGATTTCTTTACTCAGTTTTATTACTCGTTTGGCGTGAAGGCTGTCTCTGACCGGCATTTTTGGAGCAAAAATCTCAATACTCCAATAGTCAACACATGGCAAGGACTGGCTTTTGAGCGACTATGTCTGGCTCACGTGGAGCAGATTAAGTCTGCGTTGGGACTGGCGTCGATTTATGCTGAGCATTACTCGTGGCGCAGTCTGGACGGCGAAACGGGAGCGCAAATCGATATGATTGTTGACCGTGCCGATGGCATCGTCAATTTGTGCGAAATAAAATTCTCTACAACTCCTTATCATTTGAATAAAGTTGAATACATGAAAATTCTTACTCGGCAGTCGGTTTTTCAGAGCGAGACAAATATAGGAAAGGGCGTGCAGATCACTATGATATCGCCCATAGGTGTCCTTGCCGGACAGTATGCAAGCGAGATTTCATCGGTGGTGACTCTCGCTGAGTTGTACTGCTAAAAACATGAAATTGCCTTTGTATCTCGCTTTTGCCACTTGGTTTTGACACGGCGAAGTGGAGTGTGGCAACTCTTTTAAATTTGGTAACTATATATATACGATTTGACCCTGATAACATGAAGATGCCTAAAGTTCGTAAGAGATGCCGTTAGGCATCAG
>JABUUJ010000075.1 GCA_021443235.1 Muribaculaceae bacterium
TGAAGGAGTTTCGCGAGTCGCTTTACAAAATGGGCATGAAAAAACGTGCAATGCCGGCAACGTGGAGCGATGCCTTCCACATGCTGGAAGACTATCTAAGCAGTCTGCCCGAAGGGAAGAAGGTGGTTTTCATCGACGAGCTACCTTGGATGGACACACCTCGTTCCAACTTCATCCGCGCGCTTGACCACTTTTGGAACGGTTGGGCAACTACACGCCGCGACATTCTGCTTATAGTGTGCGGCAGTGCGACCTCTTGGATAATCGACAACATTATTATGAATTATGGTGGTCTCCACAACCGACTTACACGGCGAATACATCTGCGTCAGTTCACTTTACATGAATGTGAGCTCTATAGTGAAAGCCAGAACCTGGGGTTCACAAGAAGGCACATCATGGAGGCATATATGGCACTTGGCGGAATACCCTATTATTGGAGTTTCATGAAAAAAGGCCAAAGTGTGGCTCAGAATTTTGACCACTTGTTCTTTGACGAAGACGGCGAGTTATCGTCGGAATATGATGCCCTTTATGCGTCGCTTTTCAAGAATCCCAACCTACACATTGCCATTATTGAAGCCTTGGCAACAAAGAAGATAGGACTGTTGCGTGCCGAGTTACTGAAATCGGCCAAACTCGTCGACTCAGGTGCATTCTCTAAAGCGCTGAAGGAACTGGAACAATGTGGGTTTATCCGCAAATACACTTGCATTGGCAAAGAGACAAAGGACACTGTGTATCAGTTGATGGACAACTACACCCTATTCTATTTCCAGTTTATACGGAAAAATGAAAACGGAGACCGCCACTTCTGGACTTCGATGTATAACACTCCGACACATAGCACATGGGCTGGTCTTGCATTTGAGCGTGTGTGCCTGCAGCACCTAGACCAGATAAAGAAGGCATTAGGTTTTGAGGCAGTGATTAGCAGCGCTCACGCCTGGCCTCACAAGGATGCTCAAATTGACCTGTTAATCGATAGGAACGACAACACTATCAACATATGCGAGATGAAATTCTACAAAAGCCGCTATCAGCTGACTGCCGATGACGTTGATGAAATGCAAAGACGTCTGGACACATTCCGCAACGTGACAAAAACTGATAAAACGTTGCTGTTGACATTAATAACGTCATACGGAGTGACAGCAACATCCGACACCAATCAGATACAAAGCCTTCTCACTATGGACGATCTATTTTCCTGAAAAGGTGTTATCGTGATATAGTGGGATGTTTTCTTGGAATGTTGGGGGAAAAGTGGTAATTTTGTGGGTGGAAAATTTGACATAAGACTTAAAACTATGACTGAGATGAGCAAAAGAGCAATTATGGCGCTGGCGGCTGCCGCTACGGTGGCACTTGCCTCGCAGGCTGGCGGGCTGAAGGACAAGACCATCTACCTCAACCCCGGGCACGGCGGATACACTACCGGCGACCGCCCCACGGCCACCATCAACTGGGAATATATGGACACGATGAGTTTCTATGAGTCGCGGTCCAACCTGTGGAAAGCGCTCGAGACACGCAAGCACCTTGAGCGAGACGGCGCGCGAGTGATTATGAGCCGAACACGCAGCGGAATCGTGACACAGAAGCAGATGGACGAGAATATCCTCAACGAGAACCAAGAGAGCCATGCTGTGCCGTCGGCCGACGCCGTTGACCGCCGCTACAACAAGGTGGAAACGGCGTGTGACGAGAACGGCGAGCAGCAAATCGTGGGACTGGAGCGCATAGCCTGCCAAGTGGACTCTATCAAGCCCGACTATTTCCTGTCGATGCACAGTAACGCCTACAAAAACGGAACAAAGGTCAACTACCTCGTGCTACTGTTCCGCGGCGAGACCGGCAAGCCCTACTATGAGAACAGCGACTCGATGGCGCGCGTGATGTGGCCCTACGCCTTCGACAACCCGCTGTCGCCGTGGAGCCACTACTCGCCCACCAAGCAAGCCGTTGTGGGCGACATATCGTGGATGGGCGGCACACCACCGGGAACGCCCAACAAAACCGGCGCCACAGGCTATTATGCCGTGCTCAAGTTCAATGCTCCCGGCTACCTGATTGAAGGTTCATTTCACACCTATGACCCTGAGCGTCAGCGACTGTTGAGCCGCGACTACTGCCGCATGGAGGGGCTACGCTACTACCGAGGCATACGCGCCTATTTCAACGGCAAACCCGAGAAAGTGGGATACATCGCCGGTGCGCTGAAGTCGGCCACCGAGAAGATGGACCACCCACGCTACACCTACCGCGACGACAGCGACGACCAGTGGCGTCCCATCAACTATGGCATGGTGTATCTGCAGGACTCGCGCGGCGTGACCATCAAGGGCTACCGCACCGATCAGGAGTGGAACGGCATCTTCACGTTCTTTGACTTAAAACCAGGGAAATACACAATAAGGTATGAGGCCTCGGGCTATGAAACAATGAGCGAGGAGATCGTTGTAGAGGCCGACAAAACAACTTACTTGCTTCCAAAATTAAAAAAAAAATGAAAATTGACGTGACTTTTGGCTCGGTTGAGGGCAGTGGCTTTGTGATGGACTATTGCAGTTTTGGGAATGGCAGCAAGCCGATGGTGATTTTGCCCGGCCTGAGCATGTTTCCTGTGACACCCATGGGCGAGACCGTGGCGCGGCAATTCTATCGTTTTATTGACGACTATAAGGTCTATCTCTTTGACCGCAAGCGCGATATCAACGATGGCTACAGCGTTGAGAATATGGCCGACGATACCGCCGAGGCAATGAAACAACTGGGCATTTACGACGCTGTTGTATATGGAGCGTCGCAAGGCGGCATGATTGCACAGGTGCTTGCCGCCAAACACCCCGAACTGGCATCGCGGCTGGTGCTGTGCAGCACGGCGGCAAGCGCGGGCGATGTGAGTAGCCCCGTTGCGGCACAATGGCTGGAGCTCGCCAAGGCAGGCAAAGTGGTGGAGCTGAACCGCTCGTTTGCCCATAATGTCTACTCCGAGGAGTTTTGCCGCAAGAACGCCAACACCCTCAAAATGGTTGAGAAACTGGGTGGTCCCGACGACCTGAAGCGCGTCGAGAGGCTTGCCAGCGCAGTGATAAACTTTGATGCCTACCCCATTCTACCTCTCATCAAGTGCAAGACGCTGGTGGTGGGGGCAAGCAATGACAAAGTGCTGGGTGGCGACACGTCGCCTAAACTTGCCAAGGCGCTGGGAGCCGAGTTGCTGATGTATGACAACTCAAGCCATGCATGCTTTGACGAAGAGCCCGACTTGCACGACCGTGTTTTGGAATTTTTAAGAAAATAGTCTCGTCACCAGTCGATTGGCTCAATGCCGTGCTGCCGCAAGTAGGCATTGGCCTGCGAGAAATGGTGGTTGCCGAAAAAACCACGGTAGGCCGACAGCGGCGACGGGTGCGGCGAGGTGAGAACAAGGTGCTTCATGCGATTGATGAACGCACCTTTTTTTATGGCATAACTGCCCCACAGGATGAAGACAAGATGCTCGCGCTGAGTAGCGAGGCGGGCGATGGCGGCGTCGGTAAACTCCTCCCAACCACGGTTTTGGTGCGAGCCTGCACGATGGGCCTCGACGGTGAGGGTGGCGTTGAGCAACAGCACGCCCTGTCGCGCCCAGCGCTCAAGATTGCCACTCTCGGGGATGGGAGCTCCTGTGTCGTCGTGAACTTCCTTGAAGATATTATTGAGCGACGGCGGAAATGGAATACCATCGTTGACGCTGAAACACAAGCCATTAGCCTGCCCGATATCGTGATAGGGATCTTGCCCCAGAATCACCACCTTTAC
>JABUUJ010000076.1:0-2806 GCA_021443235.1 Muribaculaceae bacterium
AAAAAACAGGGAGTGCGGCTAAGTTATTATGTAGTCCGGACACCCCCCTTCAGGGGGGGTATTGCCATTAGCCATTAGCCATTACCCATTAGCCATTAGCCATTACCCATTACCCATTAGCCATTACCCATTAGCCATTAGCCATTACCCATTAGCCATTACCCATTAGCCCCTTTAAAGGGGGTTTCCAACTTAATCAACGCCTCTTTCATTTCTATCCCGCCACGAAATCCTCCCAGCGAGCCGTCGCTTGCCACGACGCGGTGACATGGCACCACTATCATCAACTTATTGGTGTGGCATGCCTGAGCCGCGGCGCGTTGCCCTCGGGGCGAACCAGCCCGCTGCGCGAGTTGGCTATAGGTAATGGTCTCGCCGTAGGGTATCGCGCTCATCTCGCGCCACACTCGCATTGCAAAATCGGTGCCAACCATCTGGCATGGCAGGTCAAAGTCTTTGCGCTCGCCGGCGAAGTACTGCTCAAGTTGCTGCTTACAGCGGTCGATGAGCGGCGTGCCGGCCTCAACAATCTCAAGTCGCAACGATTTGCCAATTTTTGACAACATCTCATGTGCGCTCTCGGTGTCGATAAGCACGATGCCCTGCGTGGTGCAGGCTATGGTGATGGCGCCCACGGGGCTGTTGAGCGTGCTGTAGCACAGCCTGCCCTCGTTCACGGGCTTGATGCCCAGCGTGGCGGCGCGCTCCATCATAAACGGATGTGCTGCGCGGTAGCTGTTGTCGATGGCGCCGTCGAGTATGGCGTCCTTGATAGCATCCTTGATTTGACCCACGGGCAGGGAGGGCGCCAGCCCGAAGGTGGTCATTATCTCGGCTCCGTCAACGGGCGGCTGGAAGTTGCGCACGCGGTCTTTCTCTTCAATATCAACGAGTTTGCGCTTCACAAGGTCGAAGTTGTCGCGGAATCGCTTCACCTTTTCCTGGTTTTTCGACGTGATATCGGCCTTGCACAGCGTCATCAGGTCGTCGATGTCGTCGCCAGCGTCAAAGAGCAGGCGGCGCACTGCCGAGTCGGTCACTCCGTCCTCGACCAGCGCGATGGGGCGCATGTGCAGTCCCACCAGTTTTTTCACATATTTCATGTGCTCGTTGAGCGGCAGGCGCAGGCGCGCAAACACCTTGGGCACCATCTTCTCGCCCACAAAGTTGTGGTTGTGGAAGGTCCAGCCCAGCTGGTCGTCCCAGCGCTTGCACACGGGCTTGCCTATGTCGTGCATCAGCGCCGCCCAGCGCAGCCACTCGTTGGACGATGCCGCCGCCACATTGTCGAGCACCTGAAGCGTGTGCAGGAAATTGTCCTTGTGAGTGCGTCCGTGACTGTTGTCAACACCGCGCAACGCGTTGAGTTCGGGGAAGATGCGATGCAGAAGCCCAGTCTCTGACATAAGCATGAAGCCTCGCGAGGGCTGCGGCGAGCGCATGATTTTCATCATCTCCTCGGCTATGCGCTCGTGGGTAATGATGTCGATGCGCCCAGCATTGCGCTTGATGGCGTCGAGCGTCTCGGGGTAGATGTCAAATTGCAACTGGGTGGCAAACCTCACCGCGCGCATCATGCGCAGCGGGTCGTCGCTGAAGGTGATGTCGGGGTTGAGCGGCGTGCGTATGATGCGACTCTCCAGATCGCCCATGCCGTCAAACGGGTCGAGCAACTGCCCGTAGGTCGCCGCGTTGAGCGAGATGGCCATCGCGTTGATGGTGAAGTCGCGGCGCAGCTGGTCGTCGCGCAGCGTGCCGTCTTCCACGATGGGGTTGCGCGACTCGCGACGGTAGCTCTCCTTGCGGGCGCCCACAAACTCCAGCTCCATGCCGTCGCGCGTCTTGACCTGCGCGGTGCCATAGGTCTTGAACACCGACAGGTGCGCCTTGCCCTTGCCATAGTGTGCCGCCACGGCGCGAGCCACCTCAATGCCGCTGCCCACGGTCACAAAGTCTATGTCCTTGCTGGGGCGCTCGAGGATGATGTCGCGCACATATCCGCCCACTACATAGCACTCGCGCTGCATCTCGTCGGCAACACTGCCCACGGTCCTGAACACGGCCTTGTCGACGTGCTCCAGTATTTTGTCTCGGTCTATTTCCATATCCTAAAATGTGGGTGCAAATTTACTAAATTTATCGCTAATTTCAGCAACAATCGCCTTTATTGGGGTCGATAAAGATTATTTAAGAAATAAAATCACCAAATATTTTGCAGAACAATAAAAAACCACTACCTTTGCATTATCAAAATCAATCCAACTCACATTTTTAACTTCTATGTTGCGGCCGCAGGTAGCGGCGCAAACTGTGGTCTTGTGTAACCCAAGATACTTAACCACGACATTTTTAATTGATTAATTAAGTTTGTTATTCCCCCCCACGATGCGCTTTCTATATCAGTGAGCCGCGCATCCCGTAAATTAGTGTGGGAGACAAAATTGTATCTATAATATATAAATATGTATAAACTTGAAGAATTAAATTCCATGGGCGACGAGCAACTGCACGAAATCGCCACTTCTATGGGAATAAAAAAAGCGAGTTCAACCGACCGTAATGAATTAGTGTTTAAAATCATTGATACTCAATCTGTTATGGGATTAGGTAAGACTGAGGAAAAAGAATCTAAACGTGCGCCCAAAGCTAAGGCTAACAAGGCTCCCGTCGAGAAAAAGAAACCCGCAAAGAAAGATAACGAGCAAAAAAATATAGAGAAAAAGAAACCCGCTGCGGCCGACGAGGCTAAGAAGAAACGCGGACGCCCTGTCAAGGCTGCTCCCGAAACCGAAACGCCCGCACAGGA
>JABUUJ010000076.1:3795-10463 GCA_021443235.1 Muribaculaceae bacterium
CTCAAGGATATCGCCAACGCTATCTCGGAAAACCACCCCGAGACCTACATGATAATACTGCTCATCGATGAGCGCCCCGAGGAGGTCACCGACATGGCTCGCAGCGTCAAGGCCGAGGTAATCGCGTCGACTTTCGACGAGCCCGCCGACCGACACGTGAAGATCGCCGACCTTGTGCTGAGCAAGGCTAAGCGACTAGTGGAGTGCGGCCACGACGTGGTGATCCTGCTCGACTCTATCACACGCCTCGCACGTGCCTACAACACTATCGCCCCGGCTTCGGGCAAGATTCTATCGGGTGGTGTCGACGCCAATGCACTGCAGCGCCCCAAGCGCTTCTTCGGCGCCGCGCGCAACATCGAGAACGGCGGTAGCCTCACAATCATCGCCACCGCCCTCATCGAGACCGGTAGCAAGATGGATGAGGTTATCTTTGAGGAATTTAAGGGCACCGGCAACATGGAGCTTCAGCTCGACCGCAAACTCAGCAACAAGCGCATCTTCCCGGCTGTCGACGTGGTGGCTTCAAGCACTCGTCGCGACGACCTGCTCCATGACGATAACACGCTCAAGCGCATGTGGATTGTGCGACGCTTCCTCAACGACCGCACCAGCGTCGAGGCTATGGAGTTCCTCAAGGAGCGCCTGGAGCGCACTCGCAACAACGAGGAGTTCTTCCTCATGATGCAGTCGGAATAACGGCATGGCACGCATTCTGGGCATAGACTACGGACGCCGTCGCACTGGCGTGGCTGTGACCGACACACTGCAAATAGTCGCCGGGGCTATTGGCACAATTCCCTCGCACACAGTGCTGCAGTTTGTCAAGGACTACATCGCGCGAGAGGACGTTGAGCGCATCGTGGTGGGGCATCCGCTCCAACTCAACGGCGAGCCCAGCGAGAGCATGCGCTACATCACCCCGTTTGTCAACTCGTTGCGCAAGCAACTGCCCGACGTCCCCGTCACGCTCTACGACGAGCGCTTCACCTCGGCCATCGCCCACCAGGCAATGATCGACGGTGGCATGAAGAAAAGCGACCGCAGGGAGAAGGGACGCGTCGACAGCATCGCCGCAACGATTATCCTCAACGACTACCTTACAAGCCGCAGCAGCCAGGATGGCGAGCCGGCAACAAAGTGAATAATTATAAACAAAACGCCACGGCGTGCGTCGTGGCACTAAAAAATATATTAGATTATGATATTACCGGTTTATTTATATGGGCACCCAGTGCTGAAGGCTGTGGCCAAGGATGTTACACCCGACTATCCTGACCTCGACCAGCTCATCGAGAACATGAAGGAGACTATGTACGACAGCGAGGGTATCGGCATCGCCGCTCCGCAGGTGGGCGTGAGCCTCAGACTCGTATATATCGATGTTGACGTGCTGGGCGATGACATGCCCGAGCTCAAGGGCATCAAGTTTGTGCTCATCAACCCCGAAATCACCATCCTCGACGGCGAGGAAATCTCGCGCGAGGAGGGATGCCTGAGCGTGCCTGGCATTCACGAGAAAGTTAGGCGCATTGAGAAAATCAACCTGAAGTGGCTCGACGAGAACTGGCAACAGCACGAGCAACTCATCGAGGGATACCTCGCGCGTGTGGTGCAGCACGAGTGCGACCACCTCAACGGCAAGGTCTTCGTCGACCACATCTCGCCCATACGCAAGCAACTGGTGAAGGCCCGTCTCAACGACATCTCTAAGGGCAACGTGAAATGCGGCTATCGCACACGCTGCGCCCGACCCACCAGGAAATAACCCTCCACCACACCACTCACACAAAATAGCCTTCACAAGTCCACCCTGTGAAGGCTTTTTATCTTTTCCCCAAAAAACTCAAAATTCGTCGGCGTATAGGTCAATTCGTCTAAGCGCCCATGCGCCTAAACGTCTATGCGAAAATCCCACGTGAAAATATCCCCCCTTTTTCCATAATTGACACAAAAAAGTGAAGGATGTCTCACGACAGCCCTCACAAACCTTAAATCTAATACCATGAAAAACACACGCACAAAAGTATACATTATTTATACAATGACAAAACTTTTCAGCTGGTTTTTCTTATCTTTTATAAATCATTAACATTTATGTGCCCGATAATGGCGCATGTTGGCTGTTATGGCTCTTGCACAGATGCTTGATGGCGCAATTCAGGCAATCGGGCCGTTGCGCCTTGCACACATAGCGCCCGTGCAGCAGCAACCAGTGGTGAGCCTTATAGCGCAGCTCGGCAGGGATGTTCTTGGTGAGCTTTTTCTCCACCTCGAGCGGCGTCTTGCCGGGCGCCAGCCCAAGGCGATTAGATACCCTGAAAACGTGCGTGTCAACGGCAATCGCCGCCTTGCCAAACACCAGACCCATAATCACATTGGCGGTCTTGCGGCCCACACCGGGCAGCTGCGTCAGTTCCTCCATGGTCGATGGCACCGTGCTGCCGAATTTCTCGACCAGCATCGCCGCCATGGCTTGCAGGTGAGCCGCCTTGCTGTTGGGATAGGACACGCTCTTCACATAGGCGAGGATGTCGTCAACGCTCGCCGCCGCCATCGCCTCGGGGGTGGGGTAGGCGGCAAAGAGCGCAGGCGTCACCATGTTGACACGCTTGTCGGTGCACTGCGCCGAGAGTATCACCGCCACAAGTATCTCAAACGTATTGTTGTAGCTCAGCTCGGTGGTGGGGTTGGGCATCGCCTCGGCAAAGTAGTCGAGCACTGCCTTGTATCGTTGTTTAAGTGTCATTTGTCAAAATGTTACAAATAATGGCACACGCCTGTCCACACAAGTGCATGCCATCATCTCAATAATCTCAATACTTGAATATTTTAATACTTGAATAGTATTTCAATATTTTGAATAATCTCAATATCTGAATAATTTAATATTCATTTCTCGCCATTAGCCATTAGCCATTAGCCATTAGCCATTAGCCATTAGCCATTAGCCAATAGCCAATAGCCATTAGCCATTAGCCAATAGCCATTAGCCAAACTTAGTGCGCGCTCTTGAACTCGTCGAGGAAGCGAGCGTCGTTCTCGCTGAACATGCGCAAGTCCTTAACCATATACTTGAGGTTGGTGATGCGCTCAACTCCCAGTCCGAAAGCATATCCACTGTAGATGCTGCTGTCGATGCCACTTGCCTCAAGCACAGCGGGATCTACCATGCCGCAACCCAGTATCTCTACCCAGCCGGTGTGCTTGCAGAAGCCGCAACCCTCGCCGCCACACAGCATGCACGACACGTCCATCTCGGCGCTGGGCTCGGTGAACGGGAAGTAGCTGGGGCGCAGACGTATCTGTGTGTCAGGACCAAACAGCTCCTGTGCAAAGTTCAAAAGCACCTGCTTGAGGTCGGCAAACGACACGTTCTTGTCAATATACAGACCTTCAATCTGGTGGAAGAAGCAGTGGGCGCGGGCGGTAATAGCCTCATTGCGGTATACGCGGCCCGGACAGATGATGCGGATGGGCGGTTGCTTGCGCTCCATGGTGCGCACCTGCACCGAGCTGGTGTGGCTGCGCAGCACGATGTTGCGCGTCACGTCGTCCTGATTGCGCTCAACAAAGAATGTGTCCTGCATGTCGCGCGCAGGATGGTCGGCGGCAAAGTTCAGCGCGCTGAAAACGTGCCAGTCGTCCTCCACCTCGGGACCGTCGGCCAGCGTGAAGCCCAGTCGCGAGAAAATGTCGATAATCTGCTTGCGCACCACCGAGATGGGGTGGCGTGTGCCCAGCTCGGCAGGGAATGCCGGACGGGTGATGTCGATTTTGTTCTTCTCTTTCTCCTGTGCCTTGAAGGTCTCTTTCAGCGCGTTAATCTTGTCGGTGGCAAGGTTCTTAAGCTCGTTGAGTTTCTGACCCAGCTCGCGCTTCTGATCGGCGGGTACGGTGCGGAAGTCGTTGAACAACGCTGTGATTTCGCCTTTCTTGCTCAGATACTTGATGCGCAGTGCCTCGAGGGCTTCTTCGTTCTCGGCTCGCAACTCGCTGAGTTGCTGCTTGATGTGCTCTATTTTTTCAAAAATCATAGTCTTTATTTGTTGGATAATCCTTATGGCAAACGCCACATTTTGCTTCAACCTTGCAAAGTTACAAAAAATCTCCCACACTCCAAGTGCGCCAGCACCTTAATTTTTCTTTTGAGCGTTTATGGGAACAAATTTTGGTCGTTGGCGCAACATTTTGTAATTTTGCATGCGATGACTGAAAGTGAGTTCTGCACTCATGTTGCCGCCTATATTGCCCGCCACGGGTTGCTCGGCGGCGATGCGGGGCCGGTGCTGGTCGCCATGAGCGGCGGCGCCGACTCGGTGGCGCTCGTGCATGTCCTCATGGCCTTGGGCTATGACTGCGAGGTGGCGCACTGCAATTTCCATCTGCGCGGAGACGAGAGCGACCGCGACGAGCGTTTCGTGACGCAACTGTGTGAGCGACTTGGTGTTAAGCTTCACATTGAGCACATGGACGTGCCGGCTTGCCAGCGTCAGCGCGGGCTGTCGGTCGAGATGGCGTGCCGCGAACTGCGCTACGAGTGGTTCAATCGCCTTGCCAGCGAGCGTGGCTGCCAGGCGATTGCCGTGGGGCATCATCAGGACGACAATGTCGAGACTTTCTTCCTTAACGCGTTGCGTGGCAGCGGCATAGCGGGCTTGGCGGGGATGCGTCCTCGCAACGGCAACGTCGTGCGCCCCCTGCTGTGTGTGTCGCGCGCCGACATCGTGCGATTTCTTGCCGGCGTGGGGAGCCCATATGTCACCGACAGCACCAACCTTGCCAACGACTACAAGCGCAACAAGGTGCGCAATGTGGTGATGCCTGCCATCGAGGCCGAGTTTCCCGACGCACGCAAGACGCTCACCGCGACGGTGTGCCACACCCGTGACTGCGCCGACCTGTATCATGCCCTAATCGGACACCTGCGGCAACGCATCACAACGGCCGACGGCGCCAGCGAGCTCATCTCAATCGCCGAGTTGCGAGCCCTTGACACCGCCCAACTTCCACTGCTCATTTTTGAGCTCGTCAAGGAGCGTGGCTTCGGGTTTGAACAGTGTGTCGACATTGCAAAAATCATCGAGCAAAACGATCTGCGAGGGCAGCATTTCTATAGCTCAACTTCCACTTTAACTATTGCATTGCAATTTATTGTAATAGAGGATACTGAATTGGTGGAAAATGAGGTTGTTGAGGTTGATCTGTCGCACCTCAATGACCTTAAAGTAAACCTTGAGGTTAAGCGTTGCGACGGCGTCCCTTTTGACCCGTCAATGTGCGACGGAAAACACGTGGTGGCGTTCGGCACCGAGCTGCTAAAATGCCATTCGGTGGTGCTGCGGCACTGGCGCGTGGGCGACCGTTTCCGCCCCTTCGGAATGCGTGGCAGCAAACTCCTGAGCGACCTTTTCGCCGACCTCAAACTCACCGAGATGGAGCGTCGCAAGGCATGGCTCCTTGAGGCCGATGGCACTATCCTGTGGGTGCTGGGCTACCGCGCCGCCGCCCATTTCCCCGTTACACCCGCATCCACCAGCTACCTCCTCCTCACCCATTCTTGACGGTTTTTGTTACCTAAAAATAAGGCCCGATGCTCACGCACCAGGCCTTAACAATATTAATTGTCATTATGCAACATTTTACAAAAATCCTATTATCGTTTGAATAGTAACTTGGCGAGCGCGGCCGACGTAGCGTCGGGATCGGCAAGCACCTTAGTGATAGCGCCTTCAATGCGCTTGAGGCTCGCCTCGTTTTTGAGCAGCACTACGTTGTCGCGGCCCAGCAGGAAGAACACGGGCAGGGTGGGGAGCGCATAGGTCTCGTTCTTGTTGATAGCCTGCGACTTATCCCATCCGTTGGTGATCCACTCGGGGAATTTAGCCTTCTTCCACAGTTTCTCGTTGCCCTCGGGGTTGATTGCCACCACCTTGAGCGTGCCGGCGTCAACGGCCTGCTTCACCACTGCCGAGTTGGCAAGGTTTTCTTTCACCTTGGCGCACGCGTCGCAGTCGGGGTCATTGAAATATACCAGCGTATAGCAGTTGTCATTATTTAGCAAATTTCCTTGTTTGCCATCGGGTGTGACGTAGTTGATGTCGGTCGCCACCTCGCCTATGCGGTTTTTCAGCGCCGCGTCGAGCATTGCCTGCGGGCGCAGCTTCTCGTTAGAGCTGAGCACAAACGACTCGACCGCCGACTGCAGCACGGCAATAAGCAGGTCCTCGTTGTGGATTGAGTCGGTGGGGTCGCTCAGGCGTTCGGTCGCCATCTCAAGCGACTTGCGATAGCTCTTCGGGTCCTCGCCCATGACTTTCATGGTTTGCTTGACGATGAAGATGGCGTTGTCGCGATCGAGTTGCTGCGATTTGTCCATCAGCTTCACAAATTTCTCAGGATCAATGTTGTAGAATGCTCCTTGTGCGTGTGCCAGCGTGGCCGATACGAGCATGATAGCAAGGGTGAAGATTATTTTTTTCATCATTTTACGTTCTATTTTGTTGCAAAGATAGTCAACTTGCAGTAATTTTGCAATGAAACATTGAAAAAATCATGAAAAAATTACAAAAGACCAACGCCGCACGCCTGCTCGACAAGGCTAAGGTGCCATACGAGCTGGTGGCTTACGAGGTTGACGAGAACAACCTCGCGGCAGGACATATAGC
>JABUUJ010000077.1 GCA_021443235.1 Muribaculaceae bacterium
AAGTCTTAATCCTTGTTTTAGTGGAAGATGGTCTTGAAGAGGTGTTTTTGTAATTGCCTCATTTTTATTATTTTAACTTCGAAAAAGGTGTGATTTTTTGAAATTTGCACCAAAAAATGTACCTTTTTCACTGCAAAATTAGTAAAGAAAAGTGGGATTTCAAAAAAATCTGTCCTATATTTTGCGGAAAATTTGCGACTAAAAGAAGAGGGTGTTTCTGCTATGCGTTATCACATCAACCTCAATGTTCTTGCCTATGATTTTCATCATGCGCAGGTAGTCGGTGGTTACGGGCAACACGATAATGCTGTCGTTGTTGTCGTAGGCCGCCTGCACTTGCGCAAGGTCATCTTTGATACTGTTATAGGTGTCGATGGGAGTGTCGGCAAGAAAGATGGAGTGCTGGATGCGGCTGCACCCTTTATTGAGGAGGTATTTGGCGACGAGTCGTCTAACCTTGTTGCTTTCGATGTCGTACATGACGAAGAATAACATGTTGCCTGCTGTTTTTTGGGTTTGTGTTGTCAGCCCCAGTATTTTTTTCACTCTTGTGTCGAGGCTGTCGATGGGGTTGTCGTCGATTAAGGTGTTGCGTGACGATATGGGCTTGTTGCCGTCAAGGTTGGCGGCAACAAGCTTTTGCATCTGCTCTACAAACGTGAGTGGTGGTTTCTTCTTGCGAGGCATTGCTGCTGGTTGTTACATGTTACCGGCTATATACCCCACTATAACGTCGGCCATTAGTTGGTTGAGCTCGGGGTCGGTGCCTGTGCGGGGCGACTGCACTACCGAGAATCCTTTTTTACCATAGAACACGTTTACCTCGGCATTTCGTAGTGCTATGCTGAACCTCATTTTCTTGCCGTAGTTGATGTCAATGACCTCGGTCACTTTTACGCCCAGATTCTCGATGTGCTCGGTGAGAGCGGGCATTATCGAGGTGAGCACTTGGGGCACGTGTGCGGGTGCCTTGTGGTGGTTGAGTGTAGCGTTGGGGTTGAGAGTCTGGCGTATTGCCTGCATTGTCTCTTTGTCGGGGTCGTGCGACTCTTTTTGCCCGGTCGTGCCGCCGTCGCCATTGCTCTTGCCGCTGCCGGTTTTCTTGGATTGCAGTGCCTGAAGGGGGTTGTCAACATCAACATAGTCGTTGATGCCGACTGGCGTGCTGTGCGGGTTGAAGTAGATGTTCTCGTCGTGGCTCATGAAGCAGGCCCTTGTCACGTCGCAGGTGTTCATGTCGACAACTTGCTGCAGCCCGTGTTGCGCTGCCCATTTTTCGGCAAATGTCTTGTAGAACACCTTGTAGAGCATGGGGTCGTAGCAACGGTCGCTCAGCGTGAACATCACCTTGAGTCCGTCGCGGCTGGGCGAGACAAAGCACATTGTCACGAGTGGGTCGCGCGAGAGATTGTCGCGCAGCGCCTGCGGGGCGAGCCCTTTCTGTGACAGGTGGTCTAGGTCGACGATGAAGTGCTGGGTGTAGGCGAAGTTCTCGGTCTTGCGGTGCGGCGGGTTGAAGATCGCGCACACAAAGTAGGGCAACTGTCGCTTGAGGTTGCGGTATTGTGCGGGGCTTACTTGGTTGATAACGCGCAGCTGTCCAATCAACGACCTCACTTCTTGCGATGGTTGCTTGATGCTGTTGCTTAGGTCCTCGATTGATAGCTTTGACAGAATGTCGGTAATGTCTTGGATGTTTGTTCCTATGGAAATCATAAGTTAATCAGTTATATTTTTTGAATAGTTGTGCGAGTTCCTGTGCATAGATGCCAATGAGCGTGAGGCGGCTTCTCGACATGTTGTCGTGCTCAACAACCTCGTGCAGAAAATCGTTGACCGACTGTATCATGATGCGTCGGCCCAGGGCTTCGAGCCAGCACGACCCGTCGTCGCGGGTGGAGTAGTGCTCATCGCCCATCACGCGCTGCGCCAGCAGCGAGAACACCACATAGTCGACCCACATGCGGTATAGTTCTATTATGTCGAACGCCAGGGCGGGGCGGTTATACTCGTTGCGGTGCAGCACTCCTATGTAAGGGTCGATGCCTGCCTTAATAAGCGCCCCCTCAATTTTGCCATACATGATTCCGTAGCCATAGTTGAGCATGGCGTTGGCCACGTCCATGGCCGGGCGCTGGGTGCGCTGGTCAAAGCGGTAGTGTGCGGGCAAGAACTCATTGATGGTCTCAAAGTAAATTCTCGACGCTGTGCCTTCCCAGCCACGCAAGGGCGAGGCTATGTCGGCCACGCGGTCACCTTGCAGGCTGGCGATTTTGTGTCGGTAGGCCTCAAGACGATTGATGGCCGTGTTTTTTAGGTTGCCTGCTCGGGGATCGTCGGGATTGGCCATGAGCAGGATGAGTGCCTGCTGGTTCTCGATTTTCTTGTCGACGATGTCTTTGATCCATGGCACTGAGTCGGGCGACTGAGTGAAGAGGAGCTGCCCTTTGCGTATGGTGGAAATGGACCCGTACTTTGGGCTCCACACGCGTGCCGTTGGGTTGCCGGCGGGATCGGTAAACAGTATCTCGATTTCGTTGTCAACGGCAAGGAGCACGGCGTCGCTCGTGATGAGCGCGCCGCGTCCTATCAATATTGAGCTTACTCCAGCCACCGGCACTCGCTGGCGTCCATCGGCATTGTTGATTACAAAGCCGTTGTTGTCGCGGCTAACGGTTACACCATAGCTGTTGATGACCAGATCCATAGGCGGTGGTTAATAGTCGCGGAAACGCTCAAACCTGAAGGCCGAGGTCTTGGTGCCGTCGTCGTTGGTGGTGACGACGCGCTCGGTGGTTGAGGCTACGCATCGCAAGCCATGACTCTTGAGCTCACACACCACGCGGTGGGTAAACACCATCTCGCCCATCACATGCACAGTGACCTGCGCCGTGGCGGCAAGTTCCATCACCGCGTCAACGCTTTCCTTGACCAGCTGCGCCACCTCGTCGTCGCTGGCGCTGGCGTCGATAGTGGGAAACTTCATGTCCACTATCTCGCCCAGCCGGGTTGCCGCCTCGCGCTGCGCGTCGCTCCACAGGTGCGACGGGTGGTTAGACAAGTTAATAAACACACTGCGATGTTCCATAAGAGTTACTTAAGCGTTAGAAACGACAAGTTCCTCGTCAAGGCGATCAAAGATTGCCTGCACGCAGGATTGTGGGTTGAGTGTAATGTCAATTACGCTGTTTTGGTCGCATTTTTCTTTTGCATTGTCTTTTTTGTTGGCTTCGGTAATAAAAACGCCTTTGCTTGCCGTGCCGCCATAGTTTTTCACAACCGACCTAAACTTGTCTATATCGGTGATTTTGGAAATCTGCGTTTTGCATTCGATAAAAAATATCTTTGTGCCGGCATTTACAATCACATCAACTTCATTCTTGGGCGCATTATTTTTATCCGGGAAAGTGCAATTAAGCAACACTTCGGTGCTCTTATCCCAGCGTTCAAGCATTTTTGCGACTTTGTACTCAAACCAACCGGCATTGAACACAAGTTCAAATGCATGTGGAGACCTTAAAGTTTTGTTGAAAGTATTATATTTATTTTTAATTTCTATCTCCACAACAGTGTTGTCTCCTTTC
>JABUUJ010000078.1:0-1682 GCA_021443235.1 Muribaculaceae bacterium
ATTTCAGCAGTGGGTGACAACCTCCGTATAGGTGGGTGACGATGCTCCGAAATATGCAGCAAACCACCACATTGATGTATGACTGAATAAATCATACAAAAAATTAATCTTTTTAAATTAGTGTGCCAACAGGTATATTATTGCTATAGTTTACTTGTTGGTGAGCTCGGGGAAGTCGATGAGGGCGCGGCGGGCTATTGCGGCGGCACCGAGGGAGGTGGGGTGCACGCTATCGGTGGCGATGATAGTGTGGGTAGCGTACCTACGGCACGCTTGTTTCGGCGTGGCGACATGTAGTGGAATAACATCTTTTTTGCCCATAAAAAACAAAAATCTTGGCTATTTGTTTTTTATTATAAATATAATTATTATTTTTGCAATAAAATTTGTTTATGCTATGATAAAGAACCCGTTTATAATCACAAAATATGTGAGCGACGAGTATTTTTGCGACCGTAAAAACGAAACCGATCGCCTCATTCACAACATTGAAAATGGACGCAATGTTGCGCTAATCTCACCTCGTCGCATGGGAAAGAGCGGCCTCATCGCGCACCTGTTTAACCAGCCCAGTATCGCCGACAATTATAATTGTTTTTTTGTTGACATATACGCCACATCAACGCTTGCCGAATTGGTTTACTGCTTTGGGAAAGCAGTTTTTGATCAGCTTAAGCCAGTTAGAACGAAATGGTGGGATCGATTTACAAGCATTATTGCTTCGCTCAATGTGGGGATGAAGATAGATGCGCTCACGGGCGAGCCCACATTCTCGATGGGCGTAGGAGAGATTGTGTCTCCTGAGATTACGCTTGATGAGATTTTCCGCTATCTTGAGAGCTCCGAGAAACCTTGCATTGTGGCAATTGACGAGTTCCAGCAGATAAGCAATTATCCCGAGAAGAATATAGAAGCGTTGCTGCGCACCAAGATACAGAATTGCCGCAACACCTCGTTTGTTTTTGCCGGTAGCAAAAAGCACATGATGAGCAACATGTTTACATCGCCTGCTAAGCCATTTTACCAAAGCGCAATGACCATGGAACTTACAGCATTGCCACTCGACATATACAAGAACTTTGCTATCAGCATGTTTGAAAAACACAGAAAAACAGTTAAGCCCGAAGTTGTTGAGACGGTTTACGGCATGTTTGACGGATGCACATGGTTTGTCCAAATGATGATGAACGAGCTATTCTCGGCCACCGACCCCGGCGAAACTTGTAGTGAGGAAAAACTCGGGAATGCTTTTGAGGCAGTAATTGGAAACCAGGAAATGGCGTTTGTCGAGACTTTGGCACGTCTTTCGGTAAAACAACGCCAACTCTTGCGAGGGATTGCAAAAGAAGGCGTTGTGAAAAACATTACTTCGGCCGGATTTGTCAATAAACATCGGCTAACGTCGGCAAGCTCGGTTCAAGCCGCACTCAAGCCACTTGTGGAGAACGAAATTGTCACCAGCGACAACGGCAGTTACCGCATTTACAATTACTTTTTCTCTCACTGGCTCAAAAACAAATAAGCCCGTCAGGTTTATCAAGTGGCAGGAGTTCTCACGCTTTAGCCCCCCCTATATACAATAAGGCAACTATATACAATTTGACCCTGACAAAGGGCTGCCGTAGGCAGCAGATGTTAGTAGGCCTGTATCAGCTGGTTAAGGAGCGAAGCGACAACCAGCT
>JABUUJ010000078.1:1952-7437 GCA_021443235.1 Muribaculaceae bacterium
AAAAAAGCCGCCTAATCCGCAGTCATCCCACAAAATGCTTGCAATAACAGGAAAAAATATATACCTTTGCATCACCCCCAAGGAAGTATTATACTATGACTATCAAAGAAATTAACGAACTGCGAAAAAACGGACAACTGACCGAGGCTCTTGCTGCAGCCAAGGCCGAATGGGAGAAAGCCCAAAACGTCTATACGGCGGGAGCCTTATTTTGGTGTCTTAACGACCTAAGCAAAACGGCCGAAGCCAATGTGCCCGAGCTATATGTGCGCATGAAAGAACTGCAAGAACAGCATGGACCCGACGACGAGTATATGACTAAGGCTCTTAAAGCGCTTGAACGCAAACTGTTGCCACATTTTTCCGAGGTAAAAGATGCCGCCGAGGTTGTCAAGAAGGATTCCAGCAAAGCTATCGCACTGTGCAAAAATATCAAGCAGATTTACGAACAAGGCGAACTCCCTGAGCAACTTTACCTCGACTATGGCTGGATAATTTACCATGCGCTTAAAAACACAAATGTAAATGAAACCCATGCGCGCAAACTGCTACTCTTCGACTACCTGAAACTCGACCTTGAGACGCCGTCGGTGCTGCACTCTCTCATCCTGAGCGAGGCGGTGAAAATAGAGAAAAGCAATCCTTTACAGTTCAATTTCAAGGAATTTGTGAAATTATGGGGGCTGGGAAACCTGCGCGACGAGGACTGGCAGCAGTTTAAGACCGACGACGGCAAGGTTTTCTCATCGCTCGTTGAAAAACTCATCACGGTATATGTCCGAGAGCTTAAAACCGACCACGTGGAGCCTGCCAACGACTTTGTCGAAGTGCTTGACAAGGCGCTTGGGATGTTTGGCAACAACCAAAACCTCCCCTATTTCAAGGCTATAACACTCATCGCCCAAAGCAAAAAAGAGGAGGCAACCAACTACTATAGGCAGCTCATCATCAAGAATCCCAACAAGTTCTACCTGTGGCAGCAAACGGCCGAGATAGTTGAGGACATAGAGACGCGCATTGCCCTGTTGTGCCGCGCCGTCAACACCGGCGAGGACGAGACTTTCATTGGCGGAGCACGGCTTGCACTCGCTGCATTGCTCATCGACAAGGGATTGTGCGCCAATGCTCACCATGAACTCGACATCTACCGCAAAACCTATGAGAAAAACCAATGGCACCTCAAGACAGAGTTTATCGACCTTGCGAGGCGCATCCCGCAAGGCACGATACCCACAAGCAATAACAAGGAACTCTACAACGAATACGCAACACTTGCCGACCAATTTATCTACAGCCAACTGCCCAGCACCTATGTGGTGAAAACTGGCGGGAAGATGGTCGACGACCGCATGCATCCTGGCCGCAAATTCCTTGAGTGGACCGTTGTGACGCAATCCAAAAGGCTTTTCCTGAAAAAACCGCTTAAGTTCGGGCTTGACAAAAAAGCGCCCGACGGCACAATCTTTGAGGCAAAATTGCTTAAAGACAAGATAGTGTGGATTAAGCCTGTTGAGACTGAGCCAACACTCGATTGGCTGAAGCAAGCCACTGGCATCGTGCAACGCCGCACCAATAAAGACGGCAAGCCTTATGCCATTATTGACAAAATCTATGTGGGCGAACGACTACTCAAAAACATTGCCGATGGCCAAACCATCACCGTAATCGCCACAAAACGCGATGACAAGTGGAACGCTATCGCAATCCAGTAACACATCCACATCGAGGCAACAATGATTAAGACAAGGACTATTGTTGCCGCAAAATAATAAGAACGCCTGTTCCCAATTTAGAGAGCAGGCGTTTTTCCTCCTCGTCGGCTAAAGGATAACCCCCCATTCTCCTAAGAAACAGACTTAGCCGGCTATATACTTTTTGACCCCCGGCTTAGGGAATGATGAAAACTGCCGTAGGCAGTAGATGTGAGTAGGCAGGTATGACCACAGGAGGGAGCGCAGCGACCCGATGTGGTCGTGCCTGTGTAAAAAACCGCACAAATAAAGGCGTGCCATAGGTACGCCACCCTCACCATAAGGTCAAAGTCAAAAATTTAACTTACTTTTTTGTGTGATATATTGCGTGTTTTACCAAATTTTCGGTGAAATGCACCATGGAAAGTGCATATTGTGGTGAAATGTGCACTTTTTGTGGTGCATATTGAGAAAATTGAGTGAGGTGATTTTGGGATGGGGTTTTATCAAAATGGTGGGGGGAGGCAATTTTTTTTGGGGTGGTGCGTTATTATATATAATGGGACGAAGTGACCAGAAAAATTTTTTTATGAAGAATTGGGAGAAGGTTTTATTACCGATGGAGTTGAATCCTAAGGTAACGCGTGAGATGATAGAGTTTATGTTAATCAGAATAATATAAGGCAGGTAGATACTATTTATGAGGAATAGCCGACCGAAAATATGGGTGGTGGTTAAGAAGTGTGTGGCGGCGGTGCTGTTGATTGCGCTGCTGGCGATTTTTGCGACCAGCTTCAGCCCAGTTTATGACTACGACGAGCCAGCGCCGTTCAGCGGCAAGGACATTTTCAACCCCTACGCGGCGGTGCAGGGCATCGACTCCATCGATTGGAAACGCGCCAACTTCCACACTCACACGCGCGTAGAGGGTCTGCTCAACGAGTGCGAATACTGGCCTCAGGATGTGGACAAAGCCTACCGAAAACTTGACTACGACATCGTTACTTTCTCCAACCACAACGAGTTGACCACTCACCCCTATAATGTTGAGTTGCAGGTCAATGTCTATGAGCACGGCATCAATTTGTTTAAGTATCACAAATTGGTGTTTGGCTGCCAAGAGACCAACGCCTTCGACAACATAGTGCCTCTTTTTGATTTCCAAAAGCAGTACCAACTCGACATGCTGGGCGAGGAGTCAGACTTTATACAGATGAACCACCCGCTGAGGACCATTGGCACTTCAGAGCAAGAGATGAGCACGCTCGAGGGCTATGAGATTATGGAACTTGACAGCGGCAAAAGCACCGAGAACGAGTATTGGGACTGGGCACTGAGTTCGGGTCATTACAGCTTTGGACTCGCCAACGACGACCTGCATTACCCCGACCGCTCGAATAAAATCGCTATCAGGTGCAACTTCCTTTACTGCGAGTCGGGCAAATATGAGGACCTGAAAAAGACGCTGCTGGGCGGCGCCTACTACTCGATGCGTGTGCCCGACTATGGCGACGGCGACTGGGCTGTCAAGACCGCCAAGAACCAGAACTTGCCTCGCATCGAGAGCATAGGGCTGGATAGTGCCACTGTGCACATTGCACTCTCGCACAAGGCCGATAGCATCAAGTTTACCGGTCAGCACCACGCCACGCTCGCACTTGCGCAAGACACCACGGCGGCGCAATATGCGATGCAGGCTGGCGACCCCTACGTGAGGATTACCGCCTATTTTCCTGGTGGCGAGGTGATTTACAGCAACCCGTTTGCGCGATATGACGCATCGAGGTCGCCTTCACCATTCCGCGCTCCGTCTCACGTCATCAACATGCCCTTGACAGTGCTTTTCAATCTCGTGGTGCTTATCTTCGGCCTGTGGGCAATCTTTATGTTCTATAAATTAGTTATCAAATGATGCAATTTTTCAAGAGAAAGGTGTCGCTGGCGCAGGTGTGTGGCATCCTGAGCGCCTTCACGTTAATAGCGTTTCACAAGCCGTTTTTCAAGTGCGTTTACGACAACATCGCCTTTGATTTCAACGGAGTGCTGATATATGTGGGGCTCATCGTGCTGATGCTCGCCATGAACTACTTCTTCTACTACCTTGTGGCATGGCTGGGTCGCATCGTGGGCAAGTGCATCCTTGCGTTCCTATTTATTGCCAATGCGATATGCCTCTATTTCATAAACACTTACCAAGTGCTTGTGACCGACAAGATGATGGGTAATGTGTATAACACGCACTACTCCGAGGCATCGGGTTTCTTTTCGTGGGAGGCGATTGCCTATGTCGCGCTGCTGGGTGTGATACCCTGCATCTACATCTTCAAGAGCAAAATCGACTATGGCAAGTTTAAGCGTTTTCTCACTCATGTGGGAGTGTCGCTGGGCATAGGCCTCACTGTTGCGCTCATCAACATGCCCAACTGGCCGTGGATTGACCGCAACGCCACGCAACTGGGCAGCCTGCTCATGCCGTGGTCCTACACTATCAACACCGTGCGTTACTATAACGCCGAGGCAAAGAAAAACCGCAAGGAAATTCCGCTGCCCGACGCGAAAATCGCGACCGACAGCAACGACGTGTGTGTGCTCATCATCGGCGAGTCGGCAAGGCGTCGCAATTTCTCGCTTTATGGCTACAACCGGGCCACCAACCCGCTGCTCGCCACCGACAGTGTGACCGCACTCATGGCCGAGGCCGCCACTACCTATACCACCGGCAGCGTGAAAGCCATCCTCGACCACAAGAAGACCGATGACCTCTATGAAATTCTGCCCAACTATCTGTATCGCAATGGCGTGGATGTGGAATGGCGCACCAACAACTGGGGCGAGCCACCCGTACACATCGACAAATACCGCGAGGTGAAAGACCTGAAGGCGATGTATCCCGACGAGGACGAGAACTACGACGGCATCCTGCTTGCAGGGCTGAAGGCCGCCATCGATTCGTGCAAAAACAACAAGATGCTCATCATCTTGCACACCAGCACCAGCCACGGTCCTACCTACAACAAGAAGTATCCACCTGAGTTTGAGGTCTTCAAGCCAGTGTGCAACACCGTGGAGATGTCAAAGGCCAACCCGCAGGAGTTGATGAATGCCTACGACAACACGATTGTCTATACCGATTATCTTGTGCATCAAGTGATTGAGGTTTTGAGACAAGTGCCCGACCGACGCAGCTGCATGATCTTTGTGTCCGACCACGGCGAGTCGCTGGGCGAGGGCAATCTCTACATGCACGGCGTGCCTATGGCAGTGGCGCCAAGCGAGCAGATTGAGGTGCCGTTCATCGTGTGGAGTTCCGACACGACGCTAACCATCGACACCAGCAAGCCCGTGGGGCAATACCACGTGTTTCACAGCGTGCTGTCGTTCCTTGGCATTGACAGCCCCATCTACGACAAAGAAAAAGACATCTTCACAAACATTGGCGTCCGCTAACAATATTCGCAAAAATACTATTTTTTGGTGGATTGCAATGGTTAATGTGCCCGAAATCCAAATTTGTGACGTATAATTAAAAGCGGCTGACCTATCGACAAAATCGTGCGCAAATTCGCACATTTTTTTAGGTAGGGGAGGGGGCGGTTTCGAAAAATGGCGTATAATTGTGATGTGGATGTGCGCTGGGAATGTGGCGTGCAATTCTATTTTCAACTTCAGCTAAACTGTATTTAACCCAAATAGTTCTTTAGAATTTTGAAGTATTTTTGATTTTATGTCGAGCAGGTTTTTCTTGATTTATGAAGGAGCATAGCGAGCTATGTGACTGAATAAACAAGGAAAAG
>JABUUJ010000078.1:7600-12552 GCA_021443235.1 Muribaculaceae bacterium
GAAATCACCCTCCGAAGCGAGAATGGAAATCGCCCGAAATGCACCCAAAATTTTGTCGGGTGGCAAGTTTTCTGTAACTTTGCGGCGAAATTTTAACACAATGAACAATTCCGAACTTATTCTAATCAACATATCGGGCCACGACAAGCCCGGAGTTACATCGGCCCTCACCGGCATCCTGGGCCGACACGACGCCAAAGTACTCGACATCGGCCAGGCCGACATCCACCACACCCTCTCGCTCGGTATCCTCTTTATGACTACGAGCGAGCGCAGTGGCGAAATCATGAAGGAACTCTTCTTTAAAGCAACTGAAATGGGTGTGAAAATTAACTACACCCCCATCTCCGAGCCCGACTACATGGACTGGGTGGCACGACAGGGCAAAAACCGATACATCATCACCATGCTTGGCCGCGAAACCACCGCACGGCAAATCTCGGCCGTAGCTGGTATCATCGCAGCCCACGGCATGAACATCGACGCCATCAAGCGCCTCACGGGACGCATCCCTCTGGGCGAGGATATGGACGCACAGCGCAAGTCGTGCATCGAGTTCTCGGTGCGTGGCTCGCTCGACGACCGCGACGCCATGCAGGGCGAGTTCATGAAGCTCAGCAACGAGCTTGGCTTCGACATCTCGCTGCAAGAGGACAACATCTTCCGCCGTGCGCGCCGACTCATCTGCTTCGATATGGACTCCACGCTCATCGAGACCGAGTGCATCGACCAGCTCGCCGAGCGCGCCGGAGTGGGCGACAAGGTGCGGGCCATCACCGAGAGCGCTATGCGTGGCGAAATCGACTTTAAGGAAAGCTTCACGCAGCGCGTCGCCTTGCTTAAAGGCCTCGACGTGAGCGTGATGAAGGAAATTGCCGAAACCCTTCCTATCACCGAGGGCGTCGACCGCCTCATGCGGGTGCTCAAGCGCGCCGGTTTCAAAATCGCTATCCTTTCGGGTGGATTTACCTATTTTGGCAACTACCTCAAGTCGCTATTCGGCATCGACTATGTTTATGCCAACGAACTTGAGGTGGGCGACGACGGCAAACTCACCGGCCGATACCTGGGCGATGTCGTTGATGGCAAGCGCAAGGCCGAACTACTGCGTCTCATCGCACAGGTCGAGAACGTCAACATCGCACAAACAATCGCCGTGGGCGACGGCGCTAACGACCTGCCAATGCTTCAAACTGCTGGTCTGGGCATCGCGTTCCATGCCAAGCCCAAGGTGAAAGCCACCGCGCGGCAGAGCATCTCGACTATCGGCCTCGACGGCGTGCTTTATTTCTTAGGCTTCAAGGACTCGTTTATCGAATAAATTATGGCAAAACTCAAGATTCCCAACGACTGGTGGACCGCACCCGCACAGGCCGACAACGGCAACCTCATCATGGTAACCGGACGCAGTAACTTGCACCACGTCAAGAACACTGGCTTCTACAACAGCCGCATCGAGGTGATGTGGAAATATGAAAGCGACACTAGCGGCATGCCATCCCTCGAGACATCCAAACTCATGGAGCAGGCACACGATGCCTTGTGCGAGGCGTTCGACAAAGACCCCGTGGCAGTGCTTGTGGGCATATACACTGGTGACGGTGAGCGCGACTGGGTGTTCTACACGCGTAGCCTACACATCTTCCAGCGTAAACTCAATGAAGCCCTCGCAACGTTGCCGCCACTGCCGCTCTCGTTCTACGCCGAGGACGACCCCGAGTGGGAAGAGTACAACCAAATTCTCCAAACCGAAATCATCCCCGAGGAAGACTAACCTCACACATAACAAAAAACTCCTGCCCAAAACAGCAGGAGTTTCTTATATCCATCAGCCAACAGCATCAGCAATTAGCCAACAGCCATTAGCCAAAATTACATATTCATGCCACCGTCAACCTGGATAACCTGGCCGGTAACATAGCTCGACATATCGCTTGCCAGGAATGTGGCAACATTGGCAATATCCTCAACTGTGCCACCACGGCGCAGTGGAATCTTGCTTGCCCACTCCTTGCGCACCTCCTCGGGAAGTGCCTGAGTCATGGCAGTATCGATAAATCCCGGAGCAATAGCGTTGGCGCGTATGCCGCGGCTACCCATCTCCTGGGCAACACTCTTGGCCAGAGCAATAAGACCTGCCTTCGAGGCGGCATAGTTGGCCTGACCAGCGTTGCCGTGAACGCCCACAACGCTTGCCATATTGATAATCGAGCCATTGCGCTGGCGCATCATGATGGGAAGCAGAGCGTGGATAAAGTTGAACGCACTCTTCAGGTTGACGGCGATTACGGCGTCCCACTGGGCCTCGCTCATGCGCAGCATGATGCCGTCCTTGGTGATACCGGCATTGTTAACCAGGATGTCAATGTGGCCAAAGTCGGCGTGAACCTGCTTCACAACAGCCTCGGTCTCGTCAAACTTGGCGGCGTTCGACGCATAACCCTTTGCCTTAACGCCCAGAGCAGCAATCTCTTTCTCGGTCTCAAGACCGTTCTCGTCAATCACGAGGTCGGTAAATGCAATGTCGGCTCCCTCGGCAGCAAACTTCAGCGCCAGTGCCTTGCCAATGCCACGAGCAGCACCTGTGATAAGTGCAACTTTTCCTTCAAGTAATTTCATTGTCTTTTTTATTATAAAGTTATTCTATTTTTTAAGTTTCTTTGTGAAAATAATTATTTCAACAGATTAGCGTTTAGCGCCTTACCACGCAAACATGGGGTAGTCCTTCATGATGGCGTTCACCTTCTCGCGAACGCTGGCGATAACTGCCTGGTCCTCGGGAGCGTGCAGCACGGTGTCGATGAGCTCAACAATCTCGCCCATAAGCTCTTCCTTGGCGCCGCGGGTAGTGATTGCGGGTGTGCCAAGGCGCAAACCTGAGGTCTGGAACGCACTGCGGTCGTCAAACGGCACCATGTTCTTGTTGGCGGTGATGTCGGCTGCAACGAGGGCGTTCTCTGCCACCTTGCCGGTAAGGTCGGCAAACTTGGTGCGCAAGTCCACGAGCAGGCAGTGGTTATCGGTCCCGCCCGAGCAAATCTTGTAACCCCTGTCGATAAGTGCCTGAGCCATAGCCTGTGCGTTCTTCTTCACCTGAAGCTGATAGTCCTTGAACGAGGGCTGCAATGCCTCACCGAAAGCCACAGCCTTAGCAGCAATGACATGCTCAAGCGGACCGCCCTGAACACCAGGGAACACAGCCGAGTCGATCAGCGACGACATCTTCCTTATCACGCCCTTCTTGGTGGCCTTGCCCCAAGGATTGTCAAAGTCTTTACCCAGCAAGATGATGCCGCCACGAGGGCCGCGCAAAGTCTTGTGGGTAGTGCTTGTGACGATGTGGGCATATTTCAGCGGGTTGTCGAGCAAACCGGCAGCAATGAGTCCTGCAGGGTGAGCCATGTCAATCATGAGCAGGGCGCCCACCTTGTCGGCGATGGCGCGCATGCGGGCATAGTCCCACTCGCGGCTATAGGCGCTGGCGCCGCCCACAATGAGCTTGGGCTGCTCGCGCAGTGCCACCTCTTCCATCATGTCATAGTCAACGAGGTTGGTGTCGGGTGTCACGTTATACTCGCACTGCTGGAACACCATTCCCGAGAAGTTCACTGGGCTGCCGTGCGACAAGTGTCCGCCATGAGCCAGATTCAGGCCCATGAACTTGTCGCCGGGCTTGAGGCAGGTCATAAACACTGCCATGTTGGCCTGTGCGCCCGAGTGGGGCTGCACGTTGGCATATTCGGCCCCAAAGAGCTGCTTGATGCGGTCGATAGCGAGGGTTTCGACCTCGTCAACGCATTGGCAACCACCATAGTAACGGTGTCCAGGATAGCCTTCGGCATATTTGTTGGTCAAGCAACTTCCCATTGCCTGCATTACTTGTTCGCTCACGAAGTTCTCGCTGGCAATGAGCTCGATGCCCATGTGCTGGCGCTGTCGTTCTTTCTCAATGATGCTAAATAATAGTTGGTCTTTTTCCATTTTATTATGAGTTGCGGTGGCACCGTCAAGACCACCTTTGTTAATAAGAAAGTTATAAGTGCAAATTTACTGCTTTTTTGACCTTCTCACAAATTATTTCTTGTTTTTCTTGCGCACGGTCCACCCAAAGTGCCCCAACTCCTCGCCCAGCGAGTAATAGTGACCGTGGCAGTAGGCTATCAGGTCGGCCTTTTTCAGGTCGAGGGCTCCAGTCTCGGGGTCGAGATACTTCTCGTCGACGATCACGTTTACCACCTCGGCCAAAAACATGTCGTGAGTGCCCAGTCGCATGATGTCTCTCACGCGGCACTCAATGCTCACCGGCGCCTCGTCAATGTAGGGCGCCGCTACAGTGCGGCCCTTCACGGGCGTGAGATTCATCTCCTGCCACTTGTTGCAGTCGCGCCCCGAGCGCACGCCGCACCAGTCGGTGGCGCGTGCCAGGTCGCGGTTGGTGAGGTTAATCGTGAAAGCCATGTTGCGCTCCACGATGTCGTGGCTAAAGCGCTCGGGCTTTATCGACACATAGCACATTGCAGGGTCGCTGCACACGGTCCCCACCCATGCGGCGGTGAACATATTGTACTCCTCGGGAGTGGAGCCGCAGCTCACCAGCACGGCGGGCAGCGGGTAGATCATTGTGCCGGGTTTCCAGTCCTGTTTCATTTCAGCTCAATTTCTTCTTGATGAACGGTGCACTCGCAGTGGTGGCAGCGCAACACGATATTCTCGCGGTCAATCACATGGAATCGCGTGCGCATGGGCTCGTTGTTGCTGATACACTTCGGGTTATTGCAACGCACGATATTGTTGAGCTCGTCGGGCACTGCAACCATATATTTCTCCACCACGTCATAGTCCTTGATGATGTTTATCACGGCGCGGGGCGCGATTACTGCGATGCGGTTTAGTGTCTCCTCGGGGAAGGTCACGTCGGCCATCTTGATGATGCCTTTCTTGCCCAGGCGCTC
>JABUUJ010000079.1 GCA_021443235.1 Muribaculaceae bacterium
TATTGAGATAAACACAAAAGCGTGGGAAAAACAGCAAAGGTTCTTCCCACACCATCGTTTCTTTGAACTGCTGAAAAAGTTTAATGCCCCGGTGCTGTTTAACAGCGACGCCCACTTTCCCGATCTAATTAATGCTGGGCGCGACGAGGCTATCAGCATGTTCAATAATTCATAATCATTCTTTATTCTTAGCCTCCAGACCGTAGTTGTTGCGTTTGTCGGCATAAAGCAACATTACTGCGACACATATCGCTGCAATGCCTATACCCGAGAACAGCCACATGGCTTGGGTATAGTCGGTGGTCGCTCCAGTGGTGTTGCGCGAGAGCACTACGCCTATCACGATGGGCACAAGCATCAAGCCAATGTTCTGGATGTAATAAATGATCGAATAGGCTGTACCAAGCAGGTTCATTGGTACAATCTTTGGCACTGCTGGCCACAACACGCTGGGTAATAGCGAGAATGCAATGCCAAGCACCAGCATCGCGGCAATGGCAATCCACGTGGCGGTGAGCGGCAATGCAAATACCATGAGCACTACAGTTAGCATCACCGTGCCGATAATCATTATCGTTGCGCCACGACCCACATTGTCGTACATAGCACCAAACAGCGGTGTCAAGATAATTGAAGTAAATGGCAGAATTGCCGGAATCATGCCAGCGACCTCAGCCTCAACGCCATATTTCGAAATCATCAGTTTGGTGGCAAAGTCCAAAAATGGGTAGAGCGACGAGTAGTAGAGCATACACAGCAAGGTAATAAGCCAGAAACCGCCATTCTTCAATGTTTCTTTCAAGTCGGCAAAGCGGAATTTCTCTTCTTCGCAATTCAGCACAGTGACTTTCTGCTTGTCGAGCTTGGAGTCCATTGTGCAGTAAAACAGATAGAAAATCGTGCCTGTTCCCACCGAGAACATGCCAATGAGCAGGGGAGTGGATAGGCTGAACGACTGAGCAATCTTAGGGCTGAAACCCAGTGCCAATGCTGTGCCAAGTCGGGCAAGCGCAACCTGAAGCCCCATCGCAAGCGCCATCTCTTGCCCCGAAAACCATTTCACGATTACCTTCGAAACCGTGATGCCACACAACTCATAACCGATGCCAAACAACGCAAAGCCACCGGCGGCAATAAGCACCTGAATCTTCATCATTGTGCCAAAAAATGCGCATGTGCCTTCAGGCGAGATAAACGCAATGGCATAGTAATCGACAACTGTGCCAACAAGCATTAGCACGCACGACAACACTCCTGCAAATCGCACTCCGGTCTTGTCGAGAATGTAACCGCTCACAAAAAGCATTAGGAAAAACACATTAAAGAAACCGCGCGAACCAGCAAAGAATCCAAACTCGCTGCTCGTCCAGTTCATGCCTCCCTCAGCCGACGGTAACTCAAGGAAATACTCAAGCGGTGACACCTGCTTGGCTACAATGTAGCCTGTCATCATCGTGAACGACACAATCATGAGTACGCCCCAACGTGCCAACGCACTGCTTGCCAATGTCTTTTGAACCTTCTCAGTCATTATTTATAAATATGGAAAGGGGCAACAACGCAAATTGCCCCTTTCGGTTTATCAATGTATATTCCTAATTATTTAATGTTGGGTTCCTCAAGTCCAAGGTTGTGTTTCTTGTCAACAACTTTGAGCACAAAACCGATAATCAGTGCAGCCAGACCAAGGCCAGCAAGCATAAGCAGCGGTGCCGTGTAGTCAAACTGAGTGGGATCGGTCACGCCAGGATTAGTTTTGTCAAGCACCTTGCCAATTACCAGCGGGAACAACCACAGGCCGATGTTCTGAATCCAGAAAATCAGCGCGTAGGCCGAACCGATAATCTTTTGGTCAACCAGCTTGGGTACGCTGGGCCACAGCGAGGCGGGAACCAGCGAGAACGACGAGCCAAGCACAAGGATGGTGAGGTAAGCCACAACAACGCCGCCCACCTGGCTACCCTTGAACTGCGGAAGAATAAACGCAAAGATAAGATGGCAAGCAATGAGCAGCAGCGAACCAAGCACCAACATCGATGCCGCCTTGCCCTTGTGGTCGACATAGCTGCCCAAAATGGGGGTGATGCCCACAGCAAGCAACGGGAACACCGCAAATATTGACTCAGCCGACTGACGCATATAGCCCATGTAGCAATAGGCAATAAGTGCCAGTATCGACACGGTGAGTGCGCTCGACTTGGCCGCCTTGTTCTTCATGAAGTTAAACATAAAAGCGGTGATTGCCACAACAAGCATCACACCATATTGTATCAAGGTGATGGATGGTGATGCCCAAATTGAGCCCTCAGGCACTGCGGTGAACGTGAGATTGCACTGCAGCATGTTTACGGCATATTTCTGGAAGGGGAAGATTGCCGAGTAATAAAGCACGCACAGCAAGGCAACCAACCAGAAACCACTGCTTTTCAATATCTGACCAAGGTCGCTGATGCGGAACGGGTCGTCTTTCTCCTCGGCCTCGCCAGTTTGGCTGTCAAGTTTCTTATCCATAAAGAAATAAACCACTACCATGATAAGCGCGATGCACAGTAGCACTACGCCAAAGGCAACTGCCCTCGACACGCTGATATTGCCGCCTAGCTTGGCAAAGAACGGCGAGAAAATCATGCAAGTGGCAACACCAAGGCGTGCCAGCGCCATCTCGCTTCCCATTGCCAACGCCATCTCACGGCCTTTGAACCACTTAACGATACCGCGCGACACGGTGATGCCGCCCATCTCGGTACCGCAGCCAAATATCATGAAGCCCACAGCCGCAAATTTGGCCGACGCTGGCATGCCCTCATAGAAAGGCGACACACCCAACTCATCAAAGATGGGAATGTAATTTAAATTATTGGTAAACCATGTTTCAACGCTGCTGCCTATAAACATATCGCTCACAGCATAATACTTAATGAGCGCACCAATGAGCATAATCACGCCCGACAGTATCGCGGTAAACCTTACACCCATCTTGTCGAGGATAATACCGGCAAAAATCAGGAAGAATACAAAGACATTGAGAAATGTCTCAGAGCCCTGCATCGTTCCAAAAGCAGTGCTGTCCCAGCCTCGCTCGGTAAGCATCAAGTCCTTGATAGGCGACAAGATGTCCATGAAGATATAAGAACAGAACATTGCCAGGGCAAGCAACAGCAGTGCCGTCCATCTGATAGCAGCAGAATCGCGTAAAGTGTTTAATTTTTCAGTCATTTTTATTTAAAAACATATTACCAAGTGGCCCCGTCACGAGACCACTTGGCGTTTATTATTGGAATTTGATTATTTGCTTATTTGCAGCCCAGGTCCTTGGCAATCTGGTCAAGTTTGGCCTGTGCCCACTCGTTCTTGGCGTCGTAGTTCTCGGCGCAGTCAAGAGTGTCGTGAACCTCAACATAGAATTTGATCTTGGGCTCGGTGCCGCTGGGACGAATCGAAACTTTTGTACCATCCTGCGTGAAGTACTGTAGCACGTTGCTTGTTGTGGGCATGTC
>JABUUJ010000007.1:0-6235 GCA_021443235.1 Muribaculaceae bacterium
ATAAAAATAATGTGAAAAATTAAAGAAATTTTTCCTTAATGTGTTGCACAAATAGAGAAAAGTATATACCTTTGCAGTGGTGTAGAAAAAAGCGCCAACTTACGAAACGAAATTATTAACTTTTTAAATCAAAATATTAAAAAAATGGCAAAGTTTGATCTGTCAGTTTTAGCGGCTAAGTACGGTATTACCGGTACTACCGAAGTTGTTTACAACCCCAGCTACGAGGTATTGTACGAGGAAGAAACCAAAGAAGGTCTCACCGGTTTTGACAAGGGTGTTGACACCGAGCTTGGTGCGGTTAACGTAATGACTGGTGTGTTCACCGGCCGTTCGCCCAAAGACAAATACATCGTGATGAACGAGAGCTCTAAGGACACCGTGTGGTGGACTACCGATGAGTACAAGAACGACAACCACCCCATGAGCGAAGAGGTGTGGGAGAAGGTTAAGGCTCTTGCAAAGGCTGAGCTCTGCAACAAGAAACTCTACATCGTTGACGCATTCTGCGGTGCTAACAAGGACACCCGCATGTCGGTTCGCTTCATCATGGAGGTTGCATGGCAAGCCCATTTCGTGAAGAACATGTTTATCGTTCCCACCGAGGAAGAGCTCGAGGCATTTGAGCCCAACTTCGTGATCTACAACGCTTCGAAGGCTAAGGTTGAGAACTTTGAGGAGCTGGGTCTGCGCAGCGACACATGCGTGGCATTCAACACCCTGAGCCGCGAGCAGGTAATTATCAACACCTGGTATGGCGGTGAGATGAAGAAGGGTATGTTCTCGATGATGAACTACTACCTGCCTCTCCAGGGCATCGCTTCAATGCACTGCTCGGCCAACTGCGACATGAACGGCGAGAATACTGCTATCTTCTTCGGCCTGTCGGGAACCGGCAAGACCACCCTGTCGACCGATCCCAAGCGCCGCCTCATTGGTGACGACGAGCACGGCTGGGACGACAACGGTATCTTCAACTTCGAAGGCGGTTGCTATGCTAAGGTTATCAACCTGAGCAAGGAGAACGAGCCCGACATCTATGGCGCAATCAAGCGCAACGCGCTGCTCGAAAACGTAACTGTTGACGCTGAGGGCAAGATCGACTTCAACGACAAGAGCGTTACCGAGAACACTCGCGTTAGCTATCCCATCAACCACATCAACAACATCCAGCCCGGCTCATCGGCTCCCGCTGCCAAGAACGTAATCTTCCTCAGCGCCGACGCATTTGGCGTGCTTCCTCCCGTTAGCATCCTCAACGCCGAGCAGACCAAGTACTACTTCCTGAGCGGCTTCACCGCTAAGCTCGCCGGTACTGAGCGCGGCATCACCGAGCCCACTCCCACTTTCTCGGCTTGCTTCGGACAGGCATTCCTTGAGCTGCATCCCACTAAGTATGCCGAGGAGCTCGTTAAGCGCATGGAGAAGAGCGGCGCCAAGGCTTATCTTGTGAACACTGGCTGGAACGGAACAGGCAAGCGCATCTCGATTCCCGATACCCGCGGCATCATCGACGCTATCCTCGACGGTAGCATCCTCAAGGCCGACACTAAGGTTATCCCGCTGTTTGACTTCGAGGTTCCCACCTCGCTGCCCAACGTGAATCCAGCTATCCTCGATCCTCGCGACACCTATGCTAATGCCGCTGAGTGGGAGGAGAAGGCTAAGGACCTCGCAAGCCGCTTCATCAAGAACTTCGGCAAGTACACCACCAACGAGGCCGGCAAGGCTCTCGTGGCTGCTGGCCCACAGCTCTAATAGCTCAATAAGGCAATTTGTTGCAACAATAATAGAACAAATTACCATATCTTTACAACAGCTGCCCTCCCGTCACAGGAGGGCAGCGTTTTTTGTCACAGCGCAGCGGGTGGCTCAACGTTGTTTTTTGAGATATTGATTTCTTGATTGTATCGATTATAACGACTGTAACGACAAGTCAAGGTCAATGTCAAAGTCAACGTCATTGCTCCCCCTTTAGGGGGGCGGGGGGTCATGCGTTGACCTGGACGGTGAAGCCGGCCTGGCGGATGCGCTCGGCCACAGCCTCAAGGTCGTCGCCCTCAACCTTGTGGAGGTCTTGGGCTGGCGTTTGGCGGTCGATGCTGTAAATCATCACCTCGCGGGGACTAATCTGGCGGTAGGCATCAATCAGCGCGTCGACTTCCTCCTTGGTGGTGTTGTCAATGGTCTCGCCCTCATGGCTGCCGCGCAAAATCATCGTCTGCACGATGCACTGGCCGTCAAACTGCCTCAAGTTGTCGATAACAGCCTCGGGAATCATGTTGGGCGAGCCAGGGCGGTTCAGCGTCCTGAAGGTGTGAGCCCTCGCCGAGTCGAGTTTCACGATGTTGTTGTCGACAAGCTTAAGAGCCTCAACCACATCGGGCTTGTGAGTCATGGTGGAGTTGGTGAGCACGCTTACCTTGGCTTGCGGGAAATAGAGGTCGCGCAGCCTTATCACGTCTTTCACCACGTCGAGAAACTGCGGGTGCAGTGTTGGCTCGCCGTTGCCCGAGAAGGTGATGACGTCGAGAGGCTCGCCGGCGGCCTGCATCTCCTCGAGTTTGCGTTTCAAGCCTTTTTTCACGGCGTTGCGTGTGGGGATGCCGTCTTTCCCAGGACCTTGCGCATTAAAACCCGCCTCGCAGTAAAGACAGTCGAACGAACAGATCTTGCCATCATTAGGCATCAGGTTAATGCCCAGCGACACGCCCAGTCGGCGGCTCTTGATGGGCCCGAATATCGTGTTGTGAAATAAAACAGTCTGCATAATTTTAATTCTTAATTCATAATTCTTAATTGTCTACGTCTATGCGACTACGCGCCTAAGCGTCTACGCGAAAATTCCCTTCTCTTTAAACTATAAGCTTTTAATCAGTTCAATATATTGCCGTGCGATAATCGACGAGTCGAAGTGAACACTCACCCACTCGTGCAACGTCTCGCGCGATAGGCTGCAGTTGGCGGCCCACTCAATGCCCGCGGCAATGCTTGTGGGGTCTTTGCCTCCTGTGACATAGCCGTTTACGAGGTGCTTCACGATGTCGACCTGGCCACCGTCGCCTGTGGTCACCGGCACGCATCCGCACGCCATCCCCTCGAGCAAGGTGTAGCCAAACGACTCGTAGCGCGATGTCGACAGCACGATGTGGGCCTGGCGGTAGATGGGGCGCACGTCGGCGACATAGCCCAGATGGGTGTGGGGCAGGGCGATGCGGTCGAGCAGCGACATGTCGCGCAGGCCACCATATAATAATAGGTGGAGGCGGCTGGCGAGCTCGGGTTTCTCGCGGGCGATATAGTCCATTGCGTCAATCATCAGGTCAAAGCCCTTGACGGGGTCGTCGAGGCGTGCCGCGCCCATCACGATGACGCGGGCATCGGGCGCGATGCCGAGGTCGCCGGGCTGGTAGACGCAGCTAAAGTTGCTGGTGGGAAACGGGTTGCCTATCACAGTCACATGACTGTCGCTCATCAGGCTGCTGTTCTTGCTGCACTGTGCCAGCCAGTTGCTCACGCTCACGAAGTGTAGGTTCGTCGCCTCGTATAGCTTCTGCTTAGCCTGCTGGACGCGAGTCGACAGGTCTTTCCCCTTTTTCCCGGTGAGAGGGCAACTGTGGCAAGTCGTCTCATAGTTGCGGCACTCATAGGCGTGGTGGCATATCCCGGTGCAGTTCCACATGTCGTGCATGGTCCACAGCACGGGCTTGCCCAGCGCCAGCAGTTTGTGCAGCGAGCTCATCGACAGCATGCCTTGGTTCACCCAGTTGAGGATGATGACGTCGGCCCATTTCACCCATGCGTGACCCGAGAGGTCGAGGCCGTGCGAGGCTATGTCGGCCTTGAACAGTGCCTCGCGGTTGAAGCCGTTGCTCACGATGATGTCGAGTCGTTCGGCAAGGAAGTTGTAGGTGTTGTGCCACTTGCTGCCCACCGTGGCGACGCTGGAGTGCGAGGTCTTGCTGTCGATGACCAGCATGCGCGCCTCCACACTCTGCTCGTTGAGGGCGTTCATGAGCCTGAGCGACGCAATCGCCGCCCCGCCCAGATGGTCACTACGGTTGATGAGCAGTATGTTCATTGTCGATAACGGTTACTTTCGTCCAAAGTCGGCGGGAATCTCGCCCCACTTGTTGGTTTCCCACTTGATGACGCGGTTCACAGGGCTGTGGGTGTTGAGCCAGCGCTCGGCGCGAGCAATGAGCTCGAAGACGCGAGCGTTCTTCTCGGTGCGCTGCAACTTGCTGTTGCACTTGCGGTTGCGCACCCACGCCATGCCAGTGCGGCTGTCGCTGTAGATAGCGGTGTGGGTGTTGCCTTTTTTGTCGAAAAGCGCCAAGGCATGCACCAGCGCCAGGAATTCGCCGATATTGTTGGTGGCATCGTCAAACGGGCCCACGCGGAACAACTCGGCGCCGGTGGTCACGTCCACGCCGCGATATTCCATCACGCCGGGGTTGCCCGAGCATGCGCCGTCGACTGCGATGCTGTCCTTGACAATCTCGGGGATAGCGTCGTAGTTGACATATTTCACTGGCTCGTGGGTGGCAATGGCACGCAGCAGCGCCATCTCGTCCTCACCGCCATTGCGGAAGGCATTGATAGCGTCCTCTTGGGTGGCAAAGCCCTTGTAACGCGCACCGGGATAGCCCTTTACGCGCTCCTCGCACTCGGCCCACGAGTCACACACTCCAGGCTCGGTGCCTACCCACACCACATACCATTTTTTTCGGTTCTCGGACATTGATTCCTATTTTGGTGCAAAAGTACAGATTTTTTCGCAATCTCCCTTAACTTTCCCCCCGAAATAATTCTCACCCCGCTTACGTATGTCCACCCCCATCTCCTCACAGCCCCCATTAATTATCCCCAAAACAGTCGTGGTCGACTCTCCAAATCGTTACACATACTAAATGCCCCTTCAAAAATTGAGAAAACGACCATTTTTAACATTTCGAAAATTGAGAAAACAGCCATTTTTGCCCAAAAACATTTTGAGATTACAACCAAATAATGTAATTTTCCAGTCGTAAAATATTGTAGTTATGATATTTGAACGAAAGATATACAAAAAGCTTTTGGAGTGGAAGAATGAGAGCCATGGACAGACCGCCCTTTTGATAAAGGGGGCGCGCCGTGTGGGCAAGTCAACCGTAGCACAGGAGTTCGGCAAAAACGAGTATGAGTCGTTTGTCGCTATTGATTTTGCTATTTTTCGTCTTTTTGTTTTCGGCGGACATCTTTTCCTTGCTTTATTCAGTCACATAGCCTGCTATGCTCCTTCAAAAAGCAAGAACAATCGGCTCGGCATAAAATCAAAAATAACTCAAAATTCTAATGAACTATTTGGGTTAAAGATGTGAAGAAAATGCTATGGAAAAACAAAATAATTTGACAAATATAGTTGTGTTTTAAAAATATTTAGTATATTTGCAACTGGAATATTGAACCTTGCTTGAATTGATGACGCAAGCGACAATATTACTAACTTATGATTTCATCAATCCCAACCCGACAAATACTGAATCAATATATTACTAACCCTTAACCCCTTCTAATTATGTCAAACAAAGACAAATTTGCAAACAGCAAAAAATCTTTCGAGAGTGGTTACATCTCTTTCACCGAAGAGGACTTGAATCGCGCAAAAGCCGAGCATCTTGATAACGATGAGGCTTATATGCTTCTGGATGCCGCGATGAGCACCAGCAGCCACATCACCGAAGAGGACCGCAACGGCGACTCTGTAGTCATCGATAACATCTATCCGTGCACCGCCGCCGAGTGTGATGAGATGGACAACCTTCTCAACCAAGCCGAAAAGGCCGTAAACGACAAGAACGACGGCTTCTTCTATGAGCGTCTGAACGAGTTGCGGCGCATCGTCAGTTGGTCGCGCAAGAAACATTGGACCTTCAAGTGGGGCCTCATTGGCGGTTGCGTTCTCGCCATACTTGGTATGTTCTGGATGCGCAACGATGCCAAAAAGGATGCCGCGCGCGACGCAAAACGTGTGGCAGTAGTGGAAAACTGGGCTGAGCAAGACACCACGATTGCCTACGAGAAATGCACCTCGGAATTCCTATTAGAGGACCTCTCAACTGCCAACATCTGCAAGAAGGTTGAGCTCTCCCAAATCAAAAATGAAATTGTGGGAGAGGAGAATTCTATTAAAACGTGGCAACACAAGGCCGATACCACCAAAAGCGATCACGACAAGAAGGTGTATCAAAAT
>JABUUJ010000007.1:7478-26099 GCA_021443235.1 Muribaculaceae bacterium
CTCACAGATCTCACGGATTTTTGGGATTATTATCTCATGGGAATTTATAGGATTTTTAAAATTTAGGCTCCGCGTCACCCCGTCACAACAATGTTGAACAAGGTTAAACCAAGTTGAACAACATTGAACCACGAGCGCAGCGAGCTGTGGTCAAGGTCAAAGTCAAAGTCAAAGAAAAACGTCACTTGTCTTGCTTTGCTTGGTTGAGGTAATCCTCGATGCCGGCGACTATGGCTTGTGCTATTTTCTTGCGCCATGCGGCGTCGCTCAGTTTCTCTTCATCGGGCAGGCTGCTCATATACAGGACCTCGAGCAGCGTGTTGGGATACTCGATGGGCATGTTGAGCGAGAAGTTGAAGTTGCCAGTGAGGCCCGAGTCCTTCAGGCCGATGCCCGTGAGGTGCTTGAGCATTGTGGCTGCAAGCGGGCGGTTTACGATGTGCTTATAGTAGGTGCTTGAGCCCTGGTCGACGAGCGGCGAGCCGCCAGCGTTGTTGTGTATCGAGAAAGCGATGTCGACCTTGTTCTCAAGGAAAATCTGCTTGCGTTGCCACATCTCCATGTTCACGTCCTCGCTGCGGGTGAGCACCACCTTGGCGCCCTTTGCCTCAAGCATTTCCTTGACGAGGTTGACCAGCTGCAGGTTCACGACCTTCTCTTGCAGGCCCGAGTTGCCCACAGCGCCAGGATATTCGCCGCCATGACCTGCGTCAAGACCAATGGTGAGATTCTTGAGTGCGAGCGAGGCTGGTGCGTGTTTCACGCTCACCACCAGTGTGTTGTTGCGATAATTCACGCTGTAGCCCCAAGCAAATTTCTTCTTTAGCTTGATAACGACGCGCATCACATCGCTCTCTACCTGACGGAAGTCGATATAGTCGATCATGCCCAGCTCGCCATGCTGCGAAATCCAGTTGCTGTTGCACATCGCGCCGTATAGGTCAACGTTTATTGTGGTGGGGTCGAGTTGTGTCCATGTGTAGTAGGGCAGGCGGCAAGGCAGGTATATCTCCACATTGTCGACATTGTTGTGCGCCCCATATGAAATTGAGCTGGTGTTGACAGTCTTAACCTCGGCTGCGAGATCCATTTTCACCAGTTCCTTTTGGATGAAAGCAAAGCGGTTGTTGGCGAGTTTAACGCGGTAAAGGTTGGCATAGTCGCCCACCACTTTCAGTGGTATGTTCTCGTCGATGTAGCTCATCTTAGATCCGCCCAAACGGTCGGTGCCGTTGCCATATTGCAGGAATGCGCCCTTGAGTGTGAGCACATTAAACATCACATCGTGCATCACTGGCTCGTGCTTGGGCTTATGCTCAGGTGCAGTGCGGGTCATTGTGATGGTCTTGGTTGTCGTGAGTCCGTCTTTAGTTGCCTCGAGCACGATGGCGTTATCGCCCTCGTTCAGTTCCACCTCGGCGCCAAAGCAGCCTGTCTTGTAAACCTTGGCGTCGATGCCGTTGATGCGTGCCTGTGCGCCCGGGTCGGTCTTGCCCACGATGCGTGCCACGCGAGCCGTTGTTGTGGTGCGCTCGCCGGTAAATTCCAGTGCTGGCTGAGCCGACGCGATGGTGGCAGCGGCAGCCATTGCTATAAATAAAATGCTATGTCTCATGTTTGTTGAATTATAAATTGTTGAGCATTGATATAAATTCGGGAACGCCCTGGGTGGCAGGTTTGGCGATCACCGTTACCCAGCTGGGAACAGCGGCGGGCTTGGGGTCGATGTAGAACACGCGGGCCGTGCGGGGTGCATATTGCAGCAACGCCGCAGCGGGGTAGACCACCAGCGTGGTGCCGATAACGACAAACACATCGGCGTCCTCAACGATGCGGGTTGCGGGCGCAAAATTAGGCACGTCCTCGCCGAAGAAGACGATGTGGGGCCGCACATGCTCGCCGTTAAGGTTGCTGGTGCTGGGCGAGGTGCTCAGGCCCTCGTCGGTGAGCTGGTCGCTGGGCAGATGATAGAACTTGTAGGGCTGCCGCATGGTGCGCACTTTCATGAGCTCGCCATGCAGGTGTGTCACCTGTGATGAGCCGGCCCGTTCGTGCAGGTCATCGACATTCTGCGTGATGATGTGCACGTCGTGGTGTTTCTCGAGCTCGGCAAGTGCGATGTGGGCCGAGTTGGGTTGTGCTTCAAGCAGTTTTGTGCGCAGTCCGTTGTAGAAACGGTGCACGAGTTCGGGGTCACGGGCAAAGCCTTCGTCGCTTGCCACGTCCATCACTGGGTAGTTCTCCCACAGTCCGTTGGCATCGCGGAAGGTGCTGATGCCACTCTCGGCGCTCATTCCGGCGCCCGTCGAAACAACTATCTTCATAACTCAATTTTTATATCACAACAATTTTCAGTTTCTTTGTGAGAGTATTATTGTTGAAGCAGCCTTGGCGCCGAGGGTGGGGCTGCCGAGGCTGCTTGGGTGCGGTTTATTGTTTGTTGAGGCGCAATGACAACTTGTCAATCATGTCGCGCGTCATTGCGTCAAGGTCATATCGGTGTTTCCATCCCCACTCCATGCGCGCGCAAGTGTCGTCGAGCTTGTTGGGCCACGACTCGGCGATCTCTTGCCGCAGCGAGTCGATTTGGTACTCCATCTCAAAGGAGGGAATGTACTTGCGTATGCTCTGATATATGATCTCGGGGTCAAAGCTCATCGCGGCGATGTTAAACGAGTTGCGGTGCCGCAGCTTGCTCTCGTCGGCCTCCATAATCTCGATGGCGGCTCGCAGCGCGTCGGGCATATACATCATGTCCATGAAAGTGCCGCCCTTGATGGGGCACATGAATTTCTCGCCACGCACGGCGCTGTAGTAGATGTCGACGGCATAGTCGGTGGTGCCGCCGCCCGGAGGAGCGACATAGCTGATAAGGCCCGGAAAGCGCACCGAGCGCGTGTCGACGCCAAACTTGCTCGCATAGTAGTTGCTGAGCAGCTCGCCCGACACCTTGGTGATGCCATACATGGTGCGGGGTTGCTGGATGGTGTCTTGCGGGGTGCCGTCTTTGGGCGCGTTAGGCCCAAACGACCCTATCGAGCTGGGTGTAAACACAGCGCAGCCATGCTCTCGCGCCACCTCAAGCACGTTGAGGAGTCCGTCAATGCCAATGTGCCACGCCAGCAACGGCTTGCGCTCGCCCACGGCGCTGAGCAGTGCCGCCAGATTGTAAATGGTGTCGATGCCGTGTTTTGTCACTACGTCGGCAATCTGCTGGCCGTTGGTGATGTCAACCTCTTCACAAGGGCCGCTCTCGGCGAGCTCGCCCATGGGGGGCGCGCTGGGGATGTATCCGGCAACGACATTCGAGTCGCCATATACCTCGCGCAGCTTCATTGTGAGTTCCGAGCCGATTTGGCCTGTAGAACCGATAATCAATATTTTTTTCATTGTCCTGTTTAGGTTTCTAAAAGCACTTTTCCCGACTACCCGCAGGCAGTCAGGAAAAACTTTATTTCAGCAACTCGCCCTTTACCTTGATAAAGGCGTTGATGGCTTTGTCGAGGTGCTCGCGGTCGTGACCTGCCGATAGCTGAACGCGGATGCGTGCCTCGCCCTTGGGCACTACTGGGTAGTAGAAGCCGGTGACATAGATGCCCTCTTCCTGCATGCGGGCGGCGAAGTCCTGCGACAGTTTGGCGTCGTAGAGCATCACGGCGCATATCGCGCTCTGTGTGGGCTTGATGTCAAATCCCTGGGCCATCATCTTGTCGCGGAAGTAGTTCACGTTCTCCACAAGTTTGTCGTGCAGCGTGTTGCTCTCCTTAAGCATCTTGAACATCTCGATGCTGGCGCCCACGATGCCGGGGGCGATTGAGTTGGAGAACAGATAGGGGCGCGAACGCTGACGCAGCATGTCGATAATCTCCTTGCGGCCGGTCGTGAAACCTCCCATGGCGCCGCCAAAGGCCTTGCCCAGCGTGCCGGTGAAGATGTCGATTTTGCCGTAGAGGTCAAACTGCTCGGCAACACCGTGGCCAGTGGGACCCACGACACCTGCCGAGTGCGACTCGTCGACCATTACCAGTGCGTCGTATTTCTCGGCGAGCTCCACAATCTTGTCGACGGGAGCCACGTTGCCGTCCATCGAGAACACACCGTCGGTGGCTATCACGCGGAAGCGTTGAGCCTGAGCCTCGATAAGGCATTTCTCGAGTTCCTCCATGTTGGCGTTGGCATAGCGGTAGCGCTTGGCCTTGCACAGGCGCACACCGTCGATAATCGAGGCATGGTTGAGCGCGTCGCTGATGATAGCGTCCTGGTCGGTAAGCAATGCCTCAAAGAGGCCGCCGTTGGCGTCAAAGCACGAGCCATAGAGTATTGCGTCCTCGGTGTGGAAATAGTCGGCTATCGATGCCTCAAGCTCTTTGTGAATGTCCTGTGTGCCGCAGATGAAGCGCACGCTCGACATGCCAAATCCGTGAGCCTTCATCGTCTCGATGGCGGCGTTGATCAGTCGAGGATGATTAGAGAGTCCAAGGTAGTTGTTGGCACAGAAGTTAAGCACGTCACTATCGGGCTGCACCTTAATTGCGGCGCGTTGCTCGGTGGTGATGATGCGCTCATTTTTATACAAGCCGGCTGCCTTAATGTCGGCAAGTTCCTGCTTCAGGTGTTCTTGCATTTTTCCGTACATACGTTAATTTGGTTTTTCGAGTTAATTATTTCCCGCGCGTCGCGGGGGTAAGCTACATTTATCTAATGAACTATTTGGGTTTATCAATGCACAAAGGTAACAAATTTTTCTTATTTCCCATAAATTTTCCCATCTTTTTTATAAAAATACCGCATCCACCACACCTAACCTCCATGAAAACCATAGCGTTACCACATCACCTCCTCCACCAACTATTTTTAACCCAAAAAGAAAGCATGCTAGTTTTTGACACGCCCTCCTATGCTTTGGGAAACTTGCCCGCCTATTTCTCCCGAACTAATCGTGGTATTTGTCGCCCTCAATATTACCATTTTCATCGCATTTAAAGAGATAAACGTAATGTACGGCATTTGGGTCGGAACTAATGGAATAAAACACCATGTTATACGTTTGACCATCATTGCATTTAATCACTTTAGACGCTCTAATTTTTTCTTTTTAAAATATGCAACTCCAAATACACCTCTCTTGGGTTTTGGAGCGCCAGCATTATCAGTCGCCGAAGTTTAGGCCAATGCCAACCCCGGAAGCATCGCCATCAGCAACACCACCACAAAACCCCATTGTCCCATCAAATCACATCCATCCTTCCTCATATCTATACTTAACCCATTAAAAAGTCAATAAATCTAAACTAACACTCTTTTTTAAAGTTCCCTCACATCAAAAACTCTATCAATAATAACGTAAAAAAGCAATATTTATTGCAAAATACACAACCCTCGCGTATCCCTGCAAAGATGAATTTAAGAACAGTTGTTTCTAAACCTTTCTTGGAGTTCTGCCATAGAAGAAATTAATGCGTCAAATGACGGTTTATCACCATAAATCATCGTCTCCATCATAGCTTCGTAGTCAGATTTCCAAACATCGATTATATCTGGACGTGGCACCAACAGCATTCGTTTGCGAACATCTGGCGCATAGTTCATTCCTCTTACAGATGTGAATATCTCACGGTGATGGCGAATGCTCTCCCATAACAGGTCATCACTTGTGGCCTTTACTGCAAAATCCATGTTCATCATACGATACAAGTCATATAGATGACGACTTTTACGCTCTGCTCTCACTCCATGCCCTTCAACCGAAAACAATTCGTGTATGAGAAATACTTTCTCAAGGAATGTTTTTCCTGGGATAGACGTTGTAACTTGCGCATCCACAAGTGAAGTCTGGATAGAAGGGAACTGTTTCTCAAGCATGCTTTGGATATGACATTTCTCGTTTGGCTCAAAGAGAGACCTTGAGCCAATTTCCAGCATTACGACGGGTTTAAGATAGTCCGCAACATCTGCCAAAGCACTCTTATATCTAATAAAGATTTTACGCGGTTCAGGATATGTTCTATCTCCTTCACCATCTGGCTCTACTTCTATAGTACAAAGTTCGGCAAGACCATATTCTTCTATCTTTGTCTGCAGTTCTGCGGCGAATTGTTCTCTCACAAATATTGAGGAAGCCTTGCGTAGTTTCTTGATTTCCTTTTTTGTAAGGTCGCCATCAAGATTATATAATGACCTGTCAACGGCAAGATCAATGTCTTCTGAGAACCTATTGATAACTCCCCATACTTTGGACAGAGAAGTGCCCCCCTTGAAAATCAACTTGTCGGCGAAGGGCATAGTGAATACTAGTTGAAGGATGGTTGACACCCAAACATCTTTCTCTATAGCTTGTGGTGGCAAACCTATTTTTGGTGATGCTTGGTTCAATACCATGGCTTGCTGTTCACTTGATAGCAAGAAAAAACTATTCTTGTTCATATGCATTCATCACAATGTTTCTAATCCACACTGGCATTAATGCTAAATCATTGACTATGTTGTCTTTGTTCTCTAATCTAAGCAGTTTATGAATATGCTCTATTTGTGCTTCCGTGACATTACTCTGACCATAGTCCTTTAGGGCATATGTAATGAGCATTGCCAACTTGTTTTGAAAAGAAATATTCTTGGAAGATGTTTGCTTAAACTTCACTTTAATATTCCCTAAAACTGTTAAGTTCTTAGCATATCCGTTGGTAAGGAATACATAATTCATGGGAACTTGCGTTGAAAGACCAAGCATATTCTGTGCATGTACACCAGTTGGCACCGCCTTTATGTGATCACGTTTGGCAATTGCATTAACAACATCATCAACCGAAGGCAAAATCACACCCAGTCCTAAAACTTTGTCAATTTTAGGATAACAATATATGCCTCGGGCAACATTTATAATGACTCCTTTCGACTTCAATATCTCAAGAGCCTTACGTATGTTGTCCGACGATGAATAGCGAGCAAATCTATCTGGGAAAAACACAGTACCTCTCCCGCACTTCTTAAGAATACTAAGTATTTTATTCTCAATAGTTACCATTGAAATATATCTATATATTATTCACAAATTCCATAAGTATTTGTGATTGCAAAGATACTGAATTTATTTTAATCTCATTCAGATTTCAAAGAAAAAGTCCGGAATTTTTTAAAAATTTTGCTCTTCTGTTGGGTTGTGTTCATGAAAAAAGCGGGGGGGCGCTGGTGTGTGGCGCCCCCTCGCTGTGGGTGTGGGTTATTTCTGTTTTTGCCCTGGGGTGCAGGGTTTAGAAAATCGGGTTCAGTCGGCCGGTTGCCTCGGTGGGTTACTTGGACCTTACTATTACCTTTTGGCCGTTGCGGATGTAGATGCCGGGCTCGGGATCGCTGTAGCGGCGGCCAAGGACGTCGTAGTAGGTCGCGTCGGTGTCATCGTCGATAAGTAGGTCGTCGATGCCTGCGGCTACGACATTGACGCGGAACGGCTCGTTGAGGTTGCCAATCATTGCGTTGTCCTTATATTGCATTCCCACAACGTTGCTATATTCCTTGCCGGTGATGTGGTCGTAAACACTCAATGAGAGTTGTACCGACTCGTCGCCTGCAATAGTGAGGAATATCAATCCGTTGTTTTCGCTGATTTCCGAACCGCGGCACTCCTTGCCGTTGAAGGCTCCGAGCTCTACGTCGTTCATGAGCACTCCGTCGCAGTAAACCTGTGCCACAACGGTCATGTTGCCCTGATAGGGCGAGTTGTCGCACGACCAGAACTTGTTGTCCTCTTCCAGGCGCGGAGCGCGGGCCATTGTCGAAGCGAAGGTCTCGGGATAGTGGAACACCTTAGGCGTGGTTGAGGTCTCGGCCGAATAGTACTTGCAGCCCTGTCCGGGAGTGATGTACTCAAGCTTGCCTATCCAGCGCGAGCCGTCGTAAACGGCAAACTTGCTCTTGGTCTTCACCACGTCGCCGCTGATGGGCTCGGCGTCGGCGTAGGCTCGGTCGAGAGTGCAAACGCCCTCGATGGGTGCGCCAATCCAGTTCCAGTAACGGGTGAGCGTGATGTCGACGGTTGCGGGCGATGTGCGTCGGCCGGTGATGTTGAGGTCGGCCTCTTGCGGTGTGTAAACCATATACATATCGCTCAGGTTCATCGACGTGAGCTTACCGCCGTTACCTTGTTTGTCGTGTTGCCAGAATGCATTCTTGTCCTTGACAACAAACGACTCATTGCCGTTGTAGGCCTCCACCACATTGCGGAATATGCTGCTGGGAGCGAGGTCGTCGGGTGTGGTGTAGAGAGCCATCCAGTTCCAGCCCTTGTTGAGGGCGATAGTCTGCTCGATGTAGTCCTCGGCGGTGAGCTGGTAGGGCGCCGCGAGCGAGCCTGCAACCCTATCCTCGGCAAATCGCAGGGTGTCGATTTTAGCGGCACCGTTGTTGATGCTCACCTTGGGATAAACCACGCCGGTAGATGCCTTCCATGCCTTGAAACGCAGCTCGCTGTCGTTGGTGTCGCCATAGATGTTCATCATCAGCAGGTAGGAGTCATAGGACTGGACATACATAGGACTTGCCACGCCCACGCACTCGTCGCCGTTGAAGGCTGCCACCAGGTCGTCCTCGTCTTCCGATGCGTCGGCGCCGAAGTTGAGTCGCCCGATGAGGCTCATGCTCGAGCTGTATTTGTGCTCATCTACTGTCCAGTTGGGAGCGGTGGCGTTCACCTTGAGGTTGATTGCCAGCGGCGAGTTCATGCCATCGTTGCCCGTGAGGTAGATGGTCTCGTCATATTGCCCGATGCTGGTTGCGGGACTCACGGTGAATGTGAGTCGCTCGCTGTCGAGTGGCTTGAGGGTGCCGCTTTCCTTGTTCACGCTCAGCCATGAGGGAACGTTCTTGAGAACCCAGTTCTCGGCCTCGCTGCCGCCGTTGTTGATATCGACGGTGAAGGTCGTCGACTGCTCAACAGCTTGCTTCAGCTCGACGCTGCGTTCGCTCCAAGTGAGGCGGTTCTGGTTGACAAATGCCGACCAAACTACGGGATCGCTCTGGCGGTTGCCGTGGCTGTCGAAGACATCGCTGACGGTGAACGTGAGTGTGCATCCCTCCATGCGATACTTGGGCAGGTCGGGTGTGAGCACGATCTTGCGCTCGTTGGCGGTCCACTGTGCGCTGTATCGGCTCAGCTGGTTGCTGGGCGAGAGCAGTGCGGGGGTGTCGTCGCTGTCAAATGCCACGTTGTCGCTCATCACGGCGTCGCCGGTCTGCTCGGCGCTGATGGCGGCCTTGTTGGCGAGCGAGAACACTGTCACGGTCTGGCCCGAGTTGACCTCGGTAGCCTCAAACGGGTAGTAACCCACCAGTCCGGGCTCGTCGCCGTTCATGCGCTTATACATGCGGTCGCGTATCACGTCGGCTGTAGTGCGCACTCGCCACAGGCGGAACTCGTCGATTGCTCCCTTGAAGTGGTTGAACATCTTGTCGCCTATTTCGCCCGATTCCCTTAGGTTGTTGGCGCCGAGAATCAGGTTAGAGGTCTCGACGGGCGATACCGATGTTGCCGGCATCTGCTTCACGTTCACGCCATCGACATAGGCGGTGGCGTTGCTGCCGTGCAGCACGTTGAGCGCGAAGTGGTGCCAGTTGCCATCCATGTAGTTGTTGTCGCTGAGCACGGTCTCGGTGCTCATCGAGCCAAGCACGAGCTTGTTGTCGTCGTTGACACCCACATAGAGGCCGGGGTTGTCTTTGGTGAAGTGCTCGCTGCCCACGAGGGTTGCCGCACTGTCTTGCTCGTTGCCGCGGAACCAGAACTCCATGAGCATGCTCTGCTTGCTCGAGATGGGCGTAGAGCCCACGCTGAGCTTCATGTGCTGCTTGCCGTCGAAGTGGGGAGCGAAGTTGCGCTCGCTGATATACCAGCTGCCGTTCACCTTGAGGTTGCGGCTGCGGGCCTTGTCGGTGGCCATGCCGCCGTGGCCCTCGCTGGCGGGCCAGTAGCCCGTGAGGTTGTCCTCGGTGCCGGCCATAGTTTCCGACTTGCTTGCTACGGCCTCGGTGAGGTCGCGCCACACGTTATACATGCGCAGCTCGTGCATCTGTCCGCTCAGGTCGCCGCCCACATAGAGTCGTGCGCGGTTGCTGTAGGGCTCAGTCAGGGTTTCCTTGATGAAGCACAGCTTGTTCTTGTCGCTTTCCACGCCATAGAGGTTGTTGAGCGTCATCGTGCGGTTGCCGCTGTCGTAGGTCAGCTGGAAGTACTGCCAGTCGCTGTCGATTTCCTGGTTGGTGACAGGCACATTGACGCTTTCATAGGTCTTGCCGTTCACTACCAGTCGCATTGTGTTGCTTGCGTTAACGCCCAGCTCAAGTTTGTCGCCGTGCTTGAGCAGTGTGCCTGCCTTGCCTGCCTCGCGCTTATACCATCCCTCGATGGTGAAGTCGCCCGTGAGGCTGATGTTGGCCTCGGTGGCTGCAGGCTCGCTGCCTGGCGAGAAGTTGAGTGCCGCGTCGTGTCCCACTACTTGGTTGTTGAGGTGGGCGTCGATGGCGAAGTTGTTGAACGTGAGCGCGGTGTGCTGTATATCCTCGTTGAATGTCACGCTCACCTCGCTGTCGGCGGTAAGGATGCCGTTAGTGGGTGTTGGCTGCCCGATGATGGTGGGAGCGGTGAGGTCGAGGGTGATGGTCTGGATGTCGGTTGTGGTGGTTACCTCGTCATAGCCGTGCAGGCTGGCGGCCTCGGCAATCACCTCATAGTCGCCATCCACGAGTTTCGACATATCCCATGTGTAGAGCACCTTTGCGCTCTCAAGCATGGTGAACGAGGTAGTGTCCTTAGGCATCTTGCCCACATCCTCCAGCAGTTGCTGGTTGTTGATGAAGTTGTGCAGCGTGAGCCAGCTCGACTCGCCCTTGCGCCTGTATTTCAGGCGGATGATGGCGAAGTTGGTGAATTGGCGGTCGAAGTCGGTGAGCGTGAATGTGACGCTCGACTTCTCGGTGAGGGTGTTCACCGTGATGTCGCTCAGCTTCAAGGTCACGTCGGTCGATGCGGGAACAAACTCGACGCTGATGGGGATTGTCTTGACGATGTTGTCGTCGCAGTTTGAGCCAAAGCACAGGTTTACGTTGTAGTTGAGCACGTCAGAGCGTGTCTGCTTGGCGACGATGGTCTTCTGCACGCTTTCGCCCGGGTTGAGGTAGAACAGGCGCGGTGTTGCCAGCGGCTGGCCGTCAACGCTGAGCTCAAGGCCGTAGGGGTTAGAGCCTTCCTCAACCGAGAGCTGATACCACGAGCCAAGCTTGGATGTTGACTCGCTCGAGAGCGTGGTGACAAATGTCGCGCTCTTGCCGCTTGCCACGCCAGCTACGTCGGTATTGGCTATTACCATCTGCGGTGCGTCGACCGGAGTGGTGCCCGAGCCTATCGACTGGCCGGGACGGAAGTACTGTGTCAGTGCGGGACCCTCGTAGGGGCACTTGCTCTGGCCGCCACGGGTTACAAACACATAAGACTGGTTGCCATATTCGCCCACATCGGTCGAGCCGCTTAGGCCGTCGGTCTTAGAGGGAAGGATGGCGGCAGGCAGATACACGTCAACCGAGAAATAGTCGCCAGCGTCCTGGTCCTCAAGGTGGTAAGCCAACGTGCGGGTGCCAGATGTGGTCTCGCTGTCGCTGTTTTCCTCGCCAACTTGGTTGTTGGTTTCAACTACCGCCTGTACACCGAATTTATTAAATGTTGAGCCTACCAGCAGATTAGCAATAATTCCGGCAGTACCACCATAGCTGCACGAACTTTCGTGCTCCGACGACATCTCGGCTTGCTCGTCGATTGTCGAGCCAGCGTCAAACGACTTATTGCCAAGGTATCCATAATCGGCAGTAATGGTGCGGTTGCCCACATTATCGTTGTAGTTATACTCCTTGTTGCCTACATGGTAGGTAAACGTCTTCTTGTCGTGAAGGTTGTTGATGCAGTGGAGCTTGACCTCCTCGTTTTTTGCAAGAACGCCTTCCCAGTCCTTTAACCAATTTGAATAGATGTTTACTGTGTCGGCCTGATGCTCGGCGTCATTAAACACCACTTCATAGTCAACACCACGCTCCCACGAAGACTTCTCAAAGTCGGTGGTGGGCAATGCATAGTACTTGGGCGTTGGACTGTTGTTTGCGCCCAAGCCAGTGAGGCTCGACACAATATTCTCCTCGGGGATAAGCGACCTGCGCAGGTCACGAATCATAGGAATAAGCGTCTCCTTGATATGCTTCTGGGTATATACAAACGCGGTGTTATAGTCAAGTCCTGCCGACATGGCGTCCGACATCTGAAGGTTATATTGGCTCTTGCCACCTTCGTATGCTCCGCTTCCAGGCACCCTTACGAAGTCAAGTTTCTTGGTCTGCGAGATGGTCACATTAGTCGATGAGCCGATGAAGATGTCGCCATCGGCACCCACATAGTCGGGTGAAGCGCTGGTGCTGATGTCCTTGCCCAATGTGTAAGAGATATTCCATGAGTCATTGTCCTCGGCACTCCAGGTTGACGAAACACCTGCTTCACCTTCGTTTATAAGATTAGATTCCGATAATACAGCGAACACAGAACCAGCGGCGGTTGTGCCTTGCACGGTTTGATACTTAACACCCCAAGAGAACTTAACCCCAACATTGTTTTCACCACCTGATGTAATCGCCATCGAGTGCGATGCCGAGACGGTGGAGCCCTCGCTCAGTGTGGCGTAACTGTTGCTTCCCGGTGGGTCGTGCAACACAAAGTCAACGATATTGGGACCTGCGGTCACGAAGTTGTCGCCGGGAACGACGTTGCTACCCAGCACGATGCCCTTGAAGGGTTTGTCCTCGCTGGGATAGATGTAGGTCTTGCCGTGCACCTCGGCGCGCATCGACAGTGGCAGTGTGTGGTCGTCGTTATAGTTGGGGAATCCAGCCCTGAACTCATACACGCCCTGTCCCAATCGGTCGAGGGTGACTGTCGTTACTGTAGCGTCTTCCTCGCTCAGTTGCAGCACATTCTGCGAGTCAAAAACACCCTGCTTGGTCGCCATCTGGTTTGTTACAACCACCTCAACCGAGTCGAGCGGCTGGTGATACTCGTCGTCGAGCGGGCGATTAACGTTGGCATAGTCGCGGTTGCAATAAATCTCATAGGCCTCGATGTTCATCTTGTACTTGTTGAGCATCGTGAACACGGGATAGCCCAGTGTGTAGGCCTCGGGACCTCCTACCTTCAGCAGTTCCTTGTTGTCGCTCCACAACTTGATGATGTCGTTGTTGTTAGAGTCCTCCGAGTCGCTGTAGGCATATTCCCTGTCGCCATACATGTTGGGATAGCTCTCGTCGCCGCTTGTAACGATGAATGTGGGGTCGATGTAGTAGGTGAAATCGTTGAGCGCGTTGTACTCATAGGTTTTCCACCCTAATCCATCAATATATGTTGAGTCGGTCATCGCCTGACCCACACGAGGCTCAATCTTCACGTTGCCGCCAAAGTCGTCGGCGAGCAATCGCCTGTAGTCGCCCTGTTCGGTGCCGCCCACTGTGGTGATGCTGGCGGTTTGGAAGTCGATGGGTGGCACAATCGCGTCATATTCGCCCGTGGCGGGGTCGGTAAGGATTGTGATGAAGTTTGCGTCATAGGTGGTCGTGCTATTCACGTTTTCGTTGTTGTTATTCACTGTGTGGCTGGGGTTGCCGTTCTCGTTCCACTCGCTGCGGTGCATGTCGTAGTGCTTAGCCGAGGTGGGCTTGAGCTGTATCTGCACTTGGCCGATGTTGTTCTTGCTCAAGCCAAAGTTGTGGCCAAGCGATGACTCTTTGGCACCGCCCACAGCGCGGCCCACAAGGCGTACGGTTGTGGCGTCAATAAATGTGAGAGCCTGGTCAAGGTCAAGGCCCTTGGGCACATCGATCCAGCCTGCCCCAGAGGGGTCGAACATCTTCGCTGTGTCGGGGTCACATGCTGTGCCTCCACAAGCAAAGGTGTGCGACTGCTTGCTCAGCGTGAGGCGGTGGCGACCGATGGGCACATTCACTGTGGCGAGACCGTCGGCGTCGGTCTTCAACTCCTTGCCGTTGTCGAACTGTGAGGCTCCGTCAACGAGGATGCTGGCACCCTCAACGGGCAGCATCGTGCCCAGATAGGTGGCGTTGATCTTAACCGGGAACGAGCTCTCGTCGCTGAAGTCGGTCTTGTTGGCAACCAGCGACGACTCGCTGATGTAGAGCTGCTGGCTGGTGGGGTTGAACGTGTGCGTGCCATACACTGGAGTGACCGTGTAGAGCGTGCCCTCGCCACTGAACGGGATGCCCGAGATGATGTAGTTGCCGTCGGCATCGGTGATGCCCTTCAGGCCAAGCTGCTCTTTCTCGGGAATCACATCGTCGCACGTCATGGCGTATGCTCTGGCGTGGTGTGAGTTGCGCACGTTGTTGTGGCCGCTCATGTCGAAGCAGTGGGTAGCGATGTTCTCGTCAAAGTTGACATATAGCTCCAGGCCGGGCTCGGTGCCGCTGAGGATGTTGCTGGCATACTTGAGCAACTCGGCATCGGTCTTCTCGCCCTTCCACAGGCGAATATCGTCGATCCAGCCCATGTAGGAGGCATAGTCAATGCCGGCTGGACGGGCGAAGGTGAGCTTGCCCTTGTAGTCGTCCTCCATATTGTTCATATTGGCCGCGAATTCCTTATACCAGATAATGGAGTCGGTGCCCACGTTGTCTTTTGCCGAGGCATAGTGTTTGCCCAGGACGCCAATGCGGAATCTATCGCCATTTCTCTGCAGGAATACATTGGTGAACACGCCAGCCGAGAGGTCGCTGGTGATGCTGCCCTCGCTGCCGTCGGTGGCCTTGTAAAGCTCGCTGCCGTCGTTGCCGCTGCCGCTCTCGCCGTCGATATAGTCGCCATCGGCCTTAGAGAGCGGTGCGAGGCGGTAGTCGCCGTTGATGGAATCGGCGGGAGGAATTACCGCAAGCACCACCTGCGGCACGCTTGCCACATTGATGCCATAGTCGCTGACCTTGTTGGCAAGGCCATGAGGCTTCATGAAGAACTGCAGCGTGTAGTTCGCCATGTTGTTCAGGTCCTGTAGGTCGTCGAAGGTGATGCCCTGAACGCTGTCGTTGTCAATTTCGCCCGCCTTGCCGTCAAAGTAGGCACTGGTATATTGGCGCTGGTCGGTGTTGGCGTTGGTCGAGATGTAAACCGCCACATTGTCGACGGCGTTGTTGCCGTTGTAGGTGATGCGGCCGCTCACCGAGCCTTTTGCCTGGCAGAATCCATAGTCCTCGTAAAGAGCATCGTGATTGTCGCTGTATTTATTGTTACAACCCGAGAACGCCTTGATGCGATACTTGTAGATGTTGCCCGGCGACACCTTGTCGTCGATTTGCGTCAACTGAGTGTCGAGCGTCTTCAAGGTGTAGAGTTGTATGTACTGCTTGTCGTCCTCATTAGCAAGCTTGCGCTCGATGACATACTTGATGGGCTGGAGGTTGGATGTGCTCTTGATGTTGATGTTTATGCTCACATTTCCCTTCATGTCGCCCTTGCTCACCGTGACTTTTTCAAACTCGATAGCGCCATCGGCTTTCATGTTGCAATTTGGCGAGTTCTGACTGCCAAGGGTGCCCAAGTTAACCGTACAATAGAGGCTATAGGTCTCGCATGCGTCGGGGAGGCTGATGCCCTTGATAAGCTGGGTTAAGGTGCCTCCAACCGTTGAGACCGTTGCTAACTTGCCGCTGGCCAGCGATTTCTTTGGATCGTCGGTGGAATAGACATTATAGGCAGCTTGGCTGTAGATTGTCTCTTTGGGATAGACAAGTTCGACGTTGACTGTTCCTGCCGTTGCCGCGGTTTTCGACGCCCTCAGTACGAGCTCATTGGCGAGTTTTGTGTGTTTTTTCACACGGCCCTTGAGGTTTGGGAACTTTGTGTCCATTGGGATGGTTGCGTCAAGCACTTTGTCGGCATCGGTATTGCTGCTCACATAATAAATCTCATAATATACCGAGTCATTATCAATAGAAATAGGCACATTATTGTCAACATAACTACATTTGCTCTCATTACTTGTAGTGCTTATTACGCCGAGCCTATTATTGCCACGGTAGATGGCATAGTAGCCGGCTTTTTTGGACTTGTCCCATGTCAACGTGCATTTCTTCCGATAGGAGTTGAGGGTTGCCTTTACGTTTGTTGCCACGGGCAGTGCCTCGTAGTTGATGTTCATCGTTATGTTGTGAGGCAACACGTCATAATCAAGCTCGCGATAAACAGTATATGGATTCTTCTCATTGATACTGCTTTTATCCATCTCCCATGCTACAGGGTTTGTGTTCTCGGTTATCGAGGTGGGATATTTAGCACGGTCTTCATCGTCTTTGGCTATCTGGATGGTGGCTTTGGCATTTTTCTGAGCATAAATGTCAGTGCCGCTCACCACGCCGGCATCTACCGTCAGCGATTTGGGCGTGACTCCCTTTATTGTGATTTTACTAATGGGGTCTTTTTTGTTGATGGCAATCGTGTCGCGGGTGCCAGACGTGCTGTTGCCCTTATTCATGCTGAAGTAGGCTCGGCCGGTTCCCGCTGTGTAGGCGCAATCGTTGATTTTATAAGCACCCTCGTATGTGTCGGTTATCGTCTTGATCATGCTGTTGCCACCATCGGTCAGCCCGACGTATTGTCCGTTGTTGAGATACTTGACGTTTGAACTATTCTTGCCATAGTCGCCCGAGCACGCCAGAATGTCGCCTTTGCTTTTGTAGCGTGAATTCTCCGATACAAGAAGCGGCGAGTCAAAATATACGTAGCTGGTTTTGTAGTGGACATTTGCCACAGCAAAACCGTTGCTTTCTATTCCCAGGTCGTTGTCGGCTTTTTGGTTGAGCGGACAATTGTATCGGTCTTTGCCATCGAACTCGCCCATAACGGCGCAGCCACTTATATAGATGTGGGTGTCGCCAGCGCCCATGTAGCCCACGAGGCCGCCGCGACCATTGCCCCTCCCGTTGTCTGTGTAAAGTGCGCCACGAAACATCGAGTTGTATAGTTTAAGCTGCTGGTGCCTAATGACACCCACGAGTCCGCCAAAGTGAACGAGGTTTTTGGTGTATCGACTATAAACCTTGCCCTCAAATGAGCAGTTGATAATATATGATGTGACTGTTTTGCCATCGCCCGAGTTGCCTTCGATTCGGCCAACGAGGCCACCTATGTTGGAACCACCAGCCACAAAGCCGTTCTTAACATGCACATTCTCAAGCGTGCTGTTTTTCATATAGCCCACGAGACCAATGTAATCACCATCAGAAGTACTCGCAATGTAGTAGTGGTCGAATGTCACATCATGGATTTTACTGTTGAACAATCGTCCGAAGATACCATTGTCGCTATAATCTCTGGTGTCATAGGGCATCACTACGTTGTAGATAGTGTGTCCTCCGCCATCAAAGTCAATGTAGGCGTAGTTGTCGTTTTGTCTGTCACCAATTGTGGTGCAACGAGCATATTTTGTTGTCGTTCCATTATTATAACTCAACATATTGAGGTCTTTGGTCAACTTGTAGTACACCTTTTTGGAACTTGTGCCCGTGTAATCTGTGTTGTTTTTGTAGGCCCAATACTGTAACAAAGCTAAGTCGTGCTCCTTGGAAATAAGGTAGGGTTTGGTAGACGTGCCATCACCACCCGAGAACTTGGAGGATTCACCAACACTTGTTACTTGATACCACCTGTTTTCATCGTTATAGGTTACGCCCTTCGCCCAATCAGGGGTGAAGTCGGCCGCCACGGCTTCAAGGCCTGGCAGCGTCATCAGTGCCAGCAGGCATAGCACCATGGCCCGCAGGGCTCGGTCTCTTGCCTGGCGCAATAGCCGCGCTCGGTTTCCAGGCGGGCAATCGCAATAAGTCAATAAATTTTTCACATTCATAATTGTTTAAGTTTTAGTTAGTTAGTGATAAGATTCGTTTTTAATAGAACACTGGCATGCCGGCGCTCAATGTGGCAAGGCCGCACGCAGTAGCGCACGGCCTAATGTATTTGTTAAATCCTTGATTTACAGCAACTTGAACAGGGGGGTAATGCGGAACGCCGAGACATCAATAATGCCCCTGCGGCTTGTACACATATATTTATAATAGTACAACATAGCTTTCCTTCCTAAGTTAGCAGTCCTTAAGTTAGTACTCCGTAAGTTAAGTTAGTACACCTAAGTTAGCACTCCTAATTATCCAATTGCAAAGTTAAAACATTCCCACCAAATTTCCAAACATTTTCCCTCAAAAAACCAAAAAAATCAACAAAATCGCACAAATTTTCTCAAATCGCTTTATTTGCCTTGTTCTGAAATGGCGTTTTCATCCATCAACTCATAAAGAGCTACTGGCCCATATTCCCACAACTTGCTGCTTTCTTGTTCAAGTGTGGTGTAAGTGTGGCTTTTGTATAGGGCGCGGATAGCGTCAACCACCGATGTCTTGTGGTCGTCAATATACATCTTTGCCATCCAACTCAACTTGCCAGGAAGCAAAAGGTGGAGGTTCTGTTGGTCTATGGTAAGGTTCATGTTTTTTCGATTTTTATTGATTCGACAAAGGTCAGTTTGCTCAATGCCTTCTCAGTGTGGA
>JABUUJ010000080.1 GCA_021443235.1 Muribaculaceae bacterium
TAGCCAAAGCGCTCGCCAGTGTTGGCAAGTGCCAGCGCAAAAAGTCCTTTAGGTTGATTATTAAACATTAGCGTTGTTGGGATATATTAGAGAAATCGGAGAAATCGGAGCACTTTATGGCTCTGATAACCCCGATTTCCCTAATGGTTTTAATTATCGTTACTTGGTTACTCGCTCGAGCCACTTGAGCATGCCCAGCATCACTGCCATCGAAATCAGGCAGAAGAACGCGAACACCGCCCAGCACATCCACTGCGAGGGGAAGCTGTTGAGCATTGTCACGCCAAGGGCGATGAACAGGTTGCCAATGGCGGTGGCGCACAGCCACAAGCCCTGGCAGATGCCCTGCAGGTGGCTGGGGGCAATCTTAGAAACAAACGACAGGCCCAGCGGAGAGATAAACAGCTCGGCAACGGTGAGGAAGAAGTAGGTCACGATGAGTACCCACGGACCAGCCTTCATTGTGGCCTTAGTGGCCTCGGCCAGGCCCTTGAACTCCTCGCCCGAGGGGTAGTTGTTGACTACGGCAATGGCCAAAAGGAACAGGTAGGCGCATGCCGATACAAACATACCGATGGCAATCTTCTTGGGGGTTGAGATGTCGTTGCCCTTCTTGGCCATCGCGCCAAACACGAGCATGATGATGGGGGTGAGCACAATCACAAAGAATGGGTTGATGCACTGCCAAATCTCGGGAGCAATCGAGTTGGTGTCGCAGAAGTCGCGAGCAAATACCGACAGCGACTGGCCGTTCTGGTGGAACGAGAACCAGAAGAACACGGCAACGCCAAGCACTGCAAACAGCGCGTACAGACGCTGGCGAATCTCCTTGGCGTCGGCCTCGACCTCGGTGCTGGTGGCGGCTGCTGCCTTCACCTTCTTCACGGGGTTGGGCATCGACTTGCGGGTTGAGACAAAGATGACAAACGACAGGATCATCGCAAGTGCCGAGGCAATGTAGGAGTAGTGCACGCCAGTGTTGAACGACTCAAGATAGCTGGTGCAGAACGCTGCCATGTCGCCCACGGGAGCGCCGTTGACCATTGCGCCTTGAGCGAGCTCGTTGAGGTTGTTCAGGTCATCGCCCTTGAGGTTGGCGCTCAGGAAGCCGTGGCACAGGCGGGGCAGGTCGGCGTTGTAGATAAAGCCGTCGAGCTTGAGCATGGCGCTGCGCAGCAACGGAGCCACAAAAGGCGCAATCACACCACCAATGTTGATGAACACATAGAAAATCTGGAAGCCGCTGTCGCGACGCGACTTGGCAACGGCGAGAGCCTCGGGGCCTTGCTTGGCTGCCTCGGCCTCATAGTTGTCATACATCTGGCCCACAATTGCCTGCAGGTTGCCCTTGAACAGGCCGTTACCCGAAGCGATGAGCACAAGGGCAACGCAGGTGAGCACGAGCACCCACATGGGAACATTGCCGGGGTTGCCGCCAAACACGGGCAGCGAGATAATCACATAGCCGGTTGCCATCACCAGCAGGCCGGTCATAATCGTGCCCTTGAAGTTCTGGGTGCGGTCGGCAACCATGCCGCCGGGAAGGCTAAGCACGTAGATGAGGAAATAGAACACCGCATAGATCCAGCCAGCCAGATCATCGCTGATGCCAAACTTTGAGCACAGGAAGAGCAGCAGCACTGCATTCATGATGTAGTAGCCAAATCGCTCGCCCATGTTCGACAATGCTGCCGAGATGAGGCCCTTGGGGTGCTTGCGTTTTGCTTCAACGACGTAGTAGATGAGGAAGGGAACCACCACTACGAGAATCGCAATGAGCATAGCCACCATGCGATTGTTGTTCCATAAGTCTTGTAACATAATGAATTGGGGTTGTTTTATTGGTTAATAATTTAGTTGCTTGTGGGTTGTGCCTGTGCCTTGAAGGCGAGGGCATAGGCATGGATCTTCTTGATCATTGCCAGCAGGCCGTTGCTGCGGGTGGGCGAGAGGTGCTCGTGCAGCCCGATGCGGTCGATGAAGTAGAGCTCGGCGGCAAGCACCTCGTCGGGTGTGTGGTCGCCCAGCACGCGCACCAGCATCGAGATGATGCCCTTGACGATGATGGCGTCGCTGTCGGCCCTGAACCGCATCTTGCCGTCGCTATAGTCGGCTTGCAGCCACACGCGGCTTTGGCAGCCCTCAATGATATTGTCGGGGGTCTTATATTGCTCGTCGAGAGCTGGCAGGGCGTTGCCCATGTCGATTATCACGGCATAGCGGTCCATCCAGTCGTCGAAGCCTTCAAATTCGTCAATGATTTCGTCTTGTATAGTGTTTATGTCGCTCATCAATAAACTAAAATTGTTTTAATTGGCAAATTTAGCGATTTTCTCGCATTTTTGCAAGAAAACGGCAATGTTTAATGTTTATAGTTTAAAGTTTATTGTTTAGAGTTTATTGTTTAGAGTTTATTGTTTATAGAGGGGGGGTGGGATTTCGATTGTAACGAGGGTAACGAGTGTGACGAATGTAACGACCGGTCAAAGTCAATGTCAAGGTCAAAGTCAAGGTCAAAGTCAAAGTCAAAGTCAAAAAAGCCTCGCTTCCCCTTGTGGGAAGCGAGGCTTTTTATATAAACTGAATTGATTGTCAATAGAAGTCGATGAGGCGACGCTCAACCTTGGTGCCCTTAGACAGGATTGCCGAGATGGCCTGCGGGTTAGAGAACACGCCTATGCGAGTCTGGTTGAAGCGGTTGTTGAGCTCTTCCTTAGAGGGCTTGCGCTCGCTCTTCTCAACCTTGGTGACCTGGAATGCGTAAACGCCGTTCTGGCCCTTCCACAAGCCCACAACCTTGCCCTGCTGGGCGGCTGCTACGCGGCCAATGATGCCGGGCTCGCTCTCGAGCTTGGCTGCCATCTCGCTGCCGAAGATTACCTGAGTGGTGTCAACCTGCACGCCCATTGCCTTGGCATAGCCGTTGAGGTCGCTTGCCTTGCCGTTATACTGCTTCATCAGGTCGTCGCCTTTCTTGCTGTTGCGGGCCTTGGCCTCGAGCTGCTCTTTAATGCCCTTGGCATTCCAAGGCAGGTAGTCGCCGTCGTAAATCTCGTCGATGGCGATGGCGATATACATGTCGTTGTTGTCGCTGAAGATGGGCGACACCTCGCCCTTCTTGTTCTCAAACGCCCACTTGATGGCCTTGCGGCTGTCCTTGATGCCGGTGCGGCTGTAGGGGTTCATGCCCAGCTGGGGGGTGCTGGGGGTGATATTGGCCTCGATGGCCTGGAAGCCAGCTGCAGCGGCGTTCTTGGTGAAGTCGGCAACGGTCTTGTTCTTGTTGAGGAACTGCTGGAGCTTGTCGCGCAGGTCTTCGCTGGTCTTGGTGCTTGCATAAGCCTCGTGGCTGATGGTTGCGTAGGTGTAGAAGGTGACGGGAGCTTTCTTCTCGATAACCTTCATGAGCTGTGCGCCCTGCTCGTTGGAGATGAGTGCGAAGTAG
>JABUUJ010000081.1 GCA_021443235.1 Muribaculaceae bacterium
GCCTCCATGTCGTCGACGGCGTGCCGCATGGCGAGGAACACCGTCTTGACACGTCGAGTGCGTGGCGAGTTGTTGAGCTCGGTGTATCCGTCGGCGATGTCGGAGACGCAGACGAAATTGCTTGCCGACTGCATCTGTGCGAGAGCCTCCTCGAAGCCCTCGAGACCGCTGACGCGGCAGAACACGAAGCCGTTGTCTGTGGCGAGGATGTTGCTGTCGGTGAGGTTTCTGAAGAACGCCGTCGCGTTCCAGTTCGATTCGTTGTTCATCTCTTTGTGTGTTTTTGTATTTCACGGTACTCGCGAGCCTGTGCGTTGAGTTCGGTGAGGGCTCGCCAAGTGTCGAGAGCGAGCACCTCGGCCTCCTTGGTGATGTCTCCCTTGGTGAGCGCGCGTATCTGTGCGTCGACGCTCTCCTGCAGCCGAGAGCCGATGTTTGGAGTGCCGAGCAGGTTGGCGTCCTCGGCGTTGGCAGGCTGGAAGAAGTCGCTGAAGCGCTTCGACAGGTAAGCCTTTAGCGACGACATCCAATAGAACACCGATATGCGTTCCGCGTCATCGGGCCTGACGTTGCCGTCATATAGCACGGCGGCGAGCTGGTCGAGTAGTTTCCCGTCCTGGCTGTGCAGGTATCCTTGGTAGAGGTTGTCGCAGATGATGAGCTTCTCGAAGGGCACGCCTTGGAAATCGGCCGGAAGCGCCTTTTTGCGTCCGATTTTGCTTAGCCTTACGGGAACGTTCGGAATCTCGTGCAGCCACTGGAGGTAGCATATCAGCATGGCGATGGCGACCGCCGCCACGGTGAAGGTGTTGCCGCCCTGCCTCATCAGGAAGGCGCCGTTCGGCTGCTTTCCTATTACCTCAGTCCTGCTCCATCGTAGCAGGCAGATTACCACGATGTCCTCGGCTGGTAATCCCTCGGCTACAAGCCCATAGAAGAACCGCAGCTGCTTGTCGTTTATGTCGTGCCATCCGTTTGGCACCGACAGGTCAATATGTAAAGTCTGAGCGTCCATATCAAAACCAGTAGCCTTTTGCGTTTTTTTTGTTCTCGAACTTTGGTGGCGAGAACAGTTTGGCGGTGTTGGAGGCGTGCCATTCGGGGAACGAGGCCTCCCGGTAACGGATGAAGTTCACCACGTCGCGCATCCGTGTTGCGTTGAAAGTGTTGGTTTTCAGCACTCGCACGATTTCCGAGCGGACGGCGTTCACCACGCGGCGCGTGTCGTCGTCCAGTGTTCCCTCGAGGTGGTGCTTGCGCAGCACCTTGAGCTGCTCATGCGAGAGGTAGTCCTCGGCGAGCGACTCCTCGATGACGAGCACCTCCTGCCGTAGCTCGAGGTATTTCTCCCATCGTCCTGTGTCAATGCCCATTAGCGTTACAAGGTCGATGTTTGGGAACAGCGTAGCCCCGAAGAACTGTGCGAATGGCGACGATGCCCAAGCGTGAGCCCCGGGCAGCAACGCCAGCATGTTCTCGATTGCCTCGTCACGCAGGTCGCGCATGCTTCCGATCAGGCGGTCGACGCGCTGCTTGGAGGCTGCGGCCACGGTCTGCGTGCCGACCACGCCGAAGCCGTTAGGCGTGAGTACGAGGTCGAGCGAAGGAATGGCACGGCACAGAGCGTCAGCCACGATGAGTTGGCCGACGTTGTGCAGCAGCGGGTTGGTGTCGGTGTACGAAGCGATGCGGTTGAAGGTCGCCTCGGGCATGAAGGTGTTGAGCACCCAGTCCTCGGCGAGCTGGAGGTGTGCCGATATCTTGTCGAAGAGCGGTGATTCTTCCGCCACCGGCTTGATGCTGTGAGGCACGAAACGCATCAAGGCCTCATTGGTCGTTACTATCTTCATTGGTCGTCTGGATTATCGTCATTGGTTGTTACTTGCTTTGCGTCGGCGTGTTCGTCGAGCGTGGTGAGTTGTATGAACGGGCAGTCGGGCCTTACGCCCTGCCATCGGTTGAGTCGGATAATGATGCGGTGCACCGTGAAGAGCAGGTCGTGATAAGGCTTCTGCAGTGCCTGCGCTATGGTGTATAGCTCCCGTTTGTCGGAGCCGCTGTTGTTGGTCTGTGCCTTGCCCGGCACCGATCCCACGAGGTTGGAGTGTACGCGCATCGTGAAGCATATCATGTTGACCGCCTCCTGAATGTCGCTCTCCCAGTCGCCTCCCTCCTTGCTGTCGTCTATCTTGTTGATTACCACGTCGTGCTGCTCCTTGCCGTCGGGGGTGACGTAGAAGGTGGAGAACCAGGCCTTGCCGCTGTTCTCGGCGCCGGTGAGGAAGTCGAGGATGCGTTGCTTCTCGGTGACGATGCGCTCCTGCTGCTTGCCCCTGTCGGTGATGCCCTCGGCGCGGAAGATGCCCTCCCAGTATTTGTGGGAGATCTCAATCTGGTACTTGATTGGCGCCGAGTTCTTGAGTTTGCTCTCCTTGGCTATGCCGATGAGCTGCTTGATGTTGTACCACTTGCCCCGGAACAACGCGGCGTAGTGAGGGATGGGATAGTAGGTGCTGTCGGGCGTGGGGACACGGCTCAGCACTGCGAACTTCCTCGTCCTCGTGCCTTTGGCGAGCCTGTCCTGCAGGTCGCGCCATGGCGAGGATGTGTCGAGCAGGTCGATGACCTCCACTGCGTCCTTGTTTGGGATGATGCGTCGCCAGTTGCCGTAGAGGATTTTGGGGATTCTGCCCGACTTGTCGGCTACGGCGAAGCGGCAGTAGCACGCCTCCTTGCGCATCAGCCTGACGACGCGAGTGCCCTCGGCGTTGAGGATGATGACCGAGACGGCGAAGCCGAAGTGCTTGAAGTCCTGGCACACGCCGAGGAAGTAGGCCGCGAGGTCGTTGTCGAGCATGAAGTCGTCGACCTCGCTCGTTACCGCCTTCGTAGCTTCAGCGCAGTCGTAGACCAGCCCGCTTCCGTAGCATATCTCGGCGTTGAAAATCTGGCAGGTGGCGAGAGTCTCGTCCTGTTCTATTAGGTCGATGATGTCGTAGGGCATCTGGTCGTCGCCTCCCCACGGCATGTACTGTATGCCGTTGAAGTTTGATGGCGTGATTTCGCTGTCCTCGCGGAACACGGCAGCGCAGCGGTCGGTGAAAGCCGCCCGCGCCTTGAGCTGAGGTATATTCTCTACCGATGTAAAGCAAAGGTTATCCATTGTTTAGCCTATTTGTGTTAAAGTGTTGCTGTAATTATGAATTATAGGAAAACTTCGAGGTCGTTGACTGCGAAGATGCACACGTCGCGTATGCGTCGCATCTCTCCCGAGGCGAGAATCTTGACGTTACGCCAGCCGCCGTAGAAGTCGTAGCGCAGCGAGACGCAGTTGCGCAGGCGCAGTATCGAGCCGTCGGACTTCCACACCGAGATGTCGACGGGGTCGCCGCTGTTGAGCATCTGTCGGGCTGTNGTGGTGATGTGAATAGAGCGGGCCATCAGCTGAAGACTATGTTATAGGGTGAGGTGAAGATGCCTTTCGAGGCGGTGAGCCTGACGTTGGGCCGGTTGTCGGCGTAACGCCATGTGAACTTCACCGAGTTGGGTTTCTCGTCGCCGTCCGAGACCTCGCATGTCGAGTCGGTGATGAGCACCTTGCACGAGACGTATGGCTCCGAGTCGTCGGTGTCGTCGGGCACTGGGCGCCTGACCTCATGCGAGGCGATGAGCTGGTCGAGCCACTCTGCCTCGTCGTAGGTAAGCGCTCCTGTCTGCACCTCGTAGGTGCGGCTTGCCGACTGGTCGTAGAACGTCGACTCGTTGTTGACGACTGCGGTGGAGCGCTTCACCTCGCTCTTGGCGGTGGTGATGTGCGGGAACGCCGCCACCTCCCACACGTTGAAGCAGTTCCTGAACTGGAAGCTGCAGTCGTCGCGCAGTGAGCGGTCGACGTAGCAGGTGACCGAGCGTTGCCCCACGGTGGCGGTGAACGAGAGGAGTTCGATCGACGACGCCTCGACGCCCTGCTCCTGGGCGATCATCGCCACGATGTCGCCTTGGCCGACTGCCAGCAGTGCTATGCCGTCGGCAGTCATGGCTGGGCGTGGCATCTCGTATGTCATCGCGTGTGTTTCTGCCTCGGAAGTTGACCGCCACAGGCATGACACCGTGGCAGTGGTGGGCTCGCCTGCCTTGGCGAAGTAGCTGAGCGTAGTCGTGGAGCCGGGTGCGACGCGACGTGTGCCCAGCGTAGTGAGGAAGTTCTCGGCGAGGAACACGTCGGTGTCGGTGCTTACCGAGAACCTGTCGCAGTAGAGGGTGTGGACCACGCAGTAGTCCTCCGTCTCTCCGTCCTCGTCGAGAAGCGTGAAGGTGAAGTCGGCGTAGGCGAGGTTTGCCGAGCGCATGCTCGCCTCGAGTAGCGAGCCTATCTCGTAGAGCAGCAGCGAGCCGTTGACGGCATAGTAGCGCTCGTTGAGCACGACCTTGCCGCCCGGTGCGGTGATTCTAACCACTACCGAGTCGCCGTCGACGTGTATGCCCCATGCGTCGTAGAGGTTGCACGAGAGCATGGTGCCTGTCGGCTTGTATGAGAAATAGTGTGCCATAGCTTGTAAAGATTCTGTCACAAAGTTATATCCATGGCCTGCCTGGGGAAAAGACAGCGCTGCATGGACTGACACAGAAAAAGGCTATCCTTGCGGACAGCCCTGTGATGTGGGGAAGGAAGTCAAGTGCCTCAGCACTTGTAGACCATCGTGTAGTCGGCGTTGTCGACCGAGCTTGCCGCGATCTCTGCTGCCTCGCTGGCGCTGCTGGCAGTCACATACACTGTTACGCTTTCTCCGTCGAAAGTGACGACTTCTACTTGATATTCGCTGCGTTTGTTGTTGAACTTGTTGGCGAAAAGGCTTGAGTTGGAAAAAATTGCTGTCATGATTTTGAAGTTTTTGAGGGTGATTACTGTGCGCCGGGGCGCGTTTAATTTTTACGCTGCATACCCACGGCGGTGAATTGGAGAGCGTACATCAAGGATTACGCGGAATATTTTTTACCCTCGCGGCTGAGAAAATTTCGTGGCCTCGCGCCCTAAATTTTTCAAAAATATTATGTGTAACTTGTCTTGTCCTTGTGCCGACCGCAGGAAGGATAGCCGACAGCCGCCGTAACTTTGCGGCAGGAAAAATAAA
>JABUUJ010000082.1:0-3236 GCA_021443235.1 Muribaculaceae bacterium
GTTTACATGACGATGTTTCTGCACAAGCGGCAGGCAAGCGACCTAATCTACCACGTTAAGTAAAAATGAGTGTCCAGAAAGGCTGGTGTAGTGGTTGTTTTTTCGGAATTTATTGGTAACTTTGCAGTTTGGATTGAGAATGAATGGATTGATTTATGAATGACAATATGTATCGGAAGGCTGGGGGCGGTTTTAATCGCCTGCTTTCGGGAAGTTTTCTTGCCTCGATGGGCGACAAGTTCTTCTCCATATCACTTTCGTGGTGGATTCTCAACGAGAGCGGCATTGCCGACACCGGCTTCGTGCTTGGAATGGTGATGGCAGTCACTGGCATGTGCACGATGTTGTTTGTGCCGCTGCTGGGCTCGCTTGCCGACATCTTCGACCGCCGTCGCTGCATGCTCATCTCCATGGCCACGTCGATAGCCTCGCTGGCGGCGTTGCTTGCCACCTACAACCTGCTGCGCAGCGCCCCAGGGATAATCTACTCGGTGTCGGTGATACTGGGCATACTCACTGCGTTTTTCATGTCGTCGGTGCAGTCGAGTGTCACTTTCCTGGTGCCCAAGGAGCGGGTCACCAAGGCAGTTGCGATGGTGGTGATGGCAACGCCTGCATCGCAGGTAATAGGCTCGTCGATAGCAGGTTTTGCGATTGCGGCCTTCGGCATCCGCGGCTCGGTGAGTTGCGACCTGTTGCTCTATGTGGCCGGCGCGATATTGCTGCTCACGGTGCCATCGTTTGGCATCAAAGCCGATGACGACTCGGCGCCGAAGCCCAAATACACCGACGTGCTGCTGGGCGGCATTCGCTACCTCAAGCGCGAGAAGGCATTGTTCCACATGCTGCTCTATTTTGCCGCTATCAACCTGTTTTTCGCACCCATTTTGATCATGATGCCCATGATTGCCACCACCTACTATGCCGGCAACTCGGTGGCGCTTGCCATGATGGAGGGCAGCTACAGCGGCGGCCTGATTTTAATGTCGGTGCTGCTCAATCGCAACAAGCGCGCCTTCAACCGCCACCAGGCCATCTTCCGCGCCATTTTAATGATGAGCGTGTGCATGATGACAATAGGCTTTGTGCACATTTCGTGGCTGGTCTATGTGATGCTGGTGGTGTGTGGCGCCATGTTGTCGCTCACCAACGTCTCGCTGGGCAGCATCTATCAGATGTATGTGCCACAGGAATACAAGGGACGCTTCTTCGCATTGCTGCAAGTCACAGCGCGCGCCGCGTCGCCCATAGGCTTTGCCATGGTGGGCTGGCTGAGCGACATTTTCGGTGTGTGCCAAATCATCCTCATCAACGGCATCGTGGTGTTTGCGCTGTCGACATTGTGGCTCGTGCTCAAGAAACTCGATTTTGATTATACATTCTAACCTGCAATAAAAAAGTTGACAATTATGAGAACTCAAATGACGCTAGATCAGGTAGCTCTTTATTATGAATCAATAAATAAACCCGGCATGCCAGTATTTGTCGTTCCATGCGTGTTTGCACTCGACGACAGTGTCGACCTTCAGCGCATGAAGGCTGCGGTGGAAACAGTTGTGGAGGCATACCCCGTCATGGGAATGTGCTTCTCGCAGTACGACGACGGCACGCCATGCTTCGAGGATTGCCGCGAGAAAGTGGTTGCGAGCGTGGAAAACCTCACAACAGCCCAATGGGAGGAGTTGATAAGCGCGCCGCCAAAGGTATTTGACTTTGACGGAGGCCCACTCTTTGTGGCACGCATCGTGCGCACCCCCGAAGGCAAGTGGCTATATATATGTTTTCATCACTCCATTTGCGACGGCTCGAGCGTACGCATCATCGTGCGCGATATCGCCAAAGCCTACAACGGCGAAAGCGTGGAAAACCAAGGGCTGACGCCTGCCGAAGCCTTCGCACAGGAGCAAGAACGGCAGAAAAGCGCAGCACATGACGAGGCCGTAGCATGGTATAAGGACGTATTCTTGGGCATAGACGTTGACAGCACACCACTGCCCGACGTACTTGAAGACAACAGCACAAACACTGCACCTCTATTTTCAACCGTGCGCCGCAAAAAAAGAACACTGGTCGTAGAGCACCCCGCCGCCTTTGCCCGCTCGCGCGAGCTGGGAGTGCCCATGAGCATACTATTTGACGGAGCTTTCGGCTATATGATTGGCATCTGGAACGCCACCAGCGAGAGCCTCTTCTGCACCATCCACAACGGCCGCGTCACCGACGCCGAAAAACAATCGGTGTTGATGCTGGTGAGAACAATCCCCATTTATTGCCAATGGGACGCCGACACCACCGTGGCCGACTATCTCAAAAAACTTGCCGAACAAAACGCCAAAGCCCTGCGCTATGCCCGCGAATGCCCATACGCAGAGGTGTGCGCCCTCACAGGCATCGCGCCGCAGCTCAACTTCTCTTACCGTGGCTCGGTGCAGGTGGGAAACTTCATTGCTGAAGGAGTGATAACCAGTGGCGATCGCATTGGTTTCCAAACCAATGGCGAGAGCCTGCTGTTCCTACTTGACCATGTAAATGGTAAACTCGAAGTGAAAGTTGAGTATCAGTCAGCCCAATATACCGAAGCCTTTATCGATAGCATGCTGGAGGCTTACAGCGCTGTGCTTAAAGGCTTTATGGAGTGTGAACGTCTTGCCGACATACAGTTCTGCTCGCCCGAGATGGAAGAGAAACTCGAGGCTGTCAACAAGGCCGAGACAGGCATAGGCGACGGCGAAACTATCGTCGACCGCTTCCGCCACTTCGCACACGCCACACCCGACAAAATAGCGTTAAAGACCGATGATATCGCCCTCACCTTCAAGCAAGTAGAGAACACCGCCGAGCGCCTCGCCGCACACATCAACTCGCTGGGCATAGGCAGCGGCGACGTAGTGAGCGTGCTGATAGGACGCAACGAGTATATGCTCACCGCCACCTTGGGCGTGCTATTCTCGGGTGCCGCCTACGAGCCGCTCGACAGCACCTACCCCGCTGAGCGACTGAACTATATGATGAGCGACGCTGGCGTGAGCCTGCTCATCAAAGACCGCGACGTGGACATAGAACTTGACGCCGACCTGAAGGACAAGGTGCATGTGCTCTACACCGACGAAATCGCATCGCTGGAGGCAAAACAGCTCCAGCATCCCGAGAAGGCCAAGGTTACACTCGACTCCCCATTCATTATACTCTACACCTCAGGCACAACCGGAACGCCCAAGGGCACGCGCCTCACTCAC
>JABUUJ010000082.1:4117-6947 GCA_021443235.1 Muribaculaceae bacterium
ACAATGCAAATCGAAGCCATACCGCTCACCCAGAACCAGAAGGTCAACAAGCGTGCCCTGCCCGAGCCCAAATTGGAGACCACCCAACAAGCCAGTGGCACAAGCATTAACCGCAAGCCCAACATACTTGAGCAGGCAATCATCGCCATCGTTAACGATGTGCTGAAAATCGACGATGTATCGCTCGACGTGCCGCTGGCATTAGTCGGTCTCACATCGATATCCTCGATACGTCTCGCCTCGCTATTGTTCAAGCGCTTCGGCGTGAACATCAAAGGCGCCGACCTCGTGAAAACAGGCACTGTGCTCTCGATTGAGGACAGCATTCTTGAAAAGTTGCTCGCCACCCAAGACCAGCAGCCAGCCGCACAGCGCAAGGCCATCACCTCGTCGCTGCTCACAGTGTCGCAGCAAGGCGTTTATGCCGACACCATGCGCAACCCCGACACAACGGCCTACAACGTGCCCATATATCTGCGCTTTGACGCCTCGACCGATGCCCAGGCACTTGCCGACGCAGTGGTGAAAATCGTGGATGCCCACCCCTACCTGCGCGACGTGCATCTGGCAATGGGCGATGTAGACATTGTGCAGACGGTTGAAGGCGACAAGCCCGCCGTGAGCGTGCCCGTGCTGAGCATGAGCGAGGACGAGGTAGCCGACTACCGCAAACACTTCATCCGCTCCTTCGACCTGATGGCGGCTCCGCTCTATCGCTTTGAGGTTATCGGCACCCCCAAGGCGGTGTATCTGCTCATCGACGTGCAGCACATCGCATTCGACGGCTCATCGCTCTCGGTATTCCTCACCCAACTCAAGACCTTGCTCGAGGGAGGCACAATCGAGAGCGAGCAATACTCCTATCTCGACTATGCCGAGCATGAGCGGCAGTGGCTCGAGGGTAAGGATGGCGAAAACGCTGCTGCCTATTTCAAGCAACTGCTTGCCGACTGCGAGGCAGCGAGCGACATCCCTGCCGACAAGCCGCAAACGGGCGATGCCGGCGAGCGTGGCATCATCACCTGCCCCATCAACACCGAAAAGGTCGACGCCTTCTGCAACGCCCACGGCATCACCCCGGCAGCACTTTATCTTGCAGCCACAAGCTATGCCACAGCACGTTACACCAACTCGCGCGCAGCCTACATCTCGACAATCTCAACAGGTCGCAACGACAACCGATTTGGCGACACATTTGGCATGTTTGTCAAGACCTTGCCGTTTGCCCTCACCATGGGCGAGACCTCGGCGCTCGACTATGCACTCAAGGCCAAGCAGACACTAACCGAAGTCGTGGATAACGAGATGTATCCTTATGTCAAGATTTGCACCGACTACAACTATGCCCCCAATATCGTATATGAGTACCAGCGAGGTCTGGTCGACGACTACACCATCAACGGCAAGACGGTGGAGCGCCGCCTCTTTGACATCGACACACTGAAATTCAAGATTGGCGTGCGCGTTGAGGATATCAATGGAGTGCCGTCGGTGGCAATCCACTATCGCCGAGGCATTTACTCCGACGAGCTTATGAGCACCTATTGTCACGCCATCACAGTGGTGGCCAACAGCATCATCGACAACCCGCAGCAACCCATACGCAAAATGTCGATGCTCACAGCCGACCAAGCGACACTGCTCAAGCAATATGCCAGCACCGACATCGACCAATACTCCGACAAGTGCTTCCACAACCTGATGGAAGAGCAAGCCGCGCTGCACCCCAATCGCAAGGCCGTGGTGGCGTGCGACCGCACACTCACCTACGCCGAACTTGACCGCACAGCCAACATTGTTGCCAACAACCTGATTGCCAAGGGAGTGAAAAAGGGCGACAAGGTGGTGCTGCTGCTCTCGCGCACCTCGCGCTTCTTCACATCGGCCTATGGTGTACTCAAGGCTGGAGCCGCCTACATCCCCTCATCGCCCGACTACCCCGAGGAGCGCAAGAACACAATCATCGAAGACGCACAGGCCGCCTACGTCATCACCGACGAGAACGCCGACGAGTTGCACATGGGCGACAACTGCACCAAACCCAACGTGGAAGTCTCTCCCGACGACCTGGTATATCTCATCTACACCTCGGGCTCGACCGGAAAGCCCAAGGGCGTGCTGCTGCGCCATCGGGGCATCGTCAACTATGTCACCCCGGTGCCGTCGATTCCGCATGCCTATGCCATGGTGAACAACTGCAGCGTGGTGGGAAGCATCACCACAGTGGCATTCGACCTGTCGCTCAAGGAGTGGGGATTTGCGCTGAGCAACGGCCTGACGCTCGTTTTTGCCAGCGACGAGCAAACCAACGACCCCATCGCACTTGCCGCACTGTTCAAGGAAAACAAGGTAGACTACTTCGGCTCCACTCCATCGCGAGTGCTGCAATATCTCGACCTCGACGACTTCCAGCAGATGCTCTCGGCATGCAAAGTGGTGGTGTGCGGCGGCGAACTTTATCCGTTACAACTGCTTAACCGACTGCAGACTATAGCACCCAATGCCTCATTGTTTAACACCTACGGACCTACCGAAATAACCGTGTCGTCAAACGGGGCACCCCTCAACGGCAAGAATGCTGTGACTGTGGGAGCACCCTTGCGCAACTATGTGGAGCACATCGTCGACCTCGACGACAACCTCGTGCCGGCAGGCGTAATGGGCGAGCTGCTCATCAGCGGCCACTGCATTGCCGCAGGATATAACAACCGCCCCGAACAAACCGCCGCCGCATTTATCACCTACGACGGTCTGCCCACCTATCGCTCGGGCGACCTGGCTCGCTGGAACAGCGATGGCGAGGTGGTTATACTCGGACGCAAGGACACTC
>JABUUJ010000082.1:7441-9928 GCA_021443235.1 Muribaculaceae bacterium
CCCGCCGCCCTCGCCCACCTCATCGAGAGCCGCCAGCACACCGACGCGGCAAGCGACAACACCTCGCCCACCGCGCAACTCATCTGCCCCGACTATGACTACACCGCCATCAACAAACTGCTTGCCGAGAACACTCTCGACAACTTCAAGCAGGGCAAACGCCACGAGCTGGGCAACGTGCTGCTCGCCGGAGCCACTGGCTTTGCCGGCATTCATGTGCTGCGCGAACTGCTCACCCAATATGACGTGAAAGTGTACTGCCTGTGCCGAGACGGACGAGACGGACGCACCGCCGCCGAACGCATTGAGTCGCTCTATTTCTACTACTTCAGCGAGCCGCTCGCCGAGACTTATCCCGACCGCCTGATTGTGGTGAACGGCGACATCACCAAGCCCGACACGCTCATGGACCTCAAAGACATCGACACAGTTATTAACTGCGCCGCCAACGTCAAGCACTTCTCGGCAGGAACCGATATCGAGGACATCAACTACTATGGCGTGCTCAACCTCATCGAGTTGTGCAAGCGCACTGGCGCACAACTGATGCAAACGTCAACTCATAGTGTGTGCGGCCAGCAACCCATGGAACGCAACGATGTGCTGAGCGAGCGCGACCTTTACATCGGGCAGGACTTTAGCGACAACAAGTATGTCATCTCAAAGTTTGCCGCCGAACGCGCCGTGCTTGAGGCTACGGCTAAGGGCGAAATCACGGGCAAGGTGGTGCGACTGGGCAACCTCGCCCCGCGAGAGGTCGATGGCGAGTTCCAAATCAACGCCAGCACCAACGGCTTCATGAACCGCCTCAAGTCGCTATACCTCATTGGCTGCTATCCCTACTCAATGTACAACACCCACAAAGACATCTCGCCCATCGACGATGTGGCGCGCGCCATCGTGCTCTTTACGCAGACCCCCGACAAGTGCGTGCTATTCCATGGCAACAACTTCAACCGCGTGAGCCTGGGCTACTTCTATGCCCGCGCAATGAATGCCGGTCTGCCCCTGCGTGTTGTCGAGACCGAGGAATATCTCGCCGCACTTGAGGTGGCTAAGAGCGACCCCAAGAAGCTCGACGCGCTGGTGGGCTTTATGGCCTATGAGGGAACGCAACGCAGCATGCACGCCGTTGACTATACCAACGAGTACTCCAACCAGGTGCTGCTGCGCATGGGATTTGAGTGGCCCGTGATTTCGAGCGCCTACATCGACAAGACCATCGACAGCCTCATGAGCATAGGATTCTTCCTCTAAACTCACAACCTTTATGAAGAATTTAGAACTGGGCAACCGACTGGCGATCTACATCTTCGGTGTCGTGGCAGTAATCTTCCTCACCGCGATGTTGCTGGTCTATGTCAACTCTAAAGAGTCGCTTGAAGAAGTCGAGCTGGCCAACGAGCAAACCGATTTGAGCCACACAGCCGAGATGCTCGACCTGCTCGTGTCAATGGGCATGCCCGCCAGCGAGCTGGAACGGCATGCCGAGTCGCCCTGGGAAGACGGCTCTTATAAAGACGCCTATGACCTGGTGAGGGCCGATAGCGTGGAGGCTGTGGAGCGGCAAATCAAGGAGAAAGACCCCGAGGCAATCGTCCTTAAAGCACCGCTGCACAACAAGGCCAAGCACCTTGTGCTGCTTGAGAAATACAACGAGGTACACACCATGTGTCATGTGCACGAAGCGATGGAACGCACCATCGCACTTGCCACTGTCGTCATGCTGCTCATGGGCATTGCCATCTACCTGGCAGTGAAATTCCTGTTGCGCCCCGAGACTGAGCGCCGCACACGCATCAACACCGAGCTTAAGATTGCACAACGCCTGCAAGACAAGATGCTACCCTCACTCGACAAACTGAAAGTAGCGCTCAAAAACGTAGAGGTGGAGGCATGGATAAAATCGGCAAAGCAGATTGGCGGCGACTACTACAACGCCCTGAAAGTGGGCGATGAGCTGCACTTCATCATCGCCGACGTATCGGGCAAGGGCATCCCGGCCGCAATGTTCCTGATGAGGCTCACCGAGATGTACCAGCTCGTGCTAATGCTGCAAGGCGACCAAGAACCCAGCAAAATTGCCAATGAGCTGAACCAGCGCCTGTGCGAAGGCAACGCCGCCTATATGTTTGCCACAGCAATCATCGGACGCCTCAACCTCAACACACACAGGCTTGAGATATGTGCCGCCGGACATGAGCCGCCACTCATCATCACCGACGACGGCGAGACCTCGTTTATGACCCTTGACAACGATGTGCCTCTGGGCCTGGAGAAAGGCTATGAGTTCAAGGTGCATGCCTCACATCTTAACGAGGGCTGCCACCTGCTGCTCTACACCGACGGCATCACCGAAGCCGAGGACGAGAAACTGGAGCTCTTTGGCAGCAAGCAACTGGCGCAAGTCATGCGTGGGCAAGGCGGCAGCTCGCCCAAACAGGTTATGGATCACCTCATTAAACACATAAGGACGTTTACCGGCAT
>JABUUJ010000082.1:9999-12564 GCA_021443235.1 Muribaculaceae bacterium
CTGACGCTGAAAAACGAGCTGAACGAACTTAACAAACTGCTCGAGATGGCCGATGCGATGAACTTTCCAAGCAATGCCACGCTTGCAATGGAGGAGGCCTTTGTCAACGTGGTTAACTACTCGCACGCAACAGCCATCACTGTCGAGGTGAGCCAGCATGACGGCAGTCTGACGATTGAGATTGCCGACGACGGCGACCCCTTCGACCCCACGCAGCACCAGACTCCACCCGATGACGAGGCAGTAGACCAAGACGGATTTGTGAAAGTGGGCGGCAAAGGCATTAACCTGATAATGAGCCTTATAAAGGATATCGCCTACCAACGCACCGACGAAAAAAACATTCTAACTCTCAAAACCGACATTTAAACATTAAAGAATATGAGCAACTACACAATTCAACAAAACGACGGCCGCATCACTGTGTGCATCTCAGGACGACTCGACACACTCACCGCCAGCCAGCTCGATATCGAGACACAAAACCTGCTGACCGATGCAGTAAAACAATTAACACTCGACATTAGCCAGCTCAACTACATCAGCAGCAGCGGCATACGCTGCTTCGTGAGGCTCTTCAACGAGGCAAAGGCTGCAGGCATCGAGTTCAACATCACCGGCATCCAGCCCGCCATCCGCGAGATTTTCGACATCACTCGCATCTCCAAAATCTTCGGCCTCTAACCCTACCCCACACAAGCCGCAGGCTTGATACAATAGTAGCCCGGTATAGCGCAGCCTCAGCGGGGCAAACTATGCCGGGTAAACCCATCATCCCAACGGGTCTGCCGTAAGGTAGACCACAACACACAATTTATCAGCCAAAATTCAGGAAAAAACACCCGAGATTGAAGCGGAATCTGCCTTTTTTTCATAGATTCCGCTCTAAACTCGCCATTTTTTAACGAAATATTTGTTAAAAATACCCGAGATTGAAGCGGAATCTGCCAAAATAAACGAGATTCCGCTCTAAACTCAATATTTTTTTGTACCTTTGCACCAACTTTTAAACTCATAACTATGTTAATTGGAAGGCAATACGAAAAAGGACGCTTGTTGAGCGCATACGAATCTGAGTATTCTGAGTTTGTGGCAGTTTATGGAAGGCGGCGTGTGGGAAAGACATTCCTTATACGAGAAACCTTCAACTATAACTTCACATTCCAGCATAGTGGGCTTGCGAAATCTCCCCGGACAACACAGTTGAATGCATGGCGAAATTCTCTCAAAGCCTATGGATTGAAAGTAAAACGCGCGCCATCCAACTGGCTGGATGCTTTTGAGTTGCTAAAGGAGCTTATCAATCAGTCAAAAGATAAAAAGAAGGTTATATTTATTGATGAACTACCATGGATGGACACCCATGCCTCGGGGCTGATTCCCGCTTTGGAGCATTTCTGGAACTCATGGGCAAGCGCACGTAAGGATGTGCTTCTTATAATCTGTGGTAGCGCCACTTCATGGATTATCAACAAGATTGTAAAGAACCATGGCGGCTTGCATAATCGTGTTGACTACAAAATTCCTTTACGACAGTTTACACTTAATGAGTGCGAACAATATATGAAGGCCCGCAAGGTAAACATGACAAGGAAACAGATTGTTGAAGGTTACATGATAATGGGCGGTATCCCATTCTACTGGAAGTCGATACAGAAGGGGCTGAGCCTGGCTCAAAACATTGACCTAAATTTCTTTACCGCACAGGGCGAACTATACGAAGAGTTTGACTCACTCTATGCTTCATTATTCAAAAGGCCAGAAAGTTACATTAAAATTGTAAGCCTGCTGGCTCAAAAACGCCGAGGCTTGACGCGCAATGAATTGCTTGCTGAAGGAAAGTTCGTAGATAACGGAAGTTTCTCCCAGACACTCGAGAATCTGGAAAACTGTGGCTTTATACGTAGCTATACAACTATAGGAAAAACGAAGAAAGAAACCCTTTTCCAACTGATTGACCCTTATACCATATTTTATTACGAGTTTATCACGAGCAACAAGGATAACGACCCCAAGTACTGGACACATTGCCTAAACACAAATACCTACCACACTTGGTGCGGGTTAAGCTTTGAGCGTGTTTGCCTTCTCCATGTCGACCAAATAAAAAAAGCATTAGGCATATCGGGAGTAATATCCCGAATATACTCATGGAGGTCTAATGAAAACAAGCCTGGCGCACAAATTGATTTGCTAATCGATCGCGATGACGATATCATTAATTTATGCGAAATGAAGTACACGAAGGAGCCCTGGTCAATGACCGAAGAAGACAGCAATGATATTACTCGCAAGGAATCGGTGTTCCGCCGAGAAACAGGAACCTCAAAATCGCTTTCCACGGTTCTTGTAAGCGCAAATGGCGTCAAGCGCAACGCCTATTCCGATGACATACAAAACGTCGTGGTATTGGACGACCTGTTTAAAGACTAAAAAACAGTCACAAGGCCAGTGGCCTGTTGTGAGGTCGCTGGCCTTTTGCGCCTTATTTTTGGCATCTATATACAATTTGACCCCAAGAAAGGGCTGCCGGAGGCAGCAGATGTTAGTAGGCCTGTATCAGCT
>JABUUJ010000082.1:13502-18838 GCA_021443235.1 Muribaculaceae bacterium
TATCAAGTTGCAGGGTTTTCTCTAATTCTCAATAAACAATAAACTTTAAACAATAAACTCTAAACAATAAACTCTAAACTCTAAACAATAAACTCTAAACAATAAACTTTAAACAATAAACTTTAAACTTTATACGGTCAACGGTTGCGTTTTCTGCTCGAGCCACAGGGCCTCGTCGGGGGCGAGATGTGGTGTGAGGCGCTCACGCACCATGGCGTGGTAGTCGTTGATTTGGCCGATTTCCTCGGCGGTGAGCATGTCGCGGTCGATGAGACGCACGTCGTAGGGGAAGAGCGTGAGGGTCTCAAACTTATAGAAATCGCCGAAGTCCTGTGTTTTCTCGGCCTCAACCACGAGAACGAGGTTCTCGGTGCGGATGCCATACTGCCCAGCCTTGTAAAGTCCTGGCTCATTGCTCACTATCATGCCCGGTTCGAGCGAGGTGGGATTTTGCTGCATGCGTATTCCCTGCGGCCCTTCGTGCACACCCAGGAAATGGCCCACGCCGTGACCGGTGCCGTGCAGGAAGTTCATGCCCTCGTTCCACAGCGGCTGTCGCGCGAGCAGGTCAAGGTTGACGCCGCACAGCCCTGCGGGCCATTTGGCGCGCGACAACGCCAGGTGACCTTTCAGCACCAGCGTGAAGTCGTGCTTTTCCTGCTCGGAGGGGTTGCCCAAGGTGATGGTGCGAGTGATGTCGGTTGTTCCCATAACATATTGAGCGCCAGTGTCAATAAGCAGCATTCCCTCGGGGCGTAGCGTCGATGCGCTTTCTTCGTCGGCCTCATAGTGGACGATTGCGCCATGCTCGCGGTAGCCGCATATCATGCCAAAGCTCTCGTCGCGATATTCCTCGTCGCGGGCACGCTCGTCGCGGGCACGATTCCACACGTCGATCTCGTCGATCGACTCACTCGCAACATTTTCCTCAAGCCACTTAAACGTGCGCACCAGCGCGGCACCATCAAGCTCCATAGCGCGACGGAAACCGGCAATCTGCACCTCGTTTTTCACCGCTTTTAGCGCCACGATGGGCGAGGCGGCATATATTTTCATGCAAGGCATCGCGTTGGCGAGGCTGTCGCTCACGCGGTTAGCGTCGATGAGCATCGTCTCGTGCTCGCTGCGACGCTCAAGGAATCGCATCACCTCGTCGTAGTCGCGCACACGCACACTATACTTCTTGAAATGCTGCTCCACCTCGGCAGTAACCTTCTCTTTATCAATAAAAATGCTGCGCTCCTTATTGCTCACAAGGGCATAGGCGATGGCAACTGGCGTAAACTCAATATCGGCGGCGCGCAGGTTGTAAAGCCATGCGATTTCGTCGAGCGAAGCGATAAACATCGCGTCGGCACCTTGAGCCTCAACGATTTCCATCACGCGCTCCACCTTGCTGTCGACCGTCTCGCCGGCAATCGCCTCGTCGTGAACAAAAGCGAGCGACGCGGGGCGTGCCGGGCGATTGGCCCAGATGCGGTCGGCGGGGTAGAACTCGGTGGCGAGCATAAACCCATTTTCACCGCAAAAACGCTCCAGCCTGTTGGCCTCCACGCACGAGAAAAGGCGTCCGTCGATGGCAATCACCGCCTCGGGCTCAAGCACCTCGAGCAACCATTCTTGCAGGGTTGGCTCGCCGGGAATCGACTCCTTAACAAGTTCAAAACCGCTGTCCTCAAGTTGCATCTCGGCCTGGAGGAAATAGCGCGAGTCGGTCCACAGTGCGGCGCGGTCGCGGGTCACCACGGCGGTGCCGTTGCTGCCTGTAAAGCCAGTGAGCCAGTCGCGGAATTTCCAATGGTCGCACAGATATTCGCTCTGGTGTGGGTCGGTGCCGGGAACGATTACGGCATCAACTTTGAAGTTGCGCATCAATTGGCGCAGAGCCTCAAGATTCTGTTGGGTCTCAATCATAATATACTGTTTTTTTACTAAATATCAAAAACTAAACAAACTTGACAAACTTGACAAACTTGACAAACTTGACAAACTTGACAAACTTGACAAACTATCTATGTCGCAACGCATCGGGGATGCGCACCGGGCTGTGGGGGTTAAAGCCAGCGTCAACGCTCTTCATCTGCATCGGACTGGGGCCGTCACCCACGCCAATCTTCACCGGCGAATTGGAGTATTTGTCCTTTTTCAACGCTCCTTCAATAATGCTCATCACCAAGCCGCCAAGGTCGACCGAGATGGGCGCACCGAAAATATTGAGCGACGGTGCGATGACCGGCACCGTGCGCCATTGGCCCGTGTAGGTGTCATAGTAACGCCGCACGCCCAACTCCATCCCAAAGCGCTGACTCATCTGCATCGACAGCGAACCACCATACTCCGACGTGCCGATGTAGGGCATCGCCGCCATGGAGTGAAAACGCTGGTTAAAAGCGTAGTTGCCCCAAGCGTTGAGCGAAAGGCGGTCGGTGAAATGGAAACTGACCGCCGCCGAGACCGCATAGGCATTCCACGCGTCGCGGTCGAAGTGATACTTCTCGCCGCTGGCACCCGCCGCCACCACAAGGCGCTCGCCCAACGGCTGCACCCAGTGTAGCGACGCCGACCCCACATTGCCCAGCGCCGGCATTGCCGAGTAGCTGCTGGCACCCATCAGGTAACCGCCACCACCCATGGCAATCACGCCACCGCGCGAGTAGTTGTTGCTGTAAGGGTCCATCCTGAAGTAGTAGTGCGACCGGTTGGGCTGCGCATCGTGGCTCATGTTGGCGTTGTTCCATAACGCAAGAGTGTCGGCAAAACTCTCGCCGAGGTCAAGTTTCGGCGACTCGGGCAAGGTGCTATTGGGCAGCACAGGCGTGCTCCATGTGGGCTGCGATGGCTTCATGAGCGGCGCCACACGGCGGTCAAAGTCGACCTTCAGCGGCACGAAATCTTGCGCGACGGCAGTCACCGCCACGGCACACACTGCAGCCAATGTGAAGAGCCTCGTCGTTATCATTGGTGCAAATTTACAACAAAAGCGCCACTCGGCCATCAAATCACATCCACAAATTTGAAAAAAAGTGGAAGAAATGGTTGTGGTTTAGAAAAGTTTGCTTAACTTTGCAGTGCTAAAAATGAAAGGAGGTTTTGTTTAAACCTGTTTAGATACTGAATATCAGCATATTATCCCATTAGCAAGGGCTCACGGCAGCCCTGCGTGTCGCTGTGCAGCCACAATTGTGGGCACACGTTGGCGCCACGCTAACGCCGCCAATCAACATTTCAAACCGTAATTTCCCCCCTCAGGCCGTCGCCGGCTTGCGACGCCGTGTGGGCCGATGCTGTGGCGCACTGTGCGCCCTCGCAGGAAAACCCCGGAAATTGAGAAAACAACCAAACAAATATAAACAATTTAAAATCAAATTTTTATTATGATCATCGTACCCGTAAAAGAAGGCGACAACATCGAACGCGCCCTTAAGAAATTCAAGAGAAAATATGAGAAGACTGGTATCATCAAAGAGCTCCGCGCACGCCAGCAGTTCACCAAGCCCTCGGTAATCAACCGCAAGAAGATGGCCAAGGCAGTTTACGTTCAGCAACTTCGCGCTAAGGAGGAATAATTCTTCTCACAACAACGCTTCACCGCGACTCTCAGCCACGAGGGTCGCGGTTTTTTTGCAAAAAATGCGTGAAATATTTGGTGGGAACGCGAAAAATGTGTAAATTTGCTATCACGAGAAGCAACAAAGTTTCAACCACGCACCTAAGTATTATGATGGACACCACAATAGAGCAGTTTCTGCAGTACCTAAGCCACGAGCTCAACTACTCGCGCCTCACGGTTGCGGCCTACCGCAACGACCTGAGGCAGTGGTGCCAATCGCTCACCAGCAACGCCAGCGACCTCGACTTGAAAAGCGTCACGGTGGCCGATGTGAGGCTGTGGATGGTGCAACGCTCGCAAGCGGGCGACTGCGCTCGCACACTGCAACGCAAGGTGCAAAGCCTGAGGGCGCTCTACCGCTACATGATGAAGCGCGGGCTCGTGAGCGAGAATCCCGCCGCCGACGTGGAGCTGCCGCGCATCCCCAAGCCGCTGCCCGCCCACGTGCGAGAGCAGAACATGGACACGCTGCTCAACGGCGAGATCGACACGCAAGACTTCACCGAGGTGCGCGACCGGTTGATACTGATGATGTTCTACACCACCGGCATGCGCCGTGCCGAGCTCATTGACCTGCTTGACAGCAACGTCGACACCGCCAAGGGCGAGCTGCGCGTGCACGGCAAGCGCAACAAAGACCGCGTGATACCGTTCGGCCCCGAGCTGGCCCGGTGGATAACGCTCTACCGCTCGCTGCGCAGCCAAGCCGGAGGCGCCGACCCGCAGTTTTTTGTGCGCGCACGCGGCGGCAAGCTCTACCCGTCGCTGGTCTACGGCATTGTGCGCAAGGCTCTTGAGAGCGTGGGCGGCAGCTCCAAGATGAGCCCGCATGTGCTCAGGCACACCTTTGCGAGCGTGATGCTCAACGACGGCGCCGGCCTGGAGAGCGTGAAAGAGCTGCTGGGGCACGAGTCGCTGGCAACGACACAAATCTACACGCATGTCACGTTCAACCAATTGAAAGAAAACTACATTCACGCCCATCCACGGGCATTAAAGAAAGGAGAATAATATGGAAGTAACAATCAAATCGATCCACTTCGACGCAACTGAAAAGCTCGAACAGTTCATCAACAAGAAAGTTGAGAAACTGAGTAAACACAACGAGGAGATCTCATCGGTAGAGGTCAACCTCAAGGTCGTTAAACCCGAGACAGCCATGAACAAGGAGGCTTCGGTCAAGCTCATCGTGCCGCAGAACGGCGACCTCTTCGCCTCAAAGGTGGCCGACACGTTTGAGGAGGCCGTTGACATGTGCGTTGACGCCCTCAAGCGCCAGCTCGAGAAGTCTAAGAAAGACAAGTAACCAACCATAACACCCGCCATGCGGGCACAAAGCTGGGCTTCCCGGGTTGCCGGGAAGCCTTTTTACACATTATTATATATATGCTCGCAGGGCAAGCGTTAAACGGCTCGCTGCGCAAGTGGTTTAACGTGGCTCAACGTTGTTCAACGGGGTTAAACGGAGTTTTTCTCGAGATCTCGAAGCATCGAATTTTCGAGAGCTCAAAATAAGGTCAAAGTCAATGTCAAAGTCAACGTCGCAAGATGCCGAAAAAGGGCAAAAAATATTTTTTTGAAAAAAAAGCATGGAAATATTTGCCGTATCAAAAATTATGCGTAACTTTGCACCCGCAATAGAAAGCGAGACATGTTTCGCTTGATACTGAACGCCTCTTTAGCTCAGTTGGCCAGAGCACGTGATTTGTAATCTCGGGGTCGTTGG
>JABUUJ010000082.1:18918-23300 GCA_021443235.1 Muribaculaceae bacterium
GGGCAGACTGTAAATCTGCTGTCTTATGACTTCGGTGGTTCGAATCCATCTCTACCCACCACAAAAATCCCGGTAACCGCAAGGTCGCCGGGATTTTGTGTGATATCGGCGCTGCGGCTTTAGAACTCCTTGAAAGTGAGGGGCAGCAGGTCGCATGCGCTCTCCACGCGATATACCTTGTCGCTGCCCACCATAAAGATTTGCATGGGGAAGCCGGCGTTTTTCTCAAACTCGATGAGCGCCTGTCGGCACACGCCGCACGGGGCGGCGGGCTCCTCGATGAAGGCACCGCGAGTAAACGCCGTCACAGCCAGCTGCCTGATGCCCACGCCGGGATAGTTGGCTCCGGCGTTATAGATGGCGCTGCGCTCGGCACACACGCCGGCAAATGCCGCGTTCTCCTGGTTGGCGCCCTTGATGTAGATGCCGTTGTCGAGCAGCAGTGCGGCGCCCACGTGGAAGTTGCTATAGGGCGCGTAAGAGGCCTTTGTGGCTTCTTTTGCGAGGTCGCACAGTTTTTTTTGCTCTTCGGTTAGCTCGTTATAAGAGTAAACTTGTATCTTTGTGGTGATTTTTATTTCGGTCATGACATTTGAGTTTTTTAAAATAAAGCTTACATTGTTTTGCAAAGTTATTTATAATTTCTTAAATAGCAAGCAAAAAACGGCAATTTGCTTGGCTTGCGCCTCTTTTTTTCACTTTGGGGCGCCGGCACAGGTGCAAAATGCCCGATATTTAGGGTATATCGACCGCTACAAGGGCATTGCGATCGAGACATTCCAGACGCATGGCGTGCCGGCAAGCATCACCCTGGCGCAGGGCCTGCTCGAGAGCAACGCCGGCGGCAGCTACCTCGCCACGCGAGGCAACAACCACTTCGGCATCAAGTGCCACAAGTGGGCGGGCGAGGTGGTGGAATATGACGACACGCTCAAGCACGACTGCTACCGCAAGTATGGCGCTCCCGAGGACTCTTTCCTCGACCATGCCAAGTTCTTGTGCGCCAAGCGCTACCGCCCGCTGCATGAGCTCGACAGCACCGACTATCGCGGCTGGGCCGAGGGGTTGCGCAAGTGCGGATATGCCGAGGATCCCGCCTATCCGCAGAAGCTCATCGCCATCATCGACCAGTATGGCTTGAGCCAGTATGATTCCATCGCTCTCACCATCCCCGCCGCTCCTGTCCTTGCCGCCGACAAGCCGCAGGAAAAGTCTCAAGCGGTGGCCGAGAAGCCTAAGAAAAAGTCGCAGGCAAAGACTGAGAAGCCTAAAGCCGAACCAGAGAAGTCGGTAGCAACCGAGCAGCGCAAGCCGAGCACCCGCCGCCCTCGCAACCAGCGCTCCACCTCCACCGCCCGCCCCCTCACAGGCAGCCCCGACAATGAAGACCAGTAAAAACAATAATCTCAATATTTTAATACTTTAATACTTGAATTAAAGAATCGCCCATTCCGTCCACTATACAAAACGCCCTGATTTGGGGCGTTTTGTTNATCAAAGAATTGATCGAATCTTTGGGGTGTATAGTGGACTAAATGGAAGATTCCTTATTGAATGGGATCTAATAATCTCAATAATCTCAATATTTTAATATCTGAATAAAAGACATTCCTCGCCATTAGCCATTAGCCAAATGCCATTAGCCAGACTCCCCCTTTAGGGGGCTGGGGGGCTCGCCAAATGCCATTAGCCAAAAAAATGTGGGTAAAAATTTGAAGATGTGGAAAGTAATTGCTAATTTTGCACTAACTTGTACGATTTGTGTGCGTGCGCGAGCCCGCGCGCTATGCCCAAGTGATACCAGATAACTATTTAAACATTTATAACTAATTAATTATGAGGAGATTATTTACATTATTTGCACTCATTGCTGTGGCATTTGGCTTTGCCAATGCTACAAAGTACACAGTGTCGGAGATGAGCGGTCTTCAGACCACCAACTGCGACTTCACCGTGACATTTGGCAAGTACTCTCTTGAACTCAAGAAGGTGGGAGGCCAGACAGCTCCAGTTTACAACGCATCTTTCAAGGATTTGCGCTCTTATGCCAACAACACGCTGAAGCTCACCACTACTGGCGACGCCTTCAACAAGGTCGTGTTCTACATCTCGACCGCAGGCCAAAAGCGCCTCACCGACATCACTGCCAGCACCGGCACAGTGAATGTGGATGAAACCAACTGGCTCGTGACATGGACTGGCGACGCCGGTGTTAAGGAAGTTACCTTCACCGTGGGCGAGAAAGCAACCCATGGCACCGATGGCGCTGCCAAGGCTGGCCAGCTCGACTTTGACTACCTTGAGGTTGTTGAAGGTCAGGGCGGTGGCGAGACCTCGGTTGTTGACCCAGTGTTCAGCGTTCCCGCCGGCACCTACTACTGCGCTCAGAACGTTGAGCTGCGTTGCGGCACCAGCGGCGCCACCATTTACTACACCACCGACGGCAGCACTCCCACCGCCGCATCGGCTGCTTACAGCGACCCCATCGCCGTTAGCGCCAGCGTCACCATCAAGGCTCTCGCCGTAAAAGACGGCAAGCAGAGCAACGTGGTTGAGGCAGCCTATGTTGTGGGCGCAGCCACACCGGTGGCCAACATCGCTGCTTACCAAGGCACCGCCGACGACACCTGGGTGCAGTTTGGCAACCCGGTTAACGTGCTCGCACAGAACGGCAACAGCCTCTATGTGAAGGACAACAGCGGCTATGGCTATATCTATGGCGCTATCAACAAGACCTATAAGAACGGCGACGAGATTCCCGCCGGCTTTGTAGGCAAGAAGGTGACCTACAACGGACAGCCCGAGTTGCAGAGCAACCAGTATGACAACTTCCAGGCCGCCAGCGGCAACACACCCATCGAGCCCGTGGTTGCCACCACCGCCGACATCACCGCCGCCAACTTTGGCCACTATGTTGTCATCAAGAACGCACATGTGATGTATGGCAGCAAGACCATCAGCGACGACGCCGGCACAGCACAGGTGCGCACCGGCATGGGCGGCTATGGCAGCTCGACCGACTCGACCAAGGTATATGACGTGATCGCAATCATAGGCAGCACAAAGATGGGCGAAAGCGCTGTTCCCTGCGCTCTGCCCGTTAAGCTCACCGACGCCGGTGGCGACGAGCCCGTTGACGGCATCACCATCGCCGAGTTCCAGGCACTGGCCGACAATGCCACCGCAACCTTCAAGGACCCCGTTACCGTGTTGGCAAGCTACAATAGCCGCACCTTTGTTAAGGACGAGACCGGCTACATGCTCATCTATGGCAACACAGGCAAGACCTATGTTCAGGGCAACGTGATTCCCGCCGGCTTCAGCGGCACCAAGACCACCTATGACGGCGAGCCCGAGCTCAAGACGCCGTTCAGCGGCTTCAAGGATGCGTCGAGCACCGTGCTGGTAACCCCCGAGGAGCTTACTGCAGCCTCGACATTGGCTCACGCCAACTTCGGCCACTATGTGGTTGCCAAGAACGTGACCTTCAACTCCGACGGCACCATCACTCTCAGCAACAACGAGACTGTGAAGTATTACAACAACTTGGGCGCCAATATACCTTCCGACCTCACCAAGAAGTATGACGTTTACGGCATCATCGGCTCTTATGGCAAGACCAACACCATTTACCAGCTGCTCACCATGCAAGTCACCGTGGCTGGCGGCGGCGAGGTTGACGTTCCCGATGTAGCCAACGTAGAGGAGCTCTTCGGCAAGCAGAAGGGCACCAACGCCCGCATCACCGGCGAGCTGACAGCTATCTATCAGTATGGCCCCAACCTGTATGTCAAGAGCGAGGACATCTACACCCTCGTCTATGGCTCGCTGCCCAACACCTTCAGCAACGGTGACATCATCACCAACGCTGTGGCAAGCTGGACCACCTACAATAACGCCAAGCAGCTCACTCCGGTTGCCGACACATGGGTAAGCACCAAGACCGGCACACCCGTCGAGCCCACCGAGATGGCGCTTGAGGAGATTGGTACCGACATGGTACACAACTACCTGCTCGTCAAGGACGTTGCTATCGAGGCTACCGAGACCGAAAACACCTACCTCGTGAGCGACGAGACTCTTGAGGGCGTGAAGATGTTCAACAAGTTTGTCAACGACGTGACAGTGCCCGAGGCGCTTGAGGGCAAGACCTTCGACCTCACCTGCTTCGTGACCGTTTTCCAGGACGCGGTTGAGCTTTATCCCGTAGTTATCAAGGGCCAGGCTCCCGAGTATCCCGCAGGCGACGTTAATGGCGACGGCGTGGTAGATATCGCCGACGTGAACGCTTGCATCAACGTGATTCTGGGCGCCGAGGAGGCTGCCAAGTATGAGGGCCGCGCCGACGTCAACAAGGACGGCTCGGTCGACATCGCCGACGT
>JABUUJ010000083.1 GCA_021443235.1 Muribaculaceae bacterium
GAATATCCCGCGATGTGCGGTGTCGCAACTATGGTTTTCTGAAGGAGCTCGGGGTTGATGTCGGGCTCGTTTTCCCAGCAGTCGAGCGCTATGTCGCCGTGCCATGCCAGCAGCGCGCCGTTGTCGCACACAGCGCCCCGCGACGCGTTGAGGATAAGGCGGCAGCGGCTGGCTCGCGCCAGCATCGCGGCGTCGCACAGGTGATGGGTGGGCCACTGTCCGTCGCGCGTGAGCGGAGTGTGGAAAGTGATGATGTCGCAGTCGTCGACGCTGGCGTCCAAACCCAGTGGCGGGTCGTTAAGGACGACTTGGAAACCCAGCTGAAGTCCCCATCGGGCGACGATGCTTCCCACGTGCCCCACTCCCACTACGCCCAGCCGCAATGCGCTGGCGGCAGTCACGCCACGCTCGCGCATCCACGTCGCTATCGAGGCAAACACCCACTGCGCCACAGCTGGGGCGTTGCACCCCGGGGCGTTGCTCACTGCGATGCCGCGCCGGCGGCAATATTCAAGGTCGATGTGGTCGGTCCCAATCGTAGCCGTGCCGATAAACTCCACGCTGCTGCCCTCAAGCAGAGCGGCGTCGCAACGGGTGCGGGTGCGCACCAGCAGCGCCTGTGCGTCGCGCACGGCATGGGGCGTGATTTCGGCCGCGGGAAGATACTCGACCTGCGCCCAGGGCTCAAGCAAGCCCTTTATATAAGGTATGTGATTTTCAATGACGACCTTCATGGCACTACATCAACAGAGAAGCGATGCACGAGGCAACGCACCACACAATCAGCACCACGATGTAGACGTAGCGATGCGCCGACTTGCTTATGGTAAACGCATGTGCCAGCTGCACAGCCAGATACATGTGCAGCGACGCAAGAAACACCTGCAGGTCGCGGTAGTCGACCACCATAGCCACAATGGTGAGTGCCGACGATATCACGAAAAACGCATTGTAAACGCGCAGCTGCAGGCGATAGTTGGCAATGGTGCCGATATTGACGCCCGTAATCACCAAAATTGCCAGCACCGTCACCGCCACATTGACTATAAACATCCTCACCTGCGACAACTCGAGCGATGCCCACACCGAGTTGATTGCCAACGGCTTGAAATCGGCCAGCGTGGCAATGCCCAGTCCCAGCACAATCCAGAACGGCACAAAAATGCCCATCGCCGCTGCCACAACGCTGCGCCAGTTCATAGCGCGCATATAGACAAACCCGATGAAAAACAGCACAATGAGTAGCACAAACGCCCAGTGAAACATCGCACACACGGTGGCAATGACCATCGCGAGAAACACGCTGTGCTGCGCGCGCGAGCGTTGATAGGCCGAAAATACATAGAATGCGCCAACCACCACAATCAGCGCCAGCACAGTGCCAGCCTGCACCGACGTGCCCACATAGGGGTTGGCCATCGTGAGAAGATAGAACGCCGAGCCCAACACGGTAGTTGACTCGCGCACAAAGAGATAGGTCTTGTTGAGCCACAACAGCAACGAGCCCACGGCAGTGAGCAGCAACAGGTTGACAGTTGCCGAGAATGCCGGGTTGTCGACAAACGACTCCCCTATTCCCCAAAAGATGCCCTGGGCGGCGCCACCGGTCGCCACATGGCCAGTGCCAACGCCCACAACGACGCTCGCCACCATCGCCAGCCATGCCAGAGCCAAAAACCACTGGCCGCCGAAAAACCTTATTAATTTCTCCTCAAACGATGTGGGCATTGCAATATCACGGGGATTATTTCAGGTCGAAGCCGATGTCGCGGCGGCAATAACTGCCGTCGAAGTGGATGCGGGCAACATTGGCGTAGCTCTGCGCAAGGGCGGCATCCTTGCTCTCGCCCAGACTGGTAACAGCCAGCACGCGACCTCCACTGGTCACAAGGCGGCCCTGGTCGTCAAACTTGGTGCCTGCATGAAACACCACACTACCCTCAACACCTTCAATACCAACAATTTCCATACCCTTGGCATAGCTGCCAGGATAGCCACCAGCGGTCATAATTACCGTCGCGGCATAGCTGGGAAGAGCCTTCACAGTGAAACTTTGACCGAAGCCGCCGGGCTGTGTGGCACGGCTCATGAGCGCGATGAGGTCGTCGTCGACGCGCGCCATCACGCTCTGCGTCTCGGGGTCGCCCATGCGCACGTTATACTCAATCACATATGGGTCGCCCTCAACGTTAATCAGGCCGAAGAAGATAAAGCCACAGTAAGAGATGCCGTCGGCCTTCAGTCCATCGACGGTGGGGCGAATGATGCGAGTCACCACTTTATCCATAAACTCGGCATCGGCAAAGCTGACGGGCGAAATCGAGCCCATGCCGCCGGTGTTGAGGCCGGTGTCGCCCTCACCCACTCGCTTGTAGTCCTTTGCCACAGGGAGCAGCGCATAGTTGCCGCAGTCGTCGTTGAGCACAAACACCGAGCACTCGATGCCCTTGAGAAACTGCTCGATGACCACCGTCGCGCTCGATTTGCCAAACTTGCCGTCGAGCATCTCGCGCAACTCGGCCTTAGCCTCGTCGAGGTTGTCGATGATGAGCACGCCCTTGCCGGCCGCCAGTCCGTCGGCCTTGAGCACATAGGGAGCCTTTTGGGCCTCGAGGAAAGCAAAGCCCTCCTCAAGGTTCTCGGCCGTAACGCTCTTGTACTGAGCGGTGGGGATGCCGTGCTTCATCATGAAAGCCTTGGCAAAGTCCTTGCTGCCCTCGAGCTGCGCGCCAGCCTGCGACGGGCCCACGACCTTAACGTGGCTCAGCGCCGAGTGGCTCTTGACATAGTCGGCAATGCCAGCCACCAGCGGGTCTTCGTTGCCCACAACAAGCATCTCAACATTGTTCTCAATAATGGCTTGTGCCACAGCGTCGAAGTTGAGCGGAGAGAAGGGCAAATTGGTGCCGAGGGCGGCAGTTCCGGCGTTACCTGGAGCAATATACAGGTTGTCTAATGATTCACTCTGGTTAATTTTCCATGCCAGGGCGCACTCGCGTCCGCCCGAGCCAAGCAGCAATACATTCATCGTTCAGTTATTCTTTAGTTTCGTTGTTTTCGTTATTCTCGTTATTGTTGAGGTATTTCATATCGTTCTCGTTGATGTCGCGGCGCATCCACGCCTTGCGGCGGCCATGCACGATGGGCACTTCCTTGTCGGCGCCCAGCTGCGGCTCCTTGGGGTAAGGGCGATACTCGCGACGCGGGCGGTCGTCACGGCGCTCGCGGTCGAAGCGGGGGCGGTCGTCGCGATGCGGGCGGTCGTCACGATGCGGACGCTCATCACGACGNGCGGGGGCGGTCGTCACGACGCTCGCGGTCAAAGCGGGGGCGGTCGTCGCGATGCGGGCGGTCGTCACGGCGCTCGCGGTCAAAGCGGGGGCGGTCGTCACGACGCTCGCGGTCAAAGCGGGGACGGTCGTCACGATGCGGGCGCTCGTCACGACGCTCGCGGTCAAAGCGGGGGCGGTCGTCACGACGCGGACGCTCCTCACGACGCGGGCGGTCGCTGTTGTCGCCAAAGGTCTCGCGGAACTCGCGGCGCTGCAGCTTGCGGCGGTCCTCGCTGGCACGGAAGCCCTCGTTCTTAATCGACTCGCCACGTTCGCGCATCTCGTTGTATTTGCCGTCAAACATCACATACTGTCGCAACTCGCAGTCGAGCGCGCCGTTGAACAACGCATAGCGCACCGACGGGCGCAAGCCTATCATGTCGAAGTGCATGCGGTCGTAGCCTATCACCCAAGCACTATAGCCGCGGAACACCTGCTTGAGCTTGTCGCCAAACGCCCTATACAAGCCCTCGATGTCCTCGAGCAGCAGACGCTCGCCATAAGGCGGATTGGTGACAAGCACGCCGGGCTGGGGAGCCTCGGTGATACTCTCCATCGCCTTGAGCTCAAGCTCAACCATGCGTGCCACGCCGGCGCTCTTCACATTGGCGCGAGCAATCGAAATCGCCTTGCCGTTGATGTCGCTGCCATAGATTTTATACTTGAACTCGCGCTCCTGGCTGTCGTCGTTATATATCGTTGAGAAGAGGTCGGCGTCATAGTCGGGCCACTGCTGGAAGGCATAGCTGTCGCGGTAAACGCCGGGATTGATGTTGGCGGCAATCAATGCTGCCTCGACAAGAAACGTGCCCGAGCCGCACATGGGGTCAACAAAGTTGCTGTCGCCATCCCAGCCGCTGAGCTTGATGATGCCGGCAGCCAGCACCTCGTTGATGGGCGCGTCGGTCTGTGCCTCGCGCCATCCGCGCTTGTAGAGTGGCTCGCCCGACGAGTCGAGCGACAGCGTCACCTCGTTGCCCGAGATGTGCACGTCGAAGCGTATGTCGGGGTTGGCGACACGTATCGACGGGCGCTTCTCATAGCGCTCGCTGAAGAAGTCGACGATGGCGTCCTTCACGCGATAGGTCACAAAGCGCGAGTGGCTGAACTCCTCGCCAAAGGTCGTAGAGTCGATGGCAAAGGTCTTGTTCACGCTCATCACCTGTTCCCAGTCATAGAGCTTGATTTGTTGGTAAAGTTCGTCGGGATCGCTTGCGCGGAATTTATAGATGGGTTTAAGCACTCGCAGTGCGGTGCGCAGGCAGAAGTTGGCCTTATACAGCATTTCCTTGTCTCCGTTGAAGGCCACCATGCGTATGCCTTCGGTAACATCCTCGGCTCCGAGAGCGCGCAGCTCATCGGCGAGTACGCCTTCAAGTCCCTTGAAGGTCTTTGCTACCATTTCAAATTTCTCGTTCATTGCGATATACAAAATGTAGTTCTACAGGGCCGTTCTCATCACAGCCCACAAAATTTTGTGCAAAGTTACACAAATTACCCCACACCCCCACACATTTTCAGGAAAAAACAACCATATTTCTCAAAATAAAGCCACTATAAAGCCGCAAATATTAAATTTTAAATAAAGCCACGAATTCCACAAATTTTTCACGAATTAATTTATTGATAAAAAACAGTTTAAGAAACACATTTTCCCCATTATTTCCTCAGCCTTTCCACAAGAAAAATAATGGTAACTATATACAATTTGACCTCGATTTGGGGAATGATAAAAAGCTGCCGTGGGCAGCAGATGTC
>JABUUJ010000084.1 GCA_021443235.1 Muribaculaceae bacterium
ATCGCCAACCCCAACTGCACCACCATCATCATGGTGGTGGCGCTGAAGCCGCTCGACAACATCTCTCACATTAAGAACGTGCAGGTGGCAACCTATCAGGCCGCCAGCGGAGCCGGACTTGCGGCGATGGACGAGTTGGCACTGCAGCACAGCGAGATAGCCACCGCCAAGGGCGAGACCACGGTGAAACATTTCCAGCACCAGCTGGCTTATAACGTGATACCTCACATTGATGTATTCCAGGACAACGACTACACCCGCGAGGAGATGAAAATGGTGCGTGAGACGCGCAAGATCATGCACAGCGACGTTCGCGTGAGCGCTACCTGCGTGCGTGTGCCTGTGATGCGCACCCACAGCGAGGCTGTGTGGATTGAGACCGAGCGCCCCATCACTCCCGATGAGGCACGTGCCGCGCTGCACCTTGCTCCGGGCGTTGTTGTGGTGGATGAGCCTCGCAACAACCTCTACCCTATGCCCATCAGCTGCACTCGCAAGGACCCGGTTTATGTGGGTCGCATCCGCATTGACACGAGTAGCGACAATGGCTTGGCATTTTGGTGTGTAGGCGACCAGATTAAGAAGGGCGCGGCACTAAACGCAGTGCAAATCGCGCAGTATATCCTTGCTCATAAGAAGTAACCGCCCTACCCTACTTTTGCTTGGGATTGCAACATTAATACCTGTTTTTTGGGTAATACCTGCGCTGGGATTTCTGGGTTGCTGGAATTTATACATTAATTACCAGTTATTTAGGACATATACCCACGCTGGGGATTTTTACATTAATTACTATTAATTTTCCATTAATTTTTGCTCGCTTTGCTCGCTGTTAGACCTTGTTTTTTCAACAATGCAAAGGGGAGGCTTTGGTGGGAGATTGATGGTAATTGATATTTTTTTGTGGTGGATTATTGGGGGAGTTTTTGGGCAAAGGCGGGGTTACTCCAGATGATGTAGTGGCCCAGTGAATCGGTGCTGATAGTCATCACAGCGAGGTCGGAGCGCGACTGCATGAGTTGCTGGGTGGCGGCTGTGCCCATCGCCATGCAAGCTGTTGCCCATGCGTCGGCAGTGACGCAGTGCTGGGCAACGACAGTGACGCTTAGCAGGTCGCTCTGCGATGTGAATCCTGTTTTAGGGTTGATGATGTGATTGACTCGCTTGCCGTCGACGATGGCAAACTTGCGATAATTGCCACTGGTAGCGACGGCCTCGTTGGCAAGAGTGAGCGTCAATGCGCTTTGGTGCGAGGTGGCATCGGGCTGGTCGGTAGGCATATCAACCGAAACACACCAGTTTGTCCCACGCGAGTTAACGCCTTGTGCCACAACCTCTCCGCCTATCTCAACGAGAAAATTTTTCACACCATTGCGGTCAAGCATGCGCCCTATTTCGTCGCACGCCAGACCTTTGGCAATAGAGCTGAAATCGAGTTGCACACCAGGCCGAGAGGCGCGCATTGAATCGGCGGCGATAGTGACTTTTTCCAGCCCAACGAGCTTGACGAGGCTGTCGATGTAGCCGTGCGAGGGAGTTCGTCCTTCTTTCTGAGCTTTTTTCCATGCATTTACCAGCGGCATGACGGTGGGGTCATAGAGTCCGTCGCTCTGTTTGTTAACCATCTGTGCCTCAATGAGTAAAATCGCCAGAATAGAGTCGGCCTTCACTGCGCCGTTGTCGTTAAACTGTGAGACGAGCGATAGCTTATTATATACATTTGCGCTGTTGTCGATGCGGTTGAAAACCGTGTTGATTGAGTCGGCCAGGTTTCGGTCGCATTCATAGGTAATGTGATATTCGGTTGTCCATATCACGCCCTCGGCCGTCATGTAACTCGTGCGGTCGCGCGTGACGAAGAACACTATAGCAGCGGTAACGACGGTAACAAAAACAAAAAGGCGCATTAAGTTTGATTTATTCATAACGAAAGGAGTTTTGTAATTTGTGCAAAATTAGCACAATGCCGGGTGATAAACAATAGCTAAAAGTACCTTTTTCTACATTTTTCGGCCTCAAAACGGCAAAAATATGAGAAAAATGTGTTAGATTTGCAAAAAAACAAAATTTCCACATCGTGAAAATGCGTCGTTTGCTCATATTATTGGCTATTTTGGCCGTAGCGATACCGTCGTCGGCCAGGCTGCGATTCGGTTTGAAAGGCGGCATAGCTATCAACAAGCTGATGTTTAACAAAGACATCATCGGTAGCGAGAACCGTGCGGGTTTCACATGCGGATTCCAACTTGAGTTTGCGTTACCCGTGACCGGACTGAGCATCGATGGCAGCGTGATGTACAGCTATCGCAAAGACGCACTCTCGACGCAAGAGCAGGTGTTCAGGCGCGATTATATAGAGTTGCCGTTGCACGTGAAGTATGGGTTGACGCTTGCTGGAATTAACAAAGTGCTTGTGCCCTACGCCTTTACAGGTCCAAATTTCTCTTTTCTTTTTAACGAGAGCAAACAAGAGTTGTGGGACAACCGGTCGAGCAACACGTCGTGGGACATAGGTTTCGGCGTGGAACTGTTTCACCACCTGCAAGTTCAGGCGAGCTACACGATAGGGCTAACGCAGTCGTTCAAGCAAATCACCACCGAGAGCCTTGGCGAGGCAGTGAAGGGACGCGACCGTTGTTGGACGATTTCGTGTTGCTTTATGTTTTAAACTTTTTTAATTTGAATAATTGGATTAAAAGGCGTAACTTTGCAAATTGAAAAAAAGAAAAGACTGACAATGAAGAAGATTTCCATACTTGCCCTCGTGCTTGTAGCAACGCTTGTAGCAGGCTTCAAGGCACAGGCACAAACCGAGACCCGCTGGGGTGTCACCGCAGGCGTGAACTATAATGAAATTCATTTCAAGCAAAGAGACATACTGAGTGTAACTCGTGGTTTTGGCCCGCAGGTGGGTTTGACCGGCGAGATGATTATCCCAGGCGTAGGCTTCAGCGTTGACGGCTCACTGCTCTACTCCATGCGCACGAGCAGGATACACTATGGCGAGCGCGAGGCGTGGGCGTCGCTGGGCTTAGGCTCGGAGTTGTGCATGCTTCACTACCTTGACGTGCCATTGAGCCTGAAATTCAGGTATCACAACCTCAACGGCATAGAAAACACCATTATGCCTATGGTGTATGCAGGCCCCACGTTCTCGTTTTTGGTGGGCAAAAACCTGAC
>JABUUJ010000085.1 GCA_021443235.1 Muribaculaceae bacterium
GGCGGTCGAGGCACTTGAGGCCGCACTGGCCGACTTGTGCAACGGCATGCTGCCGCTGGGTGGGGGCACAACCAAGGGCTATGGCAGCTTCACAGGAAATTTCCAAAAGACAACCAACTAATAATTAACAATTATGATAATCGACAAATCAAAATATGAAGGCTACATTTGGGAAAGCGACAAGCGCGATCCCGAGTTGCTGCCCTCGGTGGGCACAATCGACACCGATAACGTAGGCAACCCGTTTGTCATTGAAGGACAGCTGGTTGATCTTGGCAGAACCCAGTCGTTGAGCATTAAAATGGTCGACGGCAAGTACATAGTGAAAGAGTATAAGCTTAGCGACTATGACAACTGGCCAGTTGAGGAATATATCCCCAACCGAATGCCAGGAGTGGAGCGACTGTGCTTCAAGAGAGCATGGAGAGAGAAAAAAGACGACATGTGTGAGGGATGGAACGTGCTTCAGCCCGCCGAGCTCGTGTTTGTAGGACTTAAAAAACATCAACAACTATGATAAAAGCACCATTCAACTTCGTGCCACTGGCCGATAACGTATATTTTCCACAGTGGGCAAGCCAGATTTCTCACGACATCCCTTTTAGAGATGGCGTTAGTGGAACTATTAATTTTAGAATAACTGCGCAAAGTCCTATCTTTGTGCGCAACGGCCACACAAAAGACGATAAAAACAATGGCACGGAAGTCTATAAATCGTTCAGCAAAACCCCCGATGACAGATTTTTCATTCCTGCCACTTCAATAAAGGGTGCGATACGCAACGTGCTCGAGATTATGAGTCTTGGCAAAATGACGCAAACGCAAAATCAAAGTTTCGGCATTAGGGATTTATCTAACGGTGCTGATGGGACTTTCTATCGTGATAAGATCAAGACTGAAAACGTTCATTGCGGTTGGCTAAAAATGTTAAGAGAGGATAACTACACCCTTCAGGACTGTGGTCTCCCCGGGCGTATATCGGCAGAAGATATTGACGGCAAATTGGGAATAGGTCTTGAAAAATTTGTAAAGCACAAGCTAAACTTTAAGGACGACGACAATCGCACGACCAAGAGAAAATATGAGATGTGTGGCTTTAAAAGCAAAGAAGATGGCAAAAAAATTGATGTTGATTTCGGCAAGTTAACCTTCTCCTTTTCACCTGATTATGAACTTCGGGAAGATAAATCTATGAAGGTAGGTAAACGACTCTTCGTGAAATTTGATGATGACGGAGAAGATGGTGTACTTATCTTTACTGGCCAGCCTGGTCCAAGGGAACAAAAGATGAAAAAAGGCAAACTCACATGGGTAGGTAAATACTTTGAATTTGTTTTCCCGATAGTGGAGGACAATTACGAGCCTGTAAACAAGCATGTGGTTAAGGAATTTCTTTCCATTCATAAGAACTCGCCTGACTACGAAAATCTGTGGAAGGACAAACTCCACAACGGGGAGAGCATCCCTGTATTCTTTACGCTTGACAAAAACGGTAAGGTTGAGGCTATAGGCTTATCCTACATGTTTAAGTATCCCGCCTTTAACACAGTCCATAATGCCGTAAGCGCCGATTTTATTGATGATGACCGGCTAGATCTTTCGGAGTGTATTTTTGGCACTGTTGATAGCAGGGAAGGTGCCTTAAAAGGGCGCGTGGCGTTTTCTCATGCTATGGCAATTGGCAATCCAAGGGAGTTACAAGAAAAAGAGTATGTGCTGTCCACGCCTCATCCTTCCTATTACCCATTATATCTTGGCGATGGACAGACGTGGAACTCTGGCAGCATCAAGCTGGCCGGTCGTAAGCGTTATCCAGTGCGAGATGCTATAATGCCAAGCACTGCTGGCACTGGCGATATGAAAAGTTATTTCAAGCCACTTGATAAAGGCTCGCAATTTGAATTTAAGGTGCGCTTTCACAACCTGAAGCAAGTAGAACTGGGCGCATTACTATCGGCACTCACATTTCATGGCGACAGCGAGTGTTTCCACAGCCTTGGTATGGCAAAGCCCTACGGATTTGGTAAAGTGAAAATCGAAGTCATTGGCTTTGATGCTTCTACATACTTAGAGGCTTTTGAACAAGAGATGAACACCTTTACAAGCAATAGTTGGAAGTCTCAGCTCAACGAGCTCTTTGCTATGGCAAAGGGAATTCCGGCTGGCCGAGAGAATGACTTCTCTTATATGAAAATGTCAACAAATACCAACGAGAACGAATTCAAGGCAGGCAAAGATGACTATGCAAATGGCAAACAGCTGGGCACCTTTACGCAAATTATTGATGGTAACGTACCTATAGCTAAATATATTGGCAATGTGGCTGCAGATTGCGAACGCGTTAACATGGAGGAAGTGCGTGAAAAGCAAAGGCAGAAAAAGGAACAGTACAATTCTCTAATGTGTAAGGCTCAAGAACTTATTGATAGTCATAAATTTGAAGACGCCGAATCCATTCTCAATGAGGCCGAAAAATTCACTGTGGATAAAAAGGAGATAGAACGCCTAAGAGACATGATAAAGGCAAAGCGGGAGAATGAGGAAGCAGCAAGAAAAGCAATGATTGACACACTTGTTGCTGACGGTGATAAGTATTTTGAGGCTCAAAAATACAATGAGGCCCTTGAAAAATATCAAGAGGCCGAAAAACTTGGTAAACCTGGGTTGTATGACAAGATCCAAAAGTGTAAAAAGGCCATTAAACTTGGAGAGAGAACGTTTGATGAACATCTTAAAGATGCCCCTACTTCAACGGCTGGTGCATTCATCGGTCACATTGACGAATGGATTAAGCTAAATAAACCTTTTGGCAAACAAGAACTGGAAAAAGTTAAAGCCAAAAGCAACGAGCACAAAGACTCGCTTAAAAACCGCGACAATAAAAAATGGGAAAAGGAGTTTAATAAATGGGTTAATACGCTGAACATTAATGAATTACAATAATTATGATACTTTGCAGTTCTATTTTTGAGATTTGCTCTCAATTCAACACCTATATCGACCCTATTTTAAACATTATCACACTTATCCTGCTGCTTTGGGGATGGTGGCTGTATGTTCGTTATAACTATAGAACCATGACTGTTTCGCTCATGGGCGGGAAATATGTCTTCAAGGTCAAGCGCAGGCACTTCAACTCAACCGA
>JABUUJ010000086.1 GCA_021443235.1 Muribaculaceae bacterium
GCGCATGCGCATGCGCAAGATTAACGAGTTTTTAAGGGTCGACTAACTATTTGACGGTGCAAGGGTGGTGAGGATGCTGGGGGCGGTGGTGTTGAGGGAAAAGGGTTGGCGGCAGTCGAGACAGGCAAAATAATGTAAGTCGTGGTTGCCAAGCAGCAAAATTATTTTCTCTAAATTATTCTTTTTCAACTCAATAATGTCGCGCAACCCTTGCTCGGCATCGTCGATGTCTATGCCTTCTTGCTGGTAAGGGTCAAGGTAGTCGCCCAGGAAAACCACATGGTCGTAGGCGTTTATATCCTCGCACGCACTCCGCCAAAAGTCACGGCCATGAACATCAGGAATTATCAACATCTTACTCATATCTCAATTATTTTGGCTTTATCACAATTATACTCGGTTTTCTTGAAATAGCCTGTCATGCTGGTGCTTTTTTCTGCACAAGAGGTGGGTGGTGTGTTAATAATTTATAAATAATTGCAATAATTTTGCAGATGCGAAATTTTTGCATTAACTTTGCGGTACCAAAATGAGATAATATGGAAAATATCGAGAACATCAAGGCCGCGGGCCTTAAACTCACACCACAGCGCATCGCCGTATACAAGTCGATGATGAAACTGCGCCACGCCAAGCTGGAGACTATCGTCGAGGACCTCAAGCACGAGCACGACAGCCTCACGCTGTCGACAGTTTACCGGGTGCTCAACTCGTTCTGCGCCTCGGGGCTGCTGTCGATGGTGTGCCATCCCGATACGGGCGATTGCTACTACGACATCAATGTGAAAGACCATCACCATCTGTTTAGCGGCAGCAGCATAATCGACTATAACGACGAGGAGCTCACGGCAATGGTGCGTGAATATATCCAGGAAAAGCGCCCCGACATCAACGACATAGAGAAAATTCAGGTGCAAATCACTATAAAATAACACAAGCGACGCAAGGAGTTTGTGCCATATAAATAATTAATTGTTAAACTTTTAAAACTTCAAGAGAGTATGAGAAGTATCACCACATTCGACCTGCAATATGCACACAGGTTCTATGGCTTCCAAGGCGAAGCTCAGTATCTCCACGGACACACCGGTGTCCTGACAATTGAAGTGGAGGACAGTATTAACGAAGGCGTTAACATGGTGTATCCGTGTAACGAAATCCAGAAAGTGGCATGGGACGTGCTGAAGAACTTTGACCACGCGCTCGTTCTGAGGGAGGACGACCCGCTGCTCCCCGCCATCCTCGATGTTTATGAGAAAACGGGCCTGAAAAACGGGCACCCTCAGAACAAGATGAAAGGCGAGGCATTCAAGACGACGCTGGCAGCAGCCTACCCCGACGCCCGACTTGTTGTGACTAAAGAGACCATGACTGTGGAGGGCATGATAAAAATCGTGTATGAGTTGCTCAAGGACAAGCTCAATATCGCCAAGCTCACTTTCACCAGCGGAGTGAATGCCGCCTGCGCCGAGTTTGACACCCGCAACGACATCGACCGCTGCCCGCTGTGCGGCGTCGCAATGAACGACGACGGCGTGTGCCCTAAGTGCGGCTACAAGAAGTAACCCCATCCATTATCAAAGCTACCCTCCCCCCGACGGCCATCTGTCGGGGGATTTTTGTTTGCCATTTTTTGGAAAAATGGGGCGAAAACGTGGTAGTGTGCCGATAAATTCGTACTTTTGTCAAAAAAAGCAAGGCAACGACATTTATGATTGATACACTGAACCAAGACACCATCTGCGCCATCTCCACACCACAAGGCATGGGAGGCATCGCCATCGTGCGTGTGAGCGGCATCAAGGCATTCGACATCGTGCAGTCGCGCTGGCAAGGCAAGCCACTCTCGCAATGCGACAGCCACACCGCACATCTGGGACGCATCGTCAACTCGCGGGGCAACCTGCTCGACGAGGTAGTGGTGACGCTGTTTCGCGCACCGCGCTCGTTCACGGGCGAGGACATCGTCGAGATAGCATGCCACGGCTCGGTGTGGATTCAGCAACAGCTGGTTGCGACACTCATCGACGCCGGATGCCGTGCCGCCACAGGAGGCGAGTTTACCCGACGAGCGTTTGCCAACGGACGCCTTGACCTGTCGCAGGCCGAAGCAGTGGCCGACGTCATCGCAGCGCAAAGCGAGGCATCGCACCGCCTGGCAATGAACCAGATGCGTGGCTCGTTCAGCCGCCAGCTCAACGACTTGCGCGAGCGGCTCCTACACTTCGTCTCGCTCATGGAACTTGAGCTCGATTTCAGCGAGGAGGACGTCACTTTTGCCGACCGCGCCAGCATCATCGGCCTCGCACAGGAAATCCTCGACGTGATAGGCCAACTTGCCAGCTCCTATCAGGCCGGAAACGTGATAAAGAACGGACTGCCCGTCGCAATCATAGGACAAACCAACGCTGGCAAGTCGACTCTGCTCAACGCATTGCTGCACGACGACCGCGCCCTCGTGAGCAACATCCAGGGTACCACGCGTGACATCATTGAGGACACCATCACCATCGCCGGAACCCTGTTCCGATTTATCGACACAGCCGGACTGCGCGACACCAGCGATACAATCGAGCGCATGGGAATTGAACGCTCGTGGAGCTCGATTGAGCGCGCACGCATCGTCCTATGGGTCATCGACCCGACAGCCCCGACGGCCGAAATCGAGCAACTCGCAGCGCAAATAGTGCCACGTTGCGAGGGCAAGCAACTCATCGCCGTCGTCAACAAAGCCGACATCGACACACACAACAACCCGCAACCCATCCTCGACGCCACCCTACCCCACAACGCCCGCACCATCCACATCTCGGCACTCAACGGTCACGACATCAGCGCCCTCGAGCAACTCATCGTCGACACCGCCGCGCTACCCACCGTGGGACAAAACACCATCATCGTCACCAACGCCCGCCACTACCAGGCACTCACCCGCGCACACACCGCCCTCGACCGTGCCCTCCAGTCGCTCCACAGCGGCACCCCCGGCGACCTCATCTCGCAAGACATACGCGAGACCATCCACCACCTCGGCGAGATCACCGGCGAAATCACAACCCAAGACATCCTCACCACCATCTTCACCCACTTCTGCATCGGGAAATAATGTGTTTCCAAAAGTGATTTCAAAATCGCAGAAATA
>JABUUJ010000087.1 GCA_021443235.1 Muribaculaceae bacterium
TAACTCCTCAATCTTGTCAAAGCCTATCAGTTCTTGCTCGTGACCCTTTCTCTTTCCATCCAATGTTGGCTGACTTGCTGTAGTAAACAACAAAGATACTCCAAACAGCTCGTTATATGCCTTTAACGCATCAACTATGGCTTGTAAGTGCTCGCCGGGTAAAGTCTGAACCTCATCTAAAATAATTACGCTATTGACAACATTGTGCAATTTCCTGCAACGGCCTGGGCGTGAGGCGTACATGGATTCAAATAGTTGCACATTAGTCGTGACTATTATCGGCGCATCCCAGTTTTCCGATGCCATCCTTTCGGGGTTGAAATCTTTGTATCTATCCTCATTGTCATGGTAATCATAGTTTGAGTGATGCTCCAGTACCATTTCTTCCCCAAGGATTCCTTTGAGTATTGCCGCCGTTTGGGATATGATACTCGTGTAAGGGATTGCAATAATAATCCTTCTTTTGTTGTTTGATATCGCATGAAGCATGGCCCACAATAGCGACGACAAGGTCTTTCCGCCTCCAGTAGGGACGGTAAGGCTATATACTCCGCATGGCTTGCACGCTGACTTTCTGCAACAATCTTGAATTTGCTTGCGAATAATGTTAACTTGCGAGTCGGCTTTGAAATTAGCCAAATATGCTTCAAGCTTAGGTGTTAAATCAGAGAGAGAGGTAGAGTTTTTTCTCATTTCTGATTTACTGGGTTGCATGAACTTTTCTGTGTCCAAATAATCTGCATCTACCAAGCACGAGAACAGCATTCGTTCTACATGATGGATGTATTTTTGCCTCTCGGCCGCAAACAAGTTGTGCTTTTTAAAAAAATCCATCGAGGGCGCTATAAATTGCATGTCGCAGTCAACTTCCGAAGGGATTTCTTTATTCATGTGCTCTTCCAATCTTGTATAATCGCACATCCCTGCGTGATGGCCCAGTATGGGAAACGTCACCATTGGATACAATTTGGGCATAAGTGTTTTGGCTAATTTGGCGCCAATCCACGCATGGGCTTTATCTCCATAAGAGGGGGCATCAATGCCGTTCTCTTTGCGAATGTAGTTCTGGAAATCGTTCCTCTCCTTCCCCTTGTCGTGAAGAAGACCCAATGTTTCGCCCCAATCAGTCATGCCGAACTCGCCCGCAAAGTGTGATGCCAACTCGGCAACACCATGAGCATGGTCGTCTAAGCATTGGATGTTGATCGACGAGGGCGTTGATAGGATATGTGCAATAAGCTTTTCCATTTAATGATAAATCTTTTTCTTTTTACAAAGTTACTCTATTTTTTTGTGAAATATAGAATATCAGTTGACTGTAAATTTGAAAAATGATGTTTTGCTTGTTTATAGTTGCAAAAATAAAACCTTGATGGGCGAAAAATAAGCACATCAAGGTTAATAAATGTTAATACAATATCAATGTTGAACCAAGTTGAACAATGTTGAACAATGTTGAACTACGTTGAACAATGTTGAACTATTTTACAGGTTGAGGGCCTGGTCGAGGGTGGTTGCCATGGCCCAGCGGTCGAGGTCGTTGCGGTTCTCAAGCACGATGATGCTGATGCCGTGGGCGGGGTACTTTGCCACATAGGCCTGGAAGCCGCCGTTGTCGCCGGTGTGGAACACTTTCACAGGCTTGCCGGGACGCTGCTCCACAAACCAGCCGAGGCCGTAGTGGGTGTTGGGGCGGCGCTGGTAGTCGCACCACTTGCTGTTGCTTGTGGCGATGTGTGGCGTGTAGGCCTCCTGCAGCTGCTCGTGGCCTATGAGCGTGCCGGTGGCGAGGGCGCGCTCCCAGCGCAGCATGTCGCGCGCGGTGGCATAGATGCCGCCGTCGCCGCGTGTGGCGAAGCAAGTCTCTTTGCCGTACTCAAACTGCTCCCACTGCCCGTTGGCGTCGATGATGTAGGCGTGAGCGGCATCGTCGGGCATCCCTTCGGGCGAGAAATAACGTGCCGACGTCATGCCTGCCGGGGCGAAGATGTGGTCGTGCATGTAGGCGCCAAACTCCTGCCCGCTGCTCATTTCCACCACTTTCGACAGCAACACAAATGAGGGGTTGAGGTAGTTATAGTCGGTGCCGGGCTCAAATTCCAGCTTGTGGGCTTTCTCAAAGTTGAGCAGCGACATCGAGTCGTTGCACGCGATGAGGCCGGCGCGGTCGAGGAAGGTGCGGCGCACGTCGGGCACGCCCGAGGTGTGGCTTGCCAGGTGGCGCAGCGTGACGCGCTTGTAGAATGGCTGCGGGTAGTTGAACAGATGGCTCACTGGCGTGTCGAGGTCGATGTGTTGCTGCATGAGTGCCACCACTGTGAACTGCTTTGACACCGATGCTATGTTAAACATTGTGCTGGCTGTCACTGGCTTGCGTGCCTCAACGTCGGCAAGTCCGAAATACCGCTCATAGATTATCGAGTCGTTGTGTGCGATGATGACTGCGGCCCCGGGTTCGGTGTCGCCATGTGGATAGCGTGCCTCAAAAATCGAGTCAAGGCTTTCTTTTACACCAGCAAATGCGTTCATGTTCAAGCAGATTAGGAGGAATAAAAAAATCTTTTTCATGAGTGTGGTTGAATTTTCTTTCAATTGCAAAGTTAAGCATTTTTTCCCATTTATTGGCGATTAACCCAAATAGTTCATTATAATTTTGAAGTGTTTTTGGGTTTAACCTTAGTTTGATGGCATGTGCCGATTTTTGGCGCACCGCGGGGCTAATTTTGCGACACGAAACACACATTATAATATATGGAAACACACACAATCGACCGATACCGCGACGCCATCGAGGGCTATGCGCGTGAGCGCAGCACGATAGCGCACCACGCTGCCGCGACGGCAACAACACAGCCATCGGCGCTGGGACCGCTGGCGCACAGCCTGCGCGTCATGAACCTGCCCGCCGAGTTGGCACGCGAGATTCTGAGCCTGATAGTGACCGACGATGCCCTGCTCACCCACAATCGCTCAATGCTGTTGCTGGGGTGGCTCAACGGCATGGCAACGGGTGGCCAGCTCTTTGGCTCCTGCGTCCTTGACCTTGCCCGCGACGTGGTGAGCGTCCTGCCGCAGTAGCTCGCTGCGTGAGCACAC
>JABUUJ010000088.1 GCA_021443235.1 Muribaculaceae bacterium
CGTTCTGCTGGCTCGCCTTGAGGGTGACGAAGTAATTATACATGTTCTCGTCGATCGACCATAGTTCGCAGTGCACCTTGTCGCCCTCGTGCAGGATAACGTCCTGCTTCTCGGGGTCGTCCTCATCCATCACCTTCTCGGTGGTGCATCCCACGAGCGTGATGCCGTGTTTCTCGTTGGGGTTGATTTGCTTGTCGGTGTGGTTGCGGTAGAAATTGCCGTTTTTAGTCACTGTCACATAAGTGTAGGCCAGCTCGTCGCTGGCGGGGAATGTGTGGTGGCACTGCATGATGAGCATTTTCATGCCCGCTGTCGCGAGCCACACATAGCCTATCGAGTCGAGCGGCACGGCGGGCTTCATGGTCGACGAAGCCACATATTGTGTGCCCTTGATGGTGACTTTCAGCGTGTAGGTGTGTCCGGTCTCGCCCTTCCATCCCGATGGCGAGTGGTAGTAGCCGTCGTTGCCAAAGACGAGCTGCTCCTGACGGCCCTGGTCGTCGGTGAGCATCACCTGCTCGGCATCGTTGACGCCCGTTGCCTTGACGGGGTCGTCGACATTGCGCGACCTGGTGAGCAGCACGCGCGCGGGGTTGTCGGTGATTTCGCCTTGAATCACATATATTGGTTCGATGTCGTTGTAGTCGATGTCGATTTCCTTGGTGCACGATGCCGTCGTCAGGGCCATCGCGATGAGAAATATATATTGAAGATGCTTCATAGTGCGTTAAAAATAAAAGTTATAGGCCACCGATGGCATGATGCCAAACAGCGCCGTTAGCTTGGCCTTAGTGCCAGTGGGATAGGTGCTGTTGCTCTTGAAGGTGATGGTAAACGGGTTGTAGCGGTTGTAGAGGTTGTAGATGCCAAAGGTCCACTCGTCGCTCCACTTGCGTCCGCGCTTGGTGACGTGCTGGCGCTTGTAGCTGGCGCTCACGTCGAGGCGGTGGTAGGCCGGCGCGCGATACCCGTTGCGCTCGTTGTAGTAGTAGATGGTCTCGCCGTTAATCTCATACTTGGCGCTGGGCACCGACATTGCCTGGCCCGAGAGAAACACCCACGATGCCGATACCTGCCACTTGGGCGTGATGTCGTAGATGCCCACGATTGAGATGTCGTGGCGGCGGTCGTTGGACGCGGTGTACCACTTGCCGTTGTTGATGCCGTCGATTTTGTTCTCGGTCCACGACAGGGTGTAGGATACCCATCCCGTGAGCTTGCCCATGCGCTTGCGGCCCATCAGCTCCAGTCCGTAGGAGCGTCCGCGTCCCGAGAGGATGATGCGCTCGGCCTCAATCTCCGAGCTGAATTTCATTCCGTCCTTATAGTCGAGCACGTTGTCGATGGTCTTGTAATAGGCCTCGGCCTGCAGCTCATAGTTGTCGTCGCACAGCATCTTGGCGTAGCCCACGCTCACCTGATGGGCGACCTCGGGCTTGATGATGTTGCTCGACATGGTGTATCGGTTAAACACCGTCGCCATGCCGTTGTTGTAGAGCGGGCGTATGTTCTGGCCCGTGATGGCATATCCGGCCTTGATGCTGCTTGTCTCGTTGAGTTTCAGGTTGCCGCTCACGCGTGGCTCGATGGTGTAGTGAGTCTTGACGATCTCGCCCTTGCCATAATTCAGCGTCTTGATGATGTTGCCGTCGCTGTCGAGCTCGTAGTAGGGTGCTCCGCCCAGCACCGAGAAAAGGTTGAGGCGCATGCCAGCCAGCACCGAGAGGCGCGTCGAGGGCTTCCAGTCGGCGCTCACCCAGAGGTCGTTTTCCCACGCGCGTCGTTGCTCCTTGCGGTCGAGCGACTGCGAGAAAATCCTGAGCGAGAGCAGGTCGTTGAGTTTTGACTGAAAGCCATAGTTGAGTGTGAGCCGGTGCGACGGCGTCCATGCAAACGACTGCTTCAGGCCCACGTGCTTGATGGCGGTGCCATATTTGTTTTCCACGTCGGCCATGTCGCTCTCGCTGTCGTAGCCGTAGGACGACAGAAACACCGAGGTGTTCATCATGTGGGCGTCGTTGAAGTCGTGGCGATAGCTCACGTTGCCCAGCGTGTTGTCCCATCCCGAGTCCATCAGGTCGTCCATGCCCATATTGTCGCGCCCGCGGAAGAAACTCACGTTCAGGCGGTTGTTGGCATTGGCGGTATAGGTCACCTGGGCGTTGATGTCATAGAAATTCATCACTGTGCCGCGATATTTCTTCACCATCTTCAGGAACAGGTCAAAGTAGGTGCGACGCGCCGCCACAAAGGCTGTGACCTTGTCGCCAATGGGGATGTCGGCACACAGCTTGGCCGACAGCAGCCCCACCGTGCCCGAAATCGCAAACTTCTTGCCGCCTTTCTTGGTGATGACGTTGAGCACCGACGAGCTGCCGCCACCAAACTGTGCCGGAGGCGTGCTTTTGTATAGGTCGGCCTGCGCCAGCACGGCGTCGTTGAACGTCGAGAACAGGCCCATCATGTGGCCTGAGTTATAGACCGTCGCGTCGTTGAGAAGGATGTGGTTCTGGCCCGCTTTGCCGCCACGCACCTGAAAGCCGCTGCTGCCGTCGCTCTCGGCCTTGACACCGGGCAACAGCTGCAGCGAGCGTATGATGTCGCGTTCGCCAAATAGCGAGGGCACCTTGCGCATTTCCTGTATCCTCACCTTCTCGACTCCGATGGTGGGCAGGTTGATGGCTTTGGCCTCTGATGTGACCACGATTTCGCTCAAGTCGCGCGACATCGTGGTGCTGTCTTTCTTTTCGGTCGCTTGTCCTCGCGCCGTCGCGGCGAGGGTAAAAAGCAAAAGTGTTACTGTGTATAATCTTTTCATTTATAGCTTATTAACATTGGCGGTGCACCCTAATCCCTTACAAGCCGAGCGGCACGCCATATAATAAAACGCAACTCTCCACATTTTATTGCATCGGCTATCCCCACACCCCGCGCCTTTAACGAGGTTTAACTTTCCCCGCCGCCCCTCAAGATTCCCGCAATCACGTTTCTCTTTTTTCTCCGGCTTAAAAAATGCAACTATATACTATTTGACCCTGATAACATGAAGATGCCTAAAGTTCGTAAGAGATGCCGTT
>JABUUJ010000089.1 GCA_021443235.1 Muribaculaceae bacterium
TTCACCGTGGTGTAGTGGTTCATGTCCTCAAACGTGAGACGGTCGCCGGGCTGCAGCTCTTTCTCAAAGCTCCAGTCACCAGTAAAATCGCCGCTAAGGCAAGAGTTGCCGCCAATGCGATAGGTGGGACGTGACGTGTCAACCTCGTCGAGTGCCTGGCTGATGCGGGGTTTGTAGGGCATCTCAAGGCAGTCGGGCATGTGACAGGCAAACGACACATCGACTATCGCCGTCTTAATGCCGCAGTTCTCCACCACGTCGATTACCGTAGCCTCAAGGTCGCCCGTCTGCCAGCAGAAGGCACTGCCAGGCTCAAGTATCAGGTCAAGATTAGGATAATCGTTCTTGAACTCTTTCAGTAACGCGATGAGATGCTGGGTGTCATAGTCCTTGCGCGTCATCAGGTGACCTCCGCCCATGTTAAGCCACTTGAGGCGGGGTAAATATTGCCCAAACTGCTCTCGCACAGCCTGAAGCACCTTCTCAAGATCGTAGCTGGTCGACTCGCACAACGCATGGAAATGGAAACCTTCAAGGCCTTCGGGCAACTGTCGCAGCGCGTCGGCAGTGACTCCGAAGCGCGAGCCGGGAACGCAGGGGTTATAAATGTCGGTCTCAATTACCGAACACATGGGGTTGATGCGCAGTCCGCAACCGATGTGCCTGCCAGCCTCTTTCCCAAAGTCCTCGACACGCTGCTTGAAACGCTCATATTGCGCTACCGAGTTAAATGTGATGTGCGAGCTGCCGCGCATAAATTTCTCAATGGTCTCGTCGGTGTAGACGGGGCAGTAGGTGTGGGCAAGGCAGTCGAGTTCTTCGTTGGCAAGCAACATCTCGTTTACCGAGCTGGCAGTGGAGCAAAAGCCATATTCCTTAATTATTGGGAAGGTCTTCCACAAGGCGTTGGCTTTGAATGCCATGATGATTTTCGCTCCGCTTTCCTGCATCACGCGTGTGATGAGATTCAGGTTGTTGCGCAGTTTTTCCTCATATACGATGTAGTAGGGTGTCTTCATATTTTGTTACGATAGTATTTCAAATTTTGCATATTTCAGCACCAATGTTTTTGTGCCTATGTTCTCAAACTCAACCAAAATCTTGTTTTCGGCTGCGATTATGTTGATTACCTCGCCGTTGCCAAAGTGCGAGTGGTTAACTTTTGTGCCCATCTTTACCTCGTTGATGTCGTGAGTGGTGAAGCTCCCGCCGCTACTTGAGGGCATAGCTGGCTTGGTGCCGACCGATGGCTGTAGCGGCCTGTTTACGATGGCTCGTGGTGGGGGAGTGGCCGAAATGCGACGTGTGGGCGTCGTGTGCCGCTCCGCTTCCTTGGTGTCAAACACGTTGGTGGAGCTTAGGTTGAGATATTCGGGGTTGATGTCACGTATGAAGCGGCTCACGGTGCAGGCCTTTGTCTCGCCATTTAAAAAACGTGTCGAGCAGTAGGTGAGGCAGCAGTTTTCCTTTGCACGGGTAATGGCTACGTAGAGCAAACGGCGCTCTTCCTCAATCTCGCGCAATGAGTCAACGCTCATGTAGCTTGGAAACAGGTCCTCTTCTACGCCCACCACGATAATGTGCTTGTATTCAAGCCCTTTGGCAGCATGCACTGTCATCAGTGTCACACAGTCGCCATCGTTGTCGGCCTCGTCTTGGTCGGTCATCAGCGACACTTGCGACAGGTAGTCGCGCAGCATGATTTCCTCGTTGCCTTCCTCACGGCGCTCCTCCACAAATTCGTTCACGCCACTCAGCAACTCGTTGATATTTTCTTGGCGGCTGATGTTCTCGGGTGTGACATCATTAAGGAGCACCGCCACCAACTGCGAGCGTTCAATAATCTCGCGTGCAACGGTATAGGCGTCGTTCCCGGCGCTGTTAAGCATGATGAATCTCTGAATGAGTTCAATGAACCCGTTCAACTTCTTGATTGTGCCGTTGTTGACGTTAAGATTGTAGTGCGACGGGTAGTTGATTACTTGCCACATGCTCACGTTATGCTCCATGGCACAGTGGTTTACCTTCTTCACCGTAGTGTCGCCGATGCCTCGTGCAGGGTAGTTGATCACGCGACGCAGTGCCTCGTCATCGTCGGGGTTGATCGATAGCCTGAAGTAACTGACGGCGTCCTTGATTTCCTTGCGCTGGTAGAACGACAATCCACCATAAATCCGGTAGGGCATATTTCTTTGGCGCAGAGCCTCTTCCAAGATGCGCGATTGTGCATTAGTGCGGTAAAGTATGGCAAAATCTTCGTAGGAAGATCCTTGCTGTGCTTTTAGCGACGTGATGAGTCCTGCCACGGTGTAGGCTTCGGCGTAGTCGCTTTGAGTCTGAATCATCTTGACCTTTGAGCCAATGCTGTTGTTGGAGAAAATATGTTTCTCAATCTGCTTTTTGTTTTTGGCAATGAGACTGTTGGCAGCGTTGATGATGTTTTGCGTGCTGCGATAATTCTGCTCTAACTTAAAAGTGCGCAGAGTGGGGTAAAACGTTTTTAGTTCAAGGATGTTAGAGATATTTGCCCCGCGAAACGAATAGATGCTTTGGGCGTCATCACCAACAACGCACATTTTTTTGTGCTTGTCGGTAAGGCGTTGCACTATAAGGTGTTGAGCGAAATTGGTATCTTGATACTCGTCAACCAGCACGTATTGGAAGAAATTTTGATACTTTTCCAAAACGTCAGGATGGTCTTTGAGAAGCACATTAGTATATACAAGCAAGTCGTCGAAATCCATTGCATCAGCCACTTTGCACCGGTCGCAATACGCCGTGTAAACTGCATGCGTCAATGGTCGATGGGCTTTCTCGTCGCGTAGCCTACATTCTGTGGATGCTGCATAGCGGTC
>JABUUJ010000008.1:0-2140 GCA_021443235.1 Muribaculaceae bacterium
CCCATTGCCAGGAAACTCATGAAAAGTCCCACCACCCAGTAAGGAACAAGTTTGGCAATTATAAACTCCATCTTCTTGACGGGAGTCACATTGATCTGCTCAATAGTGCCGTGCTCCTTCTCAAGCACGATATTGAGAGCGGGCAGGAAGCCCACGATGAGCACAAGCATCAGTCCGAAGACGGCAGGCACCATGTAGAGGCGGTAGTCGAGGTGGGTGTTGAACATAAACATCGCATGGATGCTGGGCGCCGATATGGTTGCGCCCATCTCCTCGAGGATGTCGAGCGTGTGGGCCTGCGCTATCATCGTCACATAGTTGGCAGCCATCGAGCCTTTCATGCCGTTAGTGGCATTGGCGCTGATGCCCAAGTCCTGCGGCTGCCCCATGAGCATTCCATGCTCGTAGTTGAGCGGGATCTCAACGATTATGTCGGCTTTGCCTTGCTCAACCTGCCGCATTGCCTCGTCGTGCGAGCCAGCGACAGCGGCGAGTGCCAGATAAGCGCTTGCGTCAATCTTGTGGATGAGGCGCTGCGAGAGCGTGGAGTGGTCATTGTCGACGACGACAAACGTCAGTCCCTTGATTTCCTGCGTAGCGATGCGCGGAATCATGTTCATCAGCCCAAGCGGGATGAGCACAATGACGACGGGCAAGATGCGGTTGCGCCACATCTGCTTGAATTCTTTTACTATGAGAAAACGCAACGACTTCATAATCTCTTCTTAAACAACTTGAAACTGACGAAAACAAGCACCACTGCCTGCAAGGCAAGCACGGCAAAGTCCTTAACGAGATATTGCACCGGAACACCCTGAATGAGCAGGCGGCGCGCACCGTCGATATACCAGGTCGCCGGCACCACGTTGGTGGGACGCTGCAACGCCGGTGGCAGCGACTCGATGGGGAAAATCATGCCCGAGAGATACACCGTGGGAACGAAAAGCAGCACCGAGAGCAACATTGCCGCAAGTTGACTGCTCACAGCGCAAGAGATGAGGAGCCCCAGCGCGAGCGATACAAAGATGTAGAGCACCGAGAGGATGGCAAAGGCGACGAGCGAACCAGCAACTGGCACGCCCATGGCAAAATGGGCCAACAAGATAATCGTGACGAGGTTGACCGTCGAGACGATGAAATAAGGCACGAGTTTGGCAAGGATGATGGTTATGGGCTTGAGGGGCGATGCCAGCAGCACCTCCATCGTGCCCATCTCTTTCTCGCGCACGATGCTTACCGAGGTGATGAGCGCGCATATCAGGATAATAATCATGCCAATGATGCCAGGCACGAAGTTGTACTCAGAGAGTTGCTGCGGATTGTAAAGAAATCTCACTCGCGGCGCAAGAAGCTGCATTCCTGCCATGTTGCTCATGATGATTTGCTGCAGATACATGGCTCGCATCTGCGCCTGGTTAGGCTCTGAGCCATCGGCAAGAATCTGATAGTCCTCGTCGGCTGTAATCATCACCACCACATCCACCTTGCCACCCTGCAGCAAGTGTGCGGGGTCGTCGCAGTGGCTCATCACGGTGTCGACAGTGAAATAGCGGTTGGCGTCGATCGCCTTGACGATGTTGCGGCTCTCGGGCGTGTGGGCCGCGTCGCTCACCGCCACCATCGTGCCACGCACCTCGGTCGAGACAGCATAGCCAAAGATGAGCACCAGCACCAGCGGCATGACCAGCAGGATGAGCAGCGTGCGCCCATCGCGAAGGATGTGGAGAAACTCCTTGTGAACGAAACTACGAAACTGCTTCATAGGTCATTAACTGCGTTTAGCCTGGCGAGCCAGATAAAGGAAAACGTCGTACATAGTGTCTTTGCCAAATTGCGACTTTAGGCGCTGCGGTGTGTCGATGGCGGCAATCTCGCCGTCAACCATAATCGACACGCGGTCGCAATACTCGGCCTCGTCCATGTAGTGCGTGGTGACGAAAACGGTGATGCCACTGTCGGCCGCTTGATAGATGAGTTGCCAGAACTGCTTGCGGGTGTCGGCATCGACACCGCCCGTGGGCTCGTCGAGAAAGACGATGCGCGGACTGTGGAAAATCGCCACCGAGAAAGCCAGTTTCTGCTTCCATCCCAGCGGCAACGAGCCAACGCGCGTGTGGGCTATCGACTCGGCGCCCAGTTC
>JABUUJ010000008.1:2162-5263 GCA_021443235.1 Muribaculaceae bacterium
GTCTTTATCTGCTTGGCAGTCATGCCATATATGCCGCCAAAGAGGCGCAGGTTTTCCACTACGGTGAGGTCGTCGTAGAGCGAGAAACGCTGCGACATATAACCAATGTTTTTCTTGATTTCCTCGTGCTGCGTGGCACAGTCGAAACCTGCCACCGAGGCGCGTCCCGACGATGGTTGCGACAGTCCGCACAGGATGCGCATCGCCGTGGTCTTGCCAGCCCCGTTGGCGCCGAGAAAGCCGAAAATCTCGCCTTCGTGCACACCAAAAGAGATGTGGTTGACAGCCTTGAAGTCGCCAAACTGCTTCACCAGGTCGCGAGCCTCGATTACGAGCGGGCGACGCATCAGTTGCTCGGTGTCGATGTCGTGACTCAGCAACAACTCTGTCGGCATAATGTCTTGCGGACAACCCACAGCATTTATCTTGCCCTTGTCAATGAGCGCAATGCGGTGGCACAGCATCACCTCGTCGCGATAGGGTGTGGAGGCGACGATGGTGATGCCTCGCTCTTTGTTGAGCTTGAGCAACATTGCCCACAGTTCCTTGCGCGACACCGGGTCAACACCTGTGGTGGGCTCATCGAGGAAAAGCACGCGAGGAGCGTGGATGAGAGCGCACGAAAGCGCCAACTTCTGCTTCATGCCGCCCGAGAGCTTGCCGGCGAGACGCTTCTTGAACGGCTCGATTTGCTGGTATATATCCTTGATGAGGTCGTAATTCTCCTCGATTGTAGTGCCGAAAATTGAGGCGAAAAACCGCAGGTTTTCCTCCACGGTGAGATCGCTATAGAGCGAGAAGCGACCAGGCATGTAGCCAATGCGCTGGCGCAACCGCTTGTAGTCGCGCACCACGTCAAGGCCATCGACGGTCGCCTGCCCCGCATCGGGCTTGAGAAGCGTGGTGAGGATGCGGAACAGGCTGGTTTTGCCCGCTCCATCAGGACCAATGAGGCCGAAAATCTCGCCCTCATTGATCTCCAGCGAGATGCCGTCAAGCGCCACAACTTTCTTGTATCGCTTGACAACGTCTTTACAACTTAACATCGCCATACATGCCTATCTTGATAAATCCGTCGTTGTTCACCTTGATTTTGATGGCATAGACGAGGTTGGCGCGCTCGTCCTTAGTCTGGATGGTCTTGGGCGTGAACTCGGCACGCGATGCTATCCACGACACAATGCCATCGTAGGTGCGCGCGCCTTTGTCTCCACCATCAATCATCACCGTCACCTTCTGCCCCAACTTTAGGTTATTGAACTGGTCGGCTGTGACATAGGCTCGCAACGTCATCTCGCCCAAGTCGGCAATCTTAAACAACGGCTTGCCTGGTGTGGCATACTCTCCAGGTTCGCAGTAGCGTTGCAACACCGTGCCCGCGAGGGGCGCCGCAATGGTGGCATCGCCTATCTGCTCGTCTACGAGATTGATTTGTTGCCCCACGGCATTGCTTTGGCTCTCAAGCGACTGGTTGCTCGACGAGAGCGAGTTTTGCAAGGCAGCGATTTGCTTTTGGGCAACGCTAATCTGGTATCCCAGGTCGTCGACCTGCTTCTGGGTGGCGGCATTGTCGCGCAGCAGGCCCTCAAAGCGGGCTTTCTCGCGCTTGAGGTTGGCGACCTGTTGCTCGAGCGACGCGATTTGCGCGTTCACATCGACTTGGCGGTTGCTTGCCGACTGCTGCGTGAGTTTGAGTTGCTCTTTCTGGATTGAGAGTTTCTTGCTGTCGATAGTGCCCAGCACGTCGCCAGCCTTCACTTGGTCGCCCTCGTCGACGTTGAGCGAGAGTATTTCGCCCTGAGCCTTTGCCGACACAATCACCTCGGTGGCCTCAAAGACGCCCGACGCGTCGCATTGTTTCTCTTCTTTGGCGCACGACACCGCCAGCACTGCGAGTGCTATAATAATGGTCTTTTTCATTGTCCCTGAATTGTTTGGAGTGAATATAATGCTTTGAGATACTCAACCTCGTGGATTGACTTGTTGATGGCTGCCTGCTGCTCGCGGGTGATTTCCTGCAACAGGTTGTTGGTGTCAATGACACCGGCATTGAGCTTGGCCTCGGCGGCCTTGCGCACGTTGCGTCGCAGCGCAATGATATCGTCGTCTTGCGCGAGCATCTTTTTATATTTATCGGCGACGCCTTGTTGCTGAGTAGATTGCAACGACTGGTTAAAGAGGAATGTCTCGCGGGCGTTCTCTATGTTGCTGCGTTGCAAGGCGAGCTTGCTGCGGTCGTTCTTGCGGGTATAGAGCGACGATATGTTCCATGTGATGCGCGCGCCAAGGATGCCGTTGAGCGTGGGAGTGCGGTGATACATATCGCGGAACATATTCAAGCCCGTGTAGCCATAAAAGCCTTGCGCAAAGAGCCCTACCTTGGGCCGGATGGCACTGTCGAGTGCTTTCTCCTGTGCCTGAGTGAGTTGCAACTGGCGGTCAAGGGCGATGAGTTCGGGGCGAAGGCCTGTGGCAAGGGCTGGTTCATCGGGCTTGACTACGGTGGCTATATCCTTGCCACATAACAGGCTAAGCACCTGCCGCACGGCGTCGCGCATGCCCTGCATCTCAACACGCTGTTGCTGGGCCGTGGCAAGTTCGGCGCGCATCACATCCACGTCGCTTCCCATCGCTACCCCACCCTTGTGCAGACTGGCTATCTTGTTGACGTTGGCCTGCAGCATGGTGATGTGTTCGTTATTGAGGGCGAGCCGCTCGTCAATGAGCAGAAGGCTGAAATACAAGTCGTTAACTCGGTTTTGGATGGCATAGATATCGACAGCGTTGCGCGATAGCTCCACCTCGTTTTGGGCACGCGCCACATTGCGGCTCGCCTCAATAGCGCCGCCGTCGTACACAGTTTGCTGCACATCCACACCCACACGATACTGAAACTTGCTGATGCCACGCGGCGATTCGCCCTGGGCAGCCATCATGGTCTTGAGGGCCTCGGGCAACTCGGTCACGGCACTTTGTATCGACGCCTGGCCATAGGCACTGATTTGCGGCAGCCAGCCTTTCCCGATATTGTCGAGCGTGAACTGCTCAGAAAGCTTGATGAGGTCATAGCGCTTCACGAGCGGATAGTTGTCCTGGGCAAG
>JABUUJ010000008.1:5304-9000 GCA_021443235.1 Muribaculaceae bacterium
AGCAACAACCCCAAAGTCATTAAAATCTTCTTATACATAGGCTTATGAGTTGTGGTTTCTACTGCTTGCGCATCCCGAGCAGCACTATTGCCACCCACCGACGGCTCGCAACCGATCACCTTGCAAAATTACAACCATTTCCCCAATTCCAACTATCCAAAATGACCCATTTTTTATCCATTTGTACAAAAATCCCCATAATCACACACAAAATCCCCAAGTTTTTTGTACCTTTGCCCAAAATATGGAAAAGACCTTTAACATAATCACATTAATAGGCGAAGCAAGCGCTTATGACAAGAAGCAAGCGCTGGAACTGAAGAAACCCAAAAGCTGGTGCAAGAGTGTGAGCGCCTTTGCTAACGGAAATGGTGGCAAGCTCATTTTCGGCCGTCTACGTTTGATGGAGCGACGCGGTAGCGGTTTTAAGAAAATATGCGACAACTACCGCATTCAACCGCATTTCCGCGATGAGCTAACACCTGAGTTCTATTCCAATCAGGGCGAGTTTACGCTTACATTGTGGAATATGAATTATGGTGCACAGAATGGTGCACAGAATGGTGCATCGTCCTTAATCGCCAATCAAAACCACCCAAAACCCACCAAAGGCCTCCAATCGGAGATGTCTTCCGAAACATTACAAGAACAAATTTTGGAAGCAATTAAATTAAATCCGAGTGCAACAGTATTGCAACTTATGAGTACGACGGGACTGGCCGAACGCACAATAAAGAAATACATTAAGATTCTCAAAGAAACCAACGCCATTACACGAGTTGGCAATAACCGCAAGGGGCATTGGCAGGTAAACTGAACTATGCGAAAATGTGGTTGTTTATGGTTAAATAAGGAGATTTATGAAGGAGGTTAAGCGGAGTTTTTTTTCGAGCTTGGGAGAGGTGGCGACGGCGGTGGGCTCGGCGTTGCGGCTGCCCATATTTGCTACGAGCCGGTTTGCCGTGGCAAGTCGCTTCATGCCTATGCCTGTGATAAATGCGCTGATTGAGCTTGACACACCCTATCGTGTTGATGACTACCGATTTATTTTATTTCACAAGGCCGATATTGACCTGTGGGCAAACCTGAAAAAATACCACATCGAGGGTGGCATGCTGGGCTTCATAGGCAACGGCGGCATTATCCAATTTGACAAAATCGCTCCCGCCGACGCGCAAATTTCGGCCGTGCTGCTCAATTATGACTACATGCGCTATATCCTCAACGGACGACTGCCCAAGATGCTCGACAATAAGCACCACAACTTTGCCATATCGCTGACTCGCGACGAGATAAAAATCGTAGAGCAAATGATTGAACTGGCATTCACTATGTTGCATCAGCCCGATTGCGACGAGAGCGCCACAAATATGATGTTTGCCACGTTTGTCAACTATGTGTCTTCGATTTACGAGCGCAACGCAAGCGAGTTGCCCAAATCAAAGAGCCGCGCCGAGGCAGTATTCTCACAGTTTATCGCACTGGTCAACGAGCACTGCACGACGCGGCACACCCTTGACTTCTATGCTTCGCAATGCTGCATCACCGAGCGCTATCTGGGCACACTTGTGCGAAAAGCAAGCGGCATGACTGCCAAGGAATGGATCGACCGCGCCATTATAGCCGAAGCAAAGGTTGCACTAAAGCACAGCGACATCGGCGTGACCGAGTTGAGCGAGCGCTTGAACTTCCCCAATGTGGCGTTTTTCTGCAAGTATTTCAAGCGCCTCACGGGCCTCACGCCATCAAGTTACCGCGAGAGTTAAGCAGGCAGTTATTGGAGACACAGCGCAAAGATGGCGCAATGAAGCAGAAAGAGTGCCGGAACACCCAAGGTAAATTTCTTGTGGAGCGTTTTGTGGCGGAAAAAACGCATTGCCATGTAGGCGCCCAGGCTACCACCCACGGCAGCAAGCGATAGCAGCGTTGCCTCTGAGATGCGCCATGAGTGGTGCCGCGCCTTCCACTTGTCGATGCCAAAGGCAGCGAACGTCACCACATTTATTGCTATGATATAAGTCCAAATCATGTTCATAACTACTGGCCTTCTTTAAAACGATGTGAAATGAGACCTTTTTGTAAGAGGCAATCGGAATTTTGGATTATTGGTACTGGCGAATGCGCACGTCAATGTCGGTATCACCGAGCAAATTCAGCAATTTCTTGATGTTGGTCTCACCATAGTGATAGGGGAAAAGGACACGCGGCTTGATAGCGCGGGCGGCCTGCTCTACCTGCTCTGGAGTCATCGTGTAGGGCAAGTTGCAAGGCAGGAACGCCACGTCGACCTTGCCAGCGAGAGCCTGCATTTCGGGAATAACCTCGGTGTCACCGCCTATATAAACCGCTAAACCATCAATTTCAATCAAGTAACCGTTGTCTCGACCTTTAGGGTGGAAATTCTGCTTGTCGGCCGAGGTATTATAAGCCGGAACTGCCGTCACTTTCCACCCAAAAAGCTCGGTAGAATCGCCGTTTTTCATCACTTGTGCACCTTGAATGTCCTTCGCGCTTTGTTCGTTTGCGATTATCTTAGTTTCGTCTTTCGACAGTTGCCCGATAGCCTTCATGTCAAGATGATCGTGATGCCCGTGAGTGACGAGGATAAGGTCGGCTTTGGGCATTGTGGTGTAATCGGTCACTGGCGGAATTGCATCGGCCACTGGGTCAACATGAATCCAGCGATTGCCCGCCTCGATGGCAAGCGTACCGTGCTTGATGCAGTGGAACTTCACTGGAGTGCCGTTTGGAGAAAGGAATGCGTCAATTTCCTCGGTAGTAACGGGCTTTTTCGCGCGTTCCCACCCCACAATACCTGGTGCGAGCTCCACCACAGTATAGCCATTTTTCACAAGAATCGATGCCGCTGTCTTGCTGCGATTGCCAGTGCGACAATAGAGCGCGACGGTTCTGTCCTTGGGCAGAGTGCGGATGGCACGTTGCTCATAGTCGGACGCCATCATATCAATGTTGATAGCCTCGGCAATATGACCAGCGGCAAACTCCTTCGGCGTGCGCACATCAAGACGCAACACACTGTCGCTGGCAATCACCTGCTCAAATTTATCCACGTCAACACTCTCAAAGCCCTCAGTAGCCTGAGCGGAGCAGCCCAAAAGGGTGCTAAGCATTGTAAACCAAGACATTGCTAAAATATTAAATTTCATCGTTTCAAAAATTATTGCGTAAAGTTAATAAAAGAAAGCATAACGACAAAGCATTTATAAGAATTTATTTCTAACTTTGCACGACAAAAACGCAAACATAGATGAAAAGCAAAGGATTTTATTATGGAATTGGGCTGATGGCGGCTTTCAGCGTAGTAGCGACGCTCATTGCGCAAGTGCCTGCCGTCAAGGCTTTGTCGTTATCGCCACTCATCGTGGGCATTATTTTAGGTATGGTTTACGCCAACACCTGGCGCAGCCGCCTGCCCGAGTCGTGGGTGCCGGGACTAAAGTTCTGCACCAAGCAGATACTGCGCACCGGCATAGTGCTTTACGGCTTCCGCCTCACCCTCACGCAAGTGATGGAGGTAGGTCTGCCCGCCATCGTGATTGACTGCATCGTCATTGCCGGAACAATAGGGTTGGGTATCATGATGGGACGCGCCATGAAAATGGACAGCGACACGGCTCTCATCACATCGACCGGAGCTGCGATATGCGGAGCTGCGGCCGTCCTCGGCGCCGAGCC
>JABUUJ010000008.1:9031-55666 GCA_021443235.1 Muribaculaceae bacterium
GCGGTGAGCACCGTGGTGATATTCGGCACGTTGTCGATGTTCCTTTACCCCATCATGTACCGCGCCGGGCTGCTTGACGCGCTCGATAACGCACAGGTTGCCATCTACACCGGGTCGACACTGCACGAGGTGGCACACGTGGCTGGAGCCGGTAATGCGATGGACCCCACCGACGCGCTGGGCATAGCCGGGGCGGCGACCATCACCAAGATGATACGCGTGATAATGCTTGCCCCCGTGCTCATCATCATGGCGATGTGCCTGCGCGGAAAAAACACCGATAAAACCGAAGGAAAAGCCAAAATCACCATACCGTGGTTTGCCATCAATTTCATCCTGATCATCGTGCTCAACACTATAATCCAGAACATCGACAGCAACAGCGTGCTCGCACCGTTTGTCTACGGCAAAGGGTCGTGGATGGAGGTGTTCGACACATTCTGCCTCACCATGGCAATGACAGCCCTGGGAGCCGACACCAGCATCGACAAGTTCAAGGCTGCGGGCGCCAAGCCCTTCTACCTCGCTGGGGGCCTCTATGTGTGGCTCGTGCTGGGAGGCTACCTCATTGCGCGTTACCTGATGCCAATGCTCACTATTTAGCTAATGGTGGCTAATGGCTAATGGCCGATGGCTAATAGCTAATGAAATAGCTCGCTGCCTGGCGATTTGCTGGGCAGCGAGCTGTTTATATAAAAGCAGTTTCTTATCAGGATGGTTTAGAGATGAGCGTGAAGAGTGATGCAAGCACAGCACCCACAACGAACACCGCTGAGGTGCTGAACAACATATCGCCAATGCTTACAAGGGGAGCAACCAAGCCACCCACAAGGAAGCCCGCCGCGCCAAAGAGGGCCGAAGCCGTTCCTGCCTGCCCGCGTGTGCTCTCAAGGGCAAGGGTGGTCGACGAGGTGAGCGTAATGCCCATAGATGCCAGCATAAGGCATACAGCAGCCTCATAGGCGACAAATCCCCAGTCGAAGCATAGCACCACCGCAACGACAGCACTCAGAACAAGCATGCCAGCACAGCTCACACGCACGCCACGCATAGCATTGCCAAATTTAGGCGCTAATGCTGCACCAATGCCTATAAAAATGCCGTTTATTGCGAGAGCCAAGCCTTGAGTACCTGGGGCCATACCATAGTGCTTTGCGATAAATGCCGATGACGCGATGTTGCCAAAAAGCAACGCCAGCGCTGCAGCCTGATGCAGCAGCATGCCCAAGAAGTTGCGGTTGCGCAACACCGAGCCGAAAAGGGAGAAAGTGCCGAAAAAACTTCGGTTGTTACGTCGTTCGGTGGGCAACGATTCCTTCAACATAAAGCAACCCACAGCAAGAATCGCCCCAATCACCAGCATGGTCACAAACACGCCGTGCCAGCCCGCCCACGACACCACACTGCCGCTGAGCAAAGGAGTCACGATGGGCGCAACACCATTCACGATGTTGATAACGGCAAACGCCGTAAGTAATTCACGGTCGCGGTACAAATCGGTGGCAATTGAGCGGGAAATAACGATTCCTCCGGCCGCTGTATAGCCTTGGATAAAGCGCAAGGCAATGAAAAGACGGATATCGGAAACCGGCAAAACACACAATGTGGAAACCATAAACAGCGACATGGATACCAGCAACGGGCGGCGGCGCCCCACCTTGTCGCTTAACGGCCCAAAAATGAGCTGCCCGAGCGCCAATCCCAACATGCCCGACATAAGCCCGCTTTGCACCATAGTCTCGGTAGAACCGAAGAAATCGGCCAATGCAGGCATTGCCGGCGAATACATATTGTTGATGACCGTAGCCATCGCTGCGAGTGCTCCCAAGAGCACAAAAGTGGATTTTGCTGACTTCAACTTTGTTCTTTTACTAATTCTTTAGGGTTAAACTCAACCGATTCGACACCCGATGCCTGCCTTTTGTAGGTGAGCGGCGACACACCAGTGAGCTTGCGGAAAAACTTGCCCATGCTCGACTGGTCGCTGAAATTGTAGTCACACGCCAGATTTTTCATCGTCTTGCCGCTGATTGCCAAGTCGTGCTTGATGTTGGCCACCAACACCGCCGAGATGATTTCCTTGGCCTTGCGGCCCGACTTAATCTTGCAAATCTCGCCCAGATATTTGGGCGAAATGCCGAGTTTGGCAGCATAGAAGTTCACCTCGTGCTCCCTGCGCACATGGTTGTTGAGCAGGTGGATAAAGCGCCTGAAATAGGACGCAGTAATCGACACGTTGCGATTTGCCTTCTTGATTTGCGGTATCTCGACCTCACACAACAGCAAAAGCACATTGTGGAAAATCGCCTTGCACAACTGAATCATCTTGACCGTTGACGGGTAGTCCTGACTGGCCTTGATGCTTGAAACAAAGCTGGTGAGCATCTTCCACTCGGTTTTGTCGGTCACACGGCGAACGCTGTTGGTAAACACCGAATGCACCTCCTCGCTGGCTATGCCAATGGCGCTGTCGAGCGTAAAAGTCTCGTCGGCCGAAAGCACCAAAGCCTTGAAATCGTCGCTCATGCGTTGTGTAGAGAGCATGGCAAGATTGGGGAAGAGGATTCGGCATCCAGCTTCGGCCTTCAATTTCTCGAGATTCGACTCAAACTCTATAGTGCCCCTGATGACCAGAGCCACTATCGTGTGCTTCGACTGAATCGAGACACCCATGTAGGGCGATGTGGGCGTGACCATATTCACAACACAGCCACGTTCTTTAAAAATTTTTCTTGGATCCATTGTTTTGACTGATTTGGACCACAAATATAGTGATTTTTTCAAAAAAACTATAACTTTTTGGAAGTTTTCTTAACAAAATCGCCAATATCTACTTTTTTTTGATGAGGTTACAGAGAAAACGAGGGATGAATGAGATGTGCCTCAGCACCGTGGGCACAGTGCCAAAGTAGTGGCACATGATGTTGAAACGCTCCTTGAGCGAGTCGCGGTGGTGCTTGTGGGTAAGACCATCGGTAAGGAAGTCAATGATGGGCTGGTCGCCGGCATAAGCATTGACAGTAGAGCGTTTTAGCACTCTTAGACACCACTCATAATCGGCGCTGTAGCGATAGCGCAGGTCATAGTGTGGCACGAGGTCGCGACGCGCGATGAAAGCCTGATGACACACCAGCATGCCCTGCTTGAAACTGTTGAATGTGAGGTTGCGCGGTGCTGTGAGGTGTCGCTTGCCCAGCACGCGTCGGGTGGCATCGACAAGCTGCGTCTGCCCGTAAATAATGCCCGGATTGTCTTGTGCAAGTAGCGCAAGAGTCTGCAGGGTTGCTGCCGAGGCAAACGAATCGCCTGCGTTGAGGAAAATAAGGTACTTGCCTTGTGCGCAATCGATCGCCTTATTCATAGCATGATATAGCCCTTCATCGGGTTCACTGAATATGCGCGTCGAAGCGATGGCGGCGTGGCGCACCCGAGCGAGTGTGTCGTCGGTCGACGCACCGTCCATGACGATATATTCAAAGTCGCTAAACGACTGAGCCGCTACACTTTGGAGCGTAGGGTCGATGACCTGGGCAGCGTTCCAGGTAACTGTGATGATGCTAAACAGTGGTGTCATAGTAAAAGAATTTGGAATGCAAAGATAATTTAATTTTTTGTGACTTCAAAATAATTTGGCTTGCCGTTACGTTATTCAGTTGATGAAAAAGATATTTTTGATAGTGCTCGTGGCGCTCATGGCAGCGGCGAGCAGTTGCGGGAAGATTAATGACAAGGAGGTGCCCAGCTACACAGTGCGCATCGACCTTGGGAGCTATGCGCTGTGGACAACCTACGGTGTGTCGGGTGTGGGCGACTACCGTGTTTTTGACCGCTCCCGCCTCGTCCCCGCCAATTTCCCGTTTACTGCCAACACCTACACTGGCTATGGCGGCGTGCTGCTGATTATGGCTTTTGACGCGCTTAGTGGCAATTACAGCCCACAGGCTTACGACCTTGCATGCCCGGTCGAGAACTCGCAAAAAATCAAAATCACTATCGATGAGGACAAACTTGAGGCCGTGTGCCCGCAGTGCAAGTCGCGCTACAACGTGCTCAACGGCGGTGGCGGTCCCTTGAGCGGACAGGCACTTACCAGCAAGTATGGCCTGCGCAAGTATCACGTCTACACCTCGCAAATGGGCGGCTACACTGTGGCAAACTGATTTTCAATTCATAATGCGTAATTGTCTCCGCCCAATTCGTCTAAGCGACTACGCGTCTAAGCGCCTATGCGAAAATCTCTATAAACTATAAACTTTTTTGAACAGGGCGGTTTGCACTAAGCCGCGGGCAACGAGGTAGACGACAAAGGCAAGCCACAAGCGGTGGTTGCCCATCGACAGGGGCAGCAAGAAGTAAACGGCAAAGAACATAACGGCGGCAGTGGCTACGGCAAGAAGCATGCCGCGCGAGCGAGTGAGCCCCACGAACACCCCATCCCACACAAAGGCCGTCATGCCCGCAATGGGCAACAACGCACACCACCACCTATAGTCGAGCGCCGCCTCAATCACGCCACGCTGGCTCGTGAGTAGGGCGAAAATATAGTGTGGGAAAGCATAAACTATAGTGAAAAACACCGATATCACCGTTGACCAGACGAAAAGTTGGCGCACGCACTCGCTAAGCCGCGGCTTGTTGCGCGCACCATAGTATTTCCCCACGAGAGCCTCGCCGGCAAAAGCGATTCCATCGAGGAAATAGGCAAAAAACGTGTTAAGTTGCTGCATGAGCGAGTTCACCGCCAGCAAGAGGTCGCCACTGCGCGCTCCTATCGACACCATGGCGAGGTTGACCAGCATAAGCAGCAGGCTGCGTAAGAAAATATCGCCACTAATGCTGAAATAACGCGGATCAATCGCCAATCTCCATTGCCCCGAAAAAAGCATGCGCACGTGATCGGGAAAGCGACGCCACAGCAGCATCAGGCTGTAGGCAAGCCCCACCCACTCGCTTATGAGCGTGCCAAAAGCGATGCCAATAAAGCCCATATCCAGCACATACACAGCCAATAGGCTCACAATCACATTGACAACATTGACAAAAATCGATATCATCATGGGCAAACGCGAGTTTTGCATACCCAGCAGCCAGCCTTTCACCGACATCATGATGAGAATGGGCGGCGCTCCCCACACGCATATAAAGAAGTATTGCCGAGCCAGTTGCTCGACCTGAGGCGAAGGCCCGATGATGCGCAGCAGCACCCATTGCAACGGCACTTGCAACACGATGACTGCGAGCGAGAGCATCGAAGCCAGCGTGATAGCATGCTTGAGCACCCTCACAGCCTCTTGATGGTCGCCACGGCCATATTCCTGGGCAGTGAGACCCGATGTGGACATGCGCAAGAACCCGAAGCTCCAATAGATGAGGTTGAACATCATCGCACCCACAGCAATAGCACCGATAAACGACGGCGCACCCAGATGCCCTGCGATGGCCGAGTCGACGAGACCCAGCAGCGGGATGGTGACATTGGTTATGATTGCTGGCAGGGCAATGCGCAAAATCTCTCGGTTCATACGCCAAAAACATTACGTAAAACACCCCACAGCACGAGCAACACCAGCACGAGCCATATCATTGACATAGAGTTAAGAAATCCATAGAAACGTGGCCACGATTTTCGCTTCACCTCGGCAATCAAGAGAGTGACGAGCAGCGGCAGCAACAGCAGCATGGCGGCGTTGAAGTGCCATGCAGTGGCAATGTCGCCGTGCAGCATGGCGTGAATGGCACGCTGCGAGCCACATCCGGGGCATTTGTAACCCGTGAACTGGAAGAAAAAACACTTGGGGAAAAAGCGCGATTCCGAAGGATCGAAGTTAAAATATATGGTCACCGCCAGCACGGCAGCGACCACTATGACTACTATAATGAGAGCTCGTCGCATCACATCATCAACATCTGTACAATAAAGGAGATTGGCGACAGCACTATAGAGGCAATAATGCTGCCTATGCACCACCACGCGCCTGTCTCGCTTGCACGAAGCGCGCCCTTGTAGTCGCCATAATTATAGCGGTTTCTAACCTTGATGGCATAGATGATTGCGACGATGCCCATCACTGTGCAGCACAACAAAGTGACAATGATGGCCCATACCAAGTTAGTGGGAGGACACTCAGGACGCTCCTCTTGCCGGGGCTGAGGATACTGCTGAGGCTGGGGCTGATAGTAGCCGGCAACTGGAGTACCAACAACCACTGCGGGCTGCTCGGGAATGGGTGGGATTGCTGCGGGTTGCTCGGGGGCAGGCTCGGAGGGTTGCTCAACGGGATTCTCGGCAACTGGCTCGGATACGGGTTCCTCGATAGGTTGTGCTACGGCGGGTTGTGGCGCGACGGGTGCACCTATAACTCCCTCAAGTTCAGGCAGAGAGGTAATTTTAACCCAGTCTTCCAGACCGCTGCGCCACACATAAGCATCGGCGCTCACATTCATCCTCTCAAGTTCGTCGCGTGTAACAGGCCCCGCCTGCACGCCATTTTGATTTATCCAATATTGCATAGTTTTTCTCTTTATCAAAAGGCAAAGTTAATAATAAAATCTCTAAAATGCAAAATATGAAAATTTTTCCTCACATTTTTGTCGTTTTATCGCGAAACCTTCAGTATCTTTGCATATACAAAACGAAAAACGCATGAAACACATTAGAAATTTTGCTTTGATTTTAATGATGCTGCCCATTGTGGCTATGGCAGCCGGCACAGAAACTTATACCGGACAAGTGGTGAAAATTGCCGATGGCGACACATTTACACTGCTTGTCAACGGTCACGACCAGATAAAAGTGCGCCTCGACGGCATCGATTGTCCCGAGAAAGGCCAGGCCTTTGGCAACAAGGCCAAGGAGTATCTTTCGAGCATGATTTGGGGCGAGATTGTCACCGTCAAAGTGAGCAAATATGACCGATACGGCCGTGCGATTGGTACGGTATCAACGGCGAAATTTGGCAATGTCAACCTTGAGATGATTAAAGGCGGAATGGCATGGCAATATCGCGAATACAACGACAATCCCACCTACAAAGCCGCCGAAGACAATGCCCGGCTGCAGCGCAAGGGGCTGTGGCAAGACCCTAACCCTATCTATCCCCAAGACTTCCGCAAAGCCAAGAGGAATAAAAACAAACAGCAAAGGTTTAATTGGAAGAACTGGTGACGATGGGCGTAGCATCGGTCGAACTGAAAAACACGCCTAAGCTCCAGTATTTAGAGTCGAGTGGTCGCCACTTGATTTCGTCGTAATAGTCCTTGGGGTTATAAATCGCGTTGTTGCAGCGATAGTCATACTTGGCAAGTTCCGAGTCATTCTTGGCAAGCAGATAAAAACGCGGCTTAGCGACGCGGTTTTCCTCGGTGTAGCGTATGATGTAGCGGAAGGCTCCATTGTCGAGCTTTTCCTTTTTGATAGAAATATCCTTGATGAGATTGTGGGTGTGGAAGTGCCCGCTAATCATCTCAGCCACTTTACCATAGATATTGTAGTCGGGCCGCTCGATTTCCTCCCAGCGCTCATAGTCGTAAACGCCCTTACAAATTCTGAAACGCTCGGCAATCAGGTCATTCTTTATATTAGCATCGCTTTTAGTGACGTCGCTGCGATATTTGACAAGGGTCAATTCCCTAATTTTCAACCCCATTTCCTGCAACTGCTTCTCTACTTGCTTGTGCGATGCCTTGCTCAGGTCCATGTTCTTGCTGGCGTGGTAAGTCGACTGGATATAGAAACACCCGGCATTTTTTGAGTGGTTGTAGGCTGCGAGGCTGGTCATCTCGAGAGGCACAACATCGGCGCGCAGGATAAGGTTCTCGCGCACCACATCGCCCTCAACCTGAACAATTTCGGGCGCATTGTCCTGAATAGAGCAGAAGTTGGGCAACTCCATACTCACCTTAGTAACCACCCGCGCAGTGTCGGGCAGCGACATCGCCTTCACCACCACGTCATTAGCCATTTTGGCTGCCGCTGGCATATTTTTGGAACTGAAAAACAGCGAGTCAATCGTGTTGTAGTAGTACACATAGTCAACGCTGTCTTCGGTGTAAGTGCCAATAATGTAGTTGCTTAGGTAGGCGTTAAAGTCAATCCATATCTCGCGCACGGTGCCCGATTTCACCTTGGCTCCCGGCACATGGCAATCGAGATAGTGCTGCGCGGCGTTGCGCCCCTGCTCGCTCGCCTGCGCCTTGTCTTCTTCGGTGAAATGGTCGGTCACACAGCCCGACAGTCCCATCGCCATCGCACCCATCAACACAACCAAATAGAAAGTTTTCACAAGTTTCATATCAATGAGAAATAATTAACGCACTACCACACCCTTTACCTTGAGGCAGATGCGGCCACAAGTGGTATTAACAACAACGTCCTGGCCAAATGGTCCCTCAGGCCTGCCGGTAGTGTCGTAGGAGACACGCACACGCGCAAAATCGTTCGGTAAAATGGGGTGTTTTGGGTAATGGAACGAGGTGCATCGACAACTGGCAAGCGCTCCCAAGATAACGACGGCCGAATCGGTATTATTCACGCACTCAAAGTCGCACGACACCTTGCCGGCACTGGCACTTATCTCGCCAAAGTCGTGCACCGTCTCGCCCCAAAAAAAACCCAACGAGTCGGTCCTCTCGCAGGCCCAGCATCTCGCCAAGCCCACAATAACAAAAGCGAAAACAAGCATCCATCGCCCAATCATGGTGCAAATATACTAAAAAAACAGGTGACGACAAAAGCACGTGCACCTGTTTTATTCATAGTATAGATGTTTTGCTACTCAAGGGTGATGGTTGTGGTGAGTCGAATGTCGGCCGACGATGAGCCCACCATGAGTTGGTATTTGCCCTTGGGGGTGACAAAAGAGGCGGTTTTATCGTCCCAATAGCGCAAGTCGGCAGTATCTATGGTGAGTTCCACAGGTTGTTTCTCGCCCTTAGCCAGAGATAGTCGCCTGAAGGCCTTGAGTTGCTTGATGGGCATGTGCGTGCCTGTTTCGGGATAGCGCACATAGAGTTGCACCACCTCATCGCCATCGCGCTTGCCGGCATTGGTGACATCAAACTTCACCGACACCATTTTGTCGTCGCTACTGGCCCTCATATTCCCATATTTAAAAGTGGTGTAACTGAGTCCGTAGCCAAACTCATAAAGCGGCACTCCAGTGAAATACTGATAGGTGCGACCTTTCCCGGTCGTTAGCGAGTAATCGTCAAAGGGGGGCAGGTCGTCGATTGAGGCATAAAACGTGAGTGGCAGTTTGCCACCTGGGTTGTACTTGCCAAAGAGTGCTTCGGCTATGGCATTTCCTCCCTGCTCACCAGGATACCAGGCATCGATAATTGCGGGCAAAGTAGCTTTCTCCCAGTTGATTGACAGCGAACTGCCAGCCACGAGCACGAGAATGGTGCGCGGGTTGGCCTTGTAGATTTCCTGAAGGAACTCGCGTTGGTCAATGGGCAGATCCATCGTGTAACGGTCTTGCCCCTCACGTTCGATGCTTTTGTCAATGCCCATCACGGCAATTGCAACGTCGCACGAAGCAGCCGCACGTGTGGCCTCGCCGAAAAATTCCAGGCGCTTGTTGCTGTCGAGCTGTGGTGCCCGCCAGTAGAGCCGAGCAAAGCTTTCGCCACCGCCATCATAGTACTCGACCACAATTTTATAGGACTTTCCAGCCTCAAGCATCACCGGCACCTTGTCCTCGGCAGCGGCACGGTCAACCCACGAATCAATGATTTTCTTTCCATCAATCCACATGCGGCAGCCATCGTCGGTCTTGAGCGAGATAACATATTCGCCCGACACGGTGGGGCGCAGGTCGCCAGTCCATCGAGCCGACATGGGCGCATAGGAGCGTACGGGGTCGGGGGGCTGCGAAGCGGGGTCGTAATAGATTTCCTCCTCAATGCGCGTTGCCTTGGGAGAACCCTGCAAATGCTTGTTGGTGTAGTATTCGGCCTTGAGCCCCTGTGGGAAAAACTCCTTGCCAATGGGCTCATACCCCTCGGCGCTCGACACCCAAGGCGCATGCACCACCTTCACGTTGTTTCCCACAAGGTTGCGAATGCCGTCGAGCACGCTCACAGGCGCATTGACTGGAGTGCCGCTGTAGTCGCCAAACTCGCAGCGAGCAGCATTGATGCCCACTACGGCTACCGACTTGATTTTCTTTTTGTTAAGTGGAAGTATGTTCTTGTCGTTTTTGAGCAAAACAAGGCTCTGACGGGCTGTTTCAAGTGCCAGTTGCTGATGCTCGCGACATCCCACCTTCTCGGGGCTAATCTTGTTGTAGGGGTTGAGGGCGGGGTCGTCGAAAACCCCCAGACGCATGCGACCGCGCAACAAGTGGTAGGCCGCCGAGTCGATATCGGCTTGCGTGACGCGGTAGTGGCGATAGGCGTCGAGAAGCGGCTGTGTGTACACATTATCGGCGCACTCAAGGTCCATTCCGGCTTTCATCATCAGCACCGCCGCCGTCTCATAGTCGCTCACATACTTGTGCTGGGTGACCATCCACTGTGGTGCGCTGCAGTCGCTCACCATGAAGCCATCAAAATCCCAATCGTGACGCAGCACCTTTTGTATCAAGTAGTTGTTGGCAACACATGGAACTCCGTTAAGCCGGTTATAAGCCGTCATCACGCTTTGCACATGAGCCTTTTTCACACACATCTCATAGGCTGGGAGGTAATACTCACGCAGGTCGCGCTCGCCAATGACAGCGTTGCAGCTGGCGCGGTTGTGCTCCTCGTTATTAGCAGCAAAGTGCTTCAGCGTTGCAATGCACTTGATGTAGCGTGAGTCGTTGCCTTGCAAGCCCTTGATAAAGCCACAAGCTATGCTGCCCGTGAGGAACGGGTCCTCCCCGTAGGTCTCGGGCGTGCGTCCCCATCTTGGGTCGCGCGCCATATTGATGGTGGGCGACCAAAAGCACAGCAAGTCGCTTGAGCCGTCGTGCTGTCGTTTTCCCAAGTCATAGAAATTCCACTTGCCACGCGCCTCGTCACTTATAGCAGTAGTAACTTGCTGGATAAGAGCAGGATTCCATGTGGCCGAGAGCGCAATCGCCTGAGGAAACACAGTGAATTTTCCCGGGCGCACAACACCATGCAGGGCCTCGTTGCCAATGTAGAACTTGTCGATGCCAAGTCGCGGAATCGCCGGAGCATTGTGAGTCATCATCGACACTTTTTCCTCAATGGTCATACGCGAGAGCAAGTCCATGATGCGGTCGTGCATAGGCGCGTCGGCATTGCGAAAAAGTGGTGTCTGTGCGTCACAGGTCGCGCCCATCGACGCGACGGCAGCGATTACCATTATTTTGTTTCTCAAAGACATAAATGCAAATTATTTTATTAGAGCCGAGTGAAACGAGTGTGGAGGCAACTCGACATTAAGGAATCGGTTTTTAAGCTTGATGGCGAGGCGGCGGGCAGAATCAGAGCGATTTACCACCACGAGCGTCGTAGTGCCATCGGTGTTATCGAAAGCGAGGATATCGTCGCGCGAGCCAATCTCCAGTCGCACCGAGCCCGGATTCACCCAGTGGCACAGATGCTTCATGATGTAAAACTCGGGGTTATAACGCACCGTTTTCCTCACCGGGTCAACCGACACAAGCGCGTTTTGCTTCCATCCCCAAGGGCTCATACCGTCGGCGTTGAGCACCATGTTCCAGTAAGAAAACACGCAAGCGCCGTTGCGCAGGTAGTGGCTGATTTGCCACCAAGTGTGCTCGGCGGCGCCCCAGTCGTTAGAGCCGTTTCCGCACTCGGCCTCGGTGTGAATCATCTTGAGGCGAGGATATTCCTTGTGTATCACTGGGATAGCGCTGCGTCCGTCCCACTGATATCCGGCACCAGTCCAATATTTTTTTGCCTCAGGATCGTCAAGCGCCACGCGGCTCCAGTCGGGGTTGTCGCGGTTGATGGTACCCAGATAAATCTCGGTGTCGATATTGTCTTGCTCAAAGCGCGGCCCGAGGAAGCGGCCCACAAAATAGGCCATGTCTTGCGGCCGCCACGGGCAGCTGGAGTACTTGGTGGGCGAGCAGGGCTCGTTCTGGATGCACACCGCCGAGATTTTCACACCTTCGTTCTCATAGGCCTGGCAGAACTTAGCAAAATAGAGTGCATAGGCCTTGAGCACGCCATATTCCATGCGGAACCCCGTGGTGTTGAGTTCCTGCTCCTTGTTGCGTGGCAGGCCGTTGTGGTTAACGGCGTCGTTGTCGTAGGTCGATGCGTAGTGGTTGTTGGTTTTCATCCAAGCGGGAGGTGTCCACGGCGACGCCCACATTTTCAAGTTGGGTTTAACCTTTTGTGCCTCTTTGATATAACGCATGAGGATGTGGCGGTCGCGGTCGATGCTGAAGTTTACCATGTCGTAGTCGCCATCGACATCGCACAGCGAGTAATAGTTCATCGCAAAGTCGCTCGACCCGATGGGCATGCGGCAGTAGGTGAAATTGGCCTCGTCGGCGCCAAAAAGCTTGTTAATCACATCTTGGCGCTGCTCGGGCGAGATTTGGCACAGCACATCCCAACCAAGTTCGTTGAAAGTGCCGCCCAGACCGTCCATTGTTTGTGCTCGAGTGGTTGTTACATCAACCGCCTCGTAACCCAAATTGGGGGTTGCAGTGAATTTCACACCTTTATCCAGTTGCCAGTAGTTGTCGAGTGTTGATGTGCGCCACTCAACGCTTTGTGCTATTGCGCTTGTCGCCGATGCGGCAAGAAGCAAAACAAGAGTTATAGTGTTGATTATCTTCATTTTGTAAATTTTATTCAGATATAATTATAGTGTTGAACGAGCGAGGCTGCATCTTGAACCTATATACTTTGTCGCGCCATGCCACCGATTTCTCGCGTGCGCTGTCCTCACAGTTGGCGACAAACACCACGATTTTGCCATCGGGACGCACAAAGGCGAGCGAGTCCCAGTCGTTGCCCATTACCTTGAGTTTGTAGCTGCCCTCCTCCACAAAGTGGCCGAAGTGCTTCATCAGGTAAAATTCAGGGGTATACTCGGCCTTGCGGGTAGCCGAGAGCACTCGAATGAGCGTATTCTGGTTCCAGCCCCACGAACTCGTGCCAGCGTCCTTCAGCACCATATTGAAATAGGTGTAGATGCCGCATCCGCCCTCGATGTAGGCTTTGATGAGCCACCATGTGTGCTCGGCGCCCGCCCAGTTAAATTTGCCGTCGCCGCACTCGTTCTCGGTGCACATCACCGGCTTGCCAGGGTACTGCAAATGAAGCGGATAGCATATATCCTTGCCTTCCCACTGGAAGCCCATGCCGTCGAGATAGCGGCTCGCCTCCACGTCGTTCATCACCAACTGCACATCGGTGATGCGGTCGGTGTTGAGCGTGCCGTGCCACAACTGCACGTTAGGGTGCTCAACCTCAAGGCGCGGCCCCAGGTATCGGCCTATGAATGTAGCGATTGACGAGGGTTTCCACGACGTGTTGGGCCATATGTTGAAGGTATAGGGCTCGTTTTGGAACATAATCATGCCTATGTTCACGCCCTCGGCCTTATAGGCGGTCACATATCGGCACAGGTAACGTGCCAGCGCGTCAAGGTTTTTGTGGAACTGGAACACCTGGTCGTGGTCGCCGCCCGGCACCTCATACACCACATTGTTGTTCGGGGCTTTTTTGTTGGCATAGCTGCCATTGGTTTTCATCCACTCGGGAGGGCTCCAAGGACACGCCCAAAGCTTCATGTGAGGGTTGACCTTGAGGGCGCTCTTTATGTATGGGATGAGACCGCTTTTGTCGCGTTCAATCGAAAAATGCTCAAGCGCGTAGTCGCCCGTCACATCATCGAGACTATACCAATCGCGCGCGAAGTCGTTAGCACCAATGGGTGTGCGGTTATAGCCCAGCGCGGCGCCGTCCTTGCCAAAGAGGTCGCGCATCACCTTGTCGCGGTCGCGCTTATCAAGCAGCTGGAGCGCATCCCAGCCCAGTTCGCCAAAGCAACCACCCCACCCCATCATCATCTGCTGCTTGTAGCGAGTAATCATGATGTCATAGACCTCATCGTTGTTAAACTGTGCCACCTCGACCTTGCCGCCATGCTGCCAGCGGTGGGCATCGGTCGAGCTGGTCCACTCCACGGTGACAGCGCTCGCCACGATGGGCAGCACGGCAACGCAGATGAGAGCAACAAATTTGAGCATATTTCTATTCATAAACAGTTCGGTTTTGGGTTAGTTAGAGGCCGGATAAGGTTGCGCACTGGGCGGTTCCTGCCCTGGAGCGGAGCCCCAAGCGGTGTTGCGTCGCTCGCTCATAACGAGGATGAGAGTGCCGCCATCCTTTATGTCGTTGTGGCTAATCCACGGCTTGTCGAGGGGGCGACCGTTAATGGTGGCGCTTTGTATATACTTGGCATTCTCACTGCAACCCTGCGCCACAATGCGCAACACCTTACCATGAGCGAGATGTATCTTAATTTCGCCAAAGAACGGACTGCCGAGCGTGTAGGCTGGCATGCCCGGAGTGACTGGATAGAACCCCATCATCGAGAACACCACCCACGCCGACATGCCGCCGCCATCCTCGTCGCCCGGCACACCCATAAGGTCATCGCGAAACCACTCATGCACAAGGTCGCGCACCACCTTCTGCGTCATCCACGGCTTGCCAGCATAGGCATAGAGGTAGGGGATGTGCAGCGAGGGCTCATTGGCCATCGAGAACTGTCCCACGTTGCCCGTGTGGTCGGGCAACTGGCTGTAGAACTCATATCGGCTCTTGCCCAGCCACTCGCCAAAGGTGCGGTCAAGGTTGTTGCAAAAACTCTCGCGGCCACCCATCAGTGCGATGAGGTCGGCTGGGTTGTGCTGCACGTCCCAGCGATAGGTCCAGCCGTTGTTTTCGTCATAGTATTCGCGTGCGCCCAGTCCACCCGAGAAGCGGTAGTCAATATTTGGAAGGAAATTGCCGTCCTTATCCTTAGGGTGGAAAAAGCCCGTCTCGGGATTGAACAGGTTGCGATAGTTGTAGCTGCACTTGAGGTAGTGTGTGGCGTCGGCAGTGCGTCCCAATGCGGTGGCGATGCGCGACAGGCACCACTGGTCGTAGCTGGTGCCAAGTGTGACAGGCACCGGCTGCCGCTTCTCAAAACCATTGACACCCTTAACCGTCTCGCTCTCGCCCGGCGCGAGCGCGGGAATATAGCCGTGAGTGTGGTAGAAGGTGTCGAGCGCGCAAGCCTTGCCGCCTTGCCACGGCATGAGCGTTTTTTGCTCTATCGCCGCGCGACAGTAGTCATAGGCCTTGCCCAAGTCAAATCCACGCAAGCCTTTTTCCCATGCGTCGGCAACCACAGCCACGCCGTGGTTGCAGTTCATGCGCCGCGAGTCGCCAGTAGGCGACGGAAAAGTGGGGAACCAGTGGTTGCGGTCGTGCTGCGCCGTGCCGATGAGCGACGCGATCATGTCGGTCTCGCGGTCGGGCGCGATGAGCACACGCAGCGGGTGTGCGGCGCGATAGGTGTCCCACAACCAGTCGTCGGTATAAAATTTGTGGCCATCGTCAGGATAAACCATGTGGTCTGAAGGGTTGAAATGGCGGCCGTTCTCGCTCAGGCACACCGGGCGCTCCAAGCAACGGTAAAGCGAGGTGTAGAACACACGCAGGTCGCTGTCGCGAGTGGGCTGCGCCACCTCGATTTTGCCCAGTTCGGCATTCCACAGGTCTCGTGCGTGCTGCGCCACCTTTTCAAGGTCGAAATGAGTGATTTCGGCGGCCAAGCTGGCTCGCGCCTGCTCCACGCTGATAAACGACACCGCATAGCGCGCGCACACCTTGCCTGCCCCACTCCACTGCATTGCTATGGCGGCATTGCCACCACGCGCCGTGGCAACGTCGGTGATATTGCCCTGTTGCAGAGCTCCGCAACGAGAGGGTGTTTTGTCAACCTGAGCGCAGAAATACACACGCACATTTCCCCATGTATCGTGATATCCCGCAATCTCGTTGCCAGCAACGCGCATCTCGCCATTACCACTGTTAAACACCACAGTAGCAGGTGCGTCATCGTGGAAGGTGAAGCGATAGATAGCCGAATGCTCGGCAGGGGCATACTCAGCAGTAACGCTCTGTCCATCAATGTCAACGCTATAGTAATAGGGCTTTACCGACTCATTGTCCCAATCGGTGCTTATCACGTGAGAGATGGGCTGGTGCTGCGTTGCCGAGATGTTAAACACCCCATTCTCACGGTGGTTGACAACACACACTGGCAGCCCGTTAATGCGAGTGTCGACATAGCTGCCACGCTGTGGATACACCCTCATCATGCCATAAGGCACATGCACGGTGGGTAGCGTGGGCTGCAGCAGGTGACTGATATTACCCATGTAGGGGTTGACATAGTCAACGGGCTGGGTGTTGGCTTCAGCCATCAGCGTCAATGTCGCTACCAGCAGGGAAAGAATCACTTTTTGCTTCATTTATCAAACACATTAACAGGCCATTGAAACAATTCTTACTTGCGTTGCACGCAGTTTTCCTCCATAGTAACCCATGTGCCTTGAGGATCCTTGTAGCGATAATTCAGGTGTAGCACATAGAGTCCACGAGCGTTTACCTCCCAGTAGTTAGAGTCGGGAGCATCGAGTTGCTCAACCTCGCAACCGCTGTGCGACGAGATTGTCACCGTCTTGTCGTCGTTGATAGTAGCAACGACAGCATATTTGGCAAGTTCCTCCCTTGTCACGGTTGAAGGATTGTAGGTGTTGGTGCCAGCAAAGAACCTTATCTGGTTTTTGCTCACGGGTGCGACGATGCGCGTTACCGAGATGCCGGCGGCGTTCTCACCTCGAGTCTCAACACCGGTCACCTGGTAGTAGGTGGTGGTTTTCATTGTCGCGTATTCGTTCTTGAGCAGAACGCGATACATCACATATTGCTTGTTAGGGTTTATTTCGTAATCACTCACGCTCTTGATGCGCAGTGGCACGAAGTAAATTGAGTCGGGGCTCAACCCATCAGGATTTATCTCAATGGGCAGCAGCGAGTAGTTGTCGGGGTTAGAGGCCTTGAGCACCACCTGATAGCTGCTAATGCGATAACGCGAGGGGTCAAGTTCGTGTGCATATCGGCTCTCGTCGAGGTCAAAGTTGATATAGTTGTACTTAGGCACGGCCTCGTTGTCATATTCAAGCTCGACGGTCACATCCTTGTTAATATGCTCGGTTCCGCCGCAATATATGGTGACATATCCTGTTGAGGTCTCGCCGAAAGCATGCTCGGTCTCAAAGGTGAAATCGGTGTTGCTGAGCACATATATCACCTTTTTGTAAAGTTCGCCACGGAACTGTGCGTCCTCGTTGCAACTTGTCATGGCGAGCGATGCAATCACTGCGAGTGCGATATAGACGTTACGTTTCATTATATATAACATTTAGGTCAATAATCATTATGAATAGTTTACCAGCCGGGGTTCTGGTCGAGCAGTCGCGACTTGCGCACCTCGTTGCGCTCAAGCGGGATAAACACCATTTTCTTGTCGCACACGCGGTTGCGGTAGTCGCTGTGGTTAACGATGGTGCGCACATAGTAGTTGGCGGCATCGGCCTCGACGTTCATGCCGGTAATGGGCTCGCTCTCCACCTCCTCAAGGATGCCCCAGCGACGCACGTCGTGGTAGCGTCGGCCCTCGCAGAAGAACTCAACGAAGCGCTCGTGGCGCACCGCCTTGTCGAGAGCATCCTCCGAAGCGATCTCGTCGGCCGATAGTGCAGGCTGTCCTGAGCGGAAGCGCACCTGATTGAATGCAAAGACGGCGTCGTTGAGCGTAGCGGCACGCGACAAGGTGTAGGTTTGCCCACTTTCCATCGTGATGGTGTGCGACGAGGTCAGGTGATTGACTGCCTCGGCATAGGCAAGCAGGATTTCGGCGTAACGTATGATTGAGAACGTCTTGCTGGTGCGAGTAGAGCCGTCGCCGTTATACCAGTTGTCCTCGGGGTGTATGTACTTCTTGAGCACATATCCTGTAATGCAACGGTTGCGTGGCTCGTGCACGGCCTTGTCGCTTCCGGCGTTGGCGCCGTTGTAGTAATAGACCGTCTGCATGCTGAAGTTCTTGTTGGAGCACGATGTGGCGGGCCAGTAGCATCCGTTAAATCCCACGCAGGCATAGAAACGCATCTCGCGGTCGACATACATATTGTGAGTGCCACGCAGCAGTCGATAGCCCGAGAAAGTGCGTTGCACGCGAGCCACACCCGTCTCGCTATACTTACCGGCGATGCGTGCGGACTCTATGTCCATGCCGTTTTCCATGTGGAACTCGTCGATAGCCTTCTGGGTGAGGCACATACCGTTGTATCCTCCCATGTAGATGGGGAACGACTGCTGGGTGTAGCCTTGAATCGAGCCCGAGGTCTTGCCCCAGATGATCTCGTGGTTCTGAACGGGATAGGTAGTGCCGTTAAACATATTGGCATAGGACTTGTAGGGGTCGATATTACCTGCTCCGTAGGGGAAGTCGAGGTCGCTCACTGTTTCGGGCAGTGGCGGTGTTTTTTCGGTGACATCACCGCTCTCGTCGCCCACTCGGGGCATGGTGTGCAAGGTGTATCGCTTCATGTCGATGACGCGCTGGCAAGCGGCAGCCGCAAGAGCCCATTTCTTCTCGTCGTAGGTCTGCGAGACATAGTTAACGCCGTCGCTCGAGCGGGTCCAGGTGCCGAAGTAACGACGTGCGGCGGCCCCACCGTTGAATGCCGGGCTGGCGGCAGCGAGTCGCACGCGTGCAATCAATGCATAGGCAGCTCCACGAGTGGGTCGCCCGAAGTTGAGAATGGGCACATCGTCGGGGATATACTTGGCTGCTTCCTCCAGCTCGTTGCAGATGTAATCGACTGTCTCGTCATAGGTTGAGCGCCCGCGCTCATAGTAGGCGGCATCTTGGTTGTTGTCCATAACCTCATCACCAACGATGACTGCAGGTCCGTGCACGGCGAGGATGAGGTAATAGGCATATCCGCGCATGAAGTGCGCATATCCCACAATCTCGGCTCGTTGCAGCGACGTGATGTCCTTGCACTCGTTGATGCGCTGCATGATGACGTTGGCCTTGCGTATCACTTTATAGCAAGGATTCCAAGTGTTCATTGAGCGCAGGTTGCTGGGGCTCACGAGTCCCAGTGTGAGAGCTTTGCCATGGAAGAGGTCTTCGGTCATTAGGGTAAATATCTCGTCGGTGGCTGTTTCGCCTGGAATGACGTCGTCGCCAAAGATGGCACTTTCGTCAGGCAGCTCGCCTGCGGCACCCCACAAGTATCGCTCAAGGTTCAGCCTTGAGACGAAAATGGAGTCGTACTTGAGTGTGTCGTCAAAATATCCGTCAACGTCAAGAAACTTCTCGCAAGATGTTGCCATGACGAGCATCGTCACAGCGGCGAGCCAAAAAAGTTTTCTTAAGCTATTCATAGTTGTAAAGTGTTGTGTCGAGGGGGGTTAGAAATTGATGTACATCTGCAGCGCGTAGGTTGTGGGGATGGGGTAAGCGCCACCGTTATACTCGGCTTGCTCGGGGTCCCACAACTTCATGGGGCTCCACACTGCCAGGTTAGAAATCACGCACTGCAAGTCGATTGACTTGAGACCGACGCGTTGAACTTTCTTACCGGGCACGATGTGGTAGTTGATGTTGATTTCCTGCAGTCGCAGATATCGTGAGTTGGCGTGCCAGAATGTCGACAACTGAGTGTTGTTTTCGTTTTTGCCATAGCTCAGTCGCGGGAACAGAGCGTTGGGATTCTCGGTGTCTTTTGTTCCCGAGTAGGACGCTGGTGTCCAGCGATTTTTCTGGTCGGCCACGATTGAGAGCACATTGCCTGTTTCGCCGTTATAGAACGGGATGTATCCCTCACCGTTGGTAGTGCCGTTAACATAGTAGTAATCGGTGTTGCCAGTACCCTTGAAGAGCACCGAGAGAGTGAGGTTTTTCCATCGACCCTCGAGCGCGAAGCCGTACATGAGTCGTGGGTAGTTGGGATAGGACAGAGGCACCTTGTCGTCCTCGTCGATTTTGCCGTCGGCATTGACATCCTTATACTTGATGTCGCCCACGGTGTAGGTGCCGAAGGTCTGCACAGGACTTTGCGCCACATCCTGCTCATCGCGGAACAGTCCCAGCGAGATATATCCGCGGAAGGCGTTGTTGACAAAGCCTGTGTAGTTCTGGTAGTCGTAGGGTTGCTCGGCCTGCTCCCAGTTCTCGACCTTGTTAGCCGAGTAGGTGAAGTTTCCTCTCACTGTAAGTCCCCAGTTTTCGTTGAAGTTGTGAGTGTAGGAGATGTTTCCGTCGCTACCATAGCTCTTCATCTTGCCCACGTTGCCAAAGGGCATCTGTGTGAGTCCCACATATCCGGGTATCTGCGAGCGACGCTGGTAGATGCCGTCGCGCCGGTCGAGGAAGAAGTCGAGCACGAACTCAAGTTTTTGGTGGAAGAGTTTGGCCTCAACGCCGATGTCGGCCTTGACGGCACGCTCCCAACGCAGGTTGTTGGCACCCACACGTTCCTCGGTGATGTAGCCGCTGGTGCTGCCCCATCCGCCACCGCTGGTGCCCATCTGCATGAGTGTGAGATAGGGGAAGCGCTCGTCGGTGAGTCGGTCGTTACCCACCGAGCCATAAGAGCCGCGTATCTTGAGGAAATTAAGCCACGGTGCGGCTCGGCGCATAAACTCATAGCTTGTGGGTACCCATCCCAGTCCTACCGAGGGGAAGAAACCGAAACGGTGCCCGCGCTCAAAGTTCTCACTGCCAGTGTAACCAAAGTTGGCGTCAATAAAATAGGTGTCTTTAAAACCATAGGTAATGCGGCCCGATAGTCCTTGATAGCGTATGGGAATGGCGTACATGCTGCGCAACGATGCGTCCTTGGCGTCAATGTTGCCGTCCATGGTCTGCTCGCTGCTCATATAGAAATAGGCGAGCGCACCCACGCGGTGGTCGCCGAAGACGCGGTCCCATGTGCCCGTTCCCTCGATGTGCCACTTGTAGTATTGCGCATCCTCGTGTGTATAGGTCGCGGGGCGTGCCTCAACGCGCTTCACAATACCCAGCTCGCCGGTGTACTTGCGAGTTGCAGCATAGTACATGTCGGGTAGAATTGAGCGTATTTCCTTCAAGTTCGACGAGAAGTCGTAGGCACCTTGCACCCTGAGTTTGAGTCCCTCGGTGAGCATCGAGAGGTCCTGCTTGATTTCAAGCGTTGCCTTGCCACGGTAGTGGCGTATGTTGGTCATACCTGTATTGTTGAGCATAACGTAGGGCGAGTAGGCATTGTTGGCGCCATAGGCTGGCAGATGCCCTGTCGAGTACTTGGTGGGTATGGTGATGGGTGTGAGATTGCGCTGTGTTGCCCACAGTGCGTCGGTGTTGTTGTTGCCCGGCTCTTTCTTGATTGACACAAATCCGTCGGCTCCAAAGTAAAGTTGCGTAGTCTTAGTGAGGTTGATGTCGAGGTTGGCGCGATAGTTGAGCGTGTTATAGCCCACTGCTGTCGAGTATTTAGACGTTTTATCTTGCTTGTAGGCGGCGCTCTCAAGGCTGCCACCCAGCGACAGGTAGTATCGGGCAAGGCTGCCGCCGCCACGAGCATTGACAAAGTAGGTTTGGGCGAATGAGTTTTTGTGGAGTATCTCCTTCTGCCAGTCTACGTCGGGATAGAGGTCGGGGTCGAGGTGATACTTGATGATGTCCATCTCGATGTCGCTATAGAGCGGGGTGTTGCCACGCACGACTCGGGCCTCGTTGGCGAGCTTGGCATATTCATAGGAATTGAGATATTTAGGCATATTGACCAAGTGCGAGAGGGTAAAGTTGACACGTCCAGTGATTTGAAGCCTGTCGGACGTGCCACGCTTGGTGGTGACAAGCACCACGCCGTTAGCACCGCGCACGCCATAGACCGCGGTGGCGCTTGCGTCCTTGAGCACCGAGAACGACTCAATGTCGGCAGGGTCGATCTCGCTCAGGTTTCCCTCAAGTCCGTCGATAAGCACCAGAGCCGAGCTGTTGGCGCCAAAAGTGCCTATACCGCGCACCCAGAACTCCGAGATGTTCTTGCCGGGCTCTCCGCTATGTTGTATCGAGATGACACCTGGCACACGGCCACCCAGCATGTTGACAATATTGGTGGCTGGTGCCTGCAGGTCCTTGGTATCGACCGAGGTGATTGCTCCCACGGTGCTTATTTTGCGCTGGCGAGCGAGTCCCACAACAACAGTTTCCTCAAGCATCTGGCTTGATGTCTCCATATTGACCTTGAGGTCGCTGACGCTCTTGGAAATAGCTATTTCCTGCTTGTTGTATCCCACAAATGAGAAGACGAGGACGTCGTTTTTGCTCACTTTGATTGTCAACCTTCCGTCGGCGTCGGTCTGGGTGCCTGCACCAGGTCGGTCTTTGGCAAAGACCACCACTCCCGGGAAGGGCGCATTAGTCTCGTCAAAGGCTGTTCCGCTGACCGTCAGCTGCTGGGCGAGCGCTGAGAGTTGGCATCCCACTAAAAGTAAAATTGCTAAATATTTCTTCATTTTTCCTGAATTTTTGTGGTTACTCTATTGCGAGGCGGCGCACACATTGGTTTTCATAGTCGGCAACATAGATGATGCCCTCACTATTGATGCACACGCCAAAGGGGCGGTTAAACAGCGCAATCTCGGGGCTGCCGTCCTGGTAGCCGCTCTTGCCTGCTTGCCCAATCACGGTGCTCACCTTGCCATCGGGGGTCACCTTGCGTATCACGTGGTTGTTGGTGTCGGCGATATACATGTCGTCGTTTTCGTCGAGAATGAGCTGGCGCGGCTCGCTGAACATTGCCGATGAGCCTTTGCCATCGATATATCCCGCCTTGCCCGAAATGCCTGCGATGAGCTGATGGGCGCCAGTGCGTATGTTGTAGCTGTAGATGCAGTGGTTGTTGGTGTAAGCCAAGTAGAGCATGTTGGGGTTCTTACGCGAGAAGGCGGTGTAGGAGTCGCTGCCGCTCATCAGGCCGGCAGCCACCTGCGTGGTGATACCTGTCTCGGGGTTGAACTTGTAGAGAATGCCGTTCTTGGCGCGCACATACATGAAGCCGTCCTCAAGGCACATGGCAAACGAGTGCTTGAAGTCGAAGGTGAGCGTCTCGCCGGTGTTGGGCTTGAGCGACATCTTGATGGGGCTCCACATATTGTCGCTCGACATGGTCCAGTATTCCAGGCCGTTGTCGGTGGGTATATACACCGTTTTGCCGTCGTTGAGCATACAGGGCTGATTGAGCGGGGCTCCAGTGTCGGGGATGAGGAGCCGGCTCACGTCCTCGTCCTCATTGATTAGCACCACCTTGTTGTTATTATAGTAGCTGTCGCGGTTGCGCAGCGATGCAAAGATGTTGTTGTCTTTGTCGACGGCAAGGTAGGTCACTGGTGGTATTGAGGTTTGGGCAAGGCTTCCCATCACCACCTCATCGGGAGCGCCCACAATGCCGCACACGGTGGTGACGACAGTTTGGATTTGGTAACGGAACGTTTTGTCGTAGGTCACCATTTGGTCGCCTATTTTCACCGATATCTTGCAGTTGACGAGGCCCTTCTCGTCGCCGTCGCCTGGTTTACGCGGACAGATGGCATATATTTTGTTTCCTATGGCCGAGATTGTCGCCGCGGGTTTTTCATTGAAGAACACCTGAATCTTGCTGGCGTCGCTGCCAAAGTTGGAACCATTGAGAATGACCTTGGTTGCCACACCTCCCGAGTCGGGGTAGAAGTTGTCGAGAGTCACTGGCAGAGAAGGGTCGTGCTCTTTAGACTTGTCTTTGCTATCGCTGCACGATGCCAGCGCGATAACGGCCATCAATAGAGTGATGCTGGAGCCAAGCCCAAGTTTTCTGAGTAAAGTCATTTTATATGTTTTTTAATGTTATTTGTCTTGGTGTGAACGCGCTGAGCACATTACTTTTTATAGAGTCGCCACAGGCGTGGTCGCGAGTTGAGCGAGTTGTAGGTGAGGATGCCGTTGGCAATGCTGGGCGACTGTCCGGTCCAGCACTCAATGCTGCGGTCAATATCTATCGATGCAGGGTCGATGCCAAGTTTCGCAAGGTCGAGTTTCACCACCTGGTCGCCCACGCTATAGTTGAAGTGAGCGATGAGATAGCTGTCGTCGACCTCGAGCTGGAACAGGTCTACCGAGTTATTCTGTCCGTATAGCTTGTGACCATAGGCGGGACGGAACGACTTTCCCAGCGAAATCACCTCATTGACGCGTTCGTTGCCGCAATACTTGATGGTCTTTTGCTGCGACACCTCGGTGCCGATATAAGAGCCCTCGGTCGAGAGGTTATCACCCAGGATGCAGTAACCGCACACTGCGGCACAGGTCATGCGGGTCATGTTCTCACCGTCGCTACGGTCGCCCATCACCAGGTGGTCGGGGTCGTTATAGCAGTAGACGCGATTAAGCCACCAGCCAAACGAGAGGCTGTTCATCATGTAGCTCGAGTGCCACATCTCGCCCCATGCGTCGCAGCTGATGCGCCGTGCCTCGGCATAGTGGGCAGGAAACAAGGGAGATATGGAGAGGTCGAGGATGATGTCGTCGCCACAACGCTCGCGCAGATAGTTCATGCCGTAGTTATAGGCCTGGATTCCAGTGGTAATATTGGGATTGTAGAATGCATCGGCCTCTTTGCACCCCTGATTGATGAAGTCGAGTTTTATATACTCAAAGCCGCACTCCTTGAACTTGTCGATATAGTAGTTGATGCGCGACAGTGTGGCTGGGGCTGTGGGATCGACGCGGTCGCGCTTTATCTGTCCGTTTACTTTGACGCGCGTTTGGGCATAGGTGTATCCGTTGTTGCCCTCTACTGTGCGGTCGTCCGAGCCGCTCCAATCGTTCCACGGAGTCCAGTAGATGCCGGCCTTCTGGCCATTTTCGTGGCATCGTTGCGCAAAAGCCTTGCGCTGGTCCCAGTTCATGTTATCCCATGAGTCAAGGCCCACATAGACGACATCGTCCTTGGCCCACCCGTTGTCTTGCAGATTTTTCTTTATGAAGTCGCTCACCGAGAGCACACCCTCATAATTGCATCTCTTTTCCATGCCACCCCAACTGTTCCAACCATAAATCGTGGGACCGCTGTAAGGACGCTTGGGGGCGATTTGGGCGTTGACATCGCCATAAGCCTCCATGCCGTCGCGCCAGTCGTCGAAGTAACCCACCATCATGCGTGCCGAGCGCACTTGGGTACCCTTGACGGTGCCGTGAGGCTGCAGGAAGCCGGGGTCGTCGTCGCCGGTGCTGTAGTGGTCGCGTGTTGCCGCGTGTGTCACGCCACTAGCCACCTCAAGGCGTGAGATGTGACCTTGCAAGAGCGGACTGCCAGTGAGTCGCACTGCCGACTTCCATGTGTCGTGCTCCACGCTTCCCAAGATGAGGCCGCGCTGTGTCTCGCCGTTGAAAATTGCCGTCACCTCAAATGATATGCTGTCGCGGGCATAGCGTCCCGAGCCCTGTCCCTGGGGGTTGGTGCCGTGACTGAGTGGCAGCGAGCCGTAGGTTACAAAGCCATCGTTGTCAAAAGGCACGACGAGGAAGCGGTTGTTGGCGTCCTGAGGCAAGAACAGGTTGTTGTTCTCGCTATAGAGAGGGCAGATGTAGTTGCTCGCCACCTCTCCGCCGCCATTGCTCAACACGACATCGGTGAGGAAATAGTCTTTCCCGTCCATCAGATAGAAGTTTTGCTCCACCGTGGGCATATTGCTTGTGCCACGATAGGTGATAGTGTATTGGCGGGCCTGGCCGGTGGGCTCGTCAACCATTTTATCGCTGAATGCCACATCGGTGTAGGCAGTCGACTGCAACATGGCGTTGTTGACCTTGAATCTCACCATCACGTTGCTCAGCACTGTGGTGCCGTCCTTGGCCATTGAGAGCATGCGTGACTGGTCGTCGTAGGTTATTTTCCAGCGGCCCGCCTCCATGTCGGTTGTCGCCGCCATCAGCGATGCCGCCATGAAAAGGCCTGTAGCACATGTTATGATTCGTTTCATTGTTGAAATGAGTTTGGTTTTTAATAGCAGGTAGTCTTTGACAAATGCAAAATTACTCAACATCGGTCAAATATTTCCCTACTATNCTACTATTATCCCAAAAAATAGAAAAAATGTGCCAATGACTGCCGAAATCGGCTAAGGGCTTTCTTTTTGCCTAAGGGGCCATGTGGAAGGTAATGGTGTGGGCGTTGAGGAGCTGGGAATGGGTGATGAAGGGGGTGGCGAGGGGGCGGCCGTCGACCTCGACACTGGCAACATGGGGGTGGCCGTCGCCGAAGTTGCGAGCCTCGATGGTGAGGGGATGGGTGTCGCCGTCGGGGGTGGTGATGATGGCTGTAGTGTGGCTGAACTGTGGTGCGCCCAGCGCATAGACACCACTCGCCGGTGTGACCGGGTAGAAGCCCATCGCCGAGAACAGATACCATGCCGACATCTGCCCGCAGTCGTCGTTGCCATTAAATCCATCGGGTGCGTTGCGGTAGTTTTCGCGCACATATTTTCGCACCAGTTGCTGTGTTTTGCGTGGTTGCCCGCAGTAGTCATACAGATAGATGTAGTGGTGTCCTGGCTCATTGTCGTGACGATAGTGACCACCGTCAAAGTTCTGGTCGAGTTTGGCGGCAAAAGCCTCGTTTCCGCCCATCATCTCAATCATGCCCGGGATGTCCTGCATCACGCAGAAGAGGTAGGTCCACTTCGAGCCCTCGGTAAGTCCTTGTCGATCATGGTCGTCGAGGTCGACCCACGAGCCGTCGCGGTTGCGAGGCAGCATGAAGCCCTTCTCCTTATTATACTGGTTGCGGTAGTTCTGCGACCATCGCATGAGCGAGTCATAGTCGGCAGTATGGCCCAAGTCGCGCGCCACCTGTGCTATGCACCAGTCGTCGAGGGCATACTCCAGCGTGCGCGACACGCTCTCGGCAGTACAGTCGTGAGCCACATATCCCAGTGAGTGATAAGTTGTTGCGCCGGCGCGACCCTCAAATGCCGTCCAGCGGTCGCGGTCGCCGTAGCGTCGCGAAGTGTCGCCCTCGGGAGGCACCATGGCATCCTTGCGCATCGCCTCATAGGCCAAGTCAACGTCGTAGTTGCGCACACCTTTCACATAGGCGTCGGCAATCACGGCATCGGCATGAGTGCCAATCATGATGTTGGTGTAGGCCGGATTGGGCCACATAGGCAGCCATCCGCCTTCCTTATACATATTTAAAAGTCCTGTAATCCAATCGCTTGTGAGTCGCGGCTCGAGCAAGGTCATGAGCGGATGCGTGGCACGGAAAGTGTCCCACAGCGAGAAATCGTTGAACGAAATGCCGTGGTGCACCTTGTCGTCCATCGCGCTGTAATAGCGCCCATACTCGCTAAACTCGCGCGGAAACAGATAGTTGTGGTAGAGCGCAGTGTTAAAGATTGTGCGGTCGTCGGTGCTTGGGGTGTCAACGGTAATGCGCGACAGCGCCACATTCCATGCGTCGCGGGTGGTGGCGGCGAGCGAGGCAAGCGTCTCGTGGTCAATTTCGCGCTTCATGTTGGCACGCGCCTGGTCCAGACTGATGAAAGATGTGCCCACGCGCACCTCGATGCTGTCGCACGAGTTGGCAAACTCTACAAAAGCGCCCATACGAGTGCCGCTGAGCTGGGTTGAGTCGCGCAGCACCTTGTCACCGTCCCAAGTGCCGAAGCTTTTTATCGGATGGTTGAATTTAACCACAAAATAGCCCTTGAAATTGGGTGTTTCGGGCCCGATTTGGGCACTTTGTCGGTCGGGGTTATAGCCCACAATCTCATTGTTTTTTACATCGACCTTTACCCATCCGCGCATCTTCGCCAGGCGAGGGGCATAGTCGTTGCACCAGTCGGCAAGCGCAGGGTTGAGGTTTATGCCTTGCACGATGATGCGGCGCACACAATTTTTAGGAAAGCCGAACGACATAATCGCCGCACGGCTGGCTGCGCTCATTCGTGCCGCAATAGTACCCTCAGCAGCCTGCAGGTCAACGCTATAGTTATAAGGAGTGGCATGCTCATGGGTATGGCTAAAAGGCAGGGCGCGGTCGGCAGGCAGCGGTCGCACCTGCACAGTAGTTTGCGGCATGACCGACATATATCCATAGTCGCCCATCCACACCGTGGGCTGGTGCGATGCCATGAGTCCCATGATCTTTTGGTCATCATACACATAGGCCATAGTGCCCATCTTGTTTTCGCGAGTTTGCGGCAGGAAGTTGGTCATGGCGTGCGGCGTGCCCACAAAGGGTGCCGTGCCGCCCTCGCCCTTGAGGGCGGTGCCCATGAGCACATTGACACAATCGGCCGCAGTGCTGTCGACGAGTTGCCACTCGCACGAGTCGGTCACTATGACGTCGCCCTTCAAGGCGGTCGCCTTGATGCGGTTAGTGCCCTTTACCAGGCTCACATCGCTGGCAGCCCACACACCCATGCCTTTGTGCTCCAATGGGATAACCGTGCCGTTGACAGTGAGCGATGGGGCGTCGCAGTTACTGTAGATTTTCACTGGTGTAACGGGCTGGGTGCGCATGACGTGGCGTCGCGAGGTGATATATACCATGGGCTCGGGATTCCATTGCGCCTTGTAGAAGAAAAAGGCATCTTTGCGCACCTTGCGGTCATAGGTCACCAGACCTTTATCGTTGATGCCCAGTGCTTCGCCCTCGTTGCGGCCGGCGCTGGCAAAGTCAAACATGTTCCACACAAACGAGCCCCACACGCACTCGTGGCGAGCAATCTCTCCGTAACTCTTCTCATGAACAATGCTTTGCCACTCCTCGGGGTGCCACGGCCCGGCTGTATCGGGCGCCTTGGTCACATGCTGGTCGTGGTGGTGAATGCTCGCACCCGCGCCATACTCGCTGATGCCCAATGGCGGGTTTTCGGGCTTATAGTTCCACGCGATGGTCCACTTCATCGCATCGGGGTCGCTCCAGTACCACCCGGGATAGGTGTTTTGGGCTATAAGGTCGGTCATCGTGTTCTCGGGGCGTCCGGCCTTGTTGGTGGCACCCACGGTGAGGCGCGTTGGGTCCTCGCGATGAGCCAGGTCGTTAAGTTGCGCCACCACCAGCTCGGGGTTAGTGCCCCACCCCAGTTCGTTGAACAGGCTCCAGCAGAATATTGAGGGGTGGTTATAGCTCTGGCGAATGAGCTCAACGAGCATCTCACAGCAGTTTTGGTCAAACTCCTGACAGTTTTTCGTGCCCGTGTCAACAAACGGCAGCTCGGCCCACACAAGGATGCCGGCACTGTCGCACAGCGAGTAAAAATACTGTGAATGAGGGTAATGGGCGAGGCGAACGGCATTGGCGCCAATTTCCTTGATTATTGAGATGTCGTTTTGGTGGTCGGCGTGTGTGATTGCCCAGCCTTTGCCCTTGAGGTCCTGATGACGGTTGACGCCACGCAACGGGTAATGCTCGCCATTAAGGAAGAAACCCTTGTCGCGGTCGACCGCCAACGAGCGCAACCCAGTCACCTCGGTCACGCAGTCAATCACCCCGCCTCCAGCAAGTAATTCGACCTTGAAATTATACATGGCAGCGGCGTTTTTACCGTTCCACAGTTGTGGGTTTTTGAGCACGATGGGCATCGTCACCTCATAGAACTCGCTGGTGCGCCGCATGTTACCTCCAGTGAACGAACCAGCGACATTGCCGTCGGGGGCGATGACAGTGACGCGCAGCCCAAGCGCCTGCCGTGGTTGCGACTCAAGGTCGACGCGTGCCTTCACCTCAAGTTGCGCCTCGCTGGCATTTACGCTGTTTTGCCTGATATAGACGCCGTTGGCACCATGGTCGCGCATAGTGATGCCGCCTCGAGGCACAATGTGCATTGTCACAGGCCGATAAATACCTCCAAAGACAGTAAAGTCGCCATTCAGCGGGATAATGGTGGAGTCAAGAGCATTGGTGGCGCGCACCAGCAGCTGGTTGTCACTAGGTTTGAGGAAAGGAGTGACATCGGCATTAAACGCGGTGAAAGCGCCCTTGTGCTCGGTGACGAGGTGACCGTTGCAATAAACCCACGCATGCTGACTAACACCCTCAAAATGAAGCACAACATTATGATTTTCGGCGTGCTCAGGAGCGTCAAAAGTGTAGCGGTAGCTGCCTGGGCCGCGATAGTAGCCACGGGTGGTACCGTCTTGCGCGTTCCATGTGTGTGGCACGTCGACAGGATGCCACGCGGCAGCATCGACATCGCTTGGCGCGACATCGGCAAGCACATGCTGCCACTTGCCGTTAAGGGTGTAGATCCTACGCGTCTGCGCCATCGTGGTGACGGTCAAAAGCGCCATCACAACCGCTACTATCGTCATGCTCGTTCTCATATACTTCATTTTTTTGCAAAGTTAAGCACACATCCCCTAAAAAACATCAACGCATGTCCCATTTTTTGCAACACTTGTTGAATTTAGAGGCGTTGAAAGGGCAGTACGGTAAAAAAGAAAACGTGTGGCTGGGGCGCAATAGAGCTATTAGGACATTTGTAATATTTTTTGAAGAAAAAAAACAATAAACTACCAACAATTTAGATTAATTTTGTAACTGAAAAACCAGGCACGCCACGCACGATGGTGCGGCACTCCTTATCCCAACAAAACAAATGAGAAAACTGCTAGCCATATTGATTATAACGCTTTGGGCCACGACTGCCGTGGCGCAAAACTACCCCTATAAGTACTACTTCAGGCACATCAGCAGCCCCGACGGGCTGTCACAGACCGATGTCAAGGCCGTGATACAAGACTCCTACGGCTTCATGTGGTTTGGAACCCGCAACAAGCTCAACCGTTATGACGGCACCCGTATGCGGGTGCTTGAAGTGCGCGATCTGGTGAGCGGCCAATGCAACAATAACATCTCGTCGCTCTATGAGGATGCCGGCCATCGGCTGTGGGTGGGTACCGACAAGGGCGTGTTTATCTACAACCCCATCGCCGAGACATTCACCTTTCTCAACGCCAAGACCGACAAAGGCGTGGCGATGACCGACTGGGTGGCGCAGATGGAGCACGACAACGCAGGCAACGTGTGGATTGTGGTGCCCAACCAAGGCATGTTCCGATACGACAAGAACAAGCGGCTGAAACACTACGACCTGGGGCTGTCGAGCCACCCCGACGAGGGCACTCCACAGTGCATGGTGCTGAGCAAAAACGGCAGGCTGTGGGTGGGCACCGACGGCAACGGCATCTTTGCCTATGACCAAGGCAGCGACACCTTCATGCACTTTCTGGGCGAAGGCGGCGCGGCCACCATCGAGGGCGAGAACATCTACCGCATGGCTTGCGTGGGCGAATATCTGGTCTATGGCGTGCACGAGGGCAAGCTGCGCAAGTTTGACACACGCAAAAACGCAGCCACCGACGTCAACGCCGCACCGGTGCACTACAAGATTATACGCGACGTGAAATACTATGACGACAAGCTGTGGGTGGGCACCGACAACGGCGTGTATATCGTCGACGAGGAGAATGGCACAGTGGAAAACATCAGCAATGACGCCATGTGCGACTATTCGCTCAACGACAACCAGATAGGCCGCATCTTCTGCGACAAAGAAAACGGGATATGGATAACCACCAACCACAGTGGCGTGAACTACCTGCCCCGGCAAGGCATGCACTTCATGCGCTATGTGCCGCTGTCGTCGCCCGGCACCATCAGCAGCAAGCGCATACGCGAAATCGTGGAGGACAACAGCGGCAATGTGTGGATAGGGACCGACAATGCCGGTGTCAACGTGTTTAACCCCGTGAAAGGCGCTTTCACGATGGCCCGCACCTCAAGCAACAAGCCGCTGGCAATGCTCAACGACAGCGACGGACGGCTGTGGATAGGCAACTTCAAGAACAACATCGACATTATCGCTCTCGCCAACGGCGCCACCACGCACATCCTGCCCGAGAACGTGGGCCTGAACGACAACAGCATCTATGCCATGTGCCAAGACAGCAAGGGGCGCATGTGGCTGGGCAATGGCTGGGGCGTGTTTATGGCCGAGGTGGGTGCCAAGGCTTACACGCGCCAAGAGGCCTTTGGGCACAACTATATCTACGACATCATCGAGGACAGCGACAACGATATCTGGGTAGTGACGATGGGCAACGGCGTGTATCACCACGACAGTTCCACCGGCAAGACCACCCACTTCCTGCACATCAACAACGACACTACAAGCCTGAGCAGCAACTCGGTGAGCAATGTGATGCAGGCATCAAGCGGACTGCTGTGGTTCTCAACCGACCGTGGCGGAATATGCAGTTTTAACAAGCACGCCGGCCGATTCACAACCTATAGCGTTGAGCAGGGCCTGCCCGATGACACCTCCTACAAGATTCTTGAGGACCGCGACGGCAACCTGTGGTTTGGCACCAACAACGGTCTGGTGAAGTTTGACCCCGCAACGGCACAGTGCACAGTGTTTACCACCCAGCACGGCTTGCCCAGCAACCAGTTCAGCTACAAAAGCGCGCTCAAATCGCGCGGCGGCATCTTCTACTTTGGCAGCAGCGAGGGCCTCATCTCGCTCGACCCCTATTTCTCGCGCAAGAACGAGCAAATGCCACAAGTGTATATCACTGGCATCTACATCAACAACAAAGAGGCGCTACCAGGTGCCGAGGGCTCGCCACTGAGCCAAAGCATAATTGCCACCCACGAGATTTCACTCTCGCACGACCAGTCAAATGTGGGCTTCACCTTTGCTTCGCTCAGCTATGTGATGCCCAACGCCAACACAATCGCCTATAAGATGGACGGCGTGAACCGCGACTGGATAGAGACCACCGACGCTCACACCGTGACCTATGCCAACCTGTCGCCCGGCACCTATACGCTGCACGTGCGAGGCAGCAACAGCGATGGCGTGTGGAACGAGAAAGAGACCACTCTCGTCATCACCATACGCCACCCGTGGTGGACCTCGTGGTGGGCAATAGCTCTCTATGTGCTTGCCGGCGGCCTGCTCCTTTGGTACGGCGTAAAATATCTCAAGCACCTGGAGCAGTCCAAGATGCGCGAGAAGCAAGAGCGCTTTGAGAGCGAGAAGGAAAAAGAGATATATCGCACCAAAATTGATTTCTTCACCAGCATCGCCCATGAGATACGCACCCCACTCACCCTCATCAACGGACCGCTCGAGAACCTCATGGACATGGACATCGCCGACCCCGAGATCAAGCACAACCTCAACACCATGAGCCGCAACACCAACGAGCTAATGGCGCTCATCAACCAACTGCTCGACTTCCGCAAGGTCGACAGCAACAAGATGGAAATCAACACCGTATCAATCAATATCTCAAGTATGCTCAGGGAGTGGGCACGCAAGTTTGAGGGAGAAGCCACGCGACGCGGGCACACCATCAGCCTTACCGGTGCCGACGACAAGAACTATGTGCTGGCCGACCGCAACTCGGTTATTAAAATACTCAACAACCTGTTCTCCAATGCGCTGCGCTATGGCGAGAGCTTTATTAAGATTACACTTGAATGCGACGACACGACGACGCGCATTACATTTGTCAACGACGGCAACACCATCCCCGCCGAGGCGCACGAGAAAATATTTGACGCCTTCTACCAGATGAGCGACAACGCCAACACCAACTCAAGCTCGGGAATAGGACTGTACCTGGCGAGGTCGCTTGCCGAACTCAACGGCGGCAAACTGCAATATGAGGAGGTTGACGGTCTCAATGCCTTCATCCTCACTATGCGCACACTCAACAAGACGACCGCCGAGGCCATCAAGGACAACGACATGATAGTCAACGACGAGCCATCGGCCGACAATGAGCAACGCAGCGAGACGGTGCTATTGGTTGACGACAACGAGGAGTTGCTCAACTTCATCAGCGAGAAACTCAAGAACCTATATACAGTAAAAACCGCCACCAACGGCGTGAAAGCGCTGAAGGTGCTCAAAGAAAGCAACATCGACATCGTTGTAACCGACATCATGATGCCCGAGATGGACGGCATAGAGCTGTGCAAGCACATCAAGGACGACATCGAGCTAAGTCACACGCCAGTGATACTGCTCACCGCCAAGAACGACCTCGACAGCAAGGTTGAGGGACTGCGCACAGGCGCCGACGCCTACATTGAGAAGCCGTTCTCGTTCAAGTATCTCTTGGCACAACTGTCGTCAATCTTCGACAACAAGCGGCGCGAGACCGAGGCATTCAACCGCAAGCCATTTGTGCCTACCGCCGGAATGGGAATGAGCAAGGCCGACGAAAAACTGATGAGCAAAATCGTGGATGTGATAGAGGAGAACATCGAGAATCCCAACTTCGGCGTGGAGATGCTCGCCGAGCAAGTGTATATGAGCCGAAGTAGCCTGCATCGCAAAATCAAAGCCATCTCGGGCACCTCGCCCACCGACTTCATCCGACTCATCCGCCTCAAGAAAGCGTCGGCACTCATCGCCGAGGGCAGCTACCGCACCGGCGAGGTGTGCTACATCGTGGGCATCAACTCGCCATCCTACTTCATTAAGCTATTCCAAAGGCAGTTTGGCATGACACCAAAGGAATTTGAGAAACAACAGCGGCAGTTGCAGGCCGCCAGCCGTCAGGAGACCGGCAACAACGCATAACCACCGACACAAGCAAGAAAACAAATATGAGAACCCTTAGCATCATCATCACAGCCCTCATCGCCACCACGACATGGGCACAAGGCACATTCACGCCAGGAGCGGTGTGGAACGACACCGACGGCAACCCCATCAACGCTCACGGCGGCGGCATAATGTATCACGACGGCACCTATTACTGGTATGGCGAGTACAAAGGGCATCACACCTATCGCTCGCCAGGCGTGGGATGGGAGTGCTATCGCACCGATGCCGGTGGCGTGAGCTGCTACTCGTCGCGCGACCTGTATAACTGGAAGTGGGAAGGAGTGGTGCTTGAGCCCGACACCGTAAACCCCTACAGCGACATCCACCCCACAATGGTGATAGAGCGCCCCAAGGTTGTCTATAACGAGAAAACCGGCAAGTTTGTGATGTGGATGCACATCGACAACCACAACTACGGCAAGGCGACGGCAGGCGTGGCAGTGAGCGACTCGCCCACAGGCAAGTTCACCTATATAGAGTCGATGCGCCCCAATGGCAGCGAGTCGCGTGACATTACCCTGTATAAAGACGACGATGGCAAGGCCTACATTCTGTTTTCGAGCGAGGGCAATGGCACGATGCACATCTGCCTATTGACCGACGACTACCTGCGCCCCACCACCGAAGTGGCACGCAACTTCATCGGTCAGTCACGCGAGGCGCCGGCAGTGTTTAAGCACAACGGGAAATACTACATTGTGTCATCGGGGTGCACCGGATGGTCGCCCAACGAGGCCGACTGTGCTGTTGCCGACAAGATTACCGGGCCCTACAAGCAACTGGGCAACCCTTGCCGGGGCAACAACGCCGATAAGACTTTCTATGGTCAAAGCACCTTTGTGTTGCCGGTGCACGGCAAGCCTGGCACGCACATCATGATGTTTGACCGCTGGAATAAGCGCAAACTCGACGATTCGCGCTATATATGGCTTCCCATAGACTTCGACGGCGAGAAATTCACCATCACATGGAACGACACATGGTCACTAAGGTAATATCGCAATTATGAGAAAATATATCATCATCGGTTTAATAGTGTGTGGGGCAACAATTGCGGCAGCCCAAACGCCTGGCGAGAGCGCCAACGTGAAATTTGTAAAGGTCACCTCGCCCGTTCCCAAGCAGGCCGCCGTGGGCTCGTGCGCCGCTGGCGAGTTCTATCACGCCCAGTACACTGGCGCTGCGTGGGCCGATTATAACAATGACGGATATCTTGATGTGTTCTATAGCGACCACAACCGCCACATCAGCACGTCGACCATGCAGTCAAACCTCTACAAAAACTCGGGAAACGGCACTTTTGCCCGCGTTGCATGGCCGCCGTTTGCCGGAACAGGCTACTCGACACCCGTGTGGGCCGACTTCAACAACGACGGTCTCATCGACATGTTCATCTCGGGCGTGGCATCGGGCGGTTACCAGTGGAACGACGACAAAACCGACTTCTCGACGCTGAAAAGCCATCTATATCTCAACACCGGCATTCAGGATGGAAACGCTACCTATACCGAGGTCGAGAACTGCGGCGTGCGACCTGTGTTTAACGCACTAAGCGGCGGCAAGGGCCACATGGCGGCAGCCGCAGGCGACATTGACAAAGACGGGTACACCGACCTGCTTTTGTGCGGCTTTGACGAGACAGCTCGCCCCGGCACAGGGCATCCCATCGACGCCGTGCGCGCCTGCTACCTCTATCGCAACGTCGGAGGCGAGCGCTTTGAGCTGGTCGAGAACCCCGTTGACGGCACGCAGCCATTTGCTGGACTGTGCGACGGAAGCGTGACACTGTGCGACCTCGACGGTGACAGTTGGCTCGACATTGTTGCCAATGGCTATGACCTCAAGCACGAGAGTTCGCTACACATTTATTATAATAACGGCGACGGGACCTTCACCGAGGGGCAGCACAACATCAAGGGCCTCACCGCCGGCATCACCACCATTGCCGACCTCAACAACGACGGCCTGCCCGACCTGGTGATGGGCGGCATACACGAGAACACTAACCTGAAGCAACTCTTCGTTGTGAGAAATATGGGCGAACGCTCGTGGGAGCGCATTGACATTGAGGCCTTTGAGGGCATTGATGGCGCACAAATCTCGGCAGGCGATGTCAACCAGGACGGCCTTGTTGACCTGCTGGTGGGTGGTCACGGCAGTGCCCACGAGCACACCACATGGCTCTATGTCAATCAAGGCGGCTTCAACTTTGTGGCAACCAACGCCCACTATCAGGACCCGTTTGGCAAATTGGGACACTTCAACCGTGTGACACACGGAAACCAGCATCTCATCGACTTTGACAACGACGGCTTCCTTGACGCGTGGATAACTGGCTGGTGTAACGGCACCTGCGGCAACGGATGCCTTACCGAGATTTACCGCAACAACAGCGCCAGCAAGGGCGTTGCCGCCAATGAGCCCCCCGCCACGCCCACGGCACTGCAAGCCTCGCTCAATGCCAACATGGCGACATTCACATGGGCAGCACCAGTCGATGACTTCACCCCCGAGGCGGCGTTGCGCTACAACTTCTACATCAAGCGGCAAGGCAGCGACAAGGCGTTCATGGTGCTACCCGCCGACATTAGCACAGGCTTCTTGCGCGTGGGCAACGTCATCGCAAGCATCTATGGCCCACAGTTCGCCTTCCCCATAAAGGAAAGCGGCACCTATGAGTGGGGGGTACAGGCCATCGACAACGGCAATAAAGGCAGCAAGTGGTCGAGTGCCACAAGCACCTTTGAGGTGAGTGGTATCAATGATATCCACACCAGCGCCATCACGAGCAAAGTGTGGGCAAGCGGCAACGCGCTATATTATACCACCACCGAGCCATGCCACATGAGCATCTATCGGCTGGACGGCACGCTGTCGCACACTATTAGCGCGAGCGAAGCCGGCATGGTGACAATTGACGACGCCGGCGCCTATATCGTGGTGACCCGCGGGAATAAAAGCATCAACAAAACCAAGGTAATAATCACGCAGCGATGAGCGGTAGGCAGGCTTTACTCTTGCTGGCAACAGTGGCACTGTGGGCTGGCGCCGAGACCATCCATCTTGACGGCACGCCATGGAAATGGGCGCGTATTGACCGCACATCGCCTGTTGCCACAGCCACGGTGGGCAGTCATGCCGAAACGGTCATTGACCTCAAGCACGACACCGCAGTGGGCGAGGTTGTGCTCACCTTCGACGGCGACGCGGTGCAGTGGGCGCGCATCAATGTGCAAATCAGCGACGACGGCAAGCAGTGGCATCAGGCTCAGGCAAGCGATGACCTAAAGTGCAATGCCAACATGGTCAACGACATCACCACAGTAGGTAATACTGTAGGACTCACGCAAGTAACAGGCAGCACCAGCGCCATTGTGAGCGTGCAGCACCCGTGCCGATGGGTAAAAATCGGGCTGGAACGAACCATGGACAACGACAAGCACGACATTGACACAAGTCCCGCCACTGCAACCATCGCGCCTCAGGTCGACTACACCGTCATCCATGAGGCGGCACTTGCCAACTATGACGACAGCGCGTGGGAAACCGTGGGCGTGCCTCATTGCTACAACGAGCACGACTCGTTTCTCAACGGCACCACTGGCGAACGTTGCTGGCGCGGCGAGGTGTGGTATCGCAAGTCGTTGAAAATCGACAAGCGGCATCGCGGCAAGCGCATTCTCATCGAGTTCCAAAGCGTTAACATAGGCTGCACCGTGTATATAAACGGCACGCCCATCAAGGGCAACACCAACGTGCCACAACCCGGACCTGTAACCCACGTGGGCAGTTTCCTGCCGTTTACCGTCGACATCACCCCATATATCAACTGGGGCAGTGATAATGTGCTGGCAGTGAACGTGTCAAACAAAAAAGACACATTCTTCACATGGCCACGGTTTGCCGAGAACGAAGGCTTTGGACAAGCAATGGGAGGCATCACCGCCCCCGTGCTCATGCACATCAAGGACGCCGTGCACATTCCCACCAACAGCTACTCACCCACTGGCAAGTGGGGCACCTACTATGGCACACTCAGCGCGACGCGCGACAAGGCGGTGATGCGCTTTATGACAGTTGTAGACAACACGCTCGGCCAACCTGCGCGCGTCACCCTGAAAATGCGTCTGCTCGACCACACCCGACACGCCGTGCTCAAGTGGGAGCAGCGTGGCATCGCTCCATCTCACGGCAGTTGTGTGCTCGACCACACCGACTCTATCGCCAACCCACAGCTGTGGTATCCAGTGGGCAACGGCAAGCCCTATCTCTACACCGTTGAGGCAAAGACCTATGTAGACGGACGCTGCACCGATGTACACACCGAGAAAATGGGTGTGCGCACCATCACCTGGGACTCCGACTACTGCTATGTCAATGGTACCAAGACGATTCTGCGAGGATTTGGCAACCGCAACATCTACCCCGCTCTGGGCTCGGCCGTTCCCGCGGCAATGCAGTGGGAGGAGATACACCGCATAGCACACTGTGGCGGCAACACGCTGCGCATAGGCCACCAGCCACCGCCCACCGAGACCATCAACGCCTGCGACGAACTGGGCGTGATGCTGTTTCTCAATAGTGGTGACGGCGAGTGGTCGCTAAAAGACGAGCCAGCGCTTACCTATAAACGCGAATATGACCGTGACGCCATCATCGCCTTCCGCAACCATCCCAGCATCCTCGTGTGGGAGTCAAACAACGGTTTGGCCTACGAGGGCGAGAAATATCTTCCATCCTACACCCAGGAAAAGGCCGACAAGTGGGATTTCTATGCCCCACGCATCGTGATGAACCGCGACGGCTATCCGCCACAGTGGGACGCCGCACGAAACATAGTGGTGGGCTACACCAACCGATATGAAAAGCAACGTGGCAACCCGTCAATCAACACCGAGGTGTATGGCACCAACTGGAGCGGCAACCCCAGCTGGTGCATCGCACGCGACGACTACGACAACGAGAAGCCTTTCACACGCTTCTATGTGCAGAACTACCTCGACGACCTCAACAACAAGGCATGCGGATGGCTGCACTGGATGCTCTCCGAGACCTACGGCGAGGGCTATACCATCTACCTCAACGGCATGCGCAACCAGAAGAGCCTGGGATCGTGTGCCATGGACGGGAACCGATTTCCCAAATTGCCTTATCGCGTCTATGCCAACGCGCTGTGGGTACCATTTGACACACGGCCAGGCGTTGCGCTGCAAAGTCACTGGAACTACGGCGGCACTCAAGACATTGACGCATGGAGCAACTGCCCACAAGTGGAACTATTTATCGACAGTGTATCGCAAGGCAAAGTCACACCACACCCCCACACACGCCAGTGCACATGGCCAGCGATAGAGTGGCGCCCAGCCGTGGTCAAGGCGGTGGGTCTTGACAATGAGGGCAATGCCGTGTGCGAGGAAAGCATAGCCACCGCTGGCGAGCCACATCAAATCGAGCTCAGCGTCGACCGCTGGACCGACAAACCCGACGGCAGCAGTTTCACACTCGCCGCTAACGGCAGCGACGCGTTCACCGTCACCGCCCGCATCGTCGACGAGCAAGGCCGCTGGTGCCCACGCGCACAGAACATGCTCCACTTTGAGGTTGAGGGCGAAGGCGTTTACAAGGGCTCCTATAACTTCTATATAACCCCAGGCAAAGGGCTGTCCTATCATGCTCCAGGCGACCACGAGCTGCAAGCCGAGGGCGGACTCATGCGCATTGCTGTGCGCACCACCTTCAAGCCCGGCACCATCACCGTGCGTGCCACCTCGCCTGATCTGCTTTCGGGCGAATGTTCAACAGTATCACAACAACCATAAGATATGAAAAAAACTCTCCTTTCAATCATCGCGGGCCTAACGCTCACGGCACAGGCAACGGTGACGCTGCCCAGCTACTTCAGCGACAACATGGTGGTGCAGCAACAGTCGGCACTCATCGTCAAAGGCAAGGCATCGCGCCCTGGCACGGTAACCGTCAGCGCCAGCTGGGATAAGAAAACATTTACCTGCACGACCGATGCCGCAGGCACCTTCAGCATCAGTGTGCCCACCCCGGCAGCCTGCACACGGTCGCACACCATCACCGTGAGCGACGGCGATGCCACCGTGCTCAGCAATGTGGCTGTGGGCGAGGTGTGGCTGTGCTCGGGGCAAAGCAACATGGAGATGCCCGTCAACGGATGGGGTAAGGTGAAAGACTATGAGCAAGAGCTCAAGGACGCCAACTATGCCCACATACGCCTGCTTCAGGCCAAGCGTGTGGTGTCGGTCGTTCCTACCGACGACCTGCAACTCAACAACGGCGCATGGAACGTGTGCAGCACCGCCAGCGTCGACAACTTCTCGGCCTGCGCCTATTTCTTTGCGCGACGGCTGTGGAACGTGCTGAAAGTACCCATTGGCGTAATCGACTCATCGTGGGGTGGCACACCTGCCGAGGCATGGACCAGCGCAACAACGCTCACGACGGTCACAGGTCTGGAGCAACATGCCGCCAATATGCTCGCCGCCAAGGGCAATATGGGCACTCTTGAGGCACTCTATCAGCGCGAAATGGGCGAATGGAACGCCTTTATAGCAAGTTGCGATGCCGGAATGGACGGCAACAAGCCCCGCTGGACCGAAAAAGAGGCAAGCGGCGACGGCTGGATGAAGATGAATCTGCCCATCCAATGGGAACAGGCTGGATTGCCAAACTTTGATGGCATTGTGTGGTTCCAAAAGGTGGTTGAGATACCCGAGAACTGGGCTGGCAAACCTATTACCTTGAAATTCAAGGCCGATGATATCGACGAGACCTATTTCAACGGCGCAAAAGTGGGCGAGACCGACGGATATAACATCGAGCGCAACTACACCATCCCCGCCTCGCTCGTCAAGGCCGGTCGCAATATCGTGACGATACGCTGCAAGGACACTGGCGGCGAAGGCGGCATTTGGGGCGAGAAAGAGCAACTGTGCATGCAGCAAGGCGATGCCACTATCGCACTGGCCGGCGAGTGGAACGCTCGCGTGGGCGTAGCGTTAAGCGAGATGTCGAGCATGGCTCGTCCCGAACCTCCCACAAGCCAGAACTACTGCAGCAACCTCTACAACTCAATGATTTACCCGCTGCGCGACTTTGCCATCCAAGGCGCTATATGGTATCAAGGCGAATCTAATGCCGACCGCTGGCAGCAATACACACCGCTGTTCCAAGCCATGATACACGACTGGCGAGCACTGTGGCACAAGGAAATTCCTTTCTATTTTGTGCAGATTGCCAACTGGCAGGCACGTCACGCTGTGCAGCCCCAATCGCACTGGGCCCACCTGCGCGAGGCACAGACCAACGCCCTCGCGCTGAGCAACACCGGCATGGCAGTGACCATCGACATAGGCGAGGCATGGGACATCCACCCCAAAAACAAGCAGGAAGTGGGATTGCGACTTGCCAACGCCGCACTGGCGCAGACCTACCATCGCGGCACCTACACACTGCCACTTTATGACAACAAGATGATCATCATGGGCAACCGCGCCATCCTCACCTTCAACCAGCCACTCATAGCAAGCAGTGGCGCGGTCGAGGGATTTATCATCGCCGGTCCCGACATGAAGTTCCACACCGCTCAGGCAACGATTTCGGGCAACACCATCACCGTGTGGTCATCCGAGGTAACCATGCCAGTAGCAGTGCGTTATGCCTGGGGCGACAACCCAGCGTGCAACGTGCGTGGTGCCAGCAACGACTTGCCGCTCACGCCATTCCGCACCGACCGCCACCAGTAGCCATCGACGCCACAATGCCCCATTTTGCTATTTTTTGCTACAATCGTTCCATTACAGCAAGGAAAAAAATGGTAATTTTGTGGCATAACCAAGGCTATAAACGCTTTACAATGAACAAAAAATACAATAACCATAACAATTAATTCTATGAAGAAATTTTTCTCACTTTTTGCTGGCCTTGCCCTTGCCTTAGGAATCACGGCAAGTGCCGAAATCTATTCTATCCCCTGCGTAGAGGGTAGTGTGGTTATCCTTCAGGATGGCCGTTTTGACAAAACCAACCAGAACGTAGGCAACTGCTCAGAGTCAACAACACTCTATCTGGGTGAGGTGGACTTTGGCCCCGATGGCGACAAGTATCTTGCCACAAGCGTTACGTTTGCCAACGGATGGTACACCGACGGATGGGCAATCCTCCACGCCGGCACCGACTACGAGTCATCGCTGCCCTTCACCCAGATGGCATTAAACGAGACTGGTGGCTACCAGCGCTATCGCAACTATGCCGCCAACATGTCGTATAACTGCGAGGTCGACTCGCTTCTGCCTGGCGGCGGACCAGCCATCGAGGGCATCGAGTATGTTAAGCCCAAAGGCAAGCAGAAGGTGTATCTCACATTTGTGGGCGGCAGCGGTAACCTGCGTTTCATCAACTTCTACACCGAGGAGTTAACTGCCGACGACTTCGTGGGCGAAGAGGACTACTGGAACATGGGCATCGCTCTGCGCGACCCCAACGAGCGTCCCGGTTATGACCTCATCTCTTACAAAGCCTACTCCATTGACTCAGAGCCTCTGGTACCCATAGGCGAAGGCACCGACTTCCCCGACACACGCATCGACACCGCAGCCTTCAACGCCTGGGGCTGGACCAAGGAAGGCTTTATCGCCGACTATGGCACCTTTGACTTTGGCAACGGAGACTACAAGCAGATGGTGCTCTATTTCACTCACTGGAGCGAGAACATCTACGACTGGCTTGAGGTTTATGTCGACAATGTGAGCGAGAACAACCTCCTTACCAAGTTCTGGAGCGGACTTGACCTGCAGAACCAAGGCCCATTCCCCTTTGCAAAGAATATAAAGAGCCTGAGCGGTCAGCATCGCATCATCGTGAAGTGGCGCGGCGGCTCGACCAACCTGCAGGCAGTAGAGATTGTCAAGGAACAGCTGTGGGTTGAGCACCCCGACTGCGGCATTGTGCTCGTTGACGAGTTGCCCCAGCCCGACGCATTCCACTTTACCTTCCTGGGCTGTCCCGAAGGCCAAGGCAATCCCTGGGGCTACGAGGTTAAGTGCCGCGGACAGTATGAGAGCCGTGGCAACATTGGCTACACCGGCAACGGCACCGTGATCGACTTCTATGGCGACGGCATGGGCGTGGACTTCGGCAACAACCCCTACAAGCGCATCATCGTTAACCACTCTTGCGACAAGTCGTGGGTGGGCAACATTGAGGAGTCAAACTTCACCTTCTACCTTGACCTTGACCCCGACCTAATCTACACCAAGGAAGAGTGGGAGAACAACCTGGCGGGCATCCTCGAGGGCCATGAGCCCGTGGCTGTGGTGCGCCTGCAGGGCACCGGCGACTGGAGCGTTTACAAGCACGTAGCTGGCGAGTTCCTCGTTCCCGTTACTGGCAAGCACGAACTCTTCATGGTTTACAACACTCCCAGCACCTCGACTGGCGCCAACGTGCTCGACATATACTTCGACAACGGTAAGCCATCAGGCAAGAAGGGCGACGTTAACGGCGACGGCGAAGTCGACATTGCCGACGTGAACTGCTGCATCAACGTGATTCTGGGCGCCGAGACCGCCGAGAAGTATGAAGGTCGCGCCGACGCCAATGGTGACGGCTCGGTCGACATCGCCGACGTGAACGCTATCATCAACATCATCCTGGGNGGCTAATGGCTAATGGCTATTGGGTAATGGCTAATGGCTAATGGCTAATGGCTAATGGCAATAATAGTCGTTATTCAGATATTTGATTATTGAGATTATTCAAAATATTAGAATACTATTCAAGTATTAAAATATTCAAGTATTGAAGTATTCAATTTATGTGGACTCGTCCTTGGAAATTTAAAGAAGGATTTATAATAGGTGCAGGGCTAATGCTTACGGGCTTAGCCCTGCAATGTATTGTCGGCAAAATCTCGTGGTCGATGATGGCAAGCCCCGTCAACGCGATTGTGCTGGCGACCTTTGTGGCAATGGTTGTGCTGATGCACCTGCTGCGCAAGAGAGTGTATGCGTTTCAGTACCTTAGCACCTATCACGCCGCCATCGCGTCGCTATCGTGGGCGGTAGTGCTCACCATTGTGATGGGCCTCACCCGGCAAGCGCCGTCGAGCGCCAGCATAGGCGGGCTGATGGGCGTGCTGGGCATTGAGCAGATGCTGAGTGCGTGGCACTTTGTGCTCGTCTACACATGGCTCACGCTGGTGCTGGGCCTCACCATCCTGCGCGTGCTGTCGCAGTGCCTGTCGGGTGCGAAGCCAGGCAAGGAGCTACTGCGCCGCACACCATTTCTACTCAACCACTTAGGACTTTTCATCGCCATCACCGCCGCGACACTGGGCAATGCCGACATGCAGCGTCTGCAGTTGCAAGCCGAGTTGGGCCAGCCCGAGTGGAGGGCAACGCCGAGCGAGCATCCCGACTCGGTGGTAGAGCTTCCGCTTGCCATCCAGCTGCACGAGTTCACCCTTGACGAATATCCTCCAAAGCTGATGATGATAACCAACACGAGCGGCAAAGTGCTGCCCGTGGGCAACCCGCAAAGCATTGTGATAGAAGACAGCGTGGCAAGTGGCGAACTGCTGGGCTGGCAGGTGAGGGTGACGCGCTCGATAGAAGAGGCCGCCGAGACCACCGTGGTCGACAGCCTCGCCACCGGCGCCGACTCGGTGAAGGTCGACTTCGTGCCGTTCCACTCGATGGGCTACGTCTTTGCGGCGTGGGTTGAGGCCGACAGCGCCAACGTGCATCGCGAGGGTTGGGTGAGTTGCGGCAACTTCATGTTCCCGTTCAGCGCGCTCAAGTTGGGCGACTATGCCAGCATCTTCATGGCCGAGCGAGAGCCCAAGCGCTATGCCAGCGACGTCACCGTCTATGTCAAGGACGGCGACGAGAGCGGCCACGTTGCTGCCCGGGCGGTGATAGAGGTTAACAAGCCCCTTGAGGTTGAGGGGTGGAAGATATACCAGCTCAGCTTCAACGAGCGGCTGGGCAAGTGGAGCGAGTACAGCGTGTTTGAGCTTGTGCGAGACCCATGGCTACCAGGCGTTTATGTGGGCATCTTCATGATGCTTGCCGGAGCGCTGTTTATGTTTCTGGGCTTCTCGAGCAAGCGCAACGACAAACAAGAAAGGAGGACCGAGTCATGATTACTTGGAGTCATTTCATAGCATTTGCCATCGCGGCGCTGCTGCTGTGGGGTGTTGGAGCCTGGGCGGCGTGGAAAAAGAAAAGCGCGCTGGTCTATGGCGCGACGATAGCAGGCATAGTGGTGTTTATGGCATTTATCGTGGGGCTGTGGACGAGTCTTGAGCGTCCGCCGCTGCGCACCATGGGCGAGACACGCCTGTGGTACTCGTTTTTCCTGCCCGTAGTGGGCATCATCACCTATAGCCGCTGGAAATATCGCTGGCTGCCCGGTTTCAGCTTCGTGCTGGCGCTGGTGTTTATAGCCATCAACATATTCAAGCCCGAGATCCACAACAAGACCATGATGCCGGCGTTGCAAAGCCCATGGTTTGCCCCACACGTTATTATATATATGTTTGCCTACGCGGTAATGGGCGCGGCGGCACTTGTGGCGGCCTACCAACTGTGGCGCGCGCACAAGGGCAAGGCGGTCGACAGCTTTAATGTGCTCGACGACCTCGTGGGGCTGGGGCTGGCGTTCATCACCACGGGAATGCTCTTCGGGGCGCTGTGGGCCAAGGAGGCGTGGGGCCACTACTGGGCGTGGGATCCCAAGGAGACGTGGGCAGCAATCACATGGATGGCATATCTGGTGTATGTGCACACGAGGCGTGTGTCGCCCAGCAGCGTCAAGGCGCCGCTGGTGATGCTAATCGTGTCGTTTGCGCTGTTGCAAATGTGCTGGTGGGGCATCAACTAC
>JABUUJ010000008.1:58852-61222 GCA_021443235.1 Muribaculaceae bacterium
AGGGTTGCTCTCGCTGTTGCTTTTCACCTCGATTGCGACCAAGATGTTTTTACGCCTTAAAACAAAATCAACCTCGGCGTCGCCATCGCGCCAATAATAAACCTCGAAGCGCTGCACGAAAGCCTGATTAACCAAAAAAGCGCCAATGGCCGATTCAAAAATACGCCCCCAGGCTTTGCGGTCGAGCAAGGCCTGCTCAAAGGTCAATGGTGTGTAAACCATGCGCAGAGCATTGTTAAACACCTGAAATTTAGGTATGCTGGCTCGGCGGCGTGCCATGTCCACACTATATTTATTAAGGGCCGTAACCAGTCCACACTCTCCCAGCAGGTTAAGATAGCCTGCCAAGGTAGAAGTGTTGCCGGCATCGTCGAGCTGGCCAAGCATTTTGTTAAATGACAGCAACTCGCCCGAGTAAGCCGTCGACAGCTCGAAAGTTTGGCGCAGCAGAGCTGGTTTCCCAATGGGGGTGTTCACCAAGATATCCTTATTGATTGTGGCGTCGATAATCGACGACTGGATGTATTGCTCATATCGCTCCTCGTCGGCAATCAATGACGCTGCGCCCGGATATCCGCCAAAATAGACGTACTGGTCGAGCGACCACCCGAAGCAGTCGCGCATCTCATCGTAGCGCCAATGCCCCATGCGTATTTCCTCGAACCTGCCCGCCAGCGAGTCGCCAAGGCCGTGCTCAAGCATTACGCGGCTGCTACCCAGCAACAAGACCTTGATGCTGCGGTCGTGTAATGTGTCGTCGTCCCATTCCTTTTTTACGACTTCGCTCCAATGGGCGATTTTCTGCACCTCGTCAATTACGAGAATGAGGCATTCGTGCCCGTTGTTTGACATCAGGCTGCGCGCAGCGTCCCAACAATTGGAGATCCATGAGCCATTGGTGGCGGGCACATTGTCGGCCTGATATATAAGATAAGGCGTGTTAATATCGGCCAACACCTGCTTCACAACAGTCGATTTACCCACTTGCCGGGGTCCCATCAACACCTGAATGAACTTTCTTGGCTCATTTAGCCGAGTTATAATCTTTTGATATTCAGCTCGTTTATACATATTTTCAGATTTTACGCAGTGCATTGAGAATTTTTACGCAATGAATTGAGAAGTTTTACAAATGCAAAGTTAACACATATTTTTTTAAATTACAAAACATTGAAACACAATAATTTCTCCAAAACAACCACTATTGGCACTATTGGCGGGGGATTGCGAAAATGACGTGTACCTGACGGCACACGATTATTGTTGTAACCTTTTACAGGCATCAGGGCGCCACCGCTGCGCGCCGCCACCCTGATACCTGCCTACTTAAAGACCGATGCCTAACGACATCGATTCACGAGTCCCATAGGCATTCTATCAATCGGGCTAAATGATATGTATGTGGCCAATAGGTTGTAATGGTTGTTTTTAACTAAGACAATTAAATACAATTTGACACCGATACAGTATTCATTCCTTAAGCCGGGGTCAAATAGCATATAGCCACCTTAATAAACATGGAAGTTGTGCTAACGAGGGCGGGGGTTGGTTAAAGTTGATGAAGTTTTGTTAATGTGGGTTAAATTATAGTGATAGGATTAAACTTTTTGGGATGTAAAGTGGTCAAAATGGTGTAAAAAGTTTTTAAACGGTTAACTTCTTTAAAGGTTTTTTGATTGAGACATTATTTGTAAAAGACGCATGGCGTTAATCCACATGGAGCCTGCCGGGCCTCGGCGACGAGGCGAAAGCGCGGGGTTGCAAATAAAACGGAATTTTATGTATTTTTTTGCTGAATTTTTCAGTGTAAACTCAATTTATATTGCTATATTTGCAAATTGAATCAAATTTTAGGGATATATAATAACAAAAAAAAATTTTATTATGAAAAAGTATTTGTTTTTGCTGGTTGCAGCAATTGTATCATTCACCACATCATTCACCCTCACAAGCTGTGGTAGCGACGAGGAGACCTACGCGATGAAGTCGGAAATCGTATTGGAGAACCTAAACGAAGAGCAGACAGCAGTGCTGCAGGATCTTATTAACACAACTAAGGACGTCACTGTGGGTGTTCACACCTACGCCATTGCGAAAAACACGGTTGACCTGGGTTGCGAAAAACTGAGATCGGGATTCGAGGGGCTGAAAGCCATGCTTAAGGACGGCCAGAAGATCACCTACACCATCAACCTGTACAAGGGTGGCTCAGCAACTGGCTCGCCGATTTACAGCAAGTCGATCATCACTACCAAGGATAGCGTAACAATTAAATAAACAATCAATTAAATCACGCTGCACTATATAGCTATTCCCAGCAAGGGGAAGCTGTGTGGTGCAGCGGTTTCGGTTTTAGATAGAGATTAACCA
>JABUUJ010000008.1:61237-67245 GCA_021443235.1 Muribaculaceae bacterium
ATGAACCATAAGAAAATTTTTCGTATTTTTTCTTGTTTGATTGCCATTGCAGCGCTAACAGTGCCCGCAATGGCTATTGAGCGAGATGCCCATGGGACCTATCTGATAGGTTCGACAGCCGACTACGAGGAGTTTTGCGACCTCGTTAAAGCGGGCGACCCGTATGCCTCGGCTCGCGTAACTGCCGACATCAAAGTGACGCGCAGTATAGGCGAAGGCACCTATGAGTACCACTATCGCGGCAAGTTTGACGGCCAGGGTCACACCCTCACCATCGCCTTTGCCGATGCCGGTGTGTTTGCCAACACCTATGCGGGTTGCGAGATCAGGAATGTCAATGTTACTGGTTGGGCCACCAACTCGGCGGCTCTTGTGACCAATGCAGTTGCGACCACCATTGAGAACTGCAGCAGCGACTGCGTTGTCGACGGTTGTGGCGCCGAGAACATGGGCGGCCTGGTGGGTAACGCCCGCGGCGTTATCACGATGACCAACTGCTCGTTCACGGGCATGTTCTCCAATGTGACGGGGCAAGGAAACGCCCTGATAGGCTGGATTCAGCACACCGCCCACATCAGCGGCTGCCATGCCGAGGGCAATTTCGCCCTTGCCGGCAACCTCGTTGAGGGCACAAACTTTGTTGACAACACCACGCTCAACGGCAACGAAGTGTATATGACCGTTGAGGCCCCGTCGGGCGGTGGTATTCCTTACCAGGGAGTCAACTACCGGTTCAAGGAGCTGGAAGGCGGCCGTTACGGCTTTGAGTTGCTGAACTGCAACTCGGGCATCAAGGCCATCAAGGTGCCCTCGGTGATTCACTACGGCGACGAGGACATTCCGGTGGTGGGCATCGGCTACAACTCGATGAGCTACCGCAAACTTGAGCATCTGGAGGTACCCGCCAGCGTGACAAGGATAGAGAACGACGCATTTGACCTGAGCGAGGCGCTGAGCGAGGTCATCTTTGACGACAGCGACAACAAGCTGTGGCTGGGCCGCAACACCGACGCCACACTCGGCCAGGAGCTGTTTTACAATTGCCCCATCCAGAAGGTTTACATTGGCCGCAACCTGGCATGGGACGGCAGTGGCCTCAACGACGAGCCCTTTGAGTCGCGCGAAACACTTAGAGAGATCACCTTTGGTCCGCGCGTGACACTCGTGGGCAACTACGACGAGCCCGATTGCACCAACGACGAGCTCTTCAACGATTGCACCAAAGCCACCCACTATGCGTTTTTAGGCGACGAACAGAGCCTTGGCACCAGCCTCAAGTTCTTCTGCGCCGAGGGCATGTCGCACGCTGCCAACGGCTATATCAACCGCGACCTTGAGGAGAGCAGCTACACCGAGTATTCGGTCATAACCGGCTACGGCATCAGCGACAAGACCGAGCACGTGACCTACGGCCCGTTTGTCACCTATGTGACTCCCAAGATTTTCAGCGGCATCGGAGCCACCACCAACGGCTCGCTCACGACAGCCGACTTCACCAACGCAGTACGTCTTAAAAGCATCAAGACGCGCGCGTTTGCCGACTGCGACGAGCTGAAAGAGGTCAACCTTGTAAACACCCAGGTTACCGAGATTGAGAGCGAAGGCTTCTATGACTGCGACAAGCTCGAGAAAGTCGTATTCAGCAACGTGATTGAGAAAATCGGCCGCAGCGCGTTTGACGACTGCGCCCTCACCGAGGTGCTACTGCCCAAGACCATCACCACCCTTGGCTACAAGGCCTTCTATGACTGCGACGAGCTGACCAAGCTCTCTCTCAGTCCTGGCGAGGGCGAGATTTACTGTGAGGACGATGGTGGCGAGTGCCGCACCTTTGACTCTTGCTCCAACCTGACCTATCTGTATATGGGTCGCGACATCAGCTACAAAGAAGGTCAGGAGAAAGGCTCGCCTTTCTATGACAGCTACTTCACCCATGTAGTTATCGACAACGGCGTAACCAAACTGGGCCAATACATGTTCCAGCACAGCAACAAGCTCAAGATGGTCGACATTGGCTCGGGCATTACCAAGATTCCCGACAACTGCTTCAACGAGACCGTAGAGGTAACCAAGTTTAACCTTGTTGACGGCGAAAAGCCCCTCACTCTGGGCAACTCGTGCCGCAGCTTCAAGGTTGAGCAGCTCTACATAGGCCGTAAGCTCAACGACCCCGAGAACATCCCAATGGGCGAGAAGGCAATGAAGATACTGCAGTATGGTCCACATGCCAAGGTGGTAAAAACCGGCTTATACAAGGATATGCCTAATCTTAAGAACGTGATACTGCCCGCCGACGCCGTCGTTGAGCACAAAGCCTTTGTCAACTGCGATATCGAGCAGCTGTATGTTCAGGGCGACGCCACGTTTGAGTCAGAGGCATTCAGCAACTGCGACTGGTTCTTTGAGATAACCGTAGTAGGCAAGCTCACCGCAGCCGAGAAGGCCATTGCTCCGTCGGATAACGCCGTGAGAGTGCTGAAGAACCTCAACGTGTTCTTCAAGGAAGACCCCAAGGACGAGTCGCACGCCGACGCATTCCCCCAGAAGTTCCTTGACGAGACCGAGTTCAACAACCTCTTTGAGACACCTTACCAGAAGGTTGAATTCACTTGCATGCCATGGATTGGCTTCAAGAAGCGCAACACCTATAACGCCAACGACTACTCGCCCACAACCGAAGTCATGGAGAACGGCAAGTATGACCACGCCTACATCAGCAACAAGCACGATGCCGACAAATACTTCAGCCTGCTTATGCCGTTTGACGTGAGCACCTACTACTTTGGCTCCGACGCCAAGGCATACGACTTTGCCAAGGGTTCGTCATTTACCAAGAGCGAGTTTGGAAACAACATCACACTCACCACTGCTTCCAAATCGGACCTTGACAGCAAGCACTACTTCACCACCAATATGCCCTACATCATCAAGTCGAGTTATTCTGACGAGATGGTGGGTGGAGCCATCGACCAGTTCAAGTCGAGCCAGATCTACGTAGACTTCCATGCCCGTGAATATGCCGGCTATTGCGAGTTGCCCTACTATGTGAGCGGCAAGGACGAGGTGATCAACCCCGGCATGGGCAACTACTATGTGATCGACAACGGCTGCCTCAAGCGAGTGAACAACGACTACACGCTGCGCGCATTCTCGGTAGCCTTCAACGCTGGCGAAGGCAACAAGATGCACTTTGTTGACAAAGAGACAGGCAAGGCACTCATGCCCGAGTCGGTCGACGCGACAGCAAGCAGCGACTTCATGGGCTACATGACATTCTACTGCGACGAGAGCAGCTACCACGCCGAGGGCGCCGAGGTATTTACCGTGACCGAAGAGCTGGTTGAGGGCGTACCCACCCTCGTGCTCAACTCGGTTAAGGACGACATCGTCAGTCAGGGTCAGGGCGTGCTCATCAAGCACAAGCCCGGCGAGACGCTCACCATGACCATGGTGACCAGCCCCAGCAGCGACGAGAAAGCCTATGAGTACAACGTGCTCAAGGGTGTTGAGAGCGACACTCCAGTGAGCGACCTGCCCGGCAACATCTTTGTTTTGGGCAAGAATCAGAATGTAGTGGGCTTCTATGCCATGGGCAATAGCGCCGAGGAGGGCATGTTCCCCGCTCACCACGCCTACATCAGCTCTTATGACGTTGATCCCAGCACGTTGCCTGCGGTAGTCGACATCGACACGCACTCTGCTATCGACGACATCAACACCGACAACGGCAAGGAGTCGCCCATCTACGACATCAACGGTCGCCGCGTTTACAATCCTGAGCGTAACAACATCTACATCAAGGACGGTCAGAAAATCATTCAAAAGTAAATACTAAAAGAACTATGAAGAAGATATTTTTTGCAATTATATGCCTCACTCTCTGGAGTAGCAGCGCAAAGGCCGACGATACAAAAGCCAGCGAGGAGATGTTGAAGCTCACCGCTGAGTTCCTGGCACCCTACAACGGACAACTTCCCGAGGGAATCACAGTGAACGAGGACGGCAAAAGCCTCACCCTCGACACCAAAGTGTTCATGTCGAACCCTGAGGCAAAACGCTATTTTGAGCAAATGGGCAGGCTGCTCATGAGCGAGGGCTCGGTTGAAACTGAATCTCAATTTGAGATTAACAGCTTGCAAATGAACGAGATTTCAGAAGAGCAAAGAGCAACAGTCGCAGCTAAGCAGCGCTTGAAAGGTCCGAGAAAATCAAGGTCGATTCCCCAGGTGACAACCTGCCTATATGTCGACTACACCTACATGAGCGTTGACGGCAAGAACAACCCCGTGCGCCTGTCGTCGCGCGCCTACATTCCCGGAGCGGTACAGACCAGCTACACATCCAAGTTGGGATGGAGCGCCGCGTTTATTGTGCCCGAAATCGTTACATTCATCGCCGACATGGTGAAGGGAGTGTGGAACATGGTCGTTGGCTACACATTTGACTTCGGCCTGCTGTCGTGCCACCCCACGGTAACCCTGTCGGACGAGGCACCCACAGGCGATAATCCTATTGACCAGAACGTGTATATGTTCTGCTCCGACTATGCGCTTGTCGTGTGTCCCGACTACTGCGGCTATGGCTTGTCGGAATACCGTCAGCACCCCTATCTCGTTGAAGGTGTAACGGCACGCAACGTCGTTGACAGCTATATCGCCGCCCTTGAGCTCATTGAGGGCAAAACTGCGGCAACCTCGCTCTTTGGCGACTATAAGCTTGCCAGTGATTTCTACACCGACATCATTGGCTACTCACAAGGCGGCGCTGTGGCACTTGCCACCCTGCGCTACCTCGAGAGCGGTCAGGTGAGCGAGGAGAAGCTCAAGCACTTCAACCTGCGCAACACCTACTGCGGCGACGGCCCCTACTCGCCCATCGCCACTGTGCAGCAGTATCTCGACTGGTCGAACGGCGACGACGAGCGCTATGTCAACATGGCCTATCCCGCTGTGCTGCCTCTCATCGTACAGGCAGCCAAGGATGCCTACGACTACGACTGCATGCACACCGTTAAGGTTGAGGATTTCTTCACCGAGAAGTTCCTTAGCACCGGCATTCTTGACTTGCTCAACACCAAGCGCTGGTCAACAGCCCAGCTCAACAAACTGACCGAGGAAGTTGGCACTCGCAAAATTGGCGAGATATTGAGCGACAAGGTCATTAAAAAGGTTAAGGGCGTAGGCAACTCGGGCGAGGAGCGTGAATATTATGCCTTCAACAAAGAGACCAACGAGTTTAAGTGCCTGTGGCGTTCGTTTGAGTACAACGACCTCACCAAGGGCTGGACCCCAAAGCACCCGATAGCCTTCATGCACTACAAAGAGGACGCCGTAGTGCCCTTTGTCAACATGATGGAGGTAGCTCACAACATAGGCACTGGTAGCAGCACGAAGCTTTTGTTTAGCGACGTTGAAAGAGTAAGGCAAGAAATGACATTGCTTTGGGAGTTGGCTGCCACCTACTTCCAGAATGTGTTTGACAACCCGAATCACGAGTCGATGGGTGTATTCTTCTACATTGCCGCTGCAGCCGGCACATTTGAGGACATGCTCGACGACTTGTAACCCATTACAGCAACTAATAAAAACACGAGACCACATGCTGTGGCCTCGTGTTTTTTTGTTCAACATTGTTCAACTTGGTTTAACTTTGTTCAACGTGGTTCAGTTCTTTTCCAGCTACAGCACGATTTTAGCGGACAGTAATCAAAAAAGCGAGAATTATTTTGATTTTTAGCAAGGATAATAGTAACTTTGCGGTGCATAACGGCAAGTGCGTTAAGCAGACATAGAATAAAAATAAGCATTGACTATTATTGCGTTCACCCAAAAGTGTAGGAAGCTTTTAAAGGAAATAGGCTCGCCAATAATAGAGAAGGCTCGTGTGTCCTTGTGGGACATGGGAGACTGCCAAAATCTAAGGGCAATGCTTACGCTAATATAGCGTGAGTTTAAGCTGGATTTTGGGAGGCTTCCTTTCCTACACTGCCTCGGTGAATGCACAGATTA
>JABUUJ010000008.1:67659-69795 GCA_021443235.1 Muribaculaceae bacterium
ATACCAGGCTTTGACATTCTGCTTCCTGTTGGAATCTCATTTTATATCTTCCAGGCATTAGGCTATTCAATTGATGTTTATCGTGGCAACATGCCTGCAGAGAGGAATTTCTTCACCTATGCTCTCTTTGTCAGTTTCTTCCCGCAACTTGTGGCTGGCCCAATCGAGCGAAGCACAAATTTACTGCCACAATTCAAGGAGTATCACAAATTCGACTACGATTTCGCAATGTCGGGCTTTAAACTGATGCTTTGGGGATATTTTATAAAACTATGCATTGCCGATAGGGCCGCCCTTTATGTTGATCCAGTTTTTAATAACATCAACAGCCACGATGGATGTAGCACATTGGTGGCATCTATTCTCTTTACCATTCAGATTTATGGCGATTTTGCCGGCTACACTTTCATTGCCATTGGTTGCGGAAGAATTCTGGGATTTCGTCTTAACGACAATTTCCGCCGCCCGTATTTTGCTGTGTCTATCACTGATTTTTGGCGTCGTTGGCATATCTCGCTCAGCACATGGCTGCGCGACTATGTTTATTTTCCGCTTGGAGGTAGCCGCACAACAAAAGCCAAGACTTATCGCAATTTGCTCATAACATTCGGAGTCAGTGGCTTGTGGCATGGTGCAAACTGGACTTTCGTGCTCTGGGGCATGTTGCATGGTGTTGCAATGTGTGTGGAGCGCGCGCTCGGATGGAACAAGAAAACGTTTCATTCATGGAATAAGTTGCTGCATGTTTTTGTGACTCTATTTCTTGTGAACTTAGCATGGGTGCTTTTCCGCGCTAATACAGTGAGCGATGCGATAGTGATTTGTGGGCGTATGTTCTCGTCGGCCACGCTTCACATGGGCATGAGCATAAAAATGTTTGTAATGCTGACTTGTTGCATAAGCATCTTGGTAGCAAAAGAGGTCAATGAGGAATACGGTCTGGTCAAACTGCGCGCTGGTACGTTTGTTGGCAATTACCTCTTGCCGATGGCGATGCTGCTGCTTATTGGGATATTTGGAGTGTTTGATGGTGGCCAATTTATCTATTTTCAGTTTTAGCCTATGAGACGCTTTGTGATTAATGTGATATTAGTGCTTGTGACGGCGGCTTGCATTCTTGTGATGCTTACCTTGATTGACGGCACCAGCTTGCGGCGTGCTTCCCACGACATTGGCAGCTCACACATTGTCGCTATGGGTGCATCAAACATGAGCGACGCTATGAACGAGAAGTATTACCCAGGACTGCGCAACTTGTCGCGCGCAGCAACGCAGCTTGATTATTTGGTGCCTTTGTTGCCTCGAGTGCTTGATGAGAACCCAGATGTTGATACCGTGCTCTTAGCATTCAGCAGACTCAACGCATTGCCGCATAAAGATGTGCCCCGCCCCACCATTCAGATTTACAAGCACTTGATGCCTTTCATTTTCTATGACATAGGTCAAACCAACTGGAAAAGGATCTTGCTTGACCCAGCTTTCTTAGGCGCAATACTCAATCCAGACATTGAAGTCATCATGAAAAGCCGTCCCACACTTCAAGACTTCGACTTGGGCTCATGTGAGTTACAGCGCCACGATATGAGCAATATTAGGTTATATGAGAAAAATAGGCGGGAGATGGGTGGAGTGCATTTCACGGATAAGCAAATGGAGTATTGGGCTGCCGACAACATTTTCTGGGCTAATAATGGAATTGAGATATGTCGGCAGCGCAATGTGGTGCCAGTTTTGTTCATGACACCCCTCTATCAGTTTGACAGATGGCTCGACAAAGAAGACTTTAAGCGTTTTATGTTAACCGTCTTCCCGGCAGATGCGCTGGTGGCTGACTATGAAGATTTTGAGTTTCCTGATGACTCCTACTATGGTGATGTTCACCACCTCAACAGCAAGGGCGCCAACTATTTCACTTCTTATCTTGCAAGAAATGGCATCAAGGTGCAGAAACTCCACGATTGGCTCAAAGAGAAAGGCTATTAAAGCCAAATCGTTCATTAGAACGCCTAAGTTGTTTTTATTTGGCAATTATATTCTATTAGACCCTGGCTTATAGAAGGTTGGTGAGACTCGTGACTGGATGCCGTAGGCATCGGTCTTTAAGTAGGCAGGTATCAGGGCGGCGGCGCGCAGCGG
>JABUUJ010000008.1:69833-73633 GCA_021443235.1 Muribaculaceae bacterium
ACGTCATTTTCGCCCTCGCCCGCTGTTTTATAACGTGTACCTGACGGCACACGGTTGGGGCGGACGCCATGTTTACCAGCATCAGCTGGTTGACGCTTCGCTCCTCAACCAGCTGATACTGGCCTACTTGAAGACTGATGCCTAACGGCATCTCTTGCGAGGTATAGACATCCTCATGTTGTCGGAGTCAAATTGTGTATAGTTACCTTTTATTTTGCTATTTTTCGCCCTTTTGCTGCCGGCATCCTTTCCTGGTTTTTATTGAGGGTGATGATTGCAGCGAGGCGGTCAAAGTCAATGTCAATGTCAAAGTCAGAGTCGAAAATCACTCTTTCTCGCTGAGTTCGAGCCATCGCAGTTCTTTCTCGTCGATAGCGGCCTTGACTTGCTCGTAGCGTGCGGCACGGGTGGCGATGTCGGCGATGGTATCGCCGCTGGCAAAGAGTGCGTCAAGCTCGGCACGCTCGGCGGTGAGTTGCTCAAGTTCGGCAGTCAGTTGCTCGAGTTCGCGTTTTTCCTTGTAAGTGAGTTTGTTGCTGGTGTCTCGGTTGCTCCATTGCTGTTGTTGCTTGGGTTTAGGGGCAGCCTTGGCCTGGGCGGCCTGTTCCTGGTCGTGATAGTCCTTCCACGCGCGGTATTCGCTGTAGTTGCCCGGGAAGTCCTTGATGAGTCCTCCACCCTGAAACACCCAAGTGTGGTCGACGGTGCGATCCATGAAGAAGCGGTCGTGCGACACCACGATGACGCAGCCCTTGAACTTTGCCAGATAGTCCTCGAGGATTCCCAGCGTGGTGATGTCGAGGTCGTTGGTAGGCTCATCGAGGATAAGGAAATTGGGCTTGGTGATGAGGACAGTGGCGAGGTAGAGTCGTCGTCGCTCGCCACCGCTGAGCTTGGCGATGGGTTTCTGCTGGTCGCGTGCGTTGAAGAGAAACAGGTTGAGGAACTGCATGGCAGTGTAGTGCGTGCGCTCGTCGAAGTAAACCTCCTCGGCGATGTCGCGCACGGCGTCAATCACCTTTTTGTCCTCGGGGAAGCTGATGCCCTCCTGACTGTAGTAGCCAAAGCGCACCGTCTCGCCAATCTCAAACGAGCCCTCGTCGGGCGCAAGTTTGCCCAGCAGCAGTTTGATAAAGGTGGACTTCCCCACCCCATTGTCGCCCACGATACCCAGTTTCTCATAGCGGGCGAAAGTGTAGTCAAGCCCGTTGAGAATCACCTTGTCGCCAAAGCGCTTGCTAACGCCATGGGCTGTGAAAATCTTGTTGCCGATGTAGGTTGAGTTGACGTTGAGCTCCACCTCGCTGTCGTCGCGTCGCACGCGGGCGCGGTCTTGCAGGTCGTAGAAGGCGTCGATGCGGTAGCGTGCCTTGTGGGCACGCGCCTGCGGTTGCCGGCGCATCCAGTCGAGCTCGGTGCGCAGGAGGTTGCGTGCGCGGTCGACCTGTGCGTTTTGCGTCTCGATGCGCTCGGCACGTTTCTCGAGATAGTAGTTGTAGTTGCCGTCGTAGGTATAGATTTGGCGGTCGTCCATCTCGATGATGCGGTTGCATATATTGTCGAGGAAATAGCGGTCGTGCGTCACCATGAGCAGCGCCATAGTGGAGCGCTTGAGGTATTTCTCGAGCCACTCGATCATGTCGATATCGAGGTGGTTGGTGGGCTCGTCGAGGATGAGCAGCTGGGGCTCGCTGATGAGCAGTTGTGCCAGTGCCACACGCTTGATTTGCCCGCCCGAGAGGGTTGCGACAGGCTGGTTGAAGTCGTCGATTTTGAGCATTGACAGCACCTGCTTGAAGCGGTCCTCATAGTCCCACGCGCTGGCATTGTCCATAGCCTGAATGGCGGCTGTCACGGCCTCGGCGTCGTCGCCGGCAAGGGCATCCTCATATTGCCTTACAGCCTGCGACATCTTGTCGTCGCCATGCAGGCAGGCGTCGATCACGGTCTTTGAGCCGTCGAACGAGGGAGTCTGCGGGAGGTATCCCACGCGCAAGTTGTTGCGATAGATAACGGTGCCCGAGTCCTGGCTGTCGACGCCAGCCAGGATGCTGAGTAAGGTTGACTTGCCGGTGCCGTTTTTGGCGATAAGTCCTATTTTCTCGCCCTCATCGACGCCCAGCGAGATGTTCTGGAACAGGACATCGGCGCCAAACGACTTAGTGAGGTTTTCAACTTGCAGATAAACAGACATTGACTAATAATCTCAATACTTTAATATTTTAATGGGATTTAATAATCTCAATACTTGAATATTTTAATATATTGAATAATAAACATTTATCTCCATTAGCCAGTAGCCATTAGCCAGACTCCCCCTTTAGGGGGGCTGGGGGCTTACTTGTGGCTGATGCGGTAGATGGTGCCCTCGATGAGCGAGCAGTAGACGTTGCCCTGGGCATCGGCCTCGAAGCCGTTGACCTCGCTCGAGCCCATGGTGTAGGTAAACTCAAGTGCGTGGGTGGCGGCGTTGATAACAGCGAGTCGGCCGCGACGCGAGCCAGCATAGATGTAGCCGTTGTGCTCAAGCACGATGCACGGTGCATGCTCGTAGCCGAAACCCATGTCGACCTTCCACAGCAGTTTGTATTCATTGCCCTCAAGGCTCATTGCCACGAGTTCGCCATCCATCGTCTTGGCATAGGCGACCTTGCCGTCGGGGCTCATACCGAGGCTCTCGCGCACCTTGTTCTCGTTTTTCACGCGCCACAGCTGCTTGCCATCGGCACGGCTGAGAGCGGTGGCAACGCGGTCGGGGGCCACAATCATCACCTTGTCGGCATTGACGCAAGGCACCACATTGCCCGGGCTAAGGAGATTGGCGGTGTTTCCGTTGTTCCACGACCACTTGAGCGCGCCGTCCTTTTTGTTGAGCACGCGCAGGTTGGTGTCCCAAGCGCCGAAAACGACATCGTTGCCGCTAATCACTGGTGCGGCCTGGCAGTAGTTGTTGATTGCGTCGTACTGCCACACGAGCTTATGCTTATTGACATCCCACGCCTGGAAAGTCTTGTAGCCGCCCTGGTAGAGGACATTGCCCTCAATCACGCCATCGGCGACGTATGGGCCGTTGGCATCGTGAGCCCACAGCATCTTGCCGGTGGCTTTGTCGAGCCACACAAGACGGCGGTCGGCAGTGGGAAGGATGATGAATTTCTTGCTCACAGCGGGGCGGGCAAAGAGCATGGCGTCGGTGCCAAACTCCCACTTAACCTGCGCTGTAACCTTGTCGATGGCCTTGCAATAGCCCAGCGAGTTGCCAAAGTAGATGCACTTGTCGTCAACGCCCAGACGGGTGAAGATCGAGGCGTTGTCGGCAAAGAGTTTAGTCACCTCAAAGCCCGCTGGCACCTCGTTGCGCTGGGTGTCAAGTTCGAAGTCGTCAAAGTCGGTGTTCATCTTGTAGGCATACTTTAATTCGGGCTCGGCGCCAAGCTGCATGTTGTAGACGTGCATCCAGCCGCGGTTCAGGTCCACGTCGAGCAGCGAGTATCCGTAGTCGCCCTTGCCCATGTCGAGCGAGCGCAGCATCACGCCGCTGATGCCCAGTGTCTCGTACTGTTTCCAGCGGTGATAGTGTCCGCTCTGGTGGGTAATGACGGGATATTTCTTGAGGATATTGACATAGTCCTTGTAGTTGTCGAGGTCGTCGAGCAACGGATAGTGGTTGATGCTCAGCACCTTCATGCCGGGCTGCACGCGCTCGCCGAGCGTCTTGTCGAGCCAGATGAGGTCTTCCTGCTTGATGTGTCCGTCGCCCATTTTCATAAACGGCCCGCAGTTCATGCCCACCACGAGCA
>JABUUJ010000008.1:73649-76727 GCA_021443235.1 Muribaculaceae bacterium
ACAAATCGGTCTTGTCCCCAGATGTCGTTAAACGTCTTGCAGGCACTTTGGCTCCATGTGTTCTCGTGATTGCCGGGGATGACATAGACAGGCTTGGTGAGGCCGTCGATAATGGTTTTCACGTTGCGCAACTGCTCGTCGCTGCCCTCGTTGGTGAGGTCACCGGCAAAGACCACCACGTCGGCGTCGCTTTGATTGATTTGGCTAACAACTTCGCGCAATTTACTCTCATTAGCATTTCCAGGTGTAACGTGGATGTCGCAAATCACTGCAATGCGCTGTGCCTGAGCCATCATGCCCATTGCCATCAGGATTGCCGCAACCATCCAATTCTTCAAAATTCTTGACATATAATTTAGTTTTATGGTTTATTTCTACAAAGTTAAGCATAATATCGCAATTTTGCCCTAATTTCAGCAAGGAAATGTTAACCTGTGAGAGAAGCGCCTTGTTAAGGGGGCGTAATGGGGGAGTGAGTGTGAATGTGACTTTTTAGGTTGAAATGCGAATAAAACTGGTAAAATAATGCCTGTGACTTCTTTTTTGGACATATTATTTGTGATTTTCTTTGCAATTTGAAATAATTTCATTAACTTTACACTCAAAATAAGCCCTTTTGTATTACCAAACTTTAAATTACATGAATTATGGGATCAACTAAGTATTCAGGTACGAAAACCGAAAAGAATTTAGAGGCTGCGTTTGCTGGTGAATCAATGGCTCGCAATAAGTACACTTACTTTGCTTCGAAAGCAAAGAAGGAAGGCTATGAGCAAATCGCCGCATTATTTCAAATTACCGCCGACAATGAGAAAGAACACGCAAAACTGTGGTTCAAGGAGCTGAACGGGATAGGCGACACAAGCGAGAACCTTGCCGCAGCCGCCGCAGGCGAGAACTATGAGTGGACCGACATGTATGAAGGCTTTGCCAAGACCGCCGAGGAAGAAGGTTTTGACGAGCTGGCGGCCAAGTTCCGCATGGTGGCAGCCATCGAGAAGCGCCACGAGGAGCGCTATCGCGCGCTGCTGCACAACATCGAGGCGCAGGAAGTGTTCAAGAAAAGCGAGGTCAAGGTGTGGGAATGCCGCAACTGTGGCCACATCGTAGTGGGCACCGAGGCTCCCGAGATGTGCCCCACCTGCAATCATCCGCAAGCCTACTTTGAAATTCACGTCGACAACTTCTAAGGCTCGTTGGCAGTCGACATTTATGGATAGTTTTCAAGAGACTATTGGCAGCAAGCGACTGGTGCTGGTCGACTTCTTTGCTGTGTGGTGCAAGCCATGCCGCAAGATGCGCACGGTGCTGGAGCGGCTGCAGGCTGAAGAAGGCATAGACATTCACATTCACGACGTGGATGTGGACCGTGGGAGAAGGATAGCGCTGGCCAACAAGGTTCAGTCAATTCCCACCTACATCCTGTTTAAGGATGGCGAGCCGGCATGGAGGCACAGCGGAGAGGTGCCTCTTGACGATCTTGTCGATGTTATTCAGAAATTCAAATGATTAAAAATGTTTTATGGAAGCGAGATTTTTCAGATGTGAACATTGCGGCAATGTGATTATCAAGGCCCACGACAGCAAGGTGCCGGTGATGTGCTGCGGAGAGAAGATGGTGGAGCTTGTGCCCAACACTGTTGAGGCCTCGACCGAGAAGCACATGCCCGAAGTTGAGGTAATCGCCGAAGGCGCCGAGATCATGGTGAAGGTGGGAAGCGTGGAGCATCCCATGACCGAGGAGCACTACATCCAGTTTGTTGCCACCGAGAGTTGCAACGGCGTGAAGGTGAGGGCTCTGGAGCCAGGCGATTTCCCCGGCTCGGCATTTGCCATCCTGCCTTATGAGAAGATGACGGCGATATACAGCTACTGCAACCTGCACGGCTTGTGGAAACTTGAGCTGTGATGAACGTTTAGGCGATTGCCAAGTTTTAGGCATTTTGCCAAGAGATAACCGCCTGCCCCAGTTTTCAAGGGAGCAGGCGGTTTTTGTCTTGCTTGGGTCAATGGTGATGGATCGTTCCATCACGTTGACGTGTGGCTGTTACTTCACAATCTTGGTCACTTGCTGGGTGCCGTCGGTCATGGTCTTCACCACGATGTTGACACCGTCGAAGGGCTCGCTGCTTGCCATGCCGGCGAGGTTGACATACTTCACGTCCTTAACCTGCTCGGCGTTAACGTCGCTGATGCCAGTTGTGATAGACACAATTGCGAGCAGGCCGCGAGAGTTGTAGTAACCACCTTTTACAAACTCAAGGTCGGCAGTCTGTGCGCCTTGATTGTTGTTGAAGATAATCATGCCTGGCATATCGGTGCCAACGGGCATCTTCCACAGATAAACTTCAACGTTATCGTCGTCTAAACCTGCCAGCGTAGCGTTGGCAGTGCCGGGCCATGTGCCGTTGTCATAGCCATTCCAAGTGTAGATGTAAACTGGATTCCATGCCTGATCGTTAACGAAGTAGCAGAAGTATTCGCAGTCGTTCTGATATTTCACAAACGGTGGGAACTGGAATGGAGGAGTTTCGCCTTTGAGAATCTTAAGGTTGTTGCTGGCGTCGATAACGACTTCATAATCCGAGCCGTCGCCATTGATAACGATAGTGCCCTCAATCTTGACGAGTGGATAGGAAGTGTCGATATCAACATCGAGGTCTCCTTGTTGGGGAGCATAGCGCAGTTCGCTGTTAAACACGTCCCAATCGCTGTTGCCACCGGTGCAAACGCAGAAGTAGTATTTACCAGTGATTGCGCCCAGGTCATAGGTCCAGGTATCGCCGGTTTGTGTCATTGGGATGGGATTAGCGGGGTCCCAGTTACCCTGCATCTGCCCCACTACATACCAGTCGGCACTTGCGCTGAAAGTCATTGCAGCCATTACGGCAGCAAGAATCGAAGTAAAGATTTTCTTCATAATAAAATTGTTTTTTGGTTAATGTTTAAAGTTATAGCCATTTAGGCTACCAAATGCAAATTTACACTTTTTCCGTCAAAAATAAAAATATGTGGCGCCCCACTTCACAAAAATCAACGCAAACGATTGCACGCCAGCCGATAGCGACCTAAACAAAA
>JABUUJ010000008.1:78689-81100 GCA_021443235.1 Muribaculaceae bacterium
CGACGCGATGAGCGGTCGCCCCCTCACGCGGGGGGGCGTGGATTGAAACCCGCAACCGCCCGTCGGGGCTCTGCTTGCCAGCGTCGCCCCCTCACGCGGGGGGGCGTGGATTGAAACTTTGGAGGTGACAAGACATACATAGTAATTAGCGTCGCCCCCTCACGCGGGGGGGCGTGGATTGAAACCGATAATTCTGCTTTGATTGCCGTTGCATCTTCGGTCGCCCCCTCACGCGGGGGGGCGTGGATTGAAACAAATTTGGCTTTACACCCGAAAAAGTGGCCGAAAGTCGCCCCCTCACGCGGGGGGGCGTGGATTGAAACTCGTAGGTAGCTCTAGTCCTATTATAGTCAAGTGTCGCCCCCTCACGCGGGGGGGCGTGGATTGAAACGCTCATGGGCTGGGCGTGGCGCGTCGGTGGCTGGGGTCGCCCCCTCACGCGGGGGGGCGTGGATTGAAACTGGCGACATTAAATCTGTTCTCTATGGATCACGTCGCCCCCTCACGCGGGGGGGCGTGGATTGAAACTATGGTCAAAACCTATGTTGATGAGCACTCTTTTGTCGCCCCCTCACGCGGGGGGCATGTGTTAGGGGAAAAAATAGGGGAGTCCTTTTGGGACTCCCTTGTTGTGATTCCGACAGGATTCAAACCTGTAACCTTCTGATCCGTAGTCAGATGCTCTATTCAATTGAGCTACGGAACCATCTTTTTGTGTTTTGCGAGTGCAAAGTTACGATGTTTTTTTGAGGTGTGCAAACTTTTTAGAAAGTTTTTTCTCAAAAAAGTGGGTTAATTATTGCTTTTAGCTATGATTCAGTCAATTACAACGTGCGTTTTGCTCTTGTGGGAGCTGGGCACACGGTGTGTCGTCAAAGCAGCCAAGTTGCGACGGCCCAAACGATGAAGATTAGGAGCGCGATGAGGGTGGGAGCGGCGAGTGTCTTGTAGTTGACGAGATACATTTCGCTCTTTGGCACGTCGCAGCGGTCGGCCTTCTGGTCGGCAGTGGCGAGTTGTTGCTCGTTGGCGGGATTGACGGGCTGTGACTCTTCGTTATATAAACAAGCTTTCATTTCGGTTGTGTTTTAGTTTAACTGTGCAAAGTTAGTGATAATTTCTTGAATTTAGGTAAAAGTTGGGGTGCTTTGTTGCATTTTTTGGTGCGGGTGGCGTTGTTGCGCGTGCGTTTGGGCGATTTTCTGGGAAAAAGTGTTACCTTTGTGGGCGTGAAGGTTTATGTGTTTAATCCCGAGAACGACATGGCGCTGGGTTGTGGCCGCGAGAGCTATAACGCGCCGGGGTGGGCTCGCCAGCTGAGGCGTGACCTGGAGCTTGTGATGTGCTGGCTTGCCGAGCCCGGCAGCATGGTGCTGGTGAGCGACGCGATGCGGTCGCAAGCGTGGATTGACGCACAAGAGCTTGATGTTAAGGCGATTGAACCGAGGCAACTGCGCATGCTGAGCGAGGCAGAGGTTGTGCCGTGGGGCTGGAGCATGCCGCTGTGCAAGGAGCTGCTGCTGGCGGGGTTGTCGCCGTCGCTGCTACCGACGCCCGACGATATGGAGCGAGTGCGCCAGCTGGCCCACCGCCGCACTTCAATAGCTATTCATCAGGCTATTAGAGAGTTGTGTGGCTGCGAGTTTTCTCCCATTCCCATAGAGTTGAGTGACTGCGGCGAGGTGGTGGCTTGGGCCAAGCGTCATCCTGGGTGCTATGTGAAGACGCCGTGGAGCGGCAGTGGCCGTGGCGTGTATCGCGCCGTTGACGCTGGCACGCGCGAGTTTGAGCGCTGGGTGGGCGGTGCGATAGCGCGCCAGGGCTCGGTGCTGTGCGAGGTGGGACTCGACAAGGTGCTTGATTTTGCGCTGGAATTTAGGTGCGAGGCTGGCGCGTCGCGGCTGGCGGGCTACTCGGTGTTTAGGAGCGACAGCCAGAACCAGTATGGGCATGGCATGGTGGCACCGAGCAGCGAGTTGCGCTGTGCGATTGCGGGGCTATATCCTGAGATTGATGTGATGGTTGAGGCGATGCAACGAGCTGTGGAGCAAGTTGTTGCTCCGCATTACAATGGATTTCTCGGGGTTGATATGCTGCTTTATCGCGAGGGCGACGAGGTGAAGATTGACCCGTGTGTTGAGGTGAACTTGCGTTGCACGATGGGGCTTGTGGCGAGCGTGCTGGGTGAGCGCCATGGGATGCGTGGTGAGCTGGTTATTGCGTCGGCGCAGGGTTCCATCGACACGCTTACGCCGGTGTATAGTGGGACGCGCAGCACATTAATTCTTCGGTGATGTTGTTTGCTGGAGAATAAAACATTAATTATCGTTAATTTATCATTAATTTTTGGCTTCGAGATGGTGTGGTTTTTATCTCATGGGGATTTTTAGGATTTTTGGAATTTTGGCTTC
>JABUUJ010000008.1:81248-102754 GCA_021443235.1 Muribaculaceae bacterium
TCACAAATTGACACGAATTTTTTAATTTACACGAAGAAAAAAGTCAATGTCAAGGTCAAAGTCAATGTCGAAAGGTGGTGGGTTAGAAGGTTTTTAGGGTGGTGTAGAGGTGGTTGACGGGGAGGCCCATGACGTTGTAGAAGCATCCGTCGATAGCCTTAACTCCCATGAAGCCAATCCATTCCTGAATGCCATAGGCACCGGCTTTGTCAAAGGGCGCGAAGTGGTCGATGTAGTGATATATCTCGTCGTCGGTGAGGGTGTCGAAGGTGACGCGCGTCACGTTGCTGAAGGTCACGCTGCGGCTGCTTGTCGCCACAGTGACGCCAGTGATGACCTCGTGGGTGGCTCCAGCGAGGAGGCGGAGCATGCGGTGAGCGTCGTCGCGGTCATGAGGTTTTCCCAGCACCTCGCCGCTGGCAAGCACGATTGTATCGGCGGTGATAATGAGCTCGTTGGGAGCGAGTGAGTAGGCGCTGGCTTTTTTTTGCGACAGGAAAGCGGCGACCTGGCTGAGTGGCATATTGGGGTCGTAGGACTCATCGAGGCCACTGACGGTCTCGACGCGGAAGTTGACGCCGAGTCCCGACAGGAGTTCGCGGCGTCGAGGCGAGTTGCTCGCCAGCACGATATCATATTTTTTTAGGTTGTCAAGCATAATGGGGGGGGCGCCTTTGGCGCCAGTTTATCAAGTTTATCAAGTTCTAAGTAAAGTTAAGAGTTTATAGTTTATTGTTTATAGAGGGCTTCGCGTCGCAAAAACAATGTTGAACAATGTTAAACCAAGTTGAACCATGTTGAACGCGAGCGACAGCGAGAAATGGTTAAAGTCAAGGTCAAGGTCAAAGTCGACTTTGGTTTTACCAGCCGAAGGCGTTGAGGTCGCTGAGCCACTTGCCCTGGGCGCGCAGCACTTGCTCGAGGATGTCGCGAGCTACGCCCTGGCCGCCGTCGCATGGTGTGACATAGTGGGCGAGCGCGAGGACATCGGGGGCAGCGTCGCGAGGTGTGATTGCCAGACCTGCGTGCTTGAGTGCGGGCATATCGGGGATATCGTCGCCCACAAAGGCTATATCCTGAGGCTCAAAGCCATACTTCTGCATCCACTCTTTGAGTGCGGGGAGTTTTGTTGCGGCACCCATGCACACGTCCTGAACGCCGAGGCCTTCAAAGCGCACCCGCACGGCATTGGTGTTACCGCCCGTGATAATGGCAATTTTGAGGCCGCATTTCACTGCGAGTTGCAAGGCATATCCGTCCTTGATGTTGACCATGCGCATGGGCTCGCCCGTGATGTGCAGTGGTATGGTTGAAGGCGAGAGCACGCCATCGACGTCGAAAGCGATGCCTTTTATCAGTGTCAGATCATAATCAATCATAAGAATTGCAATGTTTTTTGCAAAATTACGGCAAAAATAGTACTTTTGCAAGCATGAAACGAATATTAGTCATATTAGTGGCCGTGGTTGCCCTTGCTCAGGGCGCGCAGGCGCAGTCCAATCACAGCCACCGTCAGGACAGTCTGTATGTGTATAACTCGTGGGAGGCTATGTTTGACGGCATTGCCGACACGATTGTTATGAATCCCGACTTCAATGTCTATACGCGTTACACGGTGGAGTTTAGCCCCACCGAGAAAGACCTGCGCAAGTGGGTGAAAGACTATGCTGTAGCGGTGGCTATTGGCGACTCGCTGTGGTATATCAACAGCAAGTGGATTAAGAAGAACTTCACGGGCGACTTTGGAAAGATGAGCCACTATGTGCCGCTGTATTTTACTGCCAAGGTGGCGTTTGTGCAGTGGGCGTCGACCAATAGGCTGTGGTCGCTGTTTATAGGCGACGAGGCCATTGAGCCCGATGAGGAGGATGGCCAGCTATATGTGTTTGACTTTGAGAATCTGACGTTGGAAAAGGTTGATGCCGAGAAGCTTATCTCACTGTTGGAGATTTATCCCGACCTGCAACGCCGCTACAAGATGATGCGCGACTATGACAAGGTTTACATGGTAAACGACTATTTCCTGCAATATGTGGAGCGCATAGGCGGCGACCCTAATGTGCCTTATCTATTCTGAAGTTTTTCAGGTTTGTCAAGTTTATCAAGGTTCAAGTTTGTCAAGTTTATCAAGGGGCAAGTTTGTCAAGTTTATCAAGGGGCAAGTTTGTCAAGTTTATCAAGGTTCAAGGGTTTTTAGGATAAAGAAGCAGCCGCTTCCTGGTGTGGGAGCGGCTGCTGTTTTTTTATTTATATAAATGTGTTAGGCTTGGGGAGCGTCTTTGATTTCCCATCCGAGAGCCGATGCGCCAAGTACTGCGGCGTCAGCCTCTTTCATCTCGCTGAAGAGGATTTTCACCTTGCCACGGTAGATGGGGAGCACATTCTTGTCGAAGGCCTCCTTGATGGGCTTGAGGATGAGGTCGCCACTCTTGGCAAGGCCACCGAAGATTACGAAAGCCTCGGGGCTTGAGAATGCTGTGAAGTCGGCCAGAGCCTCACCGAGGATAGTTCCGGTGTAGTTGAAGATTTCCTTTGCGAGCTGGTCGCCAGCCATAGCGGCGTCGTAAACGTCCTTAGAAGTGATTGACGCGATGTCGAGGTCGCGGAGTTTAGACTCGTCGGTGCGAATTTCGAGGAACTCGCGAGCAGTGCGAGCGACGCCAGTTGCCGAGCAGTAGGCCTCGAGGCAGCCAGTGCGACCGCAACCGCACATGCGGCCGTTGTTGCGCTTCATGATTACGTGGCCAAGCTCACCGGCGAAACCGTCGTGCCCGTAAACCATCTGTCCGTTAACAACGATACCGCTGCCCACGCCAGTGCCCAGTGTGATCATGATGANAGGGTGATCATGATGAAGTCCTTCATGCCACGAGCGGCGCCGTAGGTCATCTCGCCCACGCCGGCTGCGTTAGCGTCGTTGGTCACGCGGCACTCGATGCCGAATTTCTCGGTAACCATTTCGGCCAGTGGAATTGGGCATGGCCAAGGCAGGTTGGGCGCGCCCTCGATCATACCGGTGTAGTAGTTGCCGTTAGGTGCACCAATGCCGATGCCGTTAACTTTTCCTTTGGCGTCGTTACTTTCGATGAGGCGAGAGATTTCGGCGTGCAGCTCGTTGATATAGTCCTCAATCTTAGAGTGCTTGCCAGTCTTGATAGAATCGCTTGCTACGACGTTGCCACGAGCGTCAACCAGACCAAAGACGGTGTTAGTGCCGCCCATGTCGATACCTATAACATAAGGTTTTTCCATGTTGTTAATTTAGTTTTATTGTAAGTAAATAATGATAGTTTTGTTTATCCTCACAAAGTTAATAGTTTTCACGCAACTAACAAAACGTTTTGCCTAAAAAATTATCCTTCAGTCTTCCTTGATTAAGCAATTTATAACCCTCACTTAAATTTCCACAGCTCAAGTCGCTTCTCTATTTCGTTTTTAGGCAAGCGATTATTATGACCGCTAAGGAAGTTAAGCGCAGCACTAGCAACCGATAGCGTTATTAACTTATGCTCCACCAATTTGTCGAAAATATAGAAGATGCCATGAACCTCGATGCCACTTTGCATTGCCTTTTTTCGTAGGTTTCCGTCGCCAGTAAGCAACACCCCATCTTTTTTTGATGCCAAGAGCCACACCGAGCAATCATTTACCGAAAGATTACTATCTTCTGTTTCATGACTCAGCAAGGGGGGTGAATAATGCACGGAGGTCTACCATTGAGATGTTGAGCAACGACGCGGCTTTTGAGCTTGAGATGGCATCGAGCGACAAAGCCCGACACACCATATTTACAAATTTGTGAGATGTCTCGGCCTTTGCTTTTGACGATTGTTCCACGCGAGCCCTAAGTTCCTCATCGTTCGACTTCTTTTGCTGGTAAGCTCTAAAAGCCGACTTACTGATGATTCCAAGCCTCTTCATTTTGAAGAGCAAGGCATCTATTGAGATACCATAGCTATCGCGCACATTCTCCAGTTCGTTAATAAAAATACCCTTAACTTTACCTCCAAGAATATCAATAAGTCTTTCGTCACTAATTAGCATTTCACCTGCAAAAAGGTTGCACAATTTTTCAATCTTCCTTGCATCGTGTTCGACCGAAATTAAAATGTGCCCCAACTCGTGCAATGCGGTTAAGCGTTTGCTCTCATAGTTAAGCGACCTGTTGAGTACAATAATTGGGTAAATGTCGTCGACCCATCCGCTAAGCCCATCAAAACCGTTACTATTGTCAATCTCAATAACAATAATACCATGCTGCTCAAGAATCTCGATGACATTGCCAAGAGCATAGTCACCAATATTCCATGCTTGCTTCAACTCCTTCACCATCGACACGATAGCACGCTCATCGCCCACCGATTTAGGCCACATCTCACCAATCGCAGGAATCTTTACCCCGGTGGCTTGCAGGGCTTCAAGGTAACGCTCTACATGGTCGCGAACCATTTCGCTCACCGCTTTAGCATCAATGGCATTAAGAGACGACTTCTTGTTGAATGCAACCTTACCTATTGATACAGTGTGCTGGCGGAAAAAATAGTCAACAGTCACATTTAGGGCGTTGCTCAATGCCAACACCACCGAACTTCCAGGAACAGCCATCCCTTTCTCGTATTTAGAAATTGCCTGTTTGGTCACGCTGGGACTCATCGCCTTAGACAAGCTCTCTAATGACATACCCCTCATTTCGCGCGCCATCTTGATTCGGCGCCCCATATTTTCCAATAACTGCTTTCTCATAATTAAAAGTCTTTTGGTTGACAAAATTACGAATATATTTTTAATTTGTCAACCATAATTGGCACAAAAAGATCATTTTCCTTGCCTTTGTCCATCTGTTTTTTAAAAAAGGTTTATTAAGTCGCAAAAAAAGCCCCCAAAACGAGAGGCTTTTAGTATTTCATTTTAATAAGCGCCAATTTTTACCATTTTATGGAGAGGCGTGCGTTGATTTGGCGGCGGGTGAGGTAGTTGGGGACAGCATACTGGAGGTTGTTGACGTCGGTAACCCAGTAGTAGCTGCTCACGTTGGAGATGTCGAGCAGGTTGAAGCAGTCGACACCCACCCACATTTCCTTGAGTTTTCTCAGGAATCCCGATGCCGGGCGGTGTTCCGAGCCCACAATCATGAAACTGAGTCCAACGTCGACGCGCTTGTAGGCAGGCTGGCGGAAGTATCCCTTGTCGCGCGTCATGAGTGGTGCCGTGACGGGCAGTCCGCCGCTGATGATGCCCTTGATGCTGAACTTGAGGCGTGGCACTTTGGGGAAATAGTCGGTGAAGAACGCCGCAATGCTGTATCGCTGGTCGGTGGGTCGCGGCACGCTCACGCCGTTGAGAGTCTCGTTGGTTTTCATGAGCGAGAAGCTGATCCATGAGTCGGTGCCCTCGACAAACTGTCCGAATATTTTGAGGTCGACACCAGCGGCATAGCCCTTCGACGCGTTGAAGCCGCTGTAGACAAGTTTCAGGTTATCGACCTCATAGGGGATGAGGTTGGCGAGGTTTTTGTAGTAAAGTTCGGCGGTGAACTTAAACGGGCGGTTGAGTGCGCGAAAAGTATAGTCGCCGCCAATGATGGCCTGAATGCTGCGTTGCGACTTGATCTTGTTGTTGAGCTCGATGCGGGCGTTGCCGTCCTCGCCCATCACCTCGTAGCGGTATTCCTTGTAGAACGGGGCCTGGTAGTAGAGGCCGCCGGCAAGTCGCAGCGAGAGACGGTTGTTGCGCTCGGGGATAAAACCCACGCTGAAGCGCGGCGACACGAGCAGCTCCTTGTTGAAGTCCCAATAGGAGAAACGCACACCGCCATTGACGGTTAGCAGTCCGGCGTCGAGCATAGTCTTGTAGGTGTCTTGCGCATAGGCGGCAAAGCGTGTAGTGCCGAGGTCGTGGTCGGAATACTGGCTGTAGACGACATTCACCTCGTCGGCAATGTGTGGCAGCGAATAGCCAGCCGAGTCACGCCACTCCCACTCGCGCGAGCGGTCGTAGATTTGCTCACGACGCACCGACACGCCATAGCTCAAGTTATTGTTGTTGAGCGATGTGTTGCCCTTGAGGGCAAAGTCAAAAACAGTAAGTTTCAGTCGGTTACGGGCATGCTCGTGATATTTGCCCACGCCCAGCTCGCCTCCTACCCCACCCTCGCCGCCAGTGCCGGCTTCATCGAGCCAATACTCGCCATGGATGTCGTAAGACACAAGCTCGTTGGTCTGATAGGCCGAGCCCTGAAGGGTGAAGTCGTTGCCCTTGTTGAGTCGGTAGTTGAGCTGCAACGCGCCGAAATAGGTGTAGAACTTATCCTTCTCGTAACCGTCGAAATAGACCTTGAACGACTTGGCATTGGTCGATGTACCAAAACTCGTCTCGCGATTGACAGGCGTGAAGCGATAGTCGTTGATAGCGATGTTGCCCAGTAACGAGATGCGGAACTTATCGGTGGGTTTATACACCATATAGGTTTGGTAGTCGAAATATTGAGGGTCGTATTCACCCTTCGACTCAAGCGATCCCAGCAGCGACGAATTGCGCTTGTAGCGAGCGCCGTGAAGCTGGGTGAACTTGTTGCTGCTCGACCCTATGGCGAGCGTGCCGCCTTGCAGGCTGGCCGAAACGGCGCCCTCAAAGGCCTCGGGCTGACGGTAGGTAATGTCGAGCACCGACGACATTTTGTCGCCATACTCGGCGTTGAAGCCTCCGGTCGAGAAGTTCACGCTCTGCACCATGTCGGGGTTGATGATTGACAAGCCCTCCTGCTGTCCGCTGCTGATGAGTTGTGGACGATAAACCTCTATGCCGTTGATATACACGCTGTTCTCGTCGTAGCTACCGCCACGCACCATGTATTGCGAACTCATCTCATTCTTAGAGCTGACACCCGCCATGGTGGCAATTACCGCCTCCACGCTGCCGCCCGATGCGTCGGGCGTGAGGTTGAGCTTGGAGATGTCGATGCCTTGCATGGTGTTGGTTTGCTTCTTAAACTCAGTGACCTGCACCTCGCTCAGCTCGGTGTGCTTCTCATATAGTTTGGGATTGAGAGTAACAGTGCCTTCGGGCTTGATTAACTGACGCTTAACCGACGCATATCCCAGGCACGAGAACTCCACCATGATGGTGTCTTTGGGCGGCACGTTGAGTTCGTACATGCCCTTGGTGTTAGTGTTAGTGCCCAGCGCGGTGCCAAGGATGCGCACCGAGGCAAACTCGATGGGTTTTCCCGCCTCGTCAACAACTTTGCCCGTTATCTTTACCTGCGCCACAACGGTCGCGATGCCCATGAGGAGCATCATCGCCAGCGCAGTTATCTTTTTTAAATCAATCATTGGTCGTTTTTGCATAAATAGTGGGTGAGGGAAGCAGTGCTTGGCATAAAAACACGCCTGCTCACCTATTTATAACGAGAAAAAGTGCCGTAAATTATTTTGCGGGCAATAATTTGGGGTTAATATTCATGTTTTTTGTGTAACTTTGCAAGCATGAAGATAAAATCGGCAAAATTTGAGATTAGCAACAGCGACTACCGCAAGTGCCCCGACAGCAAGATTCCCGAGTATGCATTCATTGGGCGAAGCAACGTGGGCAAGTCGTCGCTCATCAATATGCTCACTGGCAACAAGAGCCTTGCCAAGACCTCACAGACACCAGGCAAGACACTGTTAATCAACCATTTCAAGATTAACGACAGTTGGTATATCGTTGACTTGCCAGGCTATGGTTACGCCCGCCGAGGCAAGGAAAGTCGCGACCAGCTGCAACGCATCATCGAGGGCTATGTGCTGGGGCGCGAGCAGATGACGTGTCTCTTTGTGCTCATCGACGTGCGCCACGAGCCGCAGAAGATCGACGTGGAGTTTATCAACTGGCTGGGTGAGAACGGCGTGGCATTTGCCATAGTGTTTACCAAGCTCGACAAGGAGGGCAAGAAGGCCGGTCCCGATAAAGTGGAGGCCTACAAGCGTTTCCTGAGCAAGACGTGGGAGGAGTTGCCACCTGTGTTCTTGACGTCGAGCGAGACTGGTCAGGGCCGAGGCGAGGTGCTGGCTTATATTGAGGAGGTGAATAGGTCGCTTGATGGTGAGTGAGGAGCCCCCCCAGCCCCCTAAAGGGGGAGCAATGATGGCTGCTGGCTAATGGCCATATGGGGGGAGTGATTGTTTATATTTTTTGTAAAACTGTTTATTTTTAGGATATTATGGAAAAACTTGAACGTCCTGCCATTCTGGTTGTTGACATGCTTAACGACTTTGTTACCGGTGCGCTTGCCTGCGACCGTGGCAAAGCTATCGTGCCCGCCACCGCTCGCCTGCTCGACGCGGCGCGCACGGCTGGGGTGCCTGTGATATTTTGTAACGACGCCCACATCAAGGGCATTGACCGCGAACTCGCACTGTGGGGCGACCACGCCATTGCCGGCACCGAGGGAGCCAAGGTGATTCCCGAGCTCAACGTGTGTGACAAGGACTATATCGTGCCTAAGCGCCGATATAGCGGATTCTTCCAAACCGACCTTGATATCTTGTTGCGCGAACTTGGTGTTAAGACAGTGGTAATGACCGGCTTACATGCCCACATGTGTGTGCGTCACACGTCGGCCGACGCCTATTGCCTCGGTTATGACGTAGTTGTGGCAAAAGAGGCAACCGACTCGTTTACCGAGGAGGATTACCTCGCCGGCCTTGCCTATCTCAAGACCTGCTATGGCGCCGATGCCCTAAGCAACGACCAGCTCATCGCAATGCTGTAAAATGCTGTAAATTTCCCCACCCCGGCATTTTCCACTCCTTAAATTTTGCTTTTCAGCAAAATTAGTGTATCCTTGCCAAAAAGACATAAAAATGAACGATACCGCCATATTTAGCAGCAAAGGAAAGTTTACGCACTTTCTCTTTGGCAACTAGCACATACGCTTCCAAACACCAGAATGCTTGGAACGCTACACTGCTGTGAAAACATGGGACAATGGCTATATTGTTGTTATGGCAAAATATGCCGGAATAGGCGAGGAGGAAGAATATATCGACTCATACCTATATTGCAGAATCTTCACATCGACAAGGAGGAATTTCTAAAGCCTATAAAGAACGCAAAAATCGACTACAATGAGCCAATCGGAACTTGATAAAATCATTTGACAATGCGTCCTTTATTGCAGGAGGATATGTACATTAAATGGCGATCAATGAGCAAAAACTCATTTTATAACAAATAAAAGTGGCTGTATATAATTTAGCCACTTTTATTTTTATTGGGGGAAATTAGTATGTTTGCCGAGTGGGGTTACTCGACTTTTCCTAAGCGAATTTCGTTGCAGAAGAAATCATAAACATAGCCTGGGCTTTGGTAGTAAAGTCCAGTTTCGCTATCTTGCATGCGTTGGAAAGTATCGGAGTTATAAAACATGTCCATGGCCTTTGTCATATCAAAGTTCCATTCATGCATAATAATCTCGATGATATCGGCACACAAGTCCTCTTTCATTACATCTATTTGTTCTTCAGTCAGCTTCATTTCTTTAAATATGCTATAGCTTTCTCGGTAAGGAAGCAATATTGAAACGTAATGCCTTTGCTATATCTCAGCTCATCAACCAGTTCTTTTATAGTAACTGACCCAGCCTTATACCTTCTTAACTGGAAATTGACACCATCGTTAGCAATTGGGCCATATACTATATCAAAGTCTGACTGCAGCAAAGGTAGGGTATGATCCCTATTTCTTATCACAAATTGAGCCCATTCTTCACAATAATCGTTCCACTCCTTAACATTAAGATTGCCTGAGCGCATTATTGTTTCATCGAAATAATACTCGTTTACTGTTGCAGCGCCTTCTCTTGTTATATTTGCACGGTTCTGCCCCAAGCGCAAGGCTTGCTCCCTAATCTCGGTTAGGCTAAAAACCTTTTCCAAAGTCCTTATATGGTTTTGACTTTGCGAGGTCGATATTTTCTATTATTGTGTTAGAGCCGTGATATAGTTTCATTGAAGGAGCCCTCCATTTCTTTTGCAAATAGCTGTCATTGCCTCAATTGCGTCCTCAAAAGAGAGAGTGTGTAGCACGTCGTAGTATTCGAGCAAATAATCAAGCCCAAGAAAACGCTTAAGGTAGTTGAACGATTGTTTCTGGCTAATGCCAAAATGCTTTGCAAATTCAGCTACGACTGCTATAGTGTATTTTAGTAAATTCAACTCTTCTCTTGACATAAATCGTCTTTTTTGAGGAAACACGGTACAAAGGTACTAAATTGTGTTGAAAAAGATAGGGAAAAAATGGTTTTTTTAAGGAAAAAAGGCGGAGGGCCCTGTGTGTGTGGGTCCTCCGCCGTGATTTTTATGGGATGGGCGATTAGAGGTTGGGGTTGATGCCCTTCCACTCGCTGATAGCGGGAACGATGTTGAGCGTTACGAGCTCGTCGCGCATCTTGCACAGGTGCTCGTAAGAGGCGTCAAGCTTGGCGAGTTCCTCGGGAGTTCCGGCGGGGACCTTGTAGGTGCATCCGTTGGTGTCGAGAGTAGTGTCCATAGCCATCATGATGTTGTGATACTTCTCGTTGTTTACATAAGTACCAGCGGGCCAGCGGAATTTCTCGCCACCCATGATAGCGCGAATCATCTCAACCGAGCAGTAAGCGGGGCTCTGCCAAGAGCTGCGTCCGCGCAGTTCGATAATCTTGGCGCCGCCCTGTGTAACATCGACCTTGAGCTGCTCCCAGTCCTCGGCTGTGCAAGCGTCGGTGCCGATGAGTTCGTTGAGGGGCTTGCCAGCGACCTTGACGGCGCTGCCAAAAACGGCCATCTGCTCGCCGTGTCCGCCATAGGTAGCGCAGCCGGTAACCTCATACTGCTTAACGCCGAACTTCTTGGCGATAGCGCTTTGGAGGCGAGTAGAGTCGAGAGCTGCGAGAGTGGTGACCTGGCTGGGTTTGAGACCCGAGTAAAGGAGAGCAACGAGGCCGGTGAGGTCGGCGGGGTTGAAGATTACGAGTAGGTGCTTCAGGTCGGGGCAATACTTCTTGATGTTCTCACCCAGTTCCTTAGCGATGGCGCAGTTGCCAGCGAGCAGGTCCTCGCGAGTCATACCGGCCTTGCGGGGGGCTCCACCCGAAGAGATAATGTACTTAGCGTCCTTGAATGCCTCGGCAACGTCGGTAGTTGCGGTGAGGTTTACGCCGTCATATCCGCAGTGGAACATTTCCTCCATCACGCCAATCATGCCAGGGGCATAAACGTCGTAGAGGCATACGTTAGGTGTAAGTCTCATTGTGAGAGCAGTTTGAACCATTACTGAACCGATAGCGCCACCAGCGCCAACGATAACGAGTTTGTCGTTAGTCAAAAATTCCATGTGTAAAATTTATTTAGGTTAAAAAAATGTTTATATGCCATATATTAGTAACTGCAAAGTTACTCAATTATTGTCAGTCAAGCAAGCAAAACCGCCGAAAAAACACACTAATGACTTTTGCCCTTCGAGTAAATGCGGAAAATGCGAGATAGGCGCGTGGTTTTAGCCCATCATTTTTGGGGCGGCTCGGTAGAGCCGGCAGTGGGGGTGCTCGCTGCTTTTTGCTGGGCGAGGCGCTTGCGATAGGCCAGCAGTGCCTTGTGGAGTCGGTGCTTGCGTTGCGCTTCCTTTCGCTCCTTGTATTTTAGCCAGTCGTTGTGTCGGTTTTCGAGATAATTATCGGCCATAAAGCGAGTTATTGAGATGCGAAGGTGTCGGTAAACGGAGTGCGGTTAAGGATAGAGCGTCCCAAGGTGAGCGAGTCGGTGTATTCGATTTCGTTGCCCACGCTCACGCCACGCGCGAGCATAGTGATTTTGACCTGCGGGTAGGGGGCGAGGCGGCGGAAGATATAGAAATTGGTGGTGTCGCCTTCCATTGTGGCGCTGAGTGCAAGGATGACCTCGTTGACACCTCCGGCAGCCACGCGCTCGACGAGGCTGTCGATTTCAATATCCTGAGGGCCAATGCCATCCATGGGCGAGATGAGTCCTCCCAGCACATGATAAAGTCCGTGGTGCTGCTGGGTGTTCTCTATGCTCATCACGTCTTTCACGTTCTCGACCACGCACACTGTGCTGGCATCGCGTGCGGGTGAGGCGCAGATGGGGCACACCTCGCTCTCGCTGATGTTGTGGCACACCTTGCAATAGCGTATCTCGCGACGCAGTCGCGTGACGGCCTCGCCAAAGGCCACCACGTCGGTTTCGCTCTGCTTGAGCAGATGCAACGCCAGACGAAGTGCGGTTTTGCGGCCAATGCCGGGCAGCGACGCAAAAGCGCTGACGGCATTCTCGAGAAGCGAAGACGCAAATTCCTGATCCATAGGTTTATTTCTTATATGCCAGAGCGGCACCTAACGCCGTGCAAAACTCGGCATGCTCGGGGATGACGCACCTGATGCCGTAAAGGTTCTCAAGGCTGGTGAAGACCTCCTTGCACTGTGGCAAGAGCGTCAAGTTGCCGATGAGGACAAAGTCCTTGATTCCGCCCTCGCCATTGACTTGCGACATATAGGCGCAGCACCCGATGGTCTCGAGAATCATGTGGATGAGTCCGGCGGCGACGTCACCGTCGCTGACATGGGCGTTGCGCGCCTTGCCAAAGAGCGAAGCCGTGACGTGAGTGGGCAGACCCTCGATGCCGTCGCAAATGTCGCCAATGAGCAGGTTGACGTTGGTCGACGTGCCGTTTTCGGCGATATCCACCACCTCGTTGATATTGTAGGTGTTGACCAGCAGTCGCGCCAGTCCCTGCAACGTGCCTCCGCCCATGCTGATGCCTCCAATGTGCTTAATTGAGTCGCCATCGACGCGCACAAAGGTTGAGCCGGTGCCCATCGACACCACCACGAGGCGATTGAGTCCCGAGGCATAGCGTGCTCCCAGTCCGTCGGCGATAAACTCGTCGATGCTGGTGGTGGGCAACCCATAGATGGGAGCCTTGACACGCGACGCGCCCACACCGGTAATCATCACGTGCTCAATATCTTCAAGATTGATATTGTTGTCATAAACATACTTGCCAAACGCCCCAAAGAGCGATGTGACAGGGTCGGCGGCAGTGATGAGCATCGACGACTTGATTTCGCCGTTCTCAAGTCCCACAATCTTGGTGGTAGTGCTGCCCACGTCAATTCCTAAAACATGTCCCATTTTAGTCATAAAATTTTGCACGACAAAAGTAGCGCAAAATGGCGATATAGGCAAGTTTTAGCATAATAAAAAACGCCAAAATGCGTTATAATAATGATAAACCGTAACCACGTTGATGGATCTGACCATTGTAATAGTCAATTATCGCGTCAAGTATTTTTTGGAGCAGACGCTGCGCTCGGTGATTGAGGCCACACAAGGCCTGAACGCCGAGGTGATTGTCGTGGACAACGCCAGCGGTGACGACTCGATAGAGTTCGCACGTAAAAGATTCCCACAGGTCACATTTATCGAGAACGCTGATAACGTGGGCTTTGCACGGGCCAACAACCAAGCCATCGCGATGGCGCAAGGACGCTACACGCTCATTCTCAATCCCGACACCATAGTCACCCGCGAGTGCATCGAGGGGTCGATAGCCCACATCGACAGCCACCCGCAGTGTGCCGCGGTGGGGGTGCGCATGGTCGACGGCAACGGTGTGTTTCTGCCCGAGAGCAAACGCGCCTTCCCCACCCCATGGGTGTCGTTCTGCAAGATTTTCGGGCTGTCGCGCCTGTTTCCCATGTCGCCGCGCTTTGCCAAGTATCACCTGCGCTACCTGAGCGACCTTGAGGCGCACGAGGTCGACATCCTGGCGGGCGCCTACATGATGTGCCGCACATCGCTGTTGCAGCACGTGGGCGGCTTTGACGAGGACTTTTTCATGTATGGCGAGGACATCGACCTGTCGTTCAGGCTTGCGCAGAACGGCTACCGCAACTGGTACTTGCCGCTCAACATGCTGCACTACAAGGGTGAGAGCACCAAGAAAGACTCAATGCGCTATGTGCAAGTGTTTTATGATGCGATGCTAATTTTCTATCGCAAGCATTTTCCGCGCTACAGTGCCGTGCTTTACCCACTTGTGAAGTTGGGCGTGCTGCTGCGTGCCAGCCTTGCCGTGCTCAAGCGCATCTTCATTGCTCCGTTCAAGAGAAAAAAAGACCTGCGCGACGGCTCCACGCCGTGGGTAATCGTGAGCGAGAACGCCGCCACGGCCGCCGCCATGGCAGGAGTGACACAATATGCCGAGACGCAGCCCCAGGGCAACGCCATCGTGCTGCTTGACGACGGCTGCATGACCTATAGCGATATTATAAACCACATAACTACTTACAGCCGCAAAGGCATTGAATTTCAAATTCTTGCACGCCGCCACGGCATTGTAATTTCACCCAAAAGCTGACCACCATGCGCAACTCAACCATCGCCTTGCGACCACTTGAACCCACCGACCTCGACACGCTATATAAATGGGAAAATGATGCCGCCCAGTGGACGGTGAGCGACACCATCGCACCCTACTCGCGCAAGGTGCTGTGGGAGTATCTCGAGAACTACACCACCGATATCTATGCCACCCGCGCGCTTCGACTCATGATTGAGACGACCGAAGACCACGAGCCTGTGGGGACAATCGATTTTTTCAACTTTGACCCGCTGAACAATCGCGCCGAGATGGGGATGTTTATTGCCGAGGGATTTCGTGGACGCGGACTGGGCCGCATGGCGATTGACCTGCTGCTGGACTATGCCCAGAACCACATTGGGATGCGACAAGTTTACATCACCGTAAATGCATCTAACGAGGTGTGCCTCAAGCTGTTTCTTGACTATGGCTTTGAGCAGGCAGGAGTGTTGAAGGCATGGATAAAGCGTGGCAAGACCTATCACGATGCCGTCGTGCTGCAGTACTTCATGTAAAGTTTATTGTTTATTGTTTAGAGTTTATAGAGGGGGGATTTTTTCGCTTAGACGCTTAGGCGCTTAGACGCTTAGTCGTAGTCTTAGGCGGAGCCCATTATGANACGCTTAGACGAAGCGAGTTAGGCGGAGCCAATTTTGGATTAAGGATTACGGTTAGTTTTCTGAGGGGTTGATGGGAAGGTGCCGCCACATGCGGTATCGGGGTCCAAACTGTGACACCGCCCACTGCCACATCTCGTGGTGACCGGCAGTCATCATCACCGGCACGTCGTGGGCATCGAGCACAGCCCACACGCCATTGTCGATTTCGTCAACCAACTGGCCACTGCTCCAGCCGCTGTAACCCACCACAAATTTCACTTTTCCCTCAAGCACGCCGCCGCTCTCGATGTAGCGTGTCAGCGCTTCCTGATTGCCGCCGAAATATAGTCCGTCGACAATCTCCATTGAGTTGGGTATCAGTTCATTGCCAAGTGTGTGAAAGAAAAACATCACATCGGGATTCACTGGTCCGCCCAGATATAAAGGCACATCGTTGACAACATTCACGTCGGGCACGACACGGCTGAGCATCACATCGCTTCGGTCGTTAAGCACAAGTCCCATCGACCCATCGGCATCGTGGCTGATGAGCAGAATCACAGCGCGCTGGAAGAAAACGTCGTCGATAGTGGGCTTGGCCACCAGCAACGCCCCCTTGATGGGTGAGGGTTGCTCGTCGGCAAGGTTGAAGATGTCGTCAAAGTCGTTCATGCCACAAAGGTAGCGATTTTTTTGTCAACACACAATTTTGCAGTTCTCCAAAAAGCGATGTGCCCACATTGGGAGCGGCGGCACACAATATTGGCACAGTTTTTGCGTTTTTATAATTAGAATAATTATAATTTACTGAAATGAAAGTATTGAAATTTGGTGGAACATCGGTGGGCTCGGTCGATAGTCTGCTGAATGTGAAAAAGATAGTTGAATCGTGCGACGAGCAAGTGATTGTGGCGGTGTCGGCGCTGGGTGGCGTTACCAACCAGCTCATCGCGATGAGCGACATGGCGCAGAATCACGACGACGCATGGCAACCTGTGCTCGAGAGCGTGAAGCATCGTCACCTCGACATCATCGACGCGGTGGTGATTGAGGAGCTGAAACCGCAATGCCGCCAGGTGATTGAGCAGTTTATCGACAACAACCTGCGCTCCTACTACGGCACGCTGATGGTGAACGACGACCTCGACGAGGTGGTTGTGGCACAACTGCGCGACGCCATTGTGGCGCATGGCGAAATCATGTCGAGCGCTATCGTGTCGTGCATGATTGTGGATGCCACGCCGCATTTCTCGCCACGATTTATCAAGACTCGCGATATCGAGGGCGAGCGCCGGCTCGATTGGGAAGCGACCGAAACACTTGTTAAGCAAGAATTTAGCGACAGCACTGAACGGCGCATCGTGGTGCAAGGCTTCATCGCCGACGATGTGGAGACGGGACAAAAGACCAATCTGGGCCGCGGCGGCAGCGACTACACAGGCGCCATCCTGGCCGCTATTCTCGATGCCAGCAGCCTTGAGATATGGACCGATGTTGACGGCTTCATGACCGCCGACCCACGCAAAGACCCCACCGCGACCGTGATTCCCGAGATGACCTACGAGCAGGCTCAAGAAATGTGCGACGCCGGCGCTAAGGTCATCTATCCACCCACGATAGCCCCCGTTGCCGGCAAGGGCATCCCCGTGTGGGTGAAGAACACCTTTAACCCCGATGCCCCCGGCACCGTGATCAAGTGAACCGGCAACCATGCGCCTCACATCAAAGAGGCAGATTGCACAAATTACCATGCATTAACCTAAAATGATATACTATAGTACACGACATAACTCACCCGACGCCACTCTGGAGCAAGCCGTAATGCGCGGACTTGCTCCCGACGGCGGTCTTTATATGCCCTACTCCATTCCCAAACTGCCAAAGGCATTTTTCTCCAACCTAAAGTCGATGTCGCTCAAGGAAATGGCATTTGCCGTGACACACTCGGCATTCAGCGGCGACATACCAGGCGATGTGCTGCAAAAGCTTGTGAACAACACTTTTAGCTTTGATATGCCGTTGCGCCACATCGCTGGCAACCACTATGTGATGGAGTTGTTTCACGGCCCCACGATGGCGTTTAAGGACGTGGGGGCACGTTTTCTGGGCGGTCTGCTCCGATACTACATGCAGCAGCAGGGCGGCAAGTCGGTCAACGTGCTCGTGCCCACATCGGGCGACACCGGGGCGGCGGTGGCTGGCGGCCTGCACAATGTGCCCGGCGTGAACGTGTGGGTGCTGTATCCCGAGAACTCGATAAGCTATATCCAGGAGGCGCAGTTTGCGTCGCTGGGCGGCAACGTGCATGCGCTCGAGGTGAAGGGGTCGTTTGACCACTGCAAGAGCCTTGTGGAGCAAGCTTTTAAGGACAAAGAGTTGAACCAGAACATGTTGCTTACCAGCGCCACCTCAATTAACGTGGCGCGCATCGTGCCTCAAGTGGTGTATTACTTCTGGGCATATGCGCAGCTGGCGCACGAGCGCGAAAGCGTGGAGAGGCTGGTTTTCTCGGTGCCGTGCGCCAACCTTGGCAACCTTGTCTCGGGACTTGTGGCGCGTGAGCTGGGGCTACCCATCGACCGTTTTGTGGCGGTGGAAAACATCAACCATGTGTTTTACGACTATATGCAGACGGGCAGTTTCGACCCGCAACGCTCGGTGGCGAGCATTGCCCCGGCGCTTGATGCCGGCAACCCGACCAACTTTGAGCGCATCGTCGACATGACGGGCTCGATAGAAAACGCACGCACGCTGATTCATGCCCGCACCTACGATGACGCGACCATCGAAGCGACAATGCGCGACACCTACGACCATCACAGCTACATGCTTGACCCTCACAGCGCTTTTGCCTATCGCGGCTTGTGCGACGACCTGCACGCTGGCGAGATAGGCATCTCGCTCGCAACAGCACATCCGGCAAAGTTTGCCTCTCAGGTCGAGAACGCCCTGGGAGAGGATATCGACGTGCCAAGGCAACTGAGCGGATACTTAGGAGGAATGCGCCAAGTCACCTCAATCTCGCACAACTACAACGACCTAAAAACCAAGTTAATGACCTTCGGGGGATAAAGGGGGTGCTGGCTAATGGCAAGAATTGAATATTGAAGGGGTGAGATAAGTGCTTTTGTCACTTGCCTGAGAGCAGGTAAGAGCAGTATTTGCCAAGCAAACTATTCAATGGCAGGTCGCCTTTTTGGTAGCGTTCGGCATCAAGCGGCAGCAGCCTTTCGCGCAACGACTTCTTTCCCTTGAATAAAGCGCAAAGATACGGGATATCGTTTTCATTCTCAATGACCACGTCGGAAAAAAACTGTGTCAAGTCATCGGCATCATACACAATGGAATAACTGGGGCGCTTGGCTCCAGGCAGGTCAACAACCAAAATATTTTTATCGACCAAGTCTTGGATGTCGCGTATGGCGGTGTCCTTAGAGCATTTTGCCAACGAAGCCCAATTCTTGGAAGTGATTTTTGCCTCATAACCATCAAGGAAAAGATTTAGCATCGCGGTCTGACGCTCCGACAAAGCAACTGCCGATGCCTTTTGCCAGAAAAAGCTCTTATTCAATGTTGTAGCTATGATTGCCTCGGCCTCGTCAAGCGCATCAATGAGTTTTTGCAGATACCACATCAGCCATTCGGTAAGGTCGCCATCGCCACGCTGCATTCGCTCCAATATGTCGTAGTAATGGTTTTTGTCTTTATTGATTTGTGACGAGATATTATAAAAACGGAACTCACTTTGCTCGCCACGAGCCAACAGCATATCGGAAAGGATGCGTGCCAACCTGCCGTTGCCGTCCTCAAACGGGTGTATGCTGACAAACCAGAAGTGGGCGATGGCCGAACGGATTACGCTACCCACCTGTTCCTCACCGTCGTACCATTCAAGAAACCGATGCATCTCGCCCTCGACCCGCTCGGGCGACGGCGCAATGTAGTGAATCTTCTCGCGACCGAACATTCCACTGACAATATGCTCCTCGTTGCTACGGTATTTGCCTACCTCAATTTGTTGACCTTCGCTGAAAGCCGTCGGGAAGAAAGCCGCCTGCCAAGCACACAGTTTCTCCTTGGTCAATGGCTGGCTATAGTGTTGCACAGCGTCAAGCATGACGCTTACCACCGATTCAATGTAGTGTGATTGGGCAGTGTTTTTCACATTCTCAAGACCCAAACGGCGGGCAATAGACGAACGCACATCATCGGCATTCAGCCTAACACCTTCTATCTCGGAGGAATAGACCATATCGTAGGTCAAATTCTCGGTCATAGCCGTGAGTTGGCTGTCAAAACCCAGCGAACACAACCTGCCGTAAAGCAATCCTTGTTTGCGGCATACTATTTCCTGCAATACCGACACTCGCGATGCATCCCAGCGGAAGTCAGTCCAATTGTCTCTTTCGTGTATATACATAATAATTCTATTGATGCGACGTTATTCGCCCAATAACGTCGCAGATTTTGCGACAAAGTTAAGCATTTTTTGTCGCATAAACAAGAAAAAGGGTAAAAACTGCAAATTCTGCGATGATTTCACCCTTATATTGGCTGAAGGCAAATGGTTTTGACGTTAACTTTGACTTTGACATTGACTTTGACATTGACNTTGACTTTGACAATAAACACTAAACTCTAAACAATAAACTCTCAACTTTAATTTAAGCCTGATGAACTCGCGGCGCTGAAGGTGGTGCCCTTCAGGGAGGCGAGGTCGCTGCGCTGGATGGTGTGGCGGTTTTTGTTTTGCTCCTCGGCGAGAACCATCAGGGCGATGGCGCGTGTCATCACGATGTCGTCGTGGCGGCCCAGCATGGCGCCAAACTGCCCTCGCGCGTTGCGCTCATAGGTCGCCATCTCGTTGATGGCCTCCTGGTCGCGCTCAATGTATGCGACATCGCGCACCGCCTGAATGAGGCGGTAGATGGCCTGCGACTTGGTCTTGCGGTTGGTTTGGAAGCCCGGGCGGCGGTTGCTGCGGTGATACATCCAGCCATAGCGGTGGCTCAGTTGATTAAGGATAAACTCACCAGCGTCGCTGTCGGCCGACTCAGTCTCAAGCGTGTTGCTCTCAATCACGAGTATCGCATTGTTGTAATACTTAGCCACTTGCAGCGCTTTCCACGCCAGCAGGTCGTGGTCGATGTGTCCACGCCACTGCGCCACCACCTCGGGACGTTGCCCGGGCATGTCGCGGTGGGTGTCGATGACGGCAATCACCGAGTAGTCGGCCTTGTCGCTGCGTCCGCCCACATCCACCACCACCATGTAGCGGCCCGGCGACGCCATCACATCGCGACGCACCCACACCTGCATGGGTCCCACCGCCGATGGTGTGAAAACAATGTGACGGTCGCTCATGTAATCGCCCGTGATGTCGCCGCACACGACCGGCGTCATCACCGAGTCTGCGAAATTATCAAGCACATCGGGGTCAAAGATGCAGCTGCCCGAGCCCGAAAACGCCTCAAGGTCGTTGCTCGGGAACTCAGCCATCATGAGCGTGTGGGTGCTGTACTCGCGACGCTTGTGGTGATACCAGTTAATCATCTCGAGCGTGCAGCCAGCATCCCACAGTTGGCGTTCATAGTCGTCCATCGCCTGCCACAGCGCCTGAGGGTCGGCGACAGACATGCGGTAGATCTCGATTTCGTGCCAGGGCACAAATACCGCGATTTTGTCGCCGTCCTCAGCCTTGGCTCGGAGCCACTCGCTGTGGAAAAAGTTGCCCACGCCGTTGGCCGTGCTCTCATATACTACCACCGTGTCGGCACCCATCGTCACCGTGCCGCTCACGCTGCGCACCACGTCCTCGGGCGAGTGCAGCGCCGTCGATGCCCAATAGGCGACCTCGGTGAGATGAGCCAGCGCCAGATCATAGCCTCGCACGGCATCCTCGCTGCGCGACGATCCCAAAATGATGAGACAGTCGCGCCCCACGAGTTGCTTCACGCCCGACGAGCCCTCAAAGTTGCGAAACTCCAGTTTCACACCATCGTCGAGATATTGCTCGGGGTAGTTGCGCAACAGCGTGTTGTACATTCGTTTAATGGCGAGCGATGCGTTGCGTTTGTGGCCGCATATCAGGCTGTTCCATTGCTTGTGCACGACGATTTGGAGCCACGCCATGTACATCTGCACCAGCGTGGAGCCACCCCATTGTCGAGCCTTGAGCAGGATGATGCGCACAGGGCGCCCCGCCTGTCGCTCCTGCTCCATCACGGCCAGCAGGCGACGTTGCGGGGCGTTGAGGCGGAATTTCATGTTGCGTCCGCTGGTTTTGTCCTTGATGGTGGCACATGTGACTGCCCAAAACTCAAAGTCATAGCGCAGTCGCATCCGGTCTTGTTCAAGGGCTGGGAGCCGCCCGCAGTCGGGGTGCTCGTTAAGCATCGCCACAGGCAGCCAGCGTTCGCCCACCAGCACACGCTCGCCGCAACACCCTATTCCCGTCTCGGGGTCGTAGGGATGCTCAAGCGCCGCCACGCGCCTGCTGTTTTCCTCAAC
>JABUUJ010000008.1:102824-105167 GCA_021443235.1 Muribaculaceae bacterium
GTTTAACCTTGTTAAACATTGTTGTTGCGACGCGAAGCCCTCTATAAACTCTGAACTCTAAACAATAAACTCTCAACAATAAACTCTCAACCTTAATTTCAACTTGACAAACTTGATAAACTTGACAAACTTGACAAACTTGACAAACTTGACAAACTTGACAAACTAAAACCTTATCTTGAGGGTAGCGATTACGGTGCCGCTGAGGGCAGTACCATCGACGGTAAAGCGCACGCTGCGGCACGGCGACGACACCACAGGCACGGCCAGCGGCGCGCGCACAACGCCGTTGACACGCAGCCGCCCAATGAGAAAGCCGTGGCAACTCATGCCACGCTCGCCGTGCAGCGACAACGCCACTTGCGCCGCGTTGCTAATCACACACCACGACACACTGCGTGGCACAGCGCACTGCCCGGCAAGCACAATGGGATGCGACTGATACAGCACCTGCTGCTGGGCGTCGTTCTCGTGGGTAAGGTCAAGCACCTCGCCCTGGGCAGTCACGGCAAGGGCGTGCGATGTGTCGTTATATAGCTGAGAGGCTGCCACCGTGCGACGGCTGTAATGCCCCGATGCCTGCACCGCCAGCGTCTCACCACCATCGGCAAGCACATGCAACTCGCCGTGACAGTCGTCCCACGCCAACGCCTGAACCTCGCCAATGCCGGGCAGCAGCACCTCGACAGCGCTACCCGTGAGGCGGCACAGCGAGTTGTAGCGATTGACGAAATACACGTCGCGGTCGCCATCAACAGGCACACAGCCCGGCGCAATGACAGCGCGATCGACCAGCCGTGCCTCGCCCAGACGGCCCTGCGCACTTTGAGCCACAGCATAAATGCCTTCGTTGGTAAACATATACACAGCATAGCGACCAAAGCCGCCCGAATAGAGCGGACGCAGCACCGGGGCGAGAGCCAGCACCTGTGCGCCCGTGACGTGAGTCACCTGTGCCGTTGCCAGAGCATTACCCTGAGCGGTCATCGCAAGATGGCCGTCGGCCGAGGCGGTGTAAAGGCGGCCGTTGCGCACGAGCGACGCCACCGGAGCCACCTCACTGCTGCCACGCGCTATCGCCTCGACCTGCTCGCGCGTGAGCGTGGCACCGCCCACCATGGGAGCGCTCACCACGTCGGTCGCCGTCGCCGCCACACGCACCACGTTGCTTGCCACAAAGCGGCCATCGGCAAGCGAGGCGAGGTCGGTAGTCGTTGCCACCATCGACCAGCCCGAGGCGGCGAGTTGGGCAAGCACCTGCTCTTGCGACTGTGCCTGCCAGCCATAGAGGAGCGCTGGCACGCGCGAGGTGCCGTGGGTAGCAGCGCAGCGGTAACTGAGCGATTGCGAGGCTATTGTGGGCTGAGTGGTGACAAATACATCGATGGCCTTGACCAACGGCAACCAGTGCTCGCCCACCCCACTCGTCACCTTGATGCCCACGCGATAGGCGCTCATGGCGAGCGTAGCGGCAACAATGCCCGTGTAGCGCGACGAGGCGGTGACGCAGTTGGCCGCAACTTGCTGGGCGTTGGCCATCGTGGTGAGTCCTATTGTGGTGGGATTGCTTATCCACAGGTAGTTATCGTCGTGCAGTCGCACACCATAGCATGCCATTAGGGGTGTGAAGTAGGCTCCCACACTCGTTATCGCTGTGGAAGCTGTTTTCCATGCCATGGCAAAGTTGGATGCGATGGTTTTCTCGTCGGCGGCGCTGAGTGGAGCCGCCCAGGTGGTGTAGGGCTCGGCAAAGGTGACTGCCGCAAGCTGTTGCTGCGACGTAAACTGGTCGGCCATCGTGAGCTGAAGCTGCGGAACCGCTTCGCTCACGGCCGTTTCCACTACTGTATTGCCACTGTAGCGCAAGTGGATGAGGCCGGTTGCATTCACCACCACAATGCCGCTACCCACGCGATGCATCGCCAGCACATCGGTCGCGCTTTGCGTCACCGCGGTGCCGTCGCAATAGATTACGCCCGCCGCGACGGTGAAGAAATGGCCGTTGTCGACGAGCATCAGGCGATGCCCTGTGGGTATAGTGCCGCGCTGCACGGGCTGGCCGGTGACGACGAGCGACTGCTCCTGCTCGCGCACGTTGAGAGCCATTGCCGCCTCGCCATGCGCTGCCGCCTCGCCGTCGTTGTAGTGCCGCGCGCATCGTGGCGCCAGCACCATAGTTTTGGTTGTGTTTCTCATAGGTCTTTTTTCGCGCAAAGTTATTGCAGCAACCGCTACTGCAATGCCGTCAACCGATACTGTTTTGACTTTGACTTTGACATTGACATTGACATTGACTCTGACTTTGACCTGATGGTGAGGGTCGCGTACCTACGGCACGCCATT
>JABUUJ010000008.1:105201-107623 GCA_021443235.1 Muribaculaceae bacterium
GTCGCTTCGCTCCTTAACCAGCTGATACAGGCCTACTCACATCTGCTGCCTACGGCAGCTCTTTGTTAGGGTCAAATTGTATATAGCCCCCATCGAAAATTCCAAATCTCAAAAACCTTGCCCCTTGATAAACTTGCTCCTTGAAAAACTTGATAAACTTGATAAACTTGCTCCTTGAAGAACTTGAAGAACTTGAAAAACTTGCTGGTGGTGTTTCATTTCATGGGGAAATAATGTAACTTTGCACCTATGAAACCCATTACATTGCAACAGGCTTTAGCGCGCGCGGCGGCACTGTGCTCGCGCAGCGAACACGCTCCAGGCGACATCGCCACACGACTGCGGTCGTGGGGACTAACCGCGGCGCAGGCCAACGATGTCGTCAACAGCCTTATTGAACAGAATTTCATTAACACCGAGCGCTTTGCGCGCGCCTTCACTCACGACAAAGCCGCCTATAACGGCTGGGGACGCATTAAAATCGCCTACCACCTGCGGCTGAAGGGCATCGACCAGAGCGCCATCGACGACGCCCTTGCCACTATCGACGACGATGCCTATCGCGACACACTCACACGATTGTTGCAGAACAAGTGGCGCGAAGTGTCGGGCCGCGAACCACAAGCCGCCCGAGCCGCCCTGCTGCGCTTTGCCACCTCGCGAGGCTTTGAGCTGGACCTGGTGCGAGGACTTTGTTCAACCTTGTTCAACTTGGTTTAACGTTGTTCAACCTTGTTCAACCTTGTTCAACCTTGTTCAACTTGGTTTAACGTTGTTCAACCTTGTTACTTGATAAACTTGAAGAACTTGATAAACTTGACAAACTCGCGGCGTCAGCCGCCTCTTGAAAAACTTGATGAACTTGAAGAACTTGATAAACTCTGCTCTTGACGTGGTGCTGCCGCGGCGATGCCCGGTGTGCGATGCCACGCTGGGCGGCGACGAGCGCTTTCTGTGCCGACGCTGCCTTGCCGCGCTGCCGCGCACACGCCTGGAGGAGACCGAGTTCAACGCGATGGAGCAGCTTTTTGCCGGGAAAGTGCCGGTAGAGCGCGCGGCGGCGCTGTTTTTCTACGAGAAAGGCAGCCCTTTTGCGGCGATTATCCACGACATCAAGTACAATAACATGGCGCCGATGGGTGTGTGGATGGGCGCTTACGCCGTGAGGATGATGCAGGCAAGCGGATTTTTCGATGGCATAGATGTGGTGATTCCCGTGCCGCTACACGCCGACAAACTCGCGCAACGCGGATATAACCAGGCCGAGCGCATTGCTCATGGCATAGCACAGGAAACGGGTGCCGCGATAGGCAAGCACATCGTGGCAACGCGCCCGCACAGCACGCAGACGCAAAAAGGCGCCTACGAGCGATGGCTCAACACGCGCGACACCGTAGCCGCCACGCCACGCGCCGCCACCGAGCTGCAAGGCAAGCACGTGTTGCTGGTAGATGACGTAATCACCACTGGCGCCACCATCATCGCCTGTGCCGAGGCACTCGCCGCCATCCCAGGCATCACCATCTCAATCTTCACTCTCGCCGCCGCCCGCCTCGAGTAACACCGCCCCGCAGCAAGGCGGTGTTGACTAACGACAGTTGACTATGACATAAAATCGCCCGCGACACCAACAAGTGCGCGGGCGATTATTGTTGTGCTCACTCCCTTCAAAAAGGGGGGAATGATGTGTTTACTTAACGACTTTCACAGTCTGGCGGGTGCCATCGGTGTACTCAGTCACTACGATGTTGATGCCGTCGAATGGGCGCAGGCTCTCAACACCAGTTACGTTGTAATATTTCACCGCCTTAACCTCACGCCCGACAATATCAACATCATCCACGCCAGTAATAATGCTACCATCGTAGCGTATCGGGTGGGTTATGATGGCCTTTGTATTTGACGCGGTAATATCGCTCAGACCTGCCACATCACCTTCAAACACATAGAACACGATATTGAAATCAAGTACCTGTGGTGTGGTTACATTCTTCGGAACAAGCTGGCTGAACTTAAGGTCAATAACCTTAGCCGGAATATTTACGCCATTTTCGGTAGTAAACCAGTTAACTTTATTGTATGAGCCTGTGAGAGTGGTCCTTGTGCCCTGAAGCATAATGTAGTTCTGGCCTGTTGCAGGCGCAATCTTTGCGGGCGCATTTTGTGCCGAAGTCACAGGAACAGCAACTACAGCCGCATTGTATTGCATGCAACGAGAGTCGGGCATAATGGTCGCGTTGGCATCAAGACCTGGGTACTCAATTGCTTGAGTTTCGGGATTTTTACTCACATAGTTATAGGGGATTATTGATGTAGCAGAGTTGTTGACCTGCTCAATATTGTCCATTACCAAGCCAGGAACAGCTTCGGGGAAATCATCATCAACGAGCGCAGTAACGGGATACCAGTCGTTGTGACGAGG
>JABUUJ010000008.1:107638-111395 GCA_021443235.1 Muribaculaceae bacterium
GTGATTGATTTTAACGCGAGTCTTCAAGCCAAACAAAGAGCTCTCATACCAAGCATATATCACCAGTTTGTCGCCATCGTTGTTAGGCATAGTGGCAACACTGGGAACAGAAATTGACATCTGCTGCTCGCTCATCTTAATGTAGTTCAACGCATTCTGTTGTGCGGGGGTGAGAGGTATATACTGGTCGGCGCTCAAGCTGAAGCCCTTGAAGATAAACGGCAAGTTATTGGCAGCATTTACATAAACCTGCTTGCCAACGCTCACTGTCATTATCTCGCCTTGCTCTACGGTACCAAGCAGGTTGGCCTGCAGATAAGGATCACCCCAGCCTGCGTTTTCCTTGGCAACCACAACAAGCTTGCGAACAGGATTGTCGAAGTAGTAGTTCTCAACAGGCTCATAAGAGTTGGTGTATCCCTCAGCGGCGCAGAATGCGTGTGCCACAACCTTCCAGTCCTTATCAATAAGCTCCTCGAATGTCTTTTCAACACCATCAATGGTGAGTTTCAAGTCGCTCCAGGCAAATGACTTGCTTGCCCCTGTGAAAGTACCGCTTATTGTACCAATCTTAGTGCCGTTGGGGTCATAAATATCAATATAATAATAGGTGGTTGAGTTCAGGGCAGGGTCATTGGGGTTGTTGATAACGATTGCGGGACGAGACGTTGGGTCCTCGCTGTCGTACATTCTGGTTTTAGGAGTGATGACGGGTGGCAACAGTCGGGCGGGAACAACAGGCTCGGCACCGGGAATGATGTCGCCAATGCGCAACTGCATGTAAGTGGTGCGCATCATCCAGTCACCACCAACGCATGCGCTTTGGTTAGGATACTCAAAGCGAACCAGCTGTGGATAGTTCTCCATCAAGAAAGCAATTGTGCCATCCTCGAGCGTGGTGAACGAGCTATACTGTGCAGTCTCCCTAAAGCTGCTGTTCTCACCATCGATCGGGTCGCTCATGCACACCGACTTGTTCCATGCCAAGCTGCTACTCGAGCCGTTGTCATTGTACTGGCCATAGAAGAAATTCAAATTGCTGCGAGTGTCGCCTCCACCATGAGGATCTGAAATAGTCATTGTTGGCAATGCCATAATCTGGTAAGTATCGGTGTTGTCACCAACCTTTGCAGTATAGTTCATGATATCCCCATTGGCATTACAACCAGCCGTAATACCTGTAACATAATTATCAATGTTATAATAGGTCATTGTGCCGGTGGTGGGGCTATATTCCAGACGCACAAAGGTGCGACGGTCGGCGCTGCTACCATTGTCACGAATCGACAGCAAGAAGACATTGTTGCCCACCTCGAGGATGTGTGCCTCGTCGTCGGTACCAATCTTTATATAGCCTGTGCCTCCCACATTGATGCGGCTCCATGTGCCGTTAGCGCCATTCTCGGGGTCATAGAGGAGGATATAGTTGCGATTGGTGAGCGCCGCAGCCGACCCACTAAGAGTAGCATAGCTGCGGAATGCGGCAAGCACCTTGCCAGCAAGTGCACCATTCTTTACCACGCACATATTGCCCGGAGCGATACAGCCGCGCTCATTGTTGGTGAGGCTCATAGGGATCTCGATGGGGGCGCTCCAGCTCTGGCCGTTGTCGCTACTCAAGCAATAGAAGTTTTGAGTGTAGTTGGTTGTATTAGTTTCTCGAATGCCATAACCATAAATCATTGTTGCGACAACCTTGTTGTTGGGCAGCGCAGCAATACCTGCGTCACCAAAGCCAAGAGCGCCAGCACACGATTCGTCGCTACCACCGTTGCCCTTTGCAATGGTCACAGGATTGCTCCAAGTCTTGCCACCGTCGGTAGAGCGACGTGCGAGGATGTCGATATCGTTTCTCACATCGTGGATGTGGTACTTACGGGCGTCACTGATGGCGATGAGCGAGCCATCGTTGGCAGTGGCGATTGCAGGAATGCGGTAGAACTTGGAGTAGAAGTCGTTGGGGGCATAGAGGGTCTTGCACTGCGCAATGAGCATGCGGCTACCATAGGTGCTGTTGCGGCTATTGGTGGCTTGGGTGAGAGTTGTCGTTTCATTAATTTCGGCATCCACTATGCTGCCAGTGGTAGTGTTTCCTCCCACCTTATAACTATAGTCAAAGTCGAGCGTGCCACTGAAAGACGACGAAACGAAGTTGGCACCAAAGCTTGGCTTGAGGGCTTCTTGAGTTGCCGAGATGAATGGCAACTCGTCGATGTCAACATCTTGCATGTCGGCAGTAATGTATATCACAACTCGTGATGCCGGGGGAGGAGTGGTGATGTTGAACGTCACGGCACCATCCTCGGGAATCACATCAGTCACAGCAAGGAGCTTGGCTCCGCTCTTGTTCACTGGGTCGCGATAGTCGAATGGATAGGTAAACGTGTTGGCAATGCTCGACTTGTTCAGCTCGATACTGCCACCTTCGTTTACGGTAAAGGTTGGGTCGAATGCGCGAGCCCACACCTTGAGGCGCTTCACATATTTTGTGTCCTTGGCAAGGCCCAGCAGGTTGCACCGCAGCGTCCAGTTGAAATCGCTGCTTTGAATATTGGTAATCACCGGGTCATAAACATAAGCCTCTTGGGTATAAGCCGACATTGGGACAACGTCAAACTCGCCCACGGCAAGCACCTCGTTATCGTTGCCCACGCCAGCGTAGCCTATTTCTTGCCACCACTTGCCATCCTTCCACGAGCCATAAGGATCGTAGTTTATCCTTGAATCGCTATAGTTTTGCTGAATATTTTGGGTGTCAAGGTTAAACAATGCAACGAGATCGCTGCTGCCAGTAGTTGTTGCCGCAGTGGGAGGTGTAAAAGTTTGACGTGTCGTTGATGCTTGTGTGGGTAAAGATGATGTGAAATGAGTAGCATTGCTCCACACAGCGATATCATCGACATAGCCTGTCATGAATGTGTTGGCTTTCATGTCAGCCTCACCTTTTAGCGCACCGATATAGAGCGTTTCGCAAGAGTTAGGATTTGACTGTGTCACTATTGCCTGGCAATAGCCATCAACGAAATAGTAGTGCTTATTACTATTGCGCACATAAGCAAAGTGATGCCACGCCCTGCGTGTTATCACTTTATTTCCTGCCGTTCCGTTATTGGTAGTGGCATTAACAGCGTTTGAACGGCAAGTTGGATATTGATTATAACTTGCGTCATCAATGTGCATATAAGTGCCACCCCAGTCATTGTTTGACCGGGTAGAAAAAACTGTTTGGTAGATGTTGTTGGCTTGTTCAGTGATACGGTCGAGCGTTGTGTAAATCCAGCAGCTGAAAGTGTAACTGGTGTAGTTGCTGGGTAATGTCATTGTCAGGTAGTTGCTTCCCGTAAGTTGGAAAGACTTATTAAACTTAGCTACATTGCTGGTAATTGTGCCCGCACTTGAGACAAGTGTGGCACTTGTGCCTGCACTATTTACGAACTCTGGTAGAGCGCTGGCAGACAAGCTACATGCTATCAGCATGAGTAGTGCTAATAGTGTTTTTGAGAAAAATTTTGTCATAAGCGATAATTTTTGGGGTTTTATTGTCAATAATAGAATTTTTCCTGATGAATTTCCTGTGTGGGTCGCGTTTTTGCGACGACCTGCAAGATTTTGGGGCAAATATAGTACATTTTTCAAGAAATTGCAAACAAATTGCTTAATTTAAGAATGTTTAACAGTGCGCCGCCCCGCAGCAAGTATAGAGATGCCGTTAGGCATCAGTCTTTAAGTAGGCCAGTATCAGCTGGTTGAGGAGCGA
>JABUUJ010000008.1:111774-116217 GCA_021443235.1 Muribaculaceae bacterium
AAAAAATCGCTCCCGTTGTGGGAGCGACTTTTCTATTGTGTTGAAATTATGCTAATCGTGCATTATTTTACAACCTTAACGGTCTTAGTTGTGCCGTCAACATACTTGGTAACTACCATGTTGATGCCGTCGAAAGCAACATTGCTCTCAACACCAGCTACGTTGTAGTACTTAACCGAAGCAACAGCCTTGTCGGCGTTTACATCCTCTACGGCGCTTTTGCCTTCGATCTTAAGAACGAATGCGTCAACGGGATCAGCGTTAGCGAAAGAAGCGTCCTCGTAGTTAGTGTACTTCAGCATAGAAGTCTTTACAACTACCTCGCCGCTCTTAGCGTCCTCGTTAGCCTTCATGTAGATCTCTACAATACCTTTTTCATTCTCGCATTTGGTCTTGGTCATGTTGGCACCTACATATCTGAAAGTGGGCCAGTTTGAAGCCTTGTCGCAGTTAGTTGAGAAAGCAATAACGGGAGAACCTTTCTTTGTGGGAATGCCTTCGCCTGGCCAGCAGTACTCATCCTCAACAGTTGCAGGAACGATGCCTTCGGGGAAGGTTACGTCGAACTGAATGTTGGTCATGTTGGTGCAGCCCTCAGCAAACTTGAGGTCAAGAACTACTGCTACGGGTTCGCCACCAGCCTTGATCAGAGTGGGCTCAGCGGGGCCTGTGAGAGTTGTCTGTGCAGATGCGGTCAGAGCGCAAACAGCAGCGAGGAGTAAAAATTTAATCTTCATAATTTAAAATTTTAAATTGTTAGTAAAAATTAAAAGTTAAATATAAATTTCAAAGTTGGGTGGAAGCCTGTGAGGTTTCCGATGAAAAAGCGTTGCTGGGCGTCAGAGGTCAAAACCTATTAAAACAGGTCATCGTTCTATCAATCAACAAATTGACAACATTTTTGCTGTTGGCAACACATTTTCAAGTACAATATTACTACATTTTTTTGGAATGACAAAACATTTCGTCATTTTTTTTCAAAAAAAAGTGTTTTTCTTGGGGGTAGTGGTTGTCACGACCTGTCAAAGTCACAAAACGGGATGCCGCGTGGTGAGGCACCCCGTTTTAGTGTGGATATTACTTGAACGACTCAACGTACTTGCGGAGGTCGGCGTTCTCGGGATCGTGCTCGAGCCACTGCTTGTAGTAGGCCTTGGCGGTCTCGAGGTCGTTGTTGTTCATCGCCGCGTTGGCAAGGTAGTTGAAGGCGCTGATGTAGTAGCTTGCGTAGTCGCTCTTGTTGTCCTTAGAGTCGAGGAGCTTGACGAGCTCATGGTAGGCGGGAGCTGCCTTGCCGGTAGCCTTGTCGCCCTCGGTGAGGCGCTCGAGGCGTGCGATCTGGTTAACGATGCGCACGTTTCCGGGCACTTTCTCGTTAACCTCGTGGAGGTACTTGCGTCCCTGAACGATGGCGTGGTCGCGCTCGCTGGCGTTCTCGGTAGTAACGGCGAGGTTGTAGTAGCACTTGCCGAGCTCGTAGAGGTCGTTGGCCTTGAAGTCGCCGCTGTCGATCACCTTCTGGTAGGTTGAGGCGCTCTTGGCGTAGTTCTTGGCCTCGGCATAGGTGTCGCTGAGGTTGCGTAGCAGGTCAACGTTCTTGGGGTTGAGTTCGACAGCTTTTTCGAAGGCCTCGATAGCCTTGGCGGGCTGTCCCACCTGCTGCAGAGCCTGAGCATAGTCGGTGTAGTCTTTCACCTCGTAGGTAGCTGTTGCGGGCTTGCTCATTGCGAAGAACTCGTCGCCGGCGGCAACTGCTGCGTGCCAGTCTTTCTGCGCCACCTTATTATATAGTTTCATGCGCTCCATGTAGAACTTGTTGGGGTCGCTGGCGTCAAGCTTGCTGATGAGGCTTGTAGCGAGGTCGTAAGACTCCTGGTATTTCTCGCCGAAGAAGAGGAGCTGAACGTAGCGCACCTCGTCCTGGTTGAAGTGGTTGGGGTTCTTGATATACTCGCCATATTTCTCGGCAGCCTTGCCGCCAAGGTTTGACTCGTAGTACTTCTCGGCGAGCTGGCGTTGCACGAGGGCCGAGTTGGGGCGCTGAGCGTTGAGGTCCTCGAGGTGCTGTAGCGCCATCTGCGGGTTAACGAAGTAGTAGGTGTTGGCCCACTTCACGCGAGCCTCGATGTTGTCGGGGTCGTAGGTATAGGCGAGCTCATAGAGACCTGCAGCCTTGCCGTAGTCCTGCTTGTCGGCATAGGTGTCGCCTTCAAAGATGAACGACTCGGGCTGTGGTTTTTTCTCGGTCCACTTGCGGGCTTGCTTCACGCATTTGTCGATGTCCTTGGCATACTTGGTGGGATCGACGCTGTAGTAAGCGCGAGCGATAGCGGTCTCGAGTGCGGCGTCTTTCTTCGAGAGCTTGCGTGCTGTCTCGAGGAGGGCCTTGGGCTGCTCGCCGTTTTTAAGAGCGATTTGTGCCTGTCCCACATAGTTGTAGGGGTAGTTGGCGTCGGCAGCGACACCCTTGTCGAAGGCGGCCTTCGCCTCGGCGGCGTTGTTCTGCTTGAGAGCGATTTGTCCCAGGTAGAAGTAGGCCTCGGCCTTGTTAGAGGCGCTGGTGAGGTTGCGCTCAATGAGTTCCTTTGCGTTGTCGAGCTGTCCTACTTTGTAGTACTCAATACCGTCTTTGTAGCCTTGCGCCATTGACGACAGTGCTGCACCTGCGATGAGCAGAGAAGCGATGAAAAGCTTGATCTTCATTTCAGTTAAAATTTATTGTGTTACTAATTATATTTTCTCTTTTTGGCTAATGGCTATTGGCTAATGGCTAATGGCCGTTGCTTCTTTTTGGCTATTGGCTAATGGCTAATGGCCGTTGCCGGGGCTCTGTTGTGGCTTTAGACCTGTGTTGTGGCTAAAGGTTAATGGCGCTTAGCCATTTTTTGCCATTACCCATTAGCCATTAGCCAATAAACTACTTGGTTGTTTCGACATATCTCACGGGCTCGGCAGCTGGCAGGATGCCGGTCTGGAGTATGATTTTCTGTCCTATCACGCCGGTGAGGAAGGCATAGAAGCCGTGGTCGAGCGTGCCGCCCGCCGAGGCGTCGATGGCCCAGATGGTGCGCACGAGCGGGTAGCTGCCGTCGTTGATATAGGCTTGATAGGGCTTGTATCCGCGTGTGCTCTCGGCGCCGCGTATGGGCATTACCTTGATGCGGTCGGTAAACGAGATTACCGATACCTCGTTTTTGTCGCGCAGCTCGGTGACTTTGTCCTCGATGGTGCGTTCCTGGCCTTGCATGTTGGCGCTGATCCAGCTCACGCCCACGAAGCCGATAGCGCCCTTGCGTCCCTCGACGGTCTTGAACACCTCCTCGGTGGAGTGCTGTGCAAAGACATTGTCGCCAAACTTGCCTCCGTTGAGGAATTTCTCCTTGACGTAGTGCATCACGCCGCTTCCCGAGTCGTCAAAGACGACAACGATAGAGTCGCGCTTGAGGCTGGTGGGGAAGACCTCGCCCCATCGTTTCACCTTTCCGGTGAAGATGTCGCTCAGGTCTTGCATTGAGAGTTCGGCTATGTCGTTGCTGTTGTTGACGATGATGGCGACGGCATCGACGGCGATTTTGCGTGAGCGGTGAGCGCGTCCTTGCTTGTCAAGGATGTCGCGCTGCTCGTCGGTGAGGTCGCGTGCGGTGATGATGAGGTCGCAGTGCTTGTGCAGGAGCGAGTCGAGCGCGGCGGCCTCGTCCATATATCGTGGCATGATGCTTGCCTCGGGATAGGTGTATTCAAAGACCTCGATTTCCTGGTCGAGGATGTTGCGGAACGACTCGTCGCAGTTGATTTTGGCGATGCCCATGGTGCTTGAGTTGGTGGCTGGTGTGTTGTTGCACGCCGTTGTTGCGAGCGCGAGAATGAGGAGGGCGATGGCGGTGGCGGCGGTATTGTTGCCGTTGCCATCGGGGGCCTCTTCGTTGTCATAGTAGTCGCGGTCGTGGTGATAATAGTCAACGCCCTTGACCTGTCGGTAGCAGCGATAGCAGCCATAGAGGCCGAAGACCACTGCCATGGCCCATCGTGCGGCTTTCCACATGGGGGTGTTGCTCCAGTCAAAGAAATTGACTGCAAGCGCCACAGCCATGGCGAGATAGACACAGACCATGAACATGCCGAAGAAGACCCTAAGGGTCTTGGTTAAAGTCGTTCCTTTCATTCTATATATTTAATAATCAAAGGCTATTGGGCTTGCGGTGCCGCGCCACGCAGGATAATTGCGAGGGGCAGGCGGCGCGCTTTTCACCAATCAATTTACAAAGTTAACGATTTTCTTTAAAATTTCATATATTACGGCATCTTTTTTCAAAAAAATTAAGAAGAGGGGGGGCGGCGGCTGACGCCGCGAGTTTTTCAAGGGGCGGCTGCGCCGCGAGTTTTTCAAGTTTATCAAGTTTATCAAGTTTATCAAGTTTATCAAGTTTGTCAAGTTTGTCAAGT
>JABUUJ010000008.1:117106-122409 GCA_021443235.1 Muribaculaceae bacterium
GTTTATTGTTTAGAGTTTATTGTTTAGGGTTTAGGGTTTAGCGTTTAGAGAGGGGGTTAAAAAAGTTGCGGCTGGATGCCGCAACTTTTTACTTTGCTTCGTTGTAGGCGTCGACGGCGCGCTTCACCGAGCCGTGGAGCAGCAGCAGCCGCTTTGCCTCCTCGTATTCGAGGCCCAGCTCGTCAACCACCATGCGAGTGCCACGGTCAACGAGTTTGGCGTTGCTGAGCTGCATGTTGACCATCTTGTTTCCCTTTACGCGGCCCATCTGTATCATCACGCTGGTCGAAATCATGTTGCAGATGAGTTTCTGGCCTGTGCCCGACTTCATGCGCGAGCTGCCAGTGACATACTCCGGCCCCACAACCATCTCGATGCCAATCTCGGCCACCTGACTGACGGGCGACTCGGGGTTGCTCGAGATAGATGCGGTGAGACAGCCGTGCTCGCGTGCATCGCGCAGGGCGCCAATCACATAGGGAGTCGTACCCGAGGCAGCGATGCCGATTACGGTATCCTTCTCGTTGATGTTGAAGGCCTGGAGGTCTTTCCAGCCCTGCTGGGTATCGTCCTCGGCATTCTCGACGGCGTTGCGCAGCGCGTGGTCACCACCGGCGATGAGACCGATAATCCAGCCCGGGTCCATACCGAAAGTGGGAGGAATCTCGCTTGCGTCGAGCACGCCCAGTCGCCCGCTGGTGCCTGCGCCCATGTAGAACACGCGTCCGCCGCGCTTCATGCGCTCAACGATGCCCGTGACGAGTTTTTCGATTTGCGGGATGCACTTTTCAACGGCGTCGGCCACCTTGTGGTCCTCGCGGTTGATGTCGGTGAGCAGTTCGTGCACCGATTTCTTTTCCAGGTCGTTGTATAGCGAGGGTTGCTCGCTGATTTTAACAAAAGCCATAGTGTCAATTATTTAGAGTGGAACTTAATGAGGCCTTCCATGGGGTTCTGAATCACGTTGCCAATGGTGATGCCAAACTCCTGCGCAGCCTCGTGAAGGATTTTCTTCTGTAAGAAAGCGATAGAGCCTACGAAGTTGCAAGGCAGCTCGTTGTAGCGGGCATAGTTGGTGATGTTGCGCTGGAAGAAGGCCTTGAAAGCGCGCAGCACGAGGTCGTGAACCTCGGGCACGCCGATGTTTTCCTGCAAGAACGGCGCGAAGCTTGCCAGATATCGGTTGGCGGCCGGTTTCTTGTAAACGTTAGTGATAATCTCGGTGCGGTCGGTGTTGTACTGCTTGAGGAACTTCTGGCACACCTCCTCGGGAAGCTGCTTCTTGAGCACATCGCCCACGAGGAGCTTGCCCAGCACGGCGCCGCTGCCCTCGTCGCCCAGGATATAGCCCAGAGGCGACACATTGTCGACCACCTTCTCGCCATCGTAGAAGCACGAGTTGGAGCCGGTGCCCATAATGCAAGCCACGCCGGGCTCGTGCTGGCACAGAGCACGTGCGGCAGCCAGCAGGTCGCTGTCGACCTCGATGCTGGTGGCAGTGGGGATGTTGGCTTTCAGTGCGTTAACGACGTGTCCTTTAATTTCGTCGTTGATGATGCCAGCGCCGTAGTAGTGGATTTCGTCAACCCTATATCCCACGATGTGAGGCATGAGTTCGGTCTTAATGCGCTCGGTCATTTCCTCTTGTGTGAGCAAGAGCGCATTCATTCCTGTCGTGAAGATTTGTGCTACTTTTTCATTTCCGTTAAGCAGGCACCAGTCAATTTTGGTTGAGCCGCAATCAGCAATTAAAATCATAATGTAATAGTTTAGTTTTAGTTAGGTTTATATTTTTATGTAAATTTTCTTTTTGTAGAGGATATAGCCAAATATCCAGGTGATGAGCACAAACGAGATGGCAAAGAGGCACGAAGCGGCCTCGTCGGTGGTGGTCATCGACTGCCACATGCTGTAGAGCGAGCCCTTGATGGTGATGGGCTTGTCGCCGTCCATGCCCAGGCGCACCGTACCGAAGACGATTGACAGGATAGTGCCCAGCAGGTAGCAGAACAGCGGGTTAACGCCGAAGGTCTGGAAGAAGTTGCACCAGCGGTTGTGGCCCTTGATGTCGATGGCATAGATGAGCATTGCCAGCACGCACGACGCCATGCCGCAGGTGATGAGCACATAGCTCGAGGTCCACGCCTTCTTGCAGCATGGGATGCCATATTGTGCGAGCCATCCCACGAGAAGCATCACGCATCCCCACACGGCGATTTGCACCACGCGGTCGCGATTGTCGTGGAACTCGACGAGACACTTGCCCACCATGAAGCCGATGAGCACATGAGCGATGCACGGCAAGGTGCTGAGGATGCCCTCGGGATCGAGCGCGAGGCGTATGCCCTCGGCGCTCTCGTGATACATGTGGTCCTCGCCAAGGATGGGTAAGTCGAACTGCACGAGGATGTTATCGCTCGTGAATGTGTAGCCCTGCCCTACCCCCAGGATGATGGCATAGGCAACGAGGATGATGCCTATAAGCCACGGGATGAAGCGCTGCTTGAACAAGATGGCAGCCATAGAGCCGAAGAAATAGACGAGCGCGAGACGCTGGAACACGCCCAGAATGCGCAACTTGGCCCACCAGATGTCGAAGAAGTGGACATCGGGGTTATAGAGCGAGCGTAGCCACATCCCGAACCACTGCACAACCCACCCGATGAGGAAGAGGATGACGGTGCGTCGTACCACTTTGACCATCAACCCCGCAGAGGGTTTAAACTGGAACTTGCGCAGCGAGAAATACATCGACACGCCCATTACGAACACGAAGAACGGGAACACGAGGTCGGTGGGAGTGAGTCCTATCCACTCGGCGTGCCCCAGCGGCGTGTAGAGGTGCCCCCACGAGCCGGGATTGTTGAAGAGCAACATACCTGCGACGGTGATGCCGCGCAAAATATCAACTGCCAGAAGACGTTTACCCATAAACTAATACTTTAATATTTTAATACTTTAATACTTGAATAGTATTTAAACTAATACTTTAATGTTTTAATACTTTAATACTTGAATAGTATTTTAATATTTTAATAATCTCAATATTTTAATAATTTCAATATTCATTTATTGCCATTAGCTATTAGCCGACCTTAGCTTGTTGCCTCGTCGATGAGGTAGATGAGCGACTGGTAGGGAACACCGCTGTGGGTGGTGAGACCCACCTCGCAGGTGCGGCTATTGGAGAAACCGCGTTTCACTCCGTTGGCCTCGATAGCCTCGCGCAGGTGGCGCAGGGCATACTCGTTGACCTCGGGCTGGGTGAAGCCCTTGTCGCCGGCAAAGCCGCAGCACCCCACCCCTTCGGGCAGAACGACGCGGTTAGAGCAGCGGCGAGCAAGCGAGGTTATCTTCTCAACAAGCCCCATGTGGCGGCTCGAGCAAGTGATGTGGAGCGCCACCGGCTCGTCAGTGGGATGGAAGGTAAGGTCCTGAGCCACATAGTCGTGGATAAACTCCATAAGCTCAAGGGGCTTGATTTGCTTCATATTCTCGCGCATGCGGTGCAGGCAGGGACTCTGGTCACACACCACGGGGTAGTTGCCATCGTGGCTTGCGGCGAGCATAGCGGCCTCGAGTTCGTCGGTCTTGCGTTGTGCCACATCGGGCATTCCTTTGCTTTCCCATATCATGCCGCAGCACATTTTCTTCATGTTGTCAGGGAAAATCACCTCCCAGCCGGCACGGTTGAGGAATTCAACCACCTTGTCAACCAAGTCGCTGGCCACACCCTTGGAGCGTCCCATCGTCTGGTTGAGGCAGCTGGGGAAATACACCACCTTTTTGTCGGAAGGCTTAGTGTATAACGGCTTCATGCTGTGCGCTTTAGGGAGCGAGGGAGTCCACAGTGGCAACCCGATGGCACGCATTGCCTTGCCCACAGCGGTCACGCCACCGTCGCCCAGCACGGCATGAGCACCCTGAGCCATGTAGAGGGCTCCCTTGAGGGCGGTCTTGATGCCGGCGAAGTGACTGGCGGCCCAGTCGCCCACGTTGTGAGCGGTAGAGCCTGGCGCGTGCGCGGCGTTGCGCAGGTCGTGGGTGAGGTCGCCCACATTTATCTTCATGGGACACGAGGTGCTGCACAGCCCGTCGGCGGCGCAAGTGGCGTCGCCATAATATTTATAGAGTTTCTCGAGGTTGAACAGGCGCTGGGGGTTCTCGCCAGTGATGCGCAGTCGCGATATCTCGCGCTGCACGATGATGCGCTGTCGCGACGAGAGCGTGAGGCCATAGGCAAGGCAATTGACCTCGCAGAAGCCACACTCGATGCACTTGTCGACGTGCACGTTGGTGAGTGGCATGGGCTTGAATCCCTTGATGAAGCACTCGGGGTCGTCGTTGAAAATCACGCCAGGATTGAGGATGCCCTCGGGGTCGAAGATGCGCTTCACCTCGCGCATCACCTCATAGGCTTTCTCGCCCCATTCCTTGGCAACAAACGGCGCCATGTTGCGGCCCGTGCCGTGCTCGGCCTTGAGCGAACCGTCGTATTTGTCAACCACCAGCTTCACGGTCTCGTCCATGAGGTTGCGATAGCGGCGCACATCCTCCTCGGTGTCGAACGACTGAGCTATGATAAAGTGATAGTTGCCCTCAAGGGCGTGGCCATAGATGCAGCTGTCGTCATAGCCATGGTCGATGAGCATCTGAGCCATGTCGACGGTGGCATCGGGCAGGTCCTCGATGTGGAAGGCGATGTCCTCGATGATGACCGTGGTGCCCAGCGGACGCGTGCCGCCCACGCTGGGGAAGATGCCCGAGCGGATGGCCCAATACTTGCCATAGACGGCGGGGTCGCTGGTGAAGACGGCAGGCACATAGAGCTCATAGGGCTCAAGGATGGAGTTGATAGCGGCGATGTTGCTGTCGAGCTCGGCCTGCGAGTCGGCAAAGGTCTGGATAAGCACAGCGGTGAGGTTGGGACCGGTGGTGTCGTTGACCGATGCGAGCGACTTCTTGTCGAGCAGCTCGGCGCAGTGCACCGGACCCTTCTTCATGTCGACCACCGCCTCGCAGGCGCGGCGCATGTCGGCGAAATAGAGCATCGCGCTGGCCTTGAACGGGTGCAGATGCCCGGTCTTCATCGTGAACTCGCTGGCAAACGCCAGAGTGCCCTCGCTTCCCACCATGAGGTGAGTGATAATCTCGAATGGGTCGGTAAAATTGACAAACGGGCTGATATTCAGTCCAGTGACATTCTTAATGGAATATTTGCGGCGAATGCGCGCCACCAGCTCGTCGTCGGCCATGACGCGGTCGCGCAGGGCCTCGATGTCCTTAATAAACTGCGGGTGGGT
>JABUUJ010000008.1:122414-138759 GCA_021443235.1 Muribaculaceae bacterium
GAACGAGTCGCGGCTGGCTTTGTCGCCAGTGTCAAGCACGGTGCCGTCGGCCAAGACAAGACGCAGCGAGATGAGCTCGTGGTCGCTGTTGGCGTGGGTGCCGCAGCTCATTCCCGAAGCGTTGTTAATCACAATGCCACCCACCATTGCCGAACTCTTTGACGCAGGGTCGGGAGCGAAGGTGCGTCCCAGCGGCGCCAGAATCTCATCGACCTGCCGTCCCACGAGTCCGGGCTGCATGGTGATGCGTGTTGCGTCGGGCGAGATGGTGTATTTCTCCCAGTTCTTGCCGGCAACGATAAGGATGCTGTCGGTCACCGTTTGTCCGCTCAGGCTGGTGCCGGCGGCGCGGAAGGTGACAGGAAGCCTCATCTCGTGGGCGATGGCAAGCAGTCGCGCCACTTCGCCCTCGCTCGTTGAGCGCACCACCACCTGTGGCAAGCGGCGGTAGAAACCGGCATCGGTGCCCCATGCGAGCGTGCGCAGGTCGTCGGTGTAGATGCGGTTCTTATCGACGAATGCGCTGATGCGGTTGACATATTGTAGGTGCCTCTCGGTCATCGTGCTTAGTGTTAATTATTTGTAAATATAATATTTAGAAGACTTTATCTTAAACGCCTCGGCGTCTTTGTTGAAGTAGTCGACGATATCCTCAACCTTGTAGCGCTTGATGAAGCGCTCGCGTATCTGGTTGGTGCCACACACCTTGTCGAACATGGCAAAGCGCTTGGGGTTTTGGTCAAAGAGCGTCACATTGGGGTAAAGCTCGTGCACCACCTGCAGGAAGTAGAACTGCGTGAGGGTGAGGTTGGCGGCGTCAAAATCGGTGATATAGGTCTGCACGCCATGCACTTCCTTGCCCTTTTCGGCATCGACCACCCAGCTCAGGTCGTAGAACGGCTTGACGTTGATGGGACGGAACTTGATGCCCGGCAGGTTGAGGGCGTTCATGCGCTCGGCGAGTTTGTCGGCGTCGATCCACGAAGCGGCAAAGAGTTCAAAGGGCAGAGTGTAGCCAATGCCCGTGTTGAAGATATAGAGCTCGCCAATCACGCCACTCACGGGATAGAACCATGCGCTCTCGGGGTTGGGAATTTGGGGCGAAGGTAGCACCCAAGGCATGCCTGTGGCACGGAACTTCATGTCGCGTGTCCAGCCCTCCATGGGGATGACGGTGAGATCGCATTTCTTGCCAGCCTTGGCGCTGATAATACCCTCGCCGTTAAGATATTGCGCGAGTTCGCCTGGTGTGAGGCCATAGAGGTAGGGAATGGCATATTTGCTCACAAACGAGAAATAGCCCTCCTCAACGAGGTTGCCTTCCACCTTGTTGCCGCCCAGCGGGTTAGGACGGTCAAGGACCACAAACTTCTTGCCCTGCTCGGCACATGCCTCCATGCACACGCCCATAGTGGCATAGAAGGTGTAGCTGCGGCAACCTATGTCCTGGATGTCATAGACGAGCACGTCGATGTCTTTGAGCATCTCGGGTGTGGGCTTGTGGGTTTTGCCGTAGAGCGAGTAGGTCTTTACGCCTGTCTTGGGGTCGACGGCATCGGTCACGGCGTCGCCAGCGTGAGCGTTGCCACGCACGCCGTGCTCAGGGCCGTAAAGTGCCACGAGCTTGCAGTTGGGGGCCTCGTTGATGATGTCGACAGTCGACTTGAGGTTGTTGTCGATGCCACTGGGATTGGTCACCAGTCCCACGCGCTTACCCTCAAGCACCTTGAAGCCACCGTCGCGCAGCACCTCTACGCCGGGTTTCACCACAGCGCTGGCGGCAAGTGCCACCGCGCCCATCACTATAATTGCAAATATCTTTTTCATAATGTCTATTTCAATGAATTTATTGATTCATAGTTACTTGCGGCCGTAGTTGGGGTCGATTTTCTTGTCGACAAAGTAGGTCACCACAAGGGTTGCGATGCAGCAAGCCATCACCATCCAGAAGAAGTTGATGTAGCCTATTGCCTCCTGAATGAAGCCAGCCACGAAGCCCGGAAGCATCATGCTGAGTGCCATGAACGCGGTGCAGATGGCATAGTGAGAGGTCTTGAACTCGCCCTCGCTGAAGTACATCATATAGAGCATATAGGCAGTGAAACCAAAGCCGTAGCCAAACTGCTCGATGCACAGCGCGATGGTAATGACAATCACGTTAGTGGGCTGATAAATTGCAAGATAGACGAACGTAAGGCAAGGCAACGTCATGAACGCAGCCATCACCCAAAGCGACTTTTTCAGGCCCACGCGCGACGAATAGATGCCACCGAGGATGCCACCCAGCAGCAGGGCAATCACTCCAAACACGCCATAAACGGTGCCTACGAGCTCGGTCGACAGGCCAAGACCGCCAACCGAAGTGGGCTGAACGAGGAAAGGCTGACACAGCTTGATGAGGAAGCCCTCGGGCAAGCGATAGAGCAGCATGAAGGCGATGGCGAGCAGCACGTGAGGTTTCTGCACGAAAGTCTTGAACGAGTTGGCAAGCTCGCCGAGGTTGGCAGTGATAGAGCCAGCCGCATTAGCGTCGATGCGGGGTTTGTCGTCGGCACTGTGAGGCAGGGCAAAGGTGTGATACAGAGTGATAATGAAGAACACAGCCGCGGCCACGCCCATAGTCACTTGCCACGACCAGGGGATGTCGCCTGTGCGGGTCTCAACCACGCCGGCGATAAACACGAGCACGCCCTGGCCAAAGACCGAAGCAACACGGTAGAAGACCGAGCGAATGCCGATGAAAGCGGCCTGGCTGCTTGGGCTGTGAGCCAGCATATAGTAGCCGTCGGCAGCGATGTCGTGTGTTGCCGAGGCAAACGCCGCGATGATAAACAGCACGAGAGTGAACCAGAAGATGCCTATAGGAGTGTTTTGTGCTCCAGCAACGACTTCGGGCTTGGGAAGAGTGATTGTGAGAGCAATCATCATGGCTGTGAGCAGAATCTGCATTGCCACGATCCACCAGCGCTTGGTTTTCACCACGTCAACGATGGGGCTCCACACGCCCTTGAGGAACCAAGGGAAGTAGAGCAGGGTTGTGAAGAACGACATGTCGCCGTTGGGCACGCCCATCTTGGTGAACATCATCACCGAGATGTTGTTTACCACAAAGTAAGGTACACCCTCGGCAAAGTACAAGGTGGGGACCCACCACCAGGGGCTTTTTGTTTTAGTTGCTTCCATTATGTTGTAAAGTTTAATGTTTAATGTTTAAAGTTTATTGTTTAGAGTTTAATGTTTAGAGTTTATAGAGTTTTTTCGCTTAGGCGCTTAGACGCNTAGACGCATAGACGAATCGGCTTGAAGGGACGATTGTAACGACCGGTCGTAGTCAATGTCAAAGTCAATGTCAAAGTCAATGTCAAAGTCAAAGTCAAAAATCAATACTGCTTGTCGATGGTGGCACCGATGAAGTAGTGGAGCAGGATTTGCTGGTAGTCATATCCCTTGGCACCCATCACTGCGGCGCCTATCTGGCACAGGCCCACGCCATGGCCCCAGCCTGCGCCACGCAGCACAAACTTGGCGGGATAGCCGTCGGCGTCGATGTCGTGCTTCTCGACAACAAATGCCGAGCTATAGAGCGCGCTTTCGCTCAAGGCATAGCGTATTGTGAGCTCCTTGCCAATGGTGCGGGTGAGTTTCTCGCCCACAACCTTGAGCTTGTAGAGTCGGCCGCTGGTGCCGCGCGCCACGGGCTGCAGGTCGCGAATGCGGCCATAGTCGTCGCCGGTGCGGCGCTTGATGAGGTCGGCAATCTGTTCACCGCTGTATTCAACCGACCAGCGGTAGAAGTCGGTAGTTTCTTGGTCATAATCGTTGAGCACCTGCGACAGAATCTCCTTGTCGTGGGTGTTGCAATGCGCCTTGGGAGCCGAGAGGATCCACTCGGCGGCGTTGTCCTCACGGGTGAGGTCGGGGAAGTCCATCTCGTCCTCGCTGTCGCGTCGTGCCACGAGGTAGTCGTGGTGCTGAGGCTCCCAGCAGTTCTCAAATTCCTCAAACACACCGCCGCACGACTTAGAGAAGCGTGCGTCGCACAGGTGGCCGCCATGCATAAGCACCTGCCCCCATGTGGCCTTGATAGCCTCGCGCACAGCCTCGGTGCTGGCGCGGGTGATGCCCTGGTAGCGCTGGCAGTGGTCGTCGGCGCACACGTCAAAGTTCGTGTGGTCGTCGCGATCCCACCACTTGATGAGCAACTCGGGGGTGTCGCAAGCGGCCTTGTCGGCATTGTTGAGGTTCTCGCAGCACTCCTTCAAGGCGCTGGCGTCCTTGTTGATTTGAGCCAGAAGCCAGCTGCGCGAAATCACCGCATGGGCTTTGAGGAGCTCAAGCGAAGCCTTGGCGCTCATCTCGCTGGAGATAACGCTGAGCAGGTATTCCTCAACCGAGAGGATGTTGACAGCCGTGAGCTTGTCGTCCTCCACGATGATGTGAAGCGCTCCACGGAATGTCTGGTTTTCCTTGCGGCGCCAGTGAAAACTCACGCCGATGGTCACATCGACCAGGGTAAACGAGTCGCTGGCCTCGTCAAGGGGCTCAAAGCAGATGCTGTCGTAGAGCTCACCGTTCCACTCCACCTTGCCGTTGACGCACTTGGCATGTTGCGCGCCATTGTAAACCGAACTGCCCTGACGGTAGTCGTTGTTTAACACAAAATCGATCGCGGGTTCACTCATGATACCCACGCGCACTCGTGGTACTTCACACATAATTATAAAATTACTTTAAATATTTGTTTTATCTTGGTTGCCATTGCCTCGTCGATGCACAGCTCGTCGTAGATCGACTGCACCTGCTCGCGGGTAATGGAATTGAAATCACTCTCAACGGCAATGGCCCACACGCCACCCAGGTCGACCGATGCCGGGCTCACGAGAAGTTTTCCGTCGCCATCGCCATAGCAGCTGGGGCGATGCTTGGCTCGCGGGAACACCACCATGCGGTGTAGCCGGGCATCGTGCCAGCACAGGATGTTGTGCATGGGCTCGTCGTGGCTGCCAGGCTCCATCGCCTGCCCCATGGCATCGAGCAGCAGGCGGTAGCAATGCGCAGCCACCTCGGCGCTGGCGCTCGTGATGAGAAACAGGCGGCGTCCCAACTCGCTGGTGTAGCGGCAAGTGCCGTCGGGCAAATCCAACTGGTCGAGCTGGTCGAAGTGCAACGCAGGGTTGCGCAGCTCGTCGCACAGCGGCATGAAGCCCTTGTTACCGGCCTGGAAGTGCATGTGGTCGGGCGCCGAGGCACCGCAACGAGGGCCGTTGTAAAACAGCACGAAGTCGGGCAGTTGCGCCGCCAGCGACAGCATGTGGTCAATGCGTCCCTCCATGGCTTGTGGCATGTGATTGAGAGCCGAGATGGTGAGGTGTCGCGGGAAGATGGGGTAAGGGTTTACCTGAATCTTATAACGACCGCCCCACTCTATCGCCTCTTGCTCAACTGGCTGGTTCTCACTGCACAGGAAGCACTTACGGGCTGCTATCGACGCGGCGTCGATGCGTGCTCCCGACGAGCGGCGTCGCTCGGGGTTGAACTGCAGCACAATGTGCGAGTGCTCGTTAAGGTTGAAATCACGCAACTGGACGCGATGGAGCGCCGCATAGTTGTTGCTCACGGTGCTCCAGTCGCGCAGTTGGCGTTCTATCAATTGGTTTACCTGTTCCAAGTTGAGAATCAAGCGTTAAAGCCTCCAGCCATTAGCCATTAGCCATTAGCCATTAGCCAAATTTACTTCTTCATCATCGCAACGCGGGCCTGGAGTTCCCAGGTGCGGATGCGGTCCTTGTAAAGGTTGTTGCGGTTCATCTTCTCAACGTCGAGCGATGCATCGCTGTTGTCGTCCCAGCGGCGGCACAGATACACGGGGGTGTAAACTCGGCCTATCTGGTAGATGCGCGATACGTTCAGACCCAGAGCGTAGTCCTCACCATAGCTGGTGTTGGGCAGGTTGATGTCGCGCAACACGGGGGTGTAGAAAGCGCGGGGAGCGCCCAGTCCGTTGATGCGCAGGGCGTTGTTGCGTCCGTTCTCGGGGGTCCACTCCTTGTGGTCGATGATTCCGGGGGGAATCTCCTCGAGCTTGGCGTTCACCATCTGGTAGGTGCCCACAACCATTGCCACGTTCTGCTCATAGAATGCGTCAACCATAGTCTGCAGGGTATTCTCGTCCTTGTAGAGGTCGTCGCTGTCGAGCTGCACGAGGAACTTGCCGGCCTTCTCGTGGTGAGCGGCGAGGTTCCAGTAGCCGCCGATGCCCATGTCGTGATAGTCGGCGATGATGTGGATGAGACGCTCGTCGGTGTAGGCTGCGATTGCCTCGCGAGTGCCGTCGGTCGACCAGTTGTCAACCACCATGAGGTTGAACTTGAAGTTGGTCTTCTGCTTCAGCACGCTGTCGATAGCCTCGCGGATGGTGCGGATGCGGTTGCGCACGGGAATCATCACGGTTGCCTCGACTTCAAAGTCGCCCTGGTTAAACTCAATATGCTTGAAATTAAGGGTTCCGTCTTCCTTAACGGGGGGCAGGTAGCCGCCTATCTCCTTCAGATGCTCGGTGCAAGCGGCCTCCATCTCGATTTGGCGTCCGCGGTTGCGAGGATCGACATAGTCGAAGATTTTCTCGCCGCTCTTGCGGGTGTCGAGCTCAACATCGCTGTAAAGGAACTCGTTGATGTGGCAAATCTCGGCAAACTGCGACAGCTTGAGGCGCACGTCGTAGAGGCCTGCAAACTCATATTCGCTCTTGAGGGCGGCAACGGCTTTCTTGAGGCAGCATGAGCAGAACAGCAGCACTGAGCCGAAGTCGAAGTCGTCGCGGAGGGCACCAAACTGGTAGTCGATAACGGGAGCCTTCTCGGCGCCTTTGTCGCTCACGTTGTAGTGGTCGGCATAGAGCATACCGGCGTGGCTGTCGTCGGCCAGAGTGACGAAGCGCTTGAGGGCGAAGGGCGCAAACTTGAGGTTTACATACTTGGTGTAAACGAGGGCATAGTCGGCGTCGGCCTTCTCGGCGATAGCCTTCAATGTAGCCGTGGAGGTGAGGTTGTTAACCTTGATAACCTCGCAACCATCTACACAGCCTTGAGCCTCGGCACCAGCGAGCAGATAGATTTTGTTTACGAGCTCGTTGGCCTTGAGTTCGTTTACTGTGGCCTGAACCTGTGCCTGAGAGGCGAAAGGAATGAAGCAATTAATTCTTCCCATGATTTGTTTTTGTTTAATGATTAGAGTTATTTAATTAAAGTGATTGTTCTTTGTTTTGTGCGATGCGCGCCTTGACCTCCCAGGTGCGCAAGCGGTCCTTGTAGAGGTTGTTGCGGTTTTCGCGGTCGATGTCAAGGTGGGCATCGGTGTTGTCGTCCCAGCGGCGTGCGAGCGTCATCACGTCCCACACGCGGTCGATGGGATAATGTCGCGAGATGAGCAGTGCCATGCCGTAGTCCTCGCCATAGCTGGTGTTGGGCAGCACGATGTCGCGATAGATGGGGGTATAGAAAGCACGCGGCCCACCTATTCCGTTCACTCGCAGCAAGTTGTTGCGGCCATTCTCGGGAGTCCACTCGTGGTGGTCGATAATACCTGGGGCAATCTCCTCAAGATTGGCGTTCACCACCTTGTAGGTGCCCACGACCATCGCGGGACCAGCCATGAGATTGTCGCCCTCCTTGAACTTGTCGACCATCGCCTGCAGCGTGTGCGGCGTGGCAAAGAGGTCGTCGCTGTCGAGTCCTATGATGAATCGCCCGGCATGCTCGCTGAAAGCGCCCAGGTTCCAGCATCCGCCTATTCCCAGGTCGTCGCGGTGGGGCACGATGTGCACCACCCGCTTGTCATCGTAGGCGTCGATAAGCTCCGTGGTGCCGTCGGTCGAGTGGTTGTCGACTATTATCACGTTGTATTTGAAGTCGGCCTCTTGACGCAGGACGCTGTCGATGGCATCGCCTATCACGCGCACGCGGTTGAGCACGGGGATGATGACGCTGCACTCAACGGGCCACTGCGATTCGCTCCCGTCGTAGCACACCACCTTGTCGCAATCGGGGGTAAACATATCGCGGCTCAGGTAAGCGCCTATGTCCTTGAGGTGGCTGGTGCAGGCGGCCTCCATCTCGAGCTGCGACTCGACGTTGCGTGGGTCGCAATAGTCATAGATGCGGTCGCCGCTCGAGCGCAAGTCGCGCTCCACGTCGGTGTAGAGATACTCGTTGATATGCTCAATGGCGTAGTGCTGCGACAGCTTGAGGCGCAGGTCGTAGAAACCCGCCGCCTTGTAGTCGCCACTCATGCGCAACGCGCTCTCTTTGAGCGCCGCGGCACGCAGCAACAGCACCGAGCCGAAGTCAAACTCGTCGCGCAGGCTACCCAGCTGATAGTCGATGACGGGAGCCGCCACACGGCAATGGTTCTTAATGTGGTAGTGGTCGCTATAGAGCATCCCGGCGCCGCTGTCCTGAGCCAGGCGCACAAAGCGCTCGATGGCCTTGTAGCCCAGCACGAGTTGGTCGTCTTTGGTGTAGACCAGCACATAGCGGCTTGAGGCGGCCTGTGCGATGGTGCGCCAAGTGGCGCTAGAAGTTATTGTATCGATGCTGTAGAAGCCGCAAGCCGGCAACGCGCGCTGCCACTCGGGATTCACCTCGCCAGTGACGAGGAAATCGACGCTGCACACGAGGTCGTTGTCGAGCAGCTGTCGGGCAATCATGCTACCCTGCTCCAGGCTCGAGAACTTCACATAGCAATCAATCATCTTTTCCATTATATTAATGTATTTCAATCATTTAAAATCCACTTAAGCACGTCGGCCATAAGGCTGTTGCGTTGCTGCTCGCAGGTGATTACCTCGAAGGGGAAGCCCATCACCACAGTGCGGTAGTTGCCGCGGTTGCTCACAATGCCCGCGGGGATATTGTTCTCGCTATAGCGCAGCCATGTGCTGCCCTTGTCGTCGCTTGCCCTGATGGCATCGGGCGACTCAACAGCATATACCTTGTCGTTTAGCTTGTTGACAAAGGTGTACTTGTTGCCATCGCTCATGCCGGGGTTGTTGATAGTGGGAACGCTGTAGACCTCGCCGGTGACAGAGGCCGAACCGTCGACATAGGAGTATCCCAGCACGTTCTTGGCAAAGGTGGTCTCGGCGGCGTTCACGTTTTTCTTGTCCCAAAGGTCGGTGCCCACGTATGCGCCCGAAAGGAACACGCAGCCACCAGCCTGTGTGTAGCGTGTGATAGCGTCGATGAGGCCCGGGGTGAACATCTTGAAGCGCGAGGGCTTGGCGCCGCGTCCAGTGGGAGTCTCTTTCTGCTTGCCCATAATCAGGTCGACCATGTAGCAGCCGTTGAGCAGCGACATGTCGTTCTCGATAGCCATCGCGCTGCTCGACACAAACGAGTAGCCGGCCTCCATGATGGCCTTGCCGTGCACGGCGGGATAGTCGAAGGTGTTGCCGGCAATTACCTCGGTCTCGTGATTGCTGCGGCATGCGCCGAAGCCGGGAGCGTCGTCGTCGCGCCACTCAAGGTTGCGGCGGAACTCGCGCTGCGAGCCCAGGTAGTTAATCTGCTTCATGTAAGGCACACCGTGGTCTTTCTCGTCGAGGAAGCCTGCCAACTGGTCGCCGTCGATGAAATCGGGGGCGCTTACTCGGGTGAAGCCGTTAACCACCATCACGGTGCCCTTGCCGGCACGCGCCAGTCCCAGCGACAGCGTCTCGCTGGGGAAACTGCGTCCACCATCGTTCATGGCGATGATGCGGTAGCTGTGCACCTCGTTGTCCTCGACCTTGACGGTGTAGTGGGTGTCCTTGACCACGGCAATCTCCTTGAATGCGCCGTCGCCCACACGCTCGCACACGATATACTTCTTGGCCTCGGCCTTGTCGCACAGCGAGTCGGTGGTGGGTCTCCACGTGAGCTTGAAACCGCCATACTGGCCCTCGATGCGTGTGATAGCGAAGGAGTTGACAGCCAGTGGCTGAACCTCATAGTCGCGGTGGTCGCGCTGGGCAATGAACTTGAGCATGCCCTTGTACATGGCGCGGCTCACGTCGAAGCGGAAACAGGGGTCCAAGCCATATTTCATGTCGGCATAGTTCTGGTGAGAGAGCAACTCGATGAGCACGGCAGGCACCTCGGGCACGCGAGCCTCATAGTAGCTCTTGTCCCACATGCCGCGGCGTGTCCACTTGGGCTCATACTTGGCGCGTATGTCCCTTACCATCTCGGTTGCAAGGATGTCGGCATACTGTCGCGAGAGCTCGCGCGGCGTGCCGTTGGGATAGGTGCCGAAGTTCTTTCCGTTGGCGCTGGTGCTGTAAATCATCAGCGTGCCTATGATGTCGTCGTTGGGCGTAGTGCCGGCATCGGTATGGAGGCAGAACGACAGGTCGACAGGCACATTCAGGCCCTTGCCCTCGGGGATGGCATCGCTGCCGCCAGCGAGGTAGTTAACCCAAAGGCCGCGGCTGCGATAGTCGTCGGTGTAGTCGTTGATGCCCTTGCTTGCCGAGTAGACCTCCTGAGGGAAGCCCGACCACTGCAGGAAGTAGCGCGAGCCGATGTGGAAATAGGGATGCTCGCCGCTGCCCACATACTTGTATTCGACGCCTTCCTTGCCCAGGCAGCGCTCGTTGCCCGATTCCTTGGCGCGTGCCACATTTTCCTCGGTGGGCAGCGCCACGCGACGCACGATGTTGCCCTTGCCTCCACCCACGCGCACAGCGTCGGCGGTCACGATGCCGTTCTTGTTGTCGCTCATGTTGCTCAGCACCACAACGTCCTTGTTAAGGCCCTTGCTCAGGTTGACGTTGCACAGATACACCCACACGCCGCCGGCCATGGTCTGGTCAACGGTGTAGTGGCGTGTGCCCTCGAGGCTATTGACGGTGTAGTGCGCGTCGTTGACGCTTGCGGGAAGGGTCTTGTAGCTGATATAGAGTGCATAGTCGCCAGCCTCGGGCATATCCACGTCCCAATGAGCTGTGGCGAGTTTCTTCTTGTCTTTGGCAACCTCTACTTGGCGGTAAGTGCCCTCGGCGAAGGGGTTCTCATAGTCCTTGTACTCGGCGCGGGCATAGGCAAAGCCCACCGAGTCGCCCTGCGCCCACTTCTTGTCGCCCGACTTCTCGGTGTAGCCCTTTTGGGACAGGCCGCCGTCGTTGTCGACCACCGCCATGATGTTGTTGAGGTCGCGCTCACGGGCATCCCACACATAGGCTCCGGCATTCTCAAGCATAGGGATGAGGAACGACAGCACATAGCTGTGGGTGTAGAGGTCTTCCACAGTTTGGAACAAACGGGCGCGTTGCCACTCCCAGCGGTTGAGCTTTGGCTCGAAATACCATCCGTGGCTGGGCCACAAGGCGATGATATTGCCGTCGAGGGCTTTCTTGTAGTGACGGTTGGGATCAAGGTTGGTGATGAAAGGAGCATGCTTGCGCTTGAAGGCGTTGTCAAACTGCGAGAAATAGTTGTCGATGCCGGCGCCGTCGATTGTCAGCCCCACTTTGTAGTTATAGTAGGGAGCGCCCATTGCGACCTTGATGTCGTCTTGCAGTTTCTTGATTGACTGGGGAGTAAAGGGGACGTCGCCAAAGTTCTCGCTCAGGTCAACGAGGACCGAGTCGGCTCTGAGACACAGCGACTGCACCTTGAGTTGTCCAATCACCATGTTCTCGGGCAGCATTTTCTCCACCACGCTTTGCACGCTGGCTTGCTGCTCGGCAGTCACGTCCTGTGCCTGCGTCGTTGCGGTGCCAGCCACAACCATTGCGGCGGCAATCGCAATCACACTCTTTTTCATTTTCTTCATTATTTAGTTTTAAGTTCGGTTAATGTGGTTAATTTGCTATTCCACAATATTTTGCAAGTCCCTGGGGCGAAACATCGCAGCAAGGGCTGCTTATCACCCACAAAAATACAACAAACAATTCAATTATTAAAGCATTTTTCACAAGAAATGTCCAAATTCAACATTTTTTAATGTTTAACTACATAAATTTAATTTTGCGAACTGCATCGGCGGGGTGTATATAGCATTAGAGACACGTTTTTTCGTGTCTCTAATGCTGTTCAACCACGTTGAACCAAGTTAAACTATGTTGAACAAAGTTGAACCACGATTAAACCCCAGTGGGGAATTAATCGTTTGTCGCGTGATAGGTGACGAGGCCTGGCATGCTGCTGCGTATAATCTTCTTAACCGTAACACCGTGGCGACCTGCCACGTCGAGCAAGATATCGCTATAGGCTGTCGCGATTGTGCCCACAAAGCAAGCGGGATACTTGGCGTAGTCATACTGGCACACGTTGCGTTCAAAGAATCGGTTGAAATCGTTGAAAATTATCTCACGCACATATTCATTGTCGAGATGCTCAGAGAGGTATAGTCCGTAGGCACGCAGGTGCTGGTTGGCGGCCGGGTTGTTGTAAATCTCATCCAAGAGCTCGTCGGGAGAGAGTTTGAATCGCTCATAGAAAGCCTGCGTGACCTCCTTAGGGGCAAAACCCTTGAGCGCGTCGCCCAGGAAGATGCGTCCCAGCGAGGCACCGCTGCCCTCATCGCCCAGGATGAAGCCCAGCGGGCGTACATTCTTGACGATGTCCCTGCCGTTGTAGAGGCAGGAGTTGCTTCCCGTTCCAAGGATACACGCCAATCCAGGCTCGTTGACGAGCAGACCGCGGGCGGCACCCAGAAGGTCGCTCATCACAGTGACGGGAGTTTTGAACTGCGCCACGAGCGAAGCCTCTACTATCTTGATTTTTTCGGGGTTAGAACATCCAGCTCCATAGTAATATATGTGATTCCAGCGACGCTTGAAAAACGCCTCGGGCAACTCCAAACGTATGCTGTGGCTGATATCGCGACGGCTGTGGAAGTAAGGGTTCAGTCCGCTGGTGATGGCATGCTCGACGATGCGCTCGCCCTCAACGAGAGTCCATTCGGTGCGAGTTGAGCTACTCTCACCTATAACATTCACTTTTGTCCCAGTGCTCATTTTAAAGTTATCAAATATGTTAATGGGTTAAATTATGTATAATCAAACCTGCTGGTAGGTAATTTTAGTTGCAAAATTAGTATAAATTTTCATTTTGCAACTAAAATGAAAGCAAAAATTTCGCCTAATCAATATTAATTAACATATTTGCACACTAATTCACAGAAATCGGCTAATGGCTAATGGCTAATGGCTAATGGCTAATGGCTATTGGTAATGGCCATTGATTAATAAGTAATGACTAATGACCTTGCCAGTGCAAAAAGGTCATTAGTCATTAGCCATAGTCTTCCCCTTTAGGGGTGACAGGACTCGCCATTAGCCATTAGCCAATTGCCATTAGCCGAATTTACCTCACTATCACCTTGTGGGTTGAGGTCTGGGCTCCAATGTGGACTTTTACGATGTAGGTGCCTGGTGTCAGGTTGCTCACATTGACGTAGTTGCCGGCGTTGCGCTTCACCTCACGACCTTGCAGGTCAAAGAGTTGCATACCGTCAATAAGAACATCGGCCGATGCCACGATGTAGTCGCTCGCGGGATTCGGGCCCACGGCAACTCCAGCGAGAGCCACGTCGGCGATTCCCGAAGCCTCGCCCACGAGCATCAGCACGTTGTCGATATACATCGTGCCGCTCTGGCCATTCTTGTTGGCGGGGTCGCCGTCAATCCTGAAGCCTTTGAGGCGGTAGGTCTCGCTGCCCGCATTCACGCATGCCTTCACGTAGCGCCAGCCGTGGAAATCGATGGTCTCCATTGGCACCTCAACCGTCTCGGCGCCATGCTCCATCAGCGCCACCACCTTGTTGCAGCTCAGGTCGCCCCACAGGTGAGCGCACACGCTGTCGTTGCCCGTGAACGTCACGTCGGGCATGGTGGCAAACTCCAGCACAACGGCGGGATCGTCGATGCCAGTGAAGTCATATTTAACCTGCAATGACTTGGAGCCGAAGAGCTTGGTGGTCGATGCAGCAAGCGTCGCGGTCTTGTAGTTGCCGGTGGCGGTCATCGCCGTTGCTTCCTCCATATCATTTATAATCAATGCGTCGGGCTTCTCGGCGCCAGCGTCAACAGCTTTGAACTTATAGCTAATGGGTGCCACGAGGTGGATGCCCACGGTGTCGCACACGTCGCGCTCAATGTTGAGCGTGTACTCGTCGCCCACGGTGAGCGAGCCAGACAGCGGAATGCGTATGTAACCATAGTCGTCGCCCTTCTTGTTGTTCTTGATGCTGCGCTTGTTAAACGCCACCTCGTTGCCGTCCTTGTCAAGCACGTGGAAGAGCGTGAAGAGGTTTTGCGAGTGCAGCAGCGAGTCGGCGCGCAGCTCAAGCGTAGCGCTCTGATAATGAACGCCCACGCCCTCCTGCGGGAACACCACAGTGGGATAGAGGTGGTTGCGGCCCTGAGTCACAAACCTAAACGAGAAGTCGCGCTCCATGGGAGTGCCGCCGCCGTGCTGTGCCGAGGCGGCGAGCGTCACGGTGTACTCGGTGTTGATGTCAAAGGCATCGTTGGGGGTGAAAATCATGCGGTAGTTGGTGTCCTCCCACGTGAAAGTGCCGTCAACAGCGGGAGTGATGCTGAACGCCGCCTCGGTTGATGGGATGTCCATATCCCAGTTGAAGTTGAGCACGATGGGCACGTTGCACAGCAAGGCGGGGTCACCATCTTGCCACACAGGGCTGTAGGAAACCACCTCGGGCGGGGTGAGGCGCATGCGCTTGAGGTCGAAGTTGCAGTAGGTGGGCTCGTTGGCCACCACCTCGATGTCCTTGGTCTGGGTGAAGTGCTCGGTCTCGCTGGCCTCAACCTTATATTTGCCCGGAGCCACATATTTAAATAGGTAGATACCGCTCTGGCAGTCGTCGGTGGTGGTGCGGGCCACCTCCTCGCCGGCCTCGTTGAGCAGGCGCACCACGGCGTTCTCGATGGGCTGGCGCACGTCGTCGCCGTGCATCACATAGGTTGCGGTGCGCAGCATGCGGTCGTCGCGCAGGTTACCCGTGACGATGCCCAGGTCGTAGTCGGCAGTGTTGCCGAAGTACTCATCGACGGCACGCGAGAAATTGAAGCCCTCGACCCAGCAGAAGTCGAGGTTGTGGAGTCGGTAGGCCTCGGGGATATAGTCGTGGAACGAGCCCTCGCTGAGCATCGACACAGCGTTGTTGCCGCGCAGCACGCCCAGTCCCTGTGTTCCCCACGAGGGATAGAACGTCCAGTCGCCACTCACTTGGTAGTTGCTCTGTGTCCACACGGTGCTCTTGTTGGCAAGGAGTATTTTCATCAGTATGTCGGCGATGACGTCGCTGTCTTTCACCTTGGGCTGTCCGGTGTAGCCGCGATAGAGTCCCAGAGGGAAGTTGATGCGGTAGCCGTCGCCGGCGCCTGTGGCGTTGCTGTGGATAGAGTAGAACACGTCGGCGCCGCTGCTGTTGCACAGTTCGACGATGGTCGAGAGGTTCAGGTCGTCGCTCTGCTCGTTGCGCACGCGCGAGATGCTGGTGGTGTAGCCTTTCTTCTTGAGGACCTCCATCATCGCGAATCCTTTCCACATATTGGAGTTTGACTCATAGTAACCGGCGGTGTCGCCCTGCGCATAGGGGGCGATGACCACGTTGCGGTCGTCGCTGGTGTGTCCGCCGTGTCCGGGGTTGATATAGACATGTGCCTTCTGTGCGTTGATGCACATTGTTCCTGCCACTGCAACGAGTAGCACGACTATTGTTTTCAGTAGGTTTGCTTTCATGACGTTGTGGCAGTTTACTGGTTAATATCAATTTTCATCACGTGCAGCAAGCCGTCGATGGTGCTGTAAACGACCTTGCCGGCGGCTGCGGTGGGGTGCATCGCCATCGAGGTGGGTCGTGTGAGTTCGTGCTTGAACGAGCCATCGGCCTTGAGGAGCATGATTTGCGACGAGGTGAACTGGTGGCCGTCGTCCTTGGCGTTCTGCGCCACGATGTAGTCGTCGTTGAGCCACGACGGCATCTCGTAGCGGCCCAGCTGAGCCAGCACGTTGCCCTCAAGGTCCATCACCACGATGCCCGAGCCAGCGGCGAAGAATGCCACGCGGCGTCCATTGGGCGAGAGCGACGCCCACAGGTAGCCCGCCCATGACTCAACGGGCGAGAACGCGCGGTCGTTGCCGTTAACTATCACATGCACGGTCGAGCCCTCGGTGTAGACGGCGGTGCCCACGGCCTGAGTGCTGAACGACTGTGCCTTGGCGCGCATTGCCGCTCCACGGGTGGCGCGCACGAGAGCCACGGCGCCATGCTGCGGCTCAAGCACCACCTCGCTCTTGCGTGTGGCGATGTCATAGGCGTGGCCAGTGCGGTAGATGAG
>JABUUJ010000008.1:138795-141037 GCA_021443235.1 Muribaculaceae bacterium
CTTGCCGTCGGCGCCAAAAAATGCGTTGTGGCCCACGCCGTCGGCGTCGCTCACGCGCACTGCCACGTCGTCGTTAAAGTCATAGAGTTTGAGGCCCGGAGTTTGGGCTGTGGTGTAGAGCAGGCGGTTGCCATCGGGGCTGAGCACCGGGTAGTAGGCTGGGCCCTCGACACCCTCGAGCAGACGGCTGTGCTGCGTCACGGTGACCGTCTGCGCGACCGTCACGGCAGCGATGCACGCCATGAGCGTTAATACTGTTTTTCTCATATTAATGGTAGTTTTATGAAGTTATTAAATAAATATCTCAAAAGTCGTTTATTTCCTAATCAACTTGCTGGTGATCGAGCCGTCGGCGTGCAGGTAGCGTGCCACCACGATTTGGCCTGTGGTGGGGCTCTTCACCTCCATGCCCTGCAGATTGTAGTAGATAGTCTTCACCACCTCGCTCACGGCTGCGGCGTTGACATCCTCAACAACAGTGGTGATGGAAATCGTAGGCTTAACCACGTCGCTGTTCTTCATGGTGAGGTTGTCATAAAGTACTTCGGCAGCAAGGCTCATCCCACTATTTTGAGATCGGGAAGCATAGTGAGCAGTCACATAGTACTGAGCCGGGAAAGGCATGCTGACCGACTGGGAGAAGTTGGAGACATTGACAAAGTCGAGCAGTACAAAATTCTCAAAGCCCTCTTCCTCAACAAACCTCGCCATCATCTCGGGTGTAATCATGAGAGCACCATCGGCAGCACACTTGCCAGTCACCTCAACGTAGCCCGGGACGACGTTTCCAAGCTCGTCGGTGGTAGTTTGCCAGAAGGGCGTTGTTACGCCATTGATGGTTTCGGGCACCTTTGCCGACTCAGGGGCTTCGGGGTTGTGAACCCTGTAGGAAGTCAAAGGCCTGTAGACGTTCTCGTTCCACAACTTCCTGTAAACAGTGTAGTAGGCCAGCGCCGACTCATCGGCGTTCTGGTGGTTGGAGGCAAATACCTGCTTGCCGGGGTGATTCCACGTAACGTAAGCGCGGTACTTGTCGTTGCCGTTGCCCCCATCGACGTGGAATCGGGTGCCTTCGGTGCTAATCACAAGTTCGTTGGCTTCGCCAGAGCACTTCCCCACCCTATCAACGTTGCCATAGCTGTTGCCGTTGTTCATCACCACCTCGAGAGTGAAGAATAAGTCGTTTTCGTCCAGTCCCTGACGGGTTGCATCGGTCTCGCCGGGGTTGGCCTTCTTGTTGAGAGGCACATTGGCGCGATAGTGGACATAGTGGTCGTAAGAAATTGCGAGGGTGCCCAAATCTTCGGTAAACTTGCCGTCGGCGTTCTTGCCAAGAACGCTGAACGTCTCGGGGTCGGTTTGCACGAGGCGCGCGATAGGTTCCTCAGCGTTCAGCCAAATGTTATAGTATGCCACATTGGTGTCGTCAACGGGCTTGAACCTAAGCTCGTAGGTGTATAGTTCTTGGGGGGCATTTGTGAGTTCATCGGGCGTGCCCGAGCGATAGAACAATTCAGTCTCAACATTGGTTGCTATATCCTTAGAGCAAATCAAATTAGAGGACATATTAGTGCTACCATCACCACTGACATACTCAATCTGGTAGGCCGCATCATAGAGTTCTCCTGGGGTTGTGTCAAACTCATCGGTGAAACTGGCAATCAGGTCAAGGATTCCTTGAATTGATGTGAATGTCTCGGTGCGAGGGTTGCTGCCATTGAGCGTGTAGGTTACCGCATTGCCGTTTCTCTCGGTGATTGTGAGCACATTGAGGTTTCGGTCCTCGGAGTTGACCTTGCCATAGCGATGCAGGGTGAACACATCGCCCGCTGTGAGGTTTGTGATTGAGGGAGCGTCGGTCAATGGCGATGCCGAGATTGTATTTGCTATATGATTAGTGCTCTGCTTGAAGGGCGTGGTGGTCGTGCCATTCTTGGGGTTGTAGTTGCGGGGCGAGAACTTCGACACGAAATCCTGAGCGAGCGAGAGCAAGAAGCCCTTTGAGCCTGGAATACGGACTGAAACCTCGTTAGAGGTTATGGTGCCTATTTCCCTGTTAGTGCGGTTTCCCTGCCTATCATAGGTCACAACCTTATGTTGGACATAGTATTCGGCTGTGTAGCCATCCTCACCAGGATTGGGAAGGGTCTTGTCATTAATTTGAGAAGTCTCGACAACATAATCGTTGCCATCAACTCTTACGAGATGCCACTCGTCATAGCCAGCCATGCCAGGGATGCGA
>JABUUJ010000090.1 GCA_021443235.1 Muribaculaceae bacterium
TGGGGAGCAGGCGTTTTTTTCTTGGTGGAATGTGCCGCGATGTGGGTGTTAACGGGCGGCTTGCTCGATGAAGTGCCTGAACAGCTTTGCCGAGATGTTGTCGCCGCCGTTGGCATAAAGGCGCTCGGGATGGAACTGCACGCCCATCACCATCCACCCAAAGTCGCCCTCAATGGCCTCGACAACACCGTCGCCCGACCATGCAGTGGCCTTGAATCCGGGAGCCACAGCCTTTACCGCTTGGTGGTGGAAGGTGTTGACCATCACCGTCTTGCATCCTGCTATGTGGGCAAGCATCGAGCCTGGAGCAATGTCGATAGAGTGCGTCTCGACATCCCATGCCTCGCTTTGCTTGTGGGCGATGTCGCTGGGAAACTGCGTGGGCAGGTCTTGATAGAGAGTGCCGCCATACGCCACATTGAGCACCTGCTCGCCACGGCAAATACCCAGAAGGGGCTTGCGCAGCCGGTGCGCTGCCTTGACAATGAGCATCTCGCAGGTGTCGCGCTCAAGATTGGGCATGCCGCACTCGGGCACCATCTCCTCGCCGAAGCACGACGGGTCGATGTCGCCGCCGCCCGTGAGCAAGACGCCGTCAAGGCGAGCGATGGCAGCGGTGATGGTGGCGCTGTCGGTAATCACGGGCAGTAGCACTGGGATGCCTCCCGCCTGCAATATGGCATGCGAGTAATTGTTGTAAACCTGCGATTTGCCGTTCTCACTTCCGCACGAAATGCCCACCAGCGGGCGCGTGCCAGCAGCTGCAACTTGACCAAGTATCATCAAAATAGCAATTAATATTAACCTTATCATTCCTTAATTAAATATGGGACCGTGCGCCACCACATGCCAGCGCGCCGCCCAAAATCCCTGCAAAATTAACAATTTCCTCCCATACCCACAAACTTTGACATTGACCTTGCTCGCTGCTACTCGCGTTCAACCTTGTTCAACGTGGTTTAACTTTGTTCAACATTGTTGTTGCCACGCGAAGCCAAATTAATGATAATTTAATGGCAATAAATGTTAACCCCCCCAGCATAACTTAGTGTAAATCAATAAATTTGTGTTAATTAGTGAAAATTCGTGGCAAAAAATCCCACTCACCATCGCGAGGCAAAATTAATGTTTTAAATCCCCAGCAAGCGCCTAGATAAGTGGCTGAGGGAGCGCTAAGCCGCTTTAAGGCCGCGCTCCTCGAGTTCCTCTGAGAAGACCTCAGCAAGGAGGTTGAGTATGTGGTGGAACTCAATGTCACTCTCAGCGCCCTTAATGTCCTTCTCACTAAAGCCATAGTCGGCGAAGCGCTTATTGAGTTCCTCACTCGGCATACCCATATTAGCCAACTTGGCATAAATCAGCTCACTAAAGAAATTTTCCTCACTCAATGTCATTGTCGATGTTGTGTTATCCATAATATCAGTTATTTAAAATCACATTTCAATAATACCCAGTTTTTTTCAAATATCCACCTTCTCATCACAAAAAAAGCAGCAACCCTCAAAAAAGTTGCTGCTCGTACCCAGAGCCGGGATCGAACCGGCACGGGTGTTACCCCATTGGTGTTTGAGACCAACGCGTCTACCTATTCCGCCATCTGGGCGTGGCGCTTGGCGCTTTGTGCGATAAAGCGGTGCAAAGTTAGGTAAATTTGCCGAATTATCAACTATCGGAGTGCTGTTTTTTTGTGATTGTGCGTTTTTTTGTCAAGAAACGGGCTGTTTTTTTTGAAAAGGCGAGGGTTGTTTGTAACTTTGCACCGATGATACAGAAACAGTTTCAGCGAACTCAGATGCTGCTGGGCGCCGCCGCGATGGAGCGGCTCGCGGCATGCCGTGTCGCCGTTTTCGGCGTGGGTGGCGTGGGCGGATATGTGGTTGAGATGCTGGCGCGCAGCGGCGTGGGGGCAATCGACCTCATCGACAACGACACGGTGAGCGAGAGCAACGTCAACCGGCAGGTCATCGCGCTCATGACTTGCGTGGGGCGCCCGAAGGTCGACGTGGCCGAGGAGCGCATCCTCGCCATCAACCCGGCGTGTGTGGTGCGCAAGCACAAGATGTTTTATGTGCCGGCGCGCGCCCACGAGATCGACCTCTCAGTATATGACTATGTCGCCGACTGCATCGACACGGTGAGCGCCAAGCTCGAGCTTGTGCGACAATGCACACGCCTTAACGTGCCGCTGCTGTGCAGCATGGGCGCTGCCAACAAGCTGGATGCCACCGCTTTCCGCGTGGCCGACAGCACCAAAACCTCGATGGATCCCATCGCCAAAATCATGCGCAAGAAACTGCGCCGCGAGGGAATCTACCACTTCAAGTGCGTCTATAGCGCCGAGCCACCCATTGAGCCGCGCGAGCAGGCTCCCGAGGGAGAGGACCCCGGCACACACCACATGGTGATGGGCAGCAACGCCTTTGTGCCTGCCGCCGCAGGCGTCGTGATGGGCGGCGCAATCATCCAGGACCTCATAAGCCCCCCAGCCCCCTAAAGGGGGAGCAATGACGTTGGCTATGACATGGACTTTGACCTGTCGTTACAATCATTATAGGCGTCATATTTGATACAATCGAGAAGTCAACATCTCAAATACCCCATTAAACCACGTTGAACTCTCCCTGGCAGGGGAGTGCTGGGTTTCGCAACGAAAGCAAGTGAAAGCAATAGGAAAGTGGCAAAAACGACGCATAAACGA
>JABUUJ010000091.1 GCA_021443235.1 Muribaculaceae bacterium
TGCTCAACGGCGCGATTGCCGTGGTGGTGTTTGCCGTCATCTCGTGGGTGTTTTTCTATCCCAACGATGTCAACGGCGACGTGCTGCACCAGAGCGATGTGATACAGGGTATGGCCAACGGTCAGGAGATCCTCGTTCACGCTCAAAACACCGGCGAGATTTCGCGCTGGACCGACGCCCTCTTTGGCGGCATGCCCACCTTCCAGATTCGCCCTACTTATTCAAGTTCGCCCTACCTGTCATGGTTCGACAAGATCTACACCCTGTGCTTCCCCGCACCCGTGAGCTGGATTTTCATCATGATGCTGGGCTTCTTCATCCTGTTGCTGGCGTTTAAGGTAAAGTGGTGGCTTGCCATCCTGGGAGCCATTGGCTATGGTTTCTCAAGCTATTTCTTCATCCTGATAGGTGCCGGACACATCTGGAAACTGCTCACGCTGGCCTATGTGCCTCCCACCATCGCAGGCATCGTGTGGTGCTATCGTGGCAAATATCTGGGAGGAGCGGCGATGGCGGCACTCTTTGCGGCGTTGCAGCTCATGAGCAACCATGTGCAGATGAGCTATTACTTTGCCTTTGTCATCGTGGCGATTGCCGTGGGATATCTTGTGCAGGCAATTAAGGAGAAAGCGTTGAAACAGTGGCTCATAGCCACTGTCGCACTGATGGTTGCCGGCACAGCGGCCGTGGTGGCCAACGCCCCCAACCTATATCTCACCTACAAGTACTCGAAAGAGACCATGCGCAGCGGACACAGCGAGCTCTCGCCACTTGAAGGCGAGGCACCCTCCACTGCCACCAGTGGCGGTCTCGACAAGGAATACATCACCCAGTGGAGCTATGGCAAGAGCGAGACCTTCTCGCTGCTCATCCCCAACGTCAAGGGCGGCGCCACCATCAAGCCCGAGCACGGCGACAACCGCCTCATGGCGCTGAGCGATGTGCCCAAGGCCGAGCGCATGGCCGACAGCGGTGACATCACCACGCAAGACTATCAATACCTCAGCCAATTCCCGCAATACTTCGGCGACCAGCCCATGACCAATGGCCCCGTCTATGTGGGAGCGCTCATCTTCGCATTGTTCTTGCTGGGCTGCGTCATCGTGAAGGGTCCGGTGAAATGGGGCCTGGTAGTGGTGACCATTCTGTCAATATTCCTGTCGTGGGGCCACAACATGATGTGGTTTAGCGACCTGTTTATCGACTATTTCCCCATGTACAACAAGTTCCGCACCGTGTCGAGCATCCTCGTCATCGCCGAGTTCACCATGCCGTTGCTGGCAGTGCTCGCATTGCAGCAGCTGCTCACCCAGGAAGACGCTTGGAAGCGCCACAAAGCGGTTATTTTCGGCGCTTTTGGCTTCTGCGCGCTCATCTGCCTGCTGGGCTGGATGGTTCCCACCGTCTTTGGCGACCTCTACTCGCAGCAAGAGATTGAGGGCCTTATCAATAGCGGACAACTCGCACAGGTGCCCAGCCTCGACGCCGCAATCCAGGCCGTGCGTGGCTCGATGGTGAGCGGCGACTCAATGCGCAGCCTGTTTATCCTCGTCATCGGCTTTGCCGTGCTGTGGGCCGCTCTCCAGCACAAGATCAACGCCAAGGCTGCCGCCGCCGTCCTCACGGTCGTCGTGCTCGTCGATATGTTTGCGGTCAACAAGCGCTACATCAACGAGGACACCTTTGTGCCCGCCGAGGCCAATGTCGCCGCCATCAACAAGCGCCCTGTCGATGCCAAAATCCTTGCCGACAGCGACATTAACTACCGCGTGCTTGACGTCCAGAATTTCACCGCTGCCGCGCCCAGCTACTTCCACAAGACCGTGGGCGGATACCACGCCGCCAAGCTTACACGCTACAACGACCTTATCAACCGGCAGCTTGTGAAGAACAACATGGCGGTGCTCAACATGCTCAACACCAAGTATTTCATCATAAACGACAACGATGCGCAGCTCAACCCCGGCGCGCTGGGCAATGCCTGGTGGGTCGACTCGCTCACCTATGTTGACAATGCCGACAAGGAGATGGCATTCCTCGACAACTTCAACCCTGCCACACACGCTGTGGCCGACGCCAAGTTTAAAAACGTGCTCAAGGACGCGCAACCCAAGCAGGCTGGCGACACCATATATGAGACCAGCTACCTGCCCAACAAACTCGCCTACAAGAGCCACAGCGCTCGCGGCGGACTGGCGGTGTTCAGCGAGATCCACTTCCCTTGGGGATGGAACGTGACCATCGACGGCAAGCCCGTGGAGATGGGGCGTGTGAATTATGTGTTGCGCGCACTGCAGGTGCCTGCCGGCGACCACGACATCGTGTTCCACTTCGACCCGGCCGAGGTGAGCACCACCGAGACCCTCGCCACTTGCGCCATCATCTTCATCTACCTTGCACTGCTGCTGGCCATCAACTGCGCCATCTTCTTCCCCAAGAAGTAAGCCCCCCGGCCCCTGAAGGGGAGACTGGCTAATGGCTAATGGCAATTGGCTAATGGCGAGAAATGAATATTAAAGTATTTAAATATTGAGATTATTCAAAATATTAAATACTTATTCAAGTATTAAAGTATTAAAATATTCAAGTATTAAAGTATTGATGTTCAAGCGTTACCGCACAGCATTGAGCCGCCATCACCGCAGCCGCGGATTTGGCATACACTCGCCTTTCGCATTCGACTTTGTGCGAGGGGTGTTGCGTGAGCGTTTGCCCTACTATTGCTACCCGCAACTCGAGACGCTGCGGCGCAACATCGTGGAGCGCACCACCGGACGCTGGCACCGCAACAACATCATCTCGCTCAAAGACGCCAAGGTGCTGTTTCGTGTCGTCAACCATTTCAACCCGAGCCACATCATGCAAGTGGGATGCCACCACGGCATGGCGAGCGCCACAATGCTCGCGGTGTCGGCGACAAGCACCCTCACGCTGCATGAGCCCAACGCAGAGGCTATGCCCGTGACCGCCAGCGTGCTGGCACCATTTGGCGAGCGCGTTACCCGCTGCGACAGCATGGCAACCACTATAAGCCATTACCAGAGCCTCACCACCGATAGCATCCCCCTGGTGCTGGTCGAGGACCTTGCCAGTGAGGCCGACCGCGACCTCCTCAAGCAATATCTCACCGCCATCACGCAAAACCAAGCCGTGGTGGTGCTGCGCAACATCGGTCGCAACAAGATCATCAGGCAACTGTGGCGCGACCTCAAGCACAGCACCCCCATGGGGCAGACCTACACCAACGAAAAACTCGCCATCATCAACGCCACTCCCAGGCTCCAGCGCGAGGACTTCCTCCTGTGGATATAAGCGAGCCAGGCTCGCGGTTCAACTTGGTTCAACTTGGTTTAAAGTTGTTCAACTTGGTTCAACATGGTTGAAGCCCAGTTTTTGGGAGGATGATTCGCACTATTCATTGAAAAAAGATGCTTATAGGTCAAAAAGGTCCATAGGATTGCTTATCAAAGCCCAAAATCACTAATAATCAATAAAAAAAGTGTGGGGTTTGTGTGATTTTGAGAGATTTGGTCGTTTTTTTGACAAAAAATCATTAATTTTGCACAAGCAGAAACATCTTAAACGAAATTCAAATGGGCGCAATATTCATAATAAACGGCCTACTGATTTACATCTACGCATTTGACCACAATCCCCCTCACATTCATGTGAAGCATGGTGAAGAGGAATTTACAATCAACATTGGCGATAGGTTTGTTGAAGGGCGGGCGAAGTCAAAGCATATAAAGTTGATTAACGAGTTTATTGATGACCACTCTGCCGAGCTTCTCGAACTATGGGATAAAGCCCAGCGTGGCGAACGTATAACTAAAATAGTAAGATAATATGATTCTGACAGTAACTGACGTAGAGTACA
>JABUUJ010000092.1:0-2408 GCA_021443235.1 Muribaculaceae bacterium
CTGTGGTCATACCTGCCTACTAACATCCACTGCCTATGGCAGTATTTAATCCTTACCTAAGCCGGGAGCAAATCGTATATAGCCGTTTCATTGTGCTTAAACTGGCTGCTGGCCTACTTGCTTCGGTCGGTTAGTGGCTGTTTTTGTGGGTGTGAAAATGTTCGGGTTTTGTGGTGTGTAAGGCGGGAAAACGGTCGATTTTAGTTTTCTTAACATAAAAATCTAACTTTTTGGCGGGAATATGCAATATTTTTACTATATTTGCAATCGGTTGATAAAACAGAAAAGAAACAAACATAATAAAAAGTCTATGCAGGGGCTTGTATTTGCAGTAAAAAGGCGATTGTTTAATGAGGAAGTTACCCTGGAGACGACACCTTTAGTAACCACAAAAAAATAAGAAAAGTCGTGAAAAGGAAAAGAAGCAGGATTCAGCTCATCATGGAGCTGATCAACACTCACAGCATCAGCAGCCAGGCCGACCTGTGCGCGCTGCTGGTGAGAAATGGTGTGGAAGTGACCCAAGCCACCTTGTCGCGTGACCTGAAGACATTGCGAGCTACCAAGGTGCCAACCGACAAGGGAGGGTATATCTATATCATCCCCGACACCAACGAGATTCACAACAAGATGCTTGAGCGCGGTCAGGCGGGCTCAATGGCGGCACAGCACACGGGCCCGATGTCGATAGAGTTCTCGGGCAACGTGGCGGTAATAAAGACGCGCAACGGCTATGCCACAGGCCTGGCCTATGACATCGACATGAGCCATAGCCCCGAGATTATGGGCACCATCGCCGGTGCCGACACCGTGTTTGCCATCTTGCGCGAGGGCGTGACTCACGAGGAGGCTCGCGAGTTCTTTGAGAGCTTCATTTCGCGTGGCGACGGGTTGTAATGCTAATTTATAAATATGATAAAGACCGGTATAATAGGTGGGGCGAGCAAGGCGGCTGGCGAGTTGATAAAAATCCTTATCAACCACCCCGACGTGACCTTGAAATGGGTGAGCTCGCACGAACTTGACGGCGAGCGCATCGACATGGTGCACCGCCGCCTCACGGGCGAGACCAGCCTCGCGTTTGCCTCCAGCCCCGACCTGGGGCGCACCGACGTGGTGATAGTGTGCGACGCCGCCGAGGCGCAGCGTCTGCTTGTGGGCGAGTTGCCCGGCGAAATGCGCATCATCAACCTGGTGCCGCAGTTCACGCTCGAGGGCCGCTACTGGGTGTATGGCCTATCGGAGTGCAACCGCAAGTTCATGGTGCGCGAGTGCGACAGCGTCGACTGCCCGTCGCCGGCCGCCATGGCCATCTCGCTGGCAGTGCTGCCCATGGCACGCAACCTGATGGTCAACAGCGACATCGTGGTGCACGCCCCGGCATGCGACGCGACAAGCGTGGCACGCGAGGTGGGCTATGCCATCACCAACCTGCAGACGAGCTTCAGCAGCAAGATCAACATTGTGGAGCAGGCCCAGCCTGCCGGACGCGGACTCGTGGTGAAGGCCTATATCGAGACTGGCGTGGCGATTGACGTGCTGCGCAAGCTATATGACGACTACTACGACGACCACAATTTTGTGACTGTGGTTGACTTTGAGCCGACGGTCGACGACGTGGCGCACACCAACAAGTGCCTGCTGCACATGGAGCGCGAGGGGGGCAAGCTGGTGGTGACGGCAGTGATCGATGCCGTGCTCAAGGGAGGCATCGGCAACGCTGTGCATTGCCTGAACCTGCTATTCGGCCTCTATGAGCGCACAGGGCTGAAGCTGTGAGCCTGGTTAATACTTTAACATTTGAATATTTGAATACTTGAATATTGATTTAATAATTTCAATATTTCAATATTTGAACAATCTCAATATTTGGGGAGAGGGATTGTATGATAAGAAACTTATAAATATACACACATTATGTCAGTAAATAAAGTTATTTTAGTGGGCAATGTGGGAAAGGAGCCCGATGTGCGCTATCCGTCGCAGGGACAGTGCGTTGTGCAATTCCCGCTTGCCACTACCGAGCGCGCCTACACGGGAGCTAACGGCACCCAGTATCCCGAGCGCACCGAGTGGCACAACATCGTGATATGGGGCCGCAACGCCCAAGTCGCCGAGAAATATGTGCACAAGGGCTCGCAACTCTACATCGAGGGCAAGCTGCGCACCCGCTCCTATGAGGACCGCAACCAGATCAAGCGCTACATCACCGAGGTCTATGTCGAGACCTTCGAGTTCTTGGGACGCCCGCCACAGTCGGCCGCACCAGGCACTCCGGCTGCCACCCCCAGCGAGGGGTAACGGCGCCGGTGGGGGCTTAACGTGGTTTAACTTTGTTCAACTTGGTTCAACATTGTTCAACTTGGTTCAACGTTGTTCAACTTGGTTCAACATTGTTCAACTTGGTT
>JABUUJ010000092.1:2608-4703 GCA_021443235.1 Muribaculaceae bacterium
AGGCCTACTAACATCTGCTGCCTCCGGCAGCCCTTTCTTGGGGTCAAAAAGTATATAGTAGCCGTTTTTTACTGGGGCAGCTCGTTTTTGGCGAGGAAGACGGAGATGCGGGCTCGCGCCACCTGCCATGCCAGGTCAAAGTGGTTGTTGGTGCCGGTGTAGTGGCTCTTGAGGGCAAATTGGGCGAGGACGTCGGTAATCGAGTCCTTGATGGCGGCGGCGTGAACGTCCATGTGTGGCTTGAGCCGCAGCGCGATGGTAATATTACCCTCGTCGAGGTGGTGGTTAAACTCCCACTGCGTCACATATCCGTCGATGCGCGGGCGCAGGTCGGCGAGAGCATCGTCAATGCGTCGGTTTAGCGTGGCGCGGTTGTCGGGCGTGAGTGCGGCCACTCCGGGATTGTAGGCGGCATGCCATGCGCTCTCGGCATAGATGCGCTCAAGCACGTTGTCGAGGTCAATTGAGATGTTCATGGCGCGAGGGTTTAGTGATTGTCTCAATGCGACGTATGTGGTGGTAGGCATAGTCGGGGGTGATGAAAAATCGCGATGCGCGGCAGTGCTCAAGCACAAACTCGACGGCGCGCGCTATCGATATTTGCTTGCTGGTGATGAGCTGGCGCACGCGCTGCGCTATCTCCTCCCACATCTGCGCTTGGAGCGACGGTTTCACGGGGTTTCCTCGCCCCGCGATAATCTCGGTCACCACATTGTAGGCGCGGTCATAGCTCACATGGTAGCGTGGCTGAACGTGTGCCACGGTAAACTCGATTGCGGCGCGTCGGGCATCGGGCACGCCTCGCTCAATCATCAGCTCAAGGACGCGTCGATAGGCCTTGATAAACTCGGTATCTCGCTCAATGCGAGCACGATGCTTGCCGCTGATGCCAGTGTCGCCCGAGTAGTTGTAGTGTGTGTTGTGTGTCATGAAAAATTAGATTTAATTTGTTATAAAAATTGGTTGACGGTGCAAAGTTACAACGCAAAATGGTAAATTGCAAATAAAATGCGGTAAAAATACAATTTTTATGTGATTTTTATGTTTTTGGGGCAAATAAGGACTGAAGGCATTGAAATTTTTGCTATCTTTACAATCTGAAACCAATAACCACAAAAATATCAAGCAATATGTTTAGCAAAGAAGTATATATTGGCCGCCGAGCCAAGTTGAAAGAGCTTGTGAAATCGGGACTTATCGTGCTGTTTGGCAACAACGAGTCGCCCTGCAACTACCCCCACAATGTGTATTACCCCTTCCGTCAGGACTCATCGTTTCTCTACTACTTCGGACTGGTGCGCGACGGCCTGGTGGGCGTAATCGACGTTGACAACGACAAGGAATACCTGCTGGGCAACGACATCGACGTGGAAGACATCGTGTGGTATGGCTCGTGGGATTGCGTCGCCCACCAGGCCGCTCAGGTGGGGGTGGCAGGCAGCGGACCGCTAAGCATGCTCGCCACACTGTGCGACCAAGCCAAGGCCGAGGGTCGCAAAGTGCACTTCCTGCCGCCCTACCGGCACGACATCATGATTCAGATTATGGACCTGCTGGGCATCCACCCGTCGCAGCAGCGCAAGCAGTGCTCGCACGAGCTGCGCATGGCGGTGATAGCACAACGCAGCGTCAAGAGCGACATCGAGATCGCCGAGATGGAGCGCGCCGTGGCAATAGGCTATGAGATGCACACCACGGCAATGCGCCTGGTGAAGCCCGGCGTGACCGAGAAATACATCGCCGGCGTGCTCGAGGGCATAGCTCTGTCGAAGGGCTACAAGACCAGCTTCCCCACCATCTTCTCGCAGCATGGCGAGATTATGCACGGCAACCCGTCGGGCGCACCGCTCGAGGCCGGACGCCTCGTGGTGTGTGACTGCGGCGCCGAGAGCATGCTCAACTATTGCAGCGACCACACACGCACCATCCCCGTTAGCGGCAAGTTCACGCAGCGTCAGCTCGAGATCTACAGCATAGTCGAGGAGTGCCACGACCTCGCGCTGAGCGTGGCCGCCCCCGGAGTGAAATATAAAGATGTGCACTTTGCCGTGTGCCGCCGCATGACCGAGCGCCTAAAGGAACTGGGACTGATGAG
>JABUUJ010000093.1 GCA_021443235.1 Muribaculaceae bacterium
AGGATTTTGCCCGAGGACTTGGAAACCACGGTGAAGGCTACCGAGTGAGGCTCACTGGAGCTCGACCACACCGAAAGCTCTCCAGGCGTCCACCCTGAGTGTCCGCGATAGTTGGCGATAGCAGTGTAAACAGTATCGGTTTCGGAAGTAAAAGTGTGGTCGATGGTGTGGGCGCGCATGCCGCTATTGGCAGCCGAGAGCACACAGATGCGGCCTGGACCCGAAAGTTGGTCGAAAAGTTCGGGAAGCAGCCCGGTGCCGTCGTGAGGGCCCGACTCGGAGGCGAGACTAATGTTTATGACACATGGCAAGTTGAGTCGAGTCGCAACATCAAAGATGTATCTCACTGAGTTGGCAATGTTTACGTCGGTGAGTTCAGACTCGGGCATAGAGCATATCACCAGCTGCGCGTCGGGCGCCACGCCATACCACCCATTGGCGCGACAGCTGCCTGCCGCAGTGCCCGAGGTGTGAGTGCCGTGCGAAATGTTGGAGCAGTCGGCGGTGAGTTGTGCTATTTGCTCGGGGGTGTCGTAGTGGCTTCCCGGCAAGGTGTTGCCGTCGATTTCGGGGCTAATGCCGGTGGAGTCGCTGGGCAGATAGGCGGCAACGACACGCGAGTTGCCGTTATCGTCGCACAGGTTGATGTGGTTGAAGTCGACGCCAGTGTCGATTATGCCGATGAGAGTGCCTTTGCCCGTAAACTGTCGCTGGGCCACAACACCCTCGTGCACCGCATCGATGTGCGAGAGAATGCGCGCCGTGTCGTTGGCAAGCGTGAGTCGCTTGGCAAGGCCCACACTGCGCACGCCATCGAGCCTGGCGAGGAGTGCGATGCTCGACGCCGGAAGTTGGATAGTGGCAATGCGGCCGGTGACGGTGTTGATGGTGACACCGATGTCGCGCAAGCGACTGAGCGCCTGGGCATCGTCGATGGTCACATGTGCGCTCACCATGCGCGTCGAGGTCGTTGCGCTGGCGAGTTGTGTGCGCGAGAATGATGTCATTCTGGTGGCTGGCCGCACGGCTGTGGCAGCAATGGCGCACGCAAGCAGAATGCATGCAAGCAGGTTTCTCATTACTCGATGTTGAGGATAATGTTGAGTGTTGCGTTCACATCGGCAATGTCAACAATGTCGCGGCCAGTGACAAAGGCGCGGTCGCCGTAGTTGAGAGGATCGTCATTGCCCAAGATAATGTTGATGAGGATATTGACGTCGGCGATATCAACAACGCCGTCGGCATTGACATCGCCCTTGATTTTGACATATTTTGCAAGAATCATCTGAATGCCGGCATAGGCGTCAATATTGCCGTTAGGGCCGCTCTTTTCACTCATCTCGCCGCGTTGAATAGCGGTGGCCGCCATCACGTCTTTCACCTGGTCGATGGTGAGCGAAGGACAAGCCTGCAGCCACTGCGCCACGATGCCCGTGACACAAGGCGCAGCCATCGATGTGCCCGACTTGACATACCAGTAGTCGTAGCCACTGCCCGTGGACTCACGCTGCGAGTAGGTCGTCGTGCTGCAGTTGTAGATGCTGACTGCCGACACCACCTGAACGCCCGGCGACGTGATGAACGGATGCTGCACGCCATTGATATCGGTGCCGTAGCTTGAGAACCTCGCCATGTCGAACATTTTATAGCCTGTGCTGTAGTTCATCGTGTTAGTGGGATATTTCTCGCGACCGGCATAGGCTCCCACCGAGATGGAGTGGTGGCCAGTGGCAATGTCGCTCACCGTGACAACGGTGGTTCCGCGCATATATCCCTCAAGGTTGGCATCGCTGAAGTAGGACGACGACGAGGAGTCCCATACATCAATCACATCGCCCGCCGAACCGTTGATGGTAAAAGCGAGGTATTTTTTATATTTTGGTACTGCATTATGGTTGAGGTAGATGTGGTATTTGTTGTTGACGGGGTTAAGTTCGTGTGTAACAGTGACATTTCCCGATATATAAGGACTCATTACCGGGTCTTGCGAGAAGTTGATGATGGTGTCGGCGGCGATGGGCCGGGTGCATGCAACGATGGTGTCGACTTCGCGATTATAGATTTTATAGGTGATGGTGAGCGGCGACGAGCCACGCGACCATATATCAACATCCGAGTCGTTGGAAGTAAAAGTCTCCATCACAGTCGAGAGCTGGGTGTCGCCCTCGACCAATTCCTTGGTCATGTATATCTCATCGCTGCCCTCATTGCCAGCCGAGAGCACAAAAATGGTGCCGTAGCGCTCGTTGAGCTCGTCGAACGTGCGTGCAAGCTAGCCGGTGCCGTCGTGCGGACC
>JABUUJ010000094.1 GCA_021443235.1 Muribaculaceae bacterium
TCGAGGGTGCCGTCCTCGCCCACGACAGTGCGGATGTCGCCGCGGTAGTCTTTCACGTAGTAGTGGCAGCCGATAGTGTCGATGTAGCCCACGTCGGTCAGCATGCGCTCCAGCCGGCCGTTGCGGTAGATGTGGTTGCCGCAGTAGTCGAGCGTCATCAGCGTCACCTCGGCAGGCTCGGCAAATGCCGAGTCAATGGAGGTAAGGGCCGCCGAGTCGAGCGGCGCCACCGCCCCTCCGCCCAGCGACATCGGCATGGGCAGGTCGTCGGCCGGCACGGCGACAAGGTCGTCGGCAAAGCGCGCGTTAGTGAGCAGGTACTCCACACGCAGCTTGCGCCCGTCGGCGGCATAGGTGTAGCGGGTGAGCAGTTGCTCTGCTCCACCGCCACAAGTTAAATATGTGTCAACCAGCCGTTCCATATTATCATAAGTATAACGCAGAACCTCGGTTATTATTGTGTCACGAGTCACATGATCGTGCCTCACTTGCAGCGGCTTGCCCGTGAACGTCAAGTGGTAGTAGTAATGCTCATACCCGCCCATCAGGTTCTGCTCATGCGATTCCACGACATTCCCCCTGGCGTCATAATATCTTGAGGAAGCAAGCACGCTATTGCTGCCCAGCACGCGATATAGCGCCCCAGTCGCCATTCCCTTTGCTGAATGTGCATTGTCTTGCGAGACCGGAGCGTCATATCCATCAACTTCAACATGCGACAATCCCGTGTCGGCGAAGCTGTCGCAAAAGATGTAGCTGTCGTAGTAGTTGACGCTTAATGCCTCCATCGCCGACAGGCCGCCAGCAAGCTGTGGCGAAAGAGCGTAACCGTTCAGTTCTCCTCCTCCAGTATAGGTGACCGTATAGGCATAGGAACCGCATGAGTCGGGATTAGCCATCATGGGTTCGGCATACCTGACGCCGACCTCTCCTTTCGGGAAGATTACTTTGGCAAGGTGCAGGTTCCCGCTGTTCCTGCCTATCGCGGCAAGCGATGCGGTCTCCTCGGGGTTGGACTCCCTCTTCAGGCCGGTGGGGCAGTACTCATAGTCGCGATACTCGGCCGGGACGAACTCCTGCAACGCCGCATGGTGCCTCTTCTCCCACTCAAACACTATCGAGTCGCCCGTTGCGGTCACAACCTTGCTTACTGCCCAGGCGGTCGTGTGCGAGGCCTCGAAGGAAGTCTCCGTGCTGGCTCCGCCCAGATACCAAGTGTTGCCCCGGGTGTCCCTGACGGTGAAGGCCGACAACGAGCTGTCGGCCTCAACGACACATCCGTTCCTTACGGCGTTATGCGCGACAAAGCGGCCGTCACGCCGTTCGACCACGAAGCCGAACCTTATCCCCGGCAGGGAGACGTTGAAAATATCGTGCTGGGTGTCGTGGCAGGAGCTGTCGGGCACATAGCCGCTGTCGTGTCTGACGCATCGGTAAAGCGAGTCGTTATCGTCCCCGACCAGCGGCAGGCGAGACTCGGGGAGCCTCTTGTAGCGCTCGTCGGGACGGCCCATGACGGTGCGCGATATGCGCAGCGACGGCAGCAGCGCCCACCCGTAACCGCAAGGATAAGGATCGTCGTTGACCTTGATGCCCTGCGTGCTGTAACACAGTGAGATGGGAATCTCCACTCCGTCGGTCTTGACAGTAAACAGGTCGAGCGCATAACACACCGTCCCAGTCGACAGCTGCGGACGCGGCGTCTCAAACATCGCAAACCGTGACGTCGCTGGCCTGGGCTCCACCACATCCTCGCTCAGAGGCGTGATGGCATCCTGTGCCCTGGCAAATAGTATGAATGTGCCAAAGCATAGCAATAGTATGGCTCTTGCTTTCATGGCCCAACTGTTTTGTGTATGCGTTGACTTGGTGTTTCCTCGCCCGAAGCTAATACAGGATATCTCTCGCACTCGAACCACATCATCATTTCTGAGCATAATTTCCAATAAGCCAAGTAACTTGTTGCTGGTTGCAAAAATAATACAAAAAAATGAATATGCAAGAATTATTACATGAAATTTAACAAGCCATATTATTTCCAACCAAATTTCCCACCACATGCGAAATTAGAATGCGCAAAGTGTGATGTAGCCCCCTAATTTACTTAATTACTGCGGGTGACTTTGCAGGTGTCGTGGGTGTGAGGCG
>JABUUJ010000095.1 GCA_021443235.1 Muribaculaceae bacterium
GTGCTTGATGCCGAGCAGGTCCACTACCTTAAACAGCGATTTGCTGGGGATGTGATCGATAACGGTGCCGTTTTTCAGTGCGGCAACTGCTAATTCTTTCTTTTGCATTTTATCTCGTTGTGGTTGAAACACATTATTTTATATTAAAAATGAACCAAGTTGAACAAGGTTGAACAAGGTTGAACCAAGTTGAACAACGTTGAACAAGGTTGAACCAAGTTAAACAACGTTAAACCAGCGCTACTCAATTTCCAGCGCGCGGCAGATGATTGCCTGGCGGGCAAACAATCCGTTCTTGGCCTGCTGGAAGTAATAAGCCTTGGGGCTGTCGTCCACATCCTGGTCAATCTCGGTCACGCGGGGCAGCGGGTGCAGCACCTTTAGGTTCTCCTTGCTGCCGTCGAGCATTGCCGCATGCAGGGTGTAGAGGTTCTTAACGCGCTCATATTCCATCAGGTCGCTGAATCGCTCGCGCTGAACGCGGGTCATATACAGTATGTCGGTTTGGTTGATGATCTCCTCGTCAAAGGCTGTGGTCTCGTTATACTTGATGCCGTGTTTGTCGCAGAAGCGCTTGTACTGGTCGGGCATCTTCAGCTCGTCGCACGCCACAAAATTGAATGTGGGGTTGAAATAGTGCATAGCCTCGAGCAGCGAGTGCACCGTGCGGCCATATTTCAGGTCACCCACCATCGTGATGGTAAGATTCTCAAGCGTGCCCTGCGTCTTGTAGATGCTGTAGAGGTCGAGCATCGTCTGCGACGGATGCTGGTTGGCGCCATCGCCCGCGTTGATGATGGGCACAGGCGAAATCTCGCTTGCATAGCGCGCCGCTCCCTCCAGATAGTGGCGCATCACAATCAGGTCGGCATAGTTGCTCACCATCATGATGGTGTCTTTGAGCGTCTCGCCTTTGCTCTGACTGCTGGTCTTGGCGTCGCTGAAGCCTATCACACGGCCGCCCAAACGGTTAACAGCTGTCTCAAAGCTCAGACGTGTACGCGTCGAAGGCTCAAAAAACAATGTCGCTACTACTTTGCCGTTGAGAAGTCCCTGATTGGGGTTGGCCTCAAATTCGGCAGCTCTCCTTAGCAGGGCCAAAATCTCGTCCTTGCTCAGGTCAGAAATAGATACCAGGCTTTTACTCATCTTTATATATTTTTTAAGTTTTTCTCCAAAAAAAAAGCCCAGTCACCAACCACACGGGGTCGAGACAGGCTTCATTCGCCGAAATTATGGCGACTCTGCGGGCAGCATTGCTGCATGCAGTTGTGAGCAACATGCTCACCTTGACCACTATGAAATAAACTTGATTTCATATCACCGCAAAGGTAGCACTTTTTTGCAACATGACAAAATATTACAGACTTAAAAATAGTAAACATGTTCTATCTTTGGTTATATGTGACCGAAAAAAATCCTGTTAAAATCTCTATTTTGATAATTCTTTGTTTAAATGTTGGTTTTTACTATAAAAAATTAACTAATCTCTCCCCAGTTGAGCTGCTTGTTGAATATCGCATGAATCTGACGGTCCATCATCTTGCCATCGGGTGTCGAAAGGGTGGGGTCCTCTTTTAGCACGTTCTCGGCATCTTCGCGTGCTATCGTCAGTATTTGTCCGTCTTTGGCAAGGTTCGAGATTCTCAGGTTAAACGCGATGCCGCTCTGCTGTGTGCCCTCCATGTCGCCCGGGCCGCGCAGTTTCAGGTCCTCCTCGGCAATCACAAAGCCATCGTTGGTGCTGCACATCACCTCAAGGCGGTGACGTGTCTCGCGCGCAATCTCATACTTTGTCATAAGGATGCAGTAGGACTGCTCAGCGCCACGGCCAACACGACCGCGCAACTGATGCAGCTGCGACAGCCCGAAGCGCTCGGCGTTCTCTATCACCATCACGCTGGCATTGGGCACATTCACTCCCACCTCAATCACTGTGGTGGCAACGAGGATGTGCGACTCACGACGGGCAAAGAGCTCCATCTGGTGGTCTTTCTCGGCGGGCTTCATCTTGCCGTGAACATACGCTACATTATAGTGTGGGAAGGTCTCCTTGATTGCCTCATAGCCTTCCTCAAGTGCCAGCAAGTCAAGCTTTTCATTCTC
>JABUUJ010000096.1 GCA_021443235.1 Muribaculaceae bacterium
ACCATGATGATGGTGGTGCAGTTGGGGTTGGCGATGATGTTGCGCGGCGCGTCAAGTGCGTCGTCGCCGTTAACCTCGGGCACTACCAGAGGCACGTCGTCGTCCATGCGAAACGCGCTACTGTTGTCAATCATCAGGCACCCATGTTTTGTGATGGTCTCGGCATATTCCTTCGCTGGGCCAGCGCCCATCGACACAAACGCAATGTCAATATCCTTGAAGTCATCGTTGTGTTGCAGCAACTTCACCACATGGTCTTTGCCACGAAAGGTGAAGATGCGGCCAGCGCTGCGCTGCGAACCAAACAGCACAAGCTCGCTCACAGGAAAGTTCTGCTCATCGAGCACTCTCATGAATTCTTGTCCCACGGCGCCACTCGCGCCCACAATAGCTACTTTCATCTCATCAAAAAATTATAAAACCCATTCAAAATATTCAAATATTGAAATTATTCAGATTATTAAATCTTTATTCAAATATTAAAATATTAAAATATTCAAGTATTACTTTATGTGTGTTCCTTCCGAGGCTTTGCCCAGGCCGGCAGCGCTCGAAATCACCACCTCTTTCACGCCGTGGTCAACTGCCGAGAACGCATTGTCAAGCTTATTGGCAAACCAGTCCTTGATTATCTCCATCTCGCGCATATTCTTATACTGCGTGCGCTTGAGCACTGGAATCACGCTGTCGGGGTCGTCAACGTTCAGCAACACGCCCTTGCGCTGGAAGCAATACATCAACGTCACGTCATATCTGATTGCCAGCGACTTGGCTATCTCGCTTGCCATCGCATCGGTCTCGTTAAAGAGCATCTGACCTTTGCCGTCGTGCGAGAACGGAGCGATTACTGGCACCACGCCTTGCTCTACAAGCTCTGAAAACGCCTGTGTGTTAATAGCATGCACCACTCCAGTCAGCCCAGTGTCGCCTGCCTGCAATGTGCTGGTAACGAAGTTCATGTCGGCTCCAGTAAAGCCTGCCGCGTTTATCTTGTAGCTCTGAAGCAGGGTCACAAACTGCGAGCTCACCATGCCGCCATATACCATCGCATACAGGTTGAGCGTCGCCTCGTCCATCACTGGACGCTCGCTCGAGAAGCGCACTGTGGTGCCCATCTTTTTTCCCATCTTTTTGCCTGCGTCGGCAGTGCTGAAGATAATAATCTTCCTGCCTTTGATTGCGGTGAGGCTTTTTACAAACACCTTAACCTCCTCGGGGTTTTCAAGTATCCTTCCCGAAACCTTGATTATTGCTAATTTCTCGGCCATCTCTCATATATATTTTAATGTTCAACTTCTTTGCATCTATCTCCAAAAAACAACGTTTTCCTTTACAGATCCCCAGCCATGAGGAATGCCTTGATGAATGCATCGATATCGCCATCCATCACGCCGCCCACGTCGCTCGTCTGATGACCAGTGCGGTGGTCCTTCACGCGGCGGTCGTCAAAGACGTAACTGCGTATCTGGCTGCCCCACTCAATCTTCTTCTTGCTGTCCTCAATCTTGCGCTGCTCCTCGCGGCGATGCTGCAACTCTTTGTTATAGAGTATTGACTTCAGGTTGCGTAGCGCGTTCTCGCGGTTCTTGGGCTGGTCGCGAGTCTCGGTGTTCTCCACCAGGATCTCCTCTTCCTCACCCGTATAGGGATCCTTATACTGATACCTCGCGCGCACGCCCGATTCCACCTTGTTCACGTTCTGGCCGCCGGCGCCGCCACTGCGGAAGGTGTCCCACGACAGGCGGGCAGGGTCAATCGTAATCTCGATGGTGTCGTCGATGAGCGGAGTCACAAACACCGAGGCAAACGAGGTCATGCGCTTGCCCTGAGCGTTATAGGGCGACACACGCACCAGGCGGTGAACACCGTTCTCGCTCTTCAGGTAGCCAAACGCAAACGAGCCCTCAACGCTGATGGTCACGCTCTTGATGCCGGCCTCATCGCCGTCGATGAGGTGCTCTATCGAGGTCTTATAGCCGTGGCGCTCGCACCAGCGCAAGTACATGCGCATCAACATCGACGCCCAGTCCTGACTCTCGGTGCCGCCGGCGCC
>JABUUJ010000097.1 GCA_021443235.1 Muribaculaceae bacterium
AATAGGGCCAAATTGACGAAAAAAACATCAATTTGGCGCACTTTCAGCGTGAAATAGGGCCAAATTGACGAAAAAAACATCAATTTGGCGCACTTTCAGTTGCGTAATCAGAAAAAAATATATACCTTTGCCCATATAAATAAAACGTTATGCTGATAGGAAGAGAGAAAGAGATTGCATTGCTTGATAGCTATTTACAATCAGACAGGTCTGAGTTTATCGCGTTGTATGGCCGTCGTCGAGTGGGCAAGACGTTCTTGATTACACAACTTTATGGCGACAAATTTGCCTTTGAAATGACAGGTGTGCTCAATGCCTCCAAGAACGAGCAGCTTTTGTATTTTAATCATGCCTTAGAACGGTTTGGCTATGACTTCAGGGCTGGTAGGCCAATGACATGGAACGAGGCCTTTTTCGCTTTGGAGAGTTTGCTTGAGAAGATACCAGCGAGTCGGCAGCACATTGTTTTTATCGACGAGTTGCCTTGTCTTGCTACGGCACGTTCAGGATTCATATCGGCATTTGACCATTTCTGGAACTCTTGGGCGTCGCGCCGGCCTGGGTTGAAACTAATAGTGTGTGGCTCGGCAACATCGTGGATGATTAGCAATCTTATAAACAACCATGGTGGCCTGCACAATCGTGTTACCCACGAGATTCATCTGCATCAGTTTACATTGAGTGAAACAGAGAAGTTCTTAAAAGCCAAGAAATTTAAGTGGAGTCGCGCCAATATTGCACAGTGCTACATGATATTTGGTGGTGTTCCCTACTATTTGAGTTTGCTCAGAAACAATGAGAGTGTGGCACAAAATGTGGACCGACTATGCTTTTCAAGTGATGGGGAGTTGCGACAGGAATATGACCGCCTTTATAAGTCGCTTTTTAAGGAGAGTGAGCGATATACTAAGGTGATTGCGACGCTTGCCAGTACTCGCAAGGGACTGACGAGAGACGAAATCGCCAAAGCATTGAAAATTAAAACCGGTGGCAACCTAACTAAAATTCTCGTTGAGTTGCAAAATTGTGACTTTGTGAGGCGTTATCACATGCGCACACAACGAGGTCTCTCCAAAAACGGGACATATCAGTTGATGGATTTCTTCACCCTTTTTCATTGCGCGTTTATCCCTAACACAACCGATGATTCTTTTTGGTCAAAAAGTGTCAATAGCCCTAAGATTCACAATTGGCAGGGGCTTACGTTTGAACTGCTATGTATGGCACATGTGCCAGAGATAAAAAAAGGTCTTCGCATTGACCGTATCCGCACTGAGCACTATTCATGGCGCAGCCGGAAAGACAAGGACGGCGCGCAGGTTGATTTGATTATTGAGCGTGCCGACGGCATGATAAACATGTGCGAGATGAAATTCTCACAAAAGCCATATAGCGTAACTGCCGATGAGGAGAAGAAACTTTTGCGAAGAGAGGCCGTGTTTGTGGAAGAAACTGGACTAAAGCATGGTGTTTTACTTACATTGGTGAGTCCACAGGGAGTGCTGGAAAATAGCCATTCTGACATTATCTCTGAAGTAATTACACTTGACACGCTCTTTGCTCCATAAAAATCATGGCAACTATATACTATTTGACCCTGATTTATATAAGGTCTGTGGGACTCGTGACTGGATGCCGTTAGGCATCGGTCTTTAAGTAGGCAGGTAGCAGGGCGGCGGCGCGCAGCGGTGGCGCCCTGATGCCTGTAAAGGGTTACAACAATAATC
>JABUUJ010000098.1 GCA_021443235.1 Muribaculaceae bacterium
TGTTTGAGTTTTGTTGGATGATGATTAACCAGTCGCACACCGCCTATTATGCGGCAGTGGCAGCCAAGGCCGCACCAGCCATCGGATTCTTTACGTTTACGATTGGCCTCTTCGTGGCCTTTGCGGTTGCTGTGGTGGTTGACGCCATTATTATTATCACCGACTATGACGATGTGGGCGGTATATGCGGATGTGCCGAGTACTGCGACTTTGAGCAATGTACCAATCACGCACAACTGGTGTGTGACGACGGCTTCGCGGGTGGTATAGTGGGATTTGCCGATGGCGGCACTATCAACAACTGCCTCAATACTGGCAAAATCTATAACGACGGCGCCGACACCCGAGGCGGCATATTGGGCGCTCCGAGAAACAACCCCCTCGTCACCAACTGCCTCTCGACCCAAGATTACCCCATCATTGGCAAGGACGAGTACCGCGGCCTTGACGACATTGACATCAATTCGGGCAACAACTACCGCTATGAGAACCCCGACATGAGCAATGGCTATCGTAGCCTTGAGATGCAGGTAAGATACGACAAAATCGGCACTGGTGTTGTTGCCAACTGGCTCAACAACGGCGCCCAGAACCGCCAGAAAGGTATCAGACCTTGGCGTCAGAACCTGAAGGGTGTCGACTTTGATAGCAATCCGGTTTTGGATATCAACCACGACGAGGTGCTGCCCACCGACATTTCACACATTACCATCAGCAACGAGGAGCAGCTGCGCGCGTTTGCCAACGAGGTGAACGGTGGTTATCCCTTCACCAACGCAGTGCTTGAAAACGACATCGTGATCAACTCGGGCGCCGAGTGGACTCCCATCGGCACCAAGGACAACCGCTATCGCGGTATCTTTGACGGTCAGGGACACACCATCTCGGGGCTGGAGTGCACCGTTGATCAGAACAGCGAGGAAGGCGCAGGCCTCTTCGGCACGGTTGACGTGCATGCCGACATACGCAACGTGATTCTCGACTCGTCGTGCGAAATCAGCAACAGGTCGGAGTATGGCGCCGGTGGCATCGTGGGCACAGTGCGCAACGACGGGCGTGGCTGGGGCAACGTGCTCGTGACCGGCTGCGGCAACTATGGCAAGGTGACTGGTGCTAAGCACGCCGGTGGCATCCTGGGCCGCGTGATCAACGACGGCAACGACGGCGACGGCAGCTACGTTCAGGTGGCTCTCGACAAGTGCTTCAACACTGGCGAGATCAAGGGCGACGGCAGCAGCGCGTTGCTGTGCGGATATATGCAGAACTATGGCCACTTGACCAACTGCTGGACGGCTGGCTCGCTCAAGCAGAGCGGCAACAACCGCGTTTACAACACCGAGAACCCTACTGGCGAGGCTGAGTACTTCACAGGCTACAACCAGAAGCTCGACATCAGCTACTGCTTCGACTATATTGCCGACGTTGAGTGGGATGGGCTCGAGCAGGCTAAACAAAACCAGAAGGGCGTGACCAAGACCACCGAGATTGAAGTAATGCCCGACAATCACCTCGTCCACCACTATGCGGCCAGCAAGCCCGAAGGCGCCGACTTAGTTTACGGCACCGTATGCCTGCCCTATCCGCTGACCTCGGGCACCGCCCTCAAGTACTACACCTTCAA
>JABUUJ010000099.1 GCA_021443235.1 Muribaculaceae bacterium
GCCGGTGCCGTCGTGCGGACCATCGTGGCTGCCAATGCTCATGTTGATGACACACGGCAGGCCCTTGCTGTGGGCATAGTGCGCGATGTAGCGTGCCGATGCGGCGACAGAGGCGTCGGTGAGCTGGGTGGTGGGCATTCCGGCAATCACAATCTCGGCACCCGGAGCCATTCCGCCATATTTTCCCACGAGCGAGCCAGCGGCGATACCTGTTGTGTGGGTTCCGTGTGACTGCTTGTTGTCGTCGGTAGTGAGCTGGGCGATTTCCTCGGGTGTGGTGTATTCCCGCCCAGGGAGCGTCATGCCGTCGATAACGATGGGGGTGGTGGCAGTAGCCCATGGATGATACACGCGGGTGATGCGGCAGTTGCCGTTGGGGTCTTTAAACGACAGGTGCGAGTACTGGACGCCGCAGTCGATCAAACCCACCACCACGCCTGTGCCGTCGTAACCCATGGGCAGCGACACGCCATCAAGCACCTGGCCAGTGCGAGTCACGTTGCGCGACGAGTCGCAGTGCAAGTAGATGCGTGAGGGGGCCTTGACGCTTTTCACGCCCGGCACCTTCGGCAAGGCAGCGAGCTGCTCGGGAGAGCCCGACACCACGACGGTGTTGCCCGTGCGAGTGCTTAATGTCAGCCCACTTTGCCTTAGTGCCTGCTCGGCGCCGGCATTAATTTCTACTATAGCCTCAACTTTATCGCCGTCGGCCTTGCTCAGATAACTGCGCATGGCTGGCGACAACTTAACTTGCGCCACGGCAAGCGTTGCGACGCACATCATTATCACAAAAGCGATTACACCACGTTTTATTTCCATATCGGTAGTCTTAAAATTGCAAAGTTAACGATTTTTGAGCAGAATTGCAACATCACCAAAAAAATCACAGGAACAGAGGGTTCTCCATCACCCAAAATGGAGGTAGGTTGGGGGTGGAATCTGGGAGAGGAAAGGGGGTGGATTGTAGTGGTCTTGATGGCGTGGGCGAGCGCAAAAACATGCTGAAACCGTCGGAAATCATGCATTTTTTGCCACATTTCCGAAGGTTTCAGCCACATTTTCACAAAAAAACCATCAAAATCTCATAAAAAAATAGTATATTTGCAGCATCTTAAAGCCAACGTTTTAAACAGATAAGCCATGTTAATAGGTAGAGAAAAAGAGAAAAGAGAACTCATGGAGGTGATGTCGTCCAATCAGTCAGAGTTTGTGGCCGTGTATGGACGGCGCAGGGTTGGCAAGACTTTCCTCATTCGTGAGGCCTTTAACTATAAGTTTGCTTTCCAGCACACAGGCATACTTGATGCGCCACTAAAGGAACAATTGAAGGAGTTTCGCGAGTCGCTTTACAAA
>JABUUJ010000009.1:0-16561 GCA_021443235.1 Muribaculaceae bacterium
GTGATGAAGGGGGGATGTGGAAAGCCCTTGCGCGGGGGGTGTGGGCGCAAGGGCTTGTGGGGGTTAATGTTGCGATTTCATTAGAAGACGAACTGTACGCGTGCCTGAACTTGGTGGAAGTTCTTGTCGTAGGGGTAGAAGTCGCGCTTGAGGTTGCTGTAGGTGTAGTTGAGCATAGCAGCGGCATACTTGTTGAAGGCGAAGTTGAGTCCAAGAGTTGCCGAGATGATGTTACCGCCACCTACCGAGCTTGAAGCGTAGGGCCAGTCTTCCATGTATCCCGAGGGATAGTACTGGTCGCGTCCTACCGAGTAGTAGTCGCCCTTGGTGATGTCGTTGAGGCCGGTGTAGTTAACTCGCGCCACCATCTCAAGGGTTCTGCCCTGCCATCCGCCGAGCACAGCGTCGTGGCTGTTGTACTTGTAGTCGGGGCCGAAGAACTTGTAACCGAGCTCCACATAACCGCCGTTGAAGTGGTTGTTGCGCAAGGGGTTGGCAGCGAGCCACGAGCCGAGGTCGCCCCAGCCGTCGATGTTGTCCTGCTGAGCGATGAAGATCTTGTAGGTGTCGCGGTGCTTAGTAACCATTTTGTGGAAATACTCGCCACGAGCGAAGAAGCAGTTGTTGAAGTAGAGAGCCTCGGCGCCGATGTTGATTACATTGCTTGCCCAAGGAATTGAAGCCTTCACAAACTGGTCCTGGTCAACATAGGTTTCCATGTTCTGGCCGATGTTGAGGGTTTTCTTGAGCACTGTAGAGCCCTTAGTGGTCATCTCCTCGCCACCACCGAGGTGGAGGAAACGAGCCGAAACGCCAGCGTGGAAGCCGCCGTTGTCCTTAACGTTGCGATAGAGCCAGCGTCCCGAGACGCTGATGCCGTTGTAGCCGGCGGCGATTTTGTTGTAAACGCTCTCGGTGAAGATGCCCTGATAGGCGAAGAAGTTGCTTGAGGCATACTTATAGGTGATGCCGAGCTGACGACCGTCGCCCAGAGCCTGAGCCGAGCCGGGTCGCGAGATGAAGTGGTAAGAGCCGAGCGAAGTCTGGTTGGCCATCGAGCCCGAGGGGTCGTTGTAGTATCCCACCTTCACGGCGTGAGTAGCGCCTTTGCTGTCGAGCTTGGCATACTGCAGGAAGATGTTTTTCTGCGCGAACTTACCGTTACCGAATCCGAAGTCGGCATAGAAGTACCAGTTTTCGCCGTAGCTGAGGCTGGTGCGAATGCGAGCGTCGCTGATAGTTGCTCCGCTGTGCAGGGGTGTGAACTCAGTGCTGTAGAGAGCTGCGTCGGCCATGAAACGTGCACCGATAGTGAATTTCAGCTTCTCGTCTTTGTTATTTATCTTGAGCTTAGGATCGATATCAAAATCCTGTGCAACGGCTGAGAAACCAATAACAGCCATAGCTGCCATCAAAAATACTTTTTTCATTATATATAGTATTTAATGTTAGACAATTTAATGAGTTAAAAATCACATGCGGGGGTAGCCGAGTTTAGTGAGGAGGTCGCCAGCGTCGGGCACGTTGCTTGGAGCCTTAGAGTTGTCGAAGGTCTGTCCCGGGTGGAAGGGGTTGGGCAGCGCGGCGTTGCAACGCATACCGTTGTCGATCATGTATCGCAGGTTCATCTCGGTGCGGTTAGTGAAGCAGCCGTCCATGTAGATGTCCCAAGTGCCGCCCTTGCTGTAGGGAGTAGCTGGAATGGTGACGCGCATGAGGTCGTCGAACTCGGTGGGGTTCTCGTCCCAGATGTTTACCCAGTAGCCCATGTGCTTGGTGATTTGAGCCTGCGAGTCGAACGAGTAGGGATGGTTGATCATACCTGCTCGTCGAGTCATGTAGGCCTGCCATGGGTTGTTCATCTCGGGATAGTTGTTGGGAGCGCCCGAGATAGCCGGTCCAAAGATGTGGCAGCCATAGTCTTGCATGTACTTGATGAAGTCGGCCCACCCGGTGGGAGTGCTGTAGTAGAGGTCGGTAGCATAGTCGCCGGGGTAGTCGGTCCAGAGGAGGTAGCACATAGGAATTTTGCCCTTGAAGATGTCGTAGGCGCGCTTAACCGAGTCGAACGAGAAGGTTTGTAGAATTACCTTGCCGTTGGTGTGACCTACGTTAACCTTTCCGTCGATATAGAAAGCCTTGGTGTTCTCGGGTTTCTCCATGATGTTCCAGCCCCACTTGGCGAGCTCGTCGTAAACGAGGCCTTCCATGCACTTGGGCTGTGCCCAGCTCTCTTTGAGCTCGATGTAGATGCCGGGGCGGTTGCCCGAGTCCTCAGTATCTTTCACATAGGCGTTAGAGAAGTCATACTCGATGAAGTTTTTGTAGCGTCCCTGAGCGGTGACGCCATGGCACTCAATCTTCTTTGCGAAGATGTCGGCGAGCGACATGCCACGGAACTCATCTTTCACATAGTAGGGAAGGATGCGTCGGCCTTCGGCATCGCGGTTGAGTTTCTTACCCTCGGCATATGCGATTTGGTCGGCGAGAGCCGAGATGTAGAGGCCAGTGCTGTAGACGGGCTTACCGGCCTTGTTAGACTTCTCGAGAGCGTCGTAGATGCCGTTCTTCTGTCCGTAGGCCGAGCGAGCGGTCTCGAGGTTGTCCTCGTTAAACCACGAGCCGGCGTCGAGCATAAGGAGCTCGGCATAGTAGTAGTTGCGGGGATAGTAGCTGTAGTAGTCGGAGAGGTCGGCCTGATAGGCGGCCTGGATGTCGGCCTCGCTGAAGTTACAGGGAGTACCGTCCTTGTAGGTGAGCGAGCGGTAGAAAGCCTTGCGGATTTCAGGGATTTGGTCAGAGAACACGCTCTGGATGTTGGTAGTGCGCTTGAGGTTGTCGTCGTGCAGCGAGAGCACTACGCCGTCCTTGGTGCACTGAAGGTCGCTCTCGAGGTAGTCGGCGCCCATGTCGCGAGCCCAACGCCACGAAGCCTCGGTTTCTTCGGGGGCCCAGTAGGTAGAGCCACGGTGTGCGATTACGGCATATAGGGGCACATAGTCGCGAACCTCGGCGAGCTGTGCGTTGAGCACCTGAACGGGCACATCGTGAGCTTGCCTGTTAAAGTCGGTGAACTGTTGCTTTTCCGAGCAAGAGGTCATGGCAGCGAGCGCGATGAGGCTCAGCATGCCAGCTTTTACAAAACTTTTGTTCATAAGTAAATGTTTTAGTTAATAATATAGTATAAAAAATATCTTTTCGGTTTCAAACAACATCGTTTCATTGCATCATATATAAAAATGCAAAAGAAGCGAGTTGCTTTTACAATTGAGTCACAAAAATATGTTTTTTATTTGATATATACAAATTTTAACGTTAAAAATTGTATATCGCCATTTATATGGTTTTCGGGTGGTGGTAAAAAAGGATGCAGAAGTGTCCTAATGCACACATGTTGATGTTGTGGGTGTGTAAAAAAGGCGGGCTGCGCAAATGCGCAACCCGCCAGTGGAATCATAAGAGAAATCTGTTATTAATTATTTGATTTTCTCATAAACATAAACCTCGTGGATTTCCTTGGTGTAGCCTTCCTTGGTGAACGGGCCCTGGCTCATGCCGAGGATAATCTGAGTACCACGGTTGTTGAGAACCAGCAGGTCGTCGGTGTTGGGATCGATAGTAAGACCCTCGATCTCACCAGCGCGGCGGAAATCGGTCATCTCGCGGAGGAGAGTAACCTTGCCACCCATAGCGCCGCCAGCGATTTCGCCAGTGCGAGTCACAACCTTGCCATCCTTGTCGGTCTTAACAGCCCAGGGGTTCTCCTTAACGGGCTCGGTTCCCTGAACGAGGCCGGTGTAGGGAGCGCCGGTGATGTCCATCTTGTAAACGTTGTCGGCGATGTGGTAAGTAGACTCACCGTCGTCGGCCGAGAGGAGCATAACGCCGTCGACTACATAGATACCCTGGCACCAGTAGGGCTCGGGGCGGCACTGAACCTTAGTGTAGTAGTCCTTAGTCTCAAGGCTGTAGGCATATACATAACGGCTGTCAACCCAGTCGCTGAGCCACACGAGGCCACGCTCGCGGTCAACGGCTACGCCCGAAACCTCAACTTGTCCCGACTCGGCCTTCCAGGGAATGCTCTCTACATACTCAAGAGTGTTGGCATCGTAGATGTCGATAGAGATGTTGAAGCCACGGCCCAGGTTGAAGTACTCGTTGCCGGTGTAGATTTTGCCGTTGTAAACGTCGATGTCGCCAAAGTGGTTGGCCTTATCGGGGTTCTGGAACAGCGGGTCGATGAATTTGCCGTTTTTGTCCTTAGTCTGAACGCGTTTCTTAACGAGGTTCCAGTTGTGGTCATACTTGTAGAGGCCGCGAGTGTCGCTCACATAGAAGTAATCCTTGTCGGCGGCGATACCTTGACGTCCGGGAACTTCGATAACTTTCTTCAGACGATACTCGGTTCCGAGGTGCTGAGCGTTAACAGCCATGCCGAGGCTGCAGGCAGCGATAAGAACTAATAATTTTTTCATAATAGTTTTGTTTTTTGTGGTTAAATAGGTTAATATTTAAAAATTAGACGATTTAGAACTTGAAGAGACCCATGAGCTGGATCTGGTGGTGCTTGTTGTAGCCAAGAGCTGTCTCAACATCCTTGTTGTAGAGCGAGAGGCCATAGTTGAGCTGAACCTTAACATTGGCGATGGGCTGGAAAGTGCAACCCAGGAGAATGCGGTTGTAGTTGTTGGCCGACAGAGGATTGATGTTGTCCTTGTACATATCCCAGCGAATAACGGGGAGCCACTTGCCAGCGTGATAGCCCACGAGAGCATAAGCACCGCGCTCCTCAACAACCTTCTCACCTTTAACCTTAGAGTTCATGAAGCCATACTCACCACGGATATCGATGCCGTTGGGATCGTTATACCATGCACCAACAACGCAACGGGTCATGGGGTTGTACTTGTTGGCAGCGCCCTCAACAGTCGAAGCGGCGCCAGTGCCACCGGCGAGCTTGGTCGAGGTGTATTCGCCCCAGTTGAAAGTACCCTTGATGTTGAAGTTCTTGAAAGGACGGATAGTAGCGCTCAGGTAGATATCCTTAGACTTGTTGGTGTCGTCCTTGCAGGGGATAGAACCGTTGGTGAGGGCAACGTCATAGTGGAAATACTTGAAGCCCTTGCCGCTGTCGCCTACATCACCCATGAACATAACGCCCAGGTCACGACCGTAGTCAACCAGGTTGTACTCATAGGGGTTGCGGCAAGCCATGCGGTAAACGATGTTAGAGAAGTCTACGGTCTCGAGAGTAGCGGGCGAGATGTCGTAGTTCTCATAGCCGAGAGGAGTGTAGAACTGACCGGCGCGGATCTTGAACGCATCGAGGGGAGCCCAAGTTGCGAACGCGTCCATTACCTGGATGTTCTTCTGTCCGTTACCATTGGTTGAGCCGGCGATGCCGTTGAAGGCCTCGATTTGGAGGCGGAAAGACACCTTTGAGCCTACGTTGCCGTCAACGATAAGGCGGAGGCGCTTAGCTTGGAACGACGACGAAGTAGCCTTGTCGTTAGAAGTGTAGTTCCAGCCAGTCTGCAGATAACCTGATACCTTAGGCATCTTAGCAAGAATCTTCTCAACAGTAGACTGTTGGGGAGCAGCTTCGGCGGCAGCTTCGGCCTCAGCAACCTCGGCGGCAAAAACCGACGGGCAGATTGCCATTGCAGCAATCACTAAAGATAGAAACTTTTTCATAAAATAATTAATTGTAGGTTAATAAAAAATTGTAAAACTATAAATGAATTAAATAATTGTCATTTTCATGCCTTGTGGGCCTCGATGAGCAGGTTAGCAAACTCCATCGCGTTGAGGGCTGTGACGTCGGGCAGCGGGTCGTTGGCCAGCGCAGTCTCGAGGGTTGTCTCGCCCGAGAGCACGAGCACGCCCATTGAGCCGGCGTTTTGCCCAGCGGCCACATCGGTGTAGATGCGGTCGCCCACCATAGCTATCTCCTCGCTCTTGAGTCCCCGCTTGTCGCGAATGCATAGCAGCATGCCGGGATTGGGCTTGCCGATCACGATATCGGGTTGACGCTTGCAAGCGCCCTCAATAGCCTTGCACAGCGAGCCGCAGTCAACGAGAATCACCTCCTGGTCGGTGGGGCACACCCAGTCGGGGTTGGTTGCTATGTAAGGTATGTCGGGTTTTGAAGCCCACCATGTGGCGCGGCACAGGCGCTTGTACTCGAGCGTGGTGTCGAAAGCCACGACGAGCAGGTCGGGACGGTCGTTGGGGTCGTCGGCACAGAGCTCAAAGCCGGCTTTCACAAACTCCTCCTGCATGCTTGGAGTTCCGAGCGTGAACAGGCGCTTGGCTTGCGGGTGGTGCTGCTTGATGTAGTCGATGGTAGCGAGCGACGAGGTGTACATCTGCTCGTCGGTGGCTCGAATGCCCAGTTTGTCGAGCTTGGCGAGGTAGTCCTTGTGGCTGCGCGTGGGGTTATTGGTGAGGAACGAGTAGGTTATGCCCATCTCGGTGAGAGTGTCGAGGAAGCGATGCGTGAAGGGGAACAGGGTGGAGCCCATGTATATGGTTCCGTCCATGTCGAGTGCCACGTGCTTGATGCGACGGCAACGCTCCATGAGCTCGTCGTGCGAGAATGGCGACATGTATCGGTCAAAGTCTTGCATAGTCATAACGATGTACTATTATTCGTTATTGTAGTTGATGCTGGCGGCGCGCTCATAACCGTCGCGGGGAGCCTTCCACATCGAGATGAGGATGAACATGCCGATGATTGCAACGACGATGATAGTCTCGAACACTGCTGTCCAGCCAAAGAAGTCGGCGATGTAGCCCACGAGCAGACCGGCGAGACCCGAGCCAAGGTAACCCAGGATGCCAGCGATGCCGTTAGCGCGTGCGCTTGCCTCCTTAGTGGCCTGGTTGCCCAGTTCGATGCCGATGAGAGCCTGCGGGCCATAGATAAAGAAGCCTGCGCCCACGAGCGTTGCTGCGATGGGGGTGATGCCGGCGTCGGCGGGAAGGAAGCGGAAGATAGTCATGAACAGAGCGGCTCCAGCCATGCACACAACGCACATGCGGTGACCTTTGCCCTTGAAGAAGTGGTCGGTTGCCCAACCGGCGAAGAGAGTGCCGATGATGCCTGCTATCTCAAATGCCGCAGTGGTCCATGTGGCGCTCTTGATGTCAAGGCCACGAGCCTCGGTGAGGAACTTGGGCCCCCAGTCGAGCACACCCATGCGCACTACATATACAAACAGGTTGGCAATGCAGAAAGTCCACACCCAGCGGTTTTTCCACACCATTACAGCCTCAAATTTCTTGCGACGAGCAGCGCTCATGCCGCCATCCTTGAGTCCGCCCAGACCAGTGTCGGGGAGGTCGGGCAGGCCGACTTCCTTAGGTTCGTCGCGCAGACCGATGTAGATGCCAATGGCACCCACGAGAGCGAGGCAAGCGGGCACATAGAAGCACCACTTCCACGCACCGATGTGAGCCGCATAGACCAGAGCCTGGTTGGCAGCGTCTTTCACACCGTTGGCATCGAGATTGCCCTGAATAGCGGCAACCACCTCGGCGTTATTGCTCAGGTCGGTGCCCATAGAGCCAATGAGGTAACCGCACACAACCACAGCCAGAGCGGCGCCTATCGAGTGCGAGCAGTTCCATATCGACATCTTGGTTGCGAGCTCGCTGGGGTGGATCCAGTGAGGCAGGATGCGGGCGCACGGTGGATAGCCCATGCCCTGGAAGAACTGGTTGACGATGATGGTAACGCCCATCACAAGGATGAGAATATTGATGAAGTCGGGGCCGCTGTCCACGCCCGTGATGAGCGAGCTGAGGTTGGCGCCGTAACCAAAGGCGAAGTTAGAGAGAGCGCACAGCAGCAGACCCAGCGCCATCACCAGTCGTCCTTTATATCGGTCGACGGTGTATCCGTTGACAAATCGTGAGAAGCCGTAGGTGAGCGAGCCGAAGAAGATAATCCATCCAAAGCTCTTGTTGGTGATGCCATACTCGGCGGTCATGCCTGGCATAGCCACAGAGAAGTTCTTGCGGACGAAATAGAAGATTGCATATCCAATCATGGTGACGAGGATGGTTCTCATCTGCCACGACATGAATTTCTTGCGGTGCTCGCCCAGCGAGCTGTAAACATTTTCTTTAGCCATAGTGGTCTATGATTTTTATTAATGGTTTTTGTTAAGTTCGATGGTCTTTTCAACGTCGAGAGCGTCGGCGATGATTGAGATGGGGTTAAGCACCTTGACGCTGGTCGACATCTCGATTTGCCACTTGCAGGTCTCGCAGTCGGTGCTCACGCAGTCGGGCTTGAGTGCGTCGATAGCGGCGAATAGCGGTGCGCCAATCTTCTGCGATGTCTCGTAGTTCTCGGCCTTGAAGCCGTAGGTGCCCGAGATGCCGCAGCACATCGACTCAAGCATAGTGAGCTCGAGGCCGGGAATCATGCGCAGCAGCTGAGTGCTGTAGACCACCCATCCCATGCGCTCCATGTGGCACGCGGTGTGGTAGGCGACGCGCATCTTGAAATCGGGACGGAAGGCGAGCTTAAGCTTGCCTTCGTCGATGAGCTGCCACAGGAAACGTGTTGCGAGAGTGATGTGGTCGCGCACGTCGTGGTTATCGACATCGAGCAGGTGGTGATACTCGTCGCGCATGGTGAATGTGCAGGTAGAGCTTGTTGTGACGATGGTGCGTCCCTTGGAGATGGCGCTGCGCATCGAGCTCATGTTGCTCTCGCCCTGCGACCTGGCCTGGTCATACAGGCCGTTGGCAATAAGGGCGGTGCCGCAGCATTTCTCGTTTTCGAGCAGGTGCACGCCATATCCGCACGCGTTCATAATCTTCACAAGGTCCTTGCCCAGCTGGGGGAAGTTGTAGTTGACATAGCAGCCGTGGAAGAAGCTCACGTGCTTGGCATACTTGTCCTGCTTGCTCTGGGCATTGCGCTTGAACCAAGTCTCAAACTTCTGAGAGGCGTAGGCGGGGAAGGTGCGGTGCTTGTCGATTTTCATCACCGAGTGGAGTATTTCCTTGCTCACTCCCAGGCTGGTGAAGAAATTGGCGACGGGGGCCACGATGGTTGCCATGGATCCCACGAGGTCGGTGTTGGCGAGCATCTGGTCGCGCAATTTGGGTTTGTGAGAGGCATATTTCATGCGAGCCTTCTGGATGATGTCGCCCACATTCACGCCGCTGGGGCATGCCACCTCACAGCGCTTGCAGTTGAGACACATCTTGAGCTGCTCGTTGAAGAACTTGGGGTCCTTGAGACGATAGCGCTCGCCGTCGGGGCCGGCCTGCTTGGGTCCAGGGTAGAGAGGGTTGACACCCGATACGGGGCAGTAAACCGTACATATAGAGCACTTGAGGCACTGCTCAAAGTTGTACTCGCTGATATTGAGAAGTTGCATTTCGTTTTCCATGACCGTTACTTTTTAATAGTATTAGCCACTGCGAGAGCTGTGAGCATGTCCAGGCCCTCGCCGTTGCACAGTTTTAACTTGTTGTTTCCACTCAGGATCTGCCCCACGGCATACACATTGGCAAGTGTCGTGCCGTCCTTTGCCACGCGCAGCTGGTTGTCGGTGCGCACGCCAAATTCCATGTAGGGCTGGGCGTCGAACACGTCGTTCTGCGTCCACTGCGGGCGCTCGGCGATGTAGTCGACATCCACGCCCAGGATGGGCTCATAGACCTTCTTGTAGTCGGACACCAGACCGCGGCTCATGAACGAGCCTGTAGCCATCACAAAGTTGTCGGCCACGAGCTTGGTGCCTTCGAGTTTCTCGGTAGTGACGTTGTGGAGCTTGTCGCCGGCGATGGTGCCCGCAACGACCTTGTCGCCGTTGAGGAACATGCCACCCAGTGCCTCAAAGCGCTTGCGCAGCAATGCCTGCATGCGAGTGCCGGGCACCGATGGCGGGATGGTTGCCACGAAGTGCAAGGGCTTGGTGATCTGTTGCTTGAGCAACTGCGCCAGCTTGTCGTCCTTGATGCCGAGCACGGCGGGGAGCAACACGACCTGTGCGTCGCCAGCCTTGGCGTTGATCTCGGCGGCGAGGCGTGTCACCACCTCCTGGTTGCCGAGCACCTTGGCGATGTTGGTTGCTCGCATCTCGGTGGGGCTTTTGCGCGCCTCGTTGAGCTCGGGCAATGTGATGGGCTTGATTTCCACGTCGGCGCCTGCGTTGCGCAGACCGTCGGCGATGAACTTAGTGGGGAAGTCGAGGTAGCCAATGATGTTCATCAGCGCAACCTTAGTCCACGGCAGTTTGTCGCCGTCGATAGTGACATAACCCTCAGTGGTGAGCCATGTGGGCTTGAAAGCGCCAAGGGGTGTGAGGCGGTTGTGGTTGGCAGTGGCGGTGCCAGTGGTGCCGATGCCTGCCTCGAGCAGCAGTTGCTGTGCCTGCTCGGCGAGCGCGGCGATGTCGCCCACCTTTTTATAAGGATGCTGCTCGGGAAGAGCCTTGATTGCCTCGGGTGGGTTGCTCACAGGTGCGCCCTGGGCGTCATAGCCCATGAGGTCGAACGAGCCCGATGCGAAGTGCAAGGAGCTTTGTCCTGCCGAGACGAGTGCCACACGCTGCCCTGCCTTGGCCAGAGCGATGCCACAGGTGAGGCCACTGAGGCCTCCACCCATAATTACGGTATCAAATTTCATTGTACTTCCTCCTTTCGTGCATATTGGTTAAGTCCGCACAATCCTTCGTAGATAGTGGCCGTGAGCTGTGCCTCGGCCATGTTGTCGCCCCAAGCCACTGGCTGGGCGCCCTTCCAGCGCTCGTTGATGAACGCTGCAAGGTCGGTCTTGACGTTAGCCGCGTCTTCGTGCTGGCGGCACATCACGCCGGCGGCACGTGCGGCGCACAACTCGCCCTGGCAAGTTCCCATGCCCACGCGTGTGCGTCGGCGCAGGTTCACCAGGTTGTGCACGTTGAGGTTGTTGATGGCGAAATTCACCTCGCCCACGCTCACGTGCTCGCACTCGCACACGAGCGCGTCGTCAACAATATCGGTAGTCAGTGAAAAAGCGGTGGTGAGAGTGCCGTGACGTCCCTCGGCGGCCTTGAAGGCGACTGTCTTCTTGGCGGGCTTGGGAGCGTCGGGCTCAGAGCCGGGAAGCGGTGTAGAGGCTGTTTCGCTCTTCTTGTCCACGCCGAGCTTGCCGCAGGCCATGTTGGTGGCATCCTCGGCCATGAGGCGGTAGGTCATCATCTTGCCGCCTGTAATGGTGATGAAGCCGGCGAGGCCGTCGCGCGTCTCGTGGTCGAGGCACACGATGCCGCGGCTGATGCTGCGTCCGCTTGGGTCGTTGTCGGCAGCGACGAGCGGACGCACGCCGGCGTAGGCACGCAGGATGCGAGTGCTGGCGAGCGCGGGAGCAAGTTTCTCGCCCTCACGCAGCAGCACCTCGACCTCCTCGGGAGTGACACGCATGTCGTCGACGGTGTCCATAGGCACGCGGTCGCTGGTGGTTCCGATGACGCACACGGTGTCGTCGGGCACGAGGATGTCGGCGTTAGCAGGCTTGCGGCAGCGGTTTATCACCATGTGGTTGACGCGGTGTCCGAAGATGAGCAGTGCGCCACGAGCCGGGAACATGTTGACGGTGACACCCGCCTTCTGGGCGATGAGCGCGCCCCAGATTCCGGCGGCGTTGATGGTCACTTTGGCGCGGAACTCCTTGGTCTGGCCGGTGATGTGGTCGAGGCAACGCACGCCCTCAACACGGTTTTGGTTGATAATGATGTCGGTAACTTCGTGATAGGTGAGAGTCTCGGCGCCATGTAGCTGGGCGTCGTAGATGTTGGCCATTGTAAGGCGGAAGGGGTCGATTGAGGCATCGGGGATGCGCACCGCTCCTGTGAGCGTAGGGTTGACCGATGGCTCCAGGCGTTTGGCTTCCTCGGGGTCGATGATATCGGCCCTGATGCCGGCTGCGTGGCAGGCGTCAACGAAAGTGCGCTGATAGGCCAGGTCGTCCTCGGGCAGTGTGATGAAGAAGCCGTCGGTTTCTTCCACACAGTGTCGTGCGATTTTGCGCAGGATCATGTTCTCTTGGATACACTCGGTAGCACTTTCCTTGTCGGTCACCGCATATCGAGCGCCGCTGTGTAACAGTCCGTGGTTGCGCCCGGTTGCTCCATACGAGAAGTCGAGACGCTCAACGAGGAGCGTCTTGAGCCCGCGCATAGAGCAATCGCGTGCGGTGCCGGCGCCGGTAATGCCGCCGCCAATCACAATCACGTCGTACTCTTTAATTTTCGGTTCCATCATCTTATTCTTTAAGGCGAATATTTGAACAAAGTTTTAGTTTCGCTACAAAAGTAATATCAATTTTTAAAATATCAAAATTTTTTGTTAACTTTTTTTGCGTTGTATAATTAAAATATATTGTTATTCACTCATTTTCAACATTTTAAAGCAAAATATTTTTGTATAATTTTATATAACGCAAAATTACACATTATATAGTATAATGTTTCGTTATAAAAGCATATTGTTTCATTTACATTACGGCTATGAGGCAACACGGCATCAAAAGAGAAAACCAAATTGAAGGGAATGAGCAAAAAACACACTGTTTTTTATGTTATGTCAGATTTTTTTACTATTTTTGCCGATACTAACGAAACCACGTTTAGTGAAAACCGAAAAAAATTAGACCGATATGATAAAAGAGAAACGTCATTCCATAATCCTCGACGCGCTCATCAAGCAGGGCTCAGTGACTGTGAGTGAGCTGGTTGAGAGGCTCAACGTGTCGTCGGTTACAGTGCGAAAGGACCTTACCGAGCTCGAGAAACTGGGCAAGCTCTACCGCAGTCACGGAAAGGCCATTCTCATCAACCCGCACATCAACAACCGCTCGGTGATTGAGAAAGAGAAAATCGCGCCCGAGGAGAAACGCGCCATTGGCCTTGAGGCGGCGCGACTGCTCGACCGCGACGACAGCATCATCATCGCCTCGGGTTCGACAGTGCATGCGCTGGCACACGCCATCCAGCCCATACACCGCCTCACGGTGGTGAGCGCGTCGCTGGTGGTGAGCGAGATTCTTGCCACCGACGAGAGCATCGACATCATCCAGCTGGGCGGCATGCTGCGCCACAGCAGCCTCTCGGTGGTGGGCCAGTACAGCGAGACGATTTTGCGCGACTGCTCGTTCAGCAAGCTATATCTGGGCGTTGACGGCATCGACTTTGAGTATGGCATCACGACCACCGATATGCGCGAGGCCGAGCTCAACAAGGTGATGATGAACGCGGCGCAAAAGACCATCGTGCTGGCCGACAGCAGCAAGTTTGGGCGTCGCGGCTTTGCCAAGATTAGCGACATTGAGCACGTGCACACCATTATCACCGACTCGGGCATCAGCGCCAAGGACGCCAAGATGGTGGAGGAGCTGGGAATAAACCTGATCATCGCCAGGATGTAGTTCGGCTAATGGCTAATGGCTAATGGCTAATGGCTAATGGCTATTGGCTAATGGCTAATAGCTAGAAATGTTTATTATTGAGATTATTTAATTATTGAGATTATTCAAAATATTAAAATACTATTCAAGTATTGAAATATTGAAGTATTAAAGTATTATATATAATGTATAGGAGATTATTTTTTGCGGCATTGCTTGCTTGCGTGGCTGTAGCTGCTGGCGCGGCGACACAGGTAGTGGCACACCGCGGCTACTGGGACGCGCCCGGCTCGGCGCAAAATTCGATCCGCTCGCTCGTCAAGGCCGACTCAATAGCATGTGACGGGTCGGAGTTTGACGTGTGGATGACTACCGACGGACATCTGTTTGTCAACCACGACGCTACGATACACGGCGTGGAGATACAGAAGGCCAAAGCTGCCGATGTGAAGAAACTGCGACTGCCCAACGGTGAGCTCATCCCCACCCTTGAGCAATATCTCAAGGCAGGCAAGCGCCTCAAGACTCACCTCGTGCTTGAGCTTAAGCCCCACGACGACAAGGCACAAGAGGCCAAGGCCGCGCGCAAGATCATCGCAATGGTCAAGAAACTCGGCCTTAACAAACGCGTCACCTACATCACCTTCTCGCTGCCAGGCATGAAGGAGCTCATCAAGCGCGCGCCCAAAGGCACCGAGGTCTATTACCTCAACGGCGAGCTCTCGCCCGCCGAGCTCAAAGAGCTGGGTGCCGCCGGGCTCGACTATCACTACAGCGTGATGCGCAAGCACCCCGAGTGGTATAAGCAGAGCCACGACCTGGGACTGAAAGTGAACGTGTGGACCGTGAACGAAGAGAGCGTGATGCGGGAATGCCTGGAAATGGGCGCCGACTTCATCACCACCAACGCCCCCGAGCTGCTGCAAGGCATCCTGAAGCAACAATAACCCAACAGTGCTAATCATCAAATTACTAAATTAATAACCTTAAAAATCACTTAAAAAATTATGGCAAGCTTTTTAGCACCCCCTGCTCACAAACCTGAGCAAGTCGGCCCCGAGGCCGATGCCAAGTACACGCGCCTACGCTGGCAAGTGTTTAGCGGAGCCTTCATTGGCTACGCCGCATTCTACATCGTGCGCAAAAACCTCTCGATGGCGATACCATCGATTACCGAGCTCACTGGCGGCGCCATCACCAAGGCCGACCTTGGTACAGTGCTCGCAATGAACGCCGTGGCCTACGCCTTTGCCAAGTTCTTCATGGCAACCGTGAGCGACCGCAGCGACGCGCGCAAGTTCCTCCCCTTGGGACTTATCCTCTCGGCACTGGCAATGATGTTTATGATCGTGCCTATCGCCGGACTCGACATCGCCAACAATCCCGGCAACAAAGCCATGGCAATCATCATCATGGGAGTGCTCAACTTCCTCGTGGGATGGTTCAACGGCATGGGCTGGCCTCCGTGCGGACGCGTGATGACACACTGGTTCTCGCAGAGCGAGCGCGGCACATGGATGAGTTTCTGGAACTGTGCCCACAACGTGGGTGGCGGCCTGGTGGGCCCCATGGCAACCTACGGTGCAATGTGGTTTGGCAGTTGGTTCTATGGCTCGCATGAGGAGCTCTACTTCCTTGCCGGAACATTCATCTTCCCCGCGGCCGTTTCGCTGCTCGTGGCTGTGATTGCCTACTGCCTGCTGCGCGACAACCCGCAGAGTTGTGGCCTGAGCTCAATTGAGAAATGGCGCAACGACTTCCCCAAGAACTACAGCGAGAAGAGCGAGCAAGTGCTTTCGACCAAGGAAATCCTCTTCAAGTATGTGTTCAACAACAAGCTGCTGTGGTTTGTGGCTCTTGCCAACGCGTTTGTGTATCTTGTGCGCTACGGCGCCCTCGACTGGGCTCCCACATTGCTCACCGAGAAAGGCATCGACCTGAAGAGCGCCGGATGGGCCTACTTTGCATTTGAGTATGCCGCAATTCCAGGCACGATTATCTGCGGTTGGATCAGCGACAAGGTGTTCAAAGGAATGCGTGCCCTGCCCACCATCATCTTCATGGCACTCGTTGCAGTATTCATCATTATCTACTGGATGGCAGGCGACAGCCTCACCATGAGCCTCATCGGCCTTGTGGGCATCGGCTTCTTCATCTACGGACCCGTGATGCTCATCGGCGTGCAGGCTCTTGACCTCGCTCCCAAAAACGCTGCCGGTACGGCTGCCGGACTCACCGGCTTCTTTGGCTACTTCTTTGGGACAGCGATCCTTGCCAACACCGGAATGGGTTGGATAGCTGAGAACTGGGGCTGGAACGGCGCATTCATCATGCTCCTTGCCGGCTGTGTCCTCTCAATCCTCCTTATGGCCCTCACCTACAAAGAAGAGCGCCATCTCATGTCAAAAAAATAACCCCTCCCCTATAGGGACAGAATAAAGGTTGCCTCCACACACAGGAGGCAACCTTTTCTTATTGAGAGGGAGTGTGTTATTGAGGGTGGGTTTAGTTGAGGATGATTTGGACAACGAAGTTCACGTCGCGGATATCGACGGCGCCGTCCTGGTTGACGTCGGCGTAGGGCAGGAATTGCTCGTAGCCATTGCTCTCCATGATAACGCTGATGACGGCGTTGAGGTCGAGCATGTCAACGCCTCCGTCGCCGTTGACATCGCCTGTGGCACGCGGTGGTGCGGCCTTGGTGATTTCGGCAGTGATAATGTTAGACCAGCCGCTTTCCTCGTCGGGATATATTGCTTTGACGGCGTAGTTGATGTCGCATGAGCCGTCGAGGTCGCCAAAGCTGAAGTTTGTATCGGTGATGTCGCTTGCGATGTAATAGTCGCCGTCGAGGTCGTAGCTGACCTTAGCCGGGCCATTTGCTATAGGAGCCTTGGCGATATCGTTATAGGCGTTTCCGCTATAGATTTCGATGCCAGTGATGATGAATTTCTTCGCAACCTCAACGCCGCGGAACTCGATTTGCTGTGTGGTAGTGTCGCATGGCACGACGAGGATGTAGTCGTCGACAAGCGTGTTTTTGACGGTGATTGTGTAGGTTTGTCCGTTGACAATCACGTTCATGTCGCAGTTGCTTGTTGCGGTGTAGCATTTAGCCGACACCTTGATGGTTGCGAAGCCTTTGCT
>JABUUJ010000009.1:16582-23453 GCA_021443235.1 Muribaculaceae bacterium
GAGACAAGGTATCCTACGACGTATGCCGAGTTAAATCGAATGCCGCCTGGCTCGGAGAAGATGAGGTATCCCGTCCACCCAGGGTTGTCCATTCTAGAGTCGAGAGAGTTGCCTACTGAGGTGAACCCTGAGGCGATGAACTTGTGCATATCCTCAGCGACGAGTAGCGAGTATTCAGGTTTTTGGTATATTCTCACTGCGTAGGATATTGCGTCGTCGACGGGTTCCCAGTTGGCGGTGAAGCTGTCGCGGGTGACATTGGTGGCGGGCAGAGCCACGGGCGCTGGCGGCGGATCGGGGATATACTTAAAGCTGACCGTTCCATCGGCGTTGCGCTTGATTTTCTTGACGGGCTTGTCGAGGTTGGCTTTTTGGGATTGAAGCGTCATTGCTGGTGTTGAGACGCTGGTGAGCTCGTCGTTGCCGTTATAAGGGTAGAGGTCGCCTGCCTGGTCCTCAAGGTTGAGGTAGTTGACACCGTAGTATCGGTCCATCCTGAGCCAGTTGTCGGCTGGCACAGGGCTCATGCACTGAGTGTTGTAGCAGTTGACGGTGTTGTTTATCCAATAACTCTCGCGGTAGTGGACATGTGTGACCTGTAGTCCTGAGGCATAGGCATACTCGTTCCAACCCGTTTGCTGCACGTTCTCGACGATGTAGTACTCGTCAACGTTGGGGCTGGTGATCTTGAAGGCTTCGCCGCCGTCGGCAGCAGCTGTGATGGTGTAGTTGGTGCCAGCGACGGGCTCGCAGAGGATTTTCCATCCCATGTAGTCGCGCTCATAGGCGGTGTAGGCGCATGGAGTGTATCCGTCGTTGTTGTAGCACCCGTAGTCCATAAGACTCCACGAAGCCATGCCGAACTTCCCTGTGTAGTAGGTGTCGTAGAAGTCGGGGAGCCCGATGCAGTGTGAGAACTCGTGGGCCATAGTGCCGACGCCGTCGATTTTGGAGAGGTCGCCGTATAGCTCGTTGAAGCAGGCGAATTTAGAGATTGTGACACCGTCGATGGTGATGTTTTGCTGGTAGTCACTGCTGGCGAGGTCCCACTGGCAGGGCCACACCGAGTTGTCGCTGTCGGAGGCACGGCTTGATGCCTCGCCGTCGCCGGCATAGAGCACTATCACGACATCGCACACACCGTCGCCGTCGTTGTCATAACGCGACCAGTCGATGCTGTCGTTGGCCCCAAGGCAGGCCTCGGCGACCATCTGCCCTACCCCGACATCATATCCGTAGGAGTCGTTGCCGCCATAGGCAACACGGTTTTGCGACAGAGTGACCGGCCCGATGAGATCAAACTGCGGCGTGAACTGCCCGAATGACTGGTCGCTGAAATACTTGAAGAGGCTGGGCTGTGTGGGGCTGCACAGCTGCGTGGTCCAGGTTGCCACGGGGTCGTTGCTTGTGAAGTGCTTGTCGTTGTAGTTGACCAGCACAACGGGGATGCGTGGCGAGCCAGTTGTGGGTACTTGCGTTTGCAACGTTGAGACCTTGTTGATGCGGTTGCCTGTGCGTCGCTGCGCGTTGTAGACGGTGGCGGCGGTGATGCCAGCGGTGGCTTGCTCAACGTAGGCCGCCTCGTCGGTTGAGCGGTCGGCGGCATCGTGGGCCAGCATGGTGCTTGCACCCGTGCTGATGCGATAGCGGAAGTCGCCCGCCGCGTCGCGCAACAACAGCCTTCCGTCGTCCGACACATGATTGTGATTCCACTCGTCGCCCTGAAGGGTGACATGAATTACTGTTCCGTCACTCTGAGTGAAAGAACGCACTGCAATTTTTGCAGGAATAGCTAATGATGCTGCCCATGCCGCAATGCAGAGGCAAGCCGATAAACCAAATCGCTTCATAGTAGTTGATTCTTTGTAGGTAATTTTTAGCCCCAAAAGTTCATTAGGATTTTGAACTATTTGGGTTTGATGGTACAAATTTAACAAAAATAGGGCTCGTTTCCAAATTTATAGGCAAAAAAGTGTGATTTTCGACTAAAAAATGGCTCACACCTTTCGATGTGAGCCATTTTTAGGGTTATTTTATTACAATTTTACTGAATTGTGGTGGGTTGCGACTCGTTATTGCAACGATCGACTGCGGTTACCGCATAGACCCACTTGGTCTTATCCTTTTTGTCGACTGGTATCTTTAAGCTCTTCATACCAGTGATTTTCAGGATGTTGTTGGAGTTCTCGATGTCGAGGGGCTCGCCTTGCTTCACGCGATAAACCACATATCGCACCGCCTGCTGCATGGGGTCGGTGGTGGCGGGGGCTTCCCACATCAGCGTTACCTCGGTTTTGGTGCTCGAGATGGTGAGATTCTTTACGGCCTCGGGAGCTTTGACGTCGATCCACCTATAGGGCTGGATGAGTGCGGGGGTGCTTTGGTGGGTGGTTTGGAGCGAGTCCATTACGCCCTTGTAGTTGCGCGTGATGGAGTAGGCAGGCCACCAGCATGGTCCCTGGATGTATTTGCACTCGCGGTTGATGCGTGTGCGGTGGTCGAGTTGCGTGGGGTTGAGCGTGTCGCCATTCTCGGCGGCTATGTCGCGGTGATCCATCACGTTGTTGACGCTGGTGCCTATGTACATGTGTCGTCCGTTGGCGTGCTGGTCCCACCAGTGGGTGAGTGTGAGACAGTTGGCTCGTGGGTGGTCAAGTTCCCAGTAGAGCTGCGGCACCATGTAGTCGACCCATCCCAGTGCAGTCCATCGCGGGCAGTCGGCATAGAGTTTGTCGTAGCATTGCAGTGCTCGTGTGTCGCTGCCGTTGACGTCGTCGGTCTTGTTGCGCCACACGCCGAATGGGCTGATGCCGAATTGCACCCAAGGCTTGAGCTCGACGAGTGTATTGTGGAGTTTCTCGATGAGTTTGTCCACGTTGGCGCGTCGCCAGTCGCCACGGTCCCAGCCTTGTCCGTACTTGGCATAGGAGGCGTCGTCGGGGAAGTCAACGCCCTCGACGGGATAGGGATAGAAGTAGTCGTCCATGTGGATGGCGTCGACGTCATAGCGAGTGATAATGTCGCGCACCACCTTGTCGATGAAGTCGCGGCACTCGGGCAGACCTGGGTCGAAATAGATTTTTCCGTCGGCATATTTCAGGAACCACTCGGGGTGCTCGTAGTAGATGTGTCCCGGGGCGGGCTTGTCGTTTTTGTCGCTGGTCACGCGATAGGGGTTGATCCATGCGTGGAGCTCCATGCCGCGCTTGTGAGCCTCGTCGATCATAAACTGCAGGGGGTCCCACATAGGGTTGGGCGCCTTGCCTGCCTCGCCCGAGATCCAACGGCTCCAGGGCTCAAGTTTGCTCACATAGGCGGCATCGGCCTGTGGTCGAATTTGCCACACGATGGCGTTGATGCCTGCTGCCTCGAGCTTGTCGAGCTGGTCGATGAGATAGGCTTGGTTTTCGGCCGTTGACTGCATGGCATACTGTTTTTGCCCGATGATGTGCATCCACGCGCCACGGAATTCACGCTTGGGGTTTTGTGCCACTGAGCCAAGGGCAACGAGCGCCGCCAGGGCTGGCATGAGAAGTTTAATCGCTTTCATAATGGTTACTGAGGTTGTAAATAGGTTATTATAATTGTTTTACTGCAAATTTAGCAACTTTTTCGGCAAAAAACAACATTCTTGCCGAAAAATCGCAAAAAACGCAAAAAAGTAAAACGGCCAAATCAGATTGTGATTACCACATCATGCCAATGAGCCACAGCGGTATCGCATTGCCGGCGGTATAGTCGGTATTGTCGCGCAATAAATAGTCAGCACTTTTGGGAACCTTGCTCTTGCCTGCCACCTCAACCGTAAACTCCACGCCCTGCCTTTGCACTCTGAAATCTCCTTTGGTCTCATCTTTTACAGCATACACGTCATAACCTGCTTGCTTGAAGCAACATGCTATGTAGGCTTCCCGCTCCGTACCTATATTAGCCTGCAGAACTGAGTAGGCACATGGGTCGGAAAACAATATTTTCGCCCCAGTGCTTCGTGCTTTGTTATCGTTAGGATAACGCACTACACGCAGCAACTCGATGTGCTCCATCACAAAAATCAGCTGATACAGTTTGTCGGTACCCACGCACCAGTCGGTGCACAACGATTTAACTTGTAAACGAGGTATGCTCGCATTGGCAAGAGAACCAATGATAGCACGCATCACGCGTAAATTATTATCGTTGACACTGGGCACAAAGAACGGAATATCCTTATCAATTACCTTGTCGAGGATACCCATATATCTCAGTTCAAAATCGCCTTCTTGGTAAAAGGGGCGTGTGCCATGAGCGCGATATTGCTGGAAAAGATTTAGCAATGTTGCGTCGGGGGAGACAGGTAAATGATTGTCGCCCAACGTATAAATAGGATATTTCTCACCTGTTTCCAAATACAGGAATTCCCTGAACGATAGCATCGGCATTTTGATGCTAACAAAGCGTCGCGACAGGTCGCCACCACCATTTCGCAGAACCAGCGAAGATGAGTCTGACACCCATATATTCTTATCGGGGAAATCGTCGGATAAAGCCTTAAGGTGAAAACTCCAATTAGCGGCAAAATGGACCTCGTCGATAATGACACCCTCATAACCTCTCATGAAGATGTCTGACACAAGATCATAAAGGGGCTCGTTGATTAGCTTTGGGTTATCGGCCGAAAAGTATATCATTCGCTTGTCTTGCGAGTGATGCAGTAAAAAAGTAGTTTTCCCACAGCCACGCACGCCACTCAGCATTAACGTGCGGGGCAGCGACTGAGACTCGCTATACTCGGTTGTGAAAAGACGCAATCTTTTTGGCATAGCCGCAATGCGGCGTTGCATTGCCATTATCAGATTTTGAAGAATCTCGTTTGTCATAGTTTCTTTTTGCCGCAAAGATAATAAAAATTCCTGATACAGGAACAAAATCACTAATTAAATTCCTATTTCAGGAACATTTTGCCCGATTTTGTTCCTATGACAGGAACCATTACCAATATTAACAGCCCAATAAATGCAAAAAAGTCCTCGTTGCCGTGTGGCAGCGAGGACGGTGGTTATAGATGAATTGATAGGGGTTAGTCGATTTCTTCGTCGGCCTCATATCCACCCATCTCGCGGATGGCGTTCTTGAGCATCACATACTGCTGGAAGAGGTGGTTAACGGGCACCTCGTCCTTAGTATAGTCGTGCTGCGGGCTCTTGAGGAAGAAGCTGAGGAAGCGCTGAGTGCCCCAGCGGCCGGCGCGGTGAGCGAGGTCGATGAGCAAGCACAGGTCGAGACACAGGGGAGCTGCGAGGATAGAGTCGCGGCACAGGAAGTTGATCTTGATCTGCATGGGGTAGCCCATCCATCCGAAGATGTCGATGTTGTCCCAGCCCTCCTTGTTGTCGTTGCGGGGAGGATAGTAGTTGATGCGCACCTTGTGGTAGTAATCGGTGTAGAGGTCGGGCTGCTTCTCGGCAACGAGGATTGACTCGAGTGTAGAGAGCTTAGAAACCTCCTTGGTGCGGAAGTTGGCGGGCTCATCGAGCACGAGGCCGTCGCGGTTGCCCAGGATGTTGGTAGAGAACCAGCCGTTGAGGCCGAGCATACGGGTGCCGATGATGGGTGCGAAGCCACTCTTCACGAGAGTCTGACCGGTCTTGAAGTCCTTGCCGGCGATGGGCAGTTGCTTCTTCTCGGCGAGTTCCCACATAGCGGGGATGTCGACGGTAGTGTTGGGAGCGCCCATAACGAAGGGGGCGTCCTCCATGAGAGCGGCGTAGGCGTAGCACATCGAGGGAGCGATGCGTGCGGTGTCGTTGTCTTTCATAGCCTTCTCAAGGTCGGCGAGACGTCCGTGCACCTCCATGTCGGGAGCCACGTAGATTTCGGTTGATGCGGCCCAGAGCACGACGATGCGGTCGGCGCCGCTTTGTGCCTTGAAGTTGCGGATATCCTCACGGATAGCCTCGGCCATTTCCCAGCGAGTAGCGACATTCTTCACATTGTCGCCATCGAGACGCTTAGCGTAGTTTTTGTCGAAGCCAGCCTTGAGGGGCTTGATAGCCTCGAGCTCGTCCTTAACGGGATTGATGTCTTTTTCCTTGAGCACCTCGGCGTTGATGGCGCTTTCATAAGCGTTGGCGGGATAAACGTCCCAAGCGGCGAAGACGATGTCGTTGAGGCTGGGCATCGACACGATCTCATTTACCTTGAGATACTTCTTGTCGGCGCCGCGTCCCACGCGGATCTTGTCGTATTGAGTTGTTGAACCAACAGGCTTAGCCAAGCCTTTGCGTGCCATGAGTACGCCAGTGATGAAAGTGGTGCTGACAGCACCGAGACCGACTACCATAATACCGAGTTTACCGGTAGCGGGTTTTGCGATTTGATTTGCCATAATTTTAATTTATGAATAATGTATTTTATATTCTTATCTACTGCGTCGTAAAGACGTGGCAAAAGTACAAACTTTTTCCCTACTAAAAAAGAAAATAGTGTAAACTTTCAGTTAAAGACTATTAAATTATGGGGGTGATATATAATTTAACTTAATTTTCACATACCAATGTGTGTTTTTAGTAAATATAAGCAAATTGGGCAAATCGCAAAAGCACCGATTTTTGGCAAAAAAATGCACTTATTTTGGAAATGTGACTGTTGCTTTGCGGTGGTGGGTGCACACAGGTTATAATCTCATGGGGATTTATAGGATTTTGGCTTCGCGTCGGTGAGGGGGGTAAAGTTTATTGTTTAGAGTTTATAGTTTATAGAGGCTTCGCGTCGCTGGGTATTTTTTTCTCATGGGGATTTTTAGGATTTATGGAATATTGGCTTCGCGTCGCAACAACAATGTTGAACAAGGTTAAACCAAGTTGAACCAAGTTGAACGCGAGCGACAGCGAGA
>JABUUJ010000009.1:23467-26802 GCA_021443235.1 Muribaculaceae bacterium
GTCAATGTCAACGTTAGAGAACGAGGTGGGTGACTTGGGTGATGGAGGTGATGGCGCAGGGGTGGGTTTGGGCGTCCTCGTCGGGGGTCCAGCCTTTGCCTTTTATCCAGAGGACCTTGCAGCCGAGCGACTCGGCGGGCTCGATGTCTTTGCGCAGTGAGTCGCCCACGACAAGGATGTTGCGAGCGTCCATCTCAAGGGCGTCGACACCGAGGCGGAACAGCGTGGGATTGGGCTTGCGCACACCCACTACGGCGCTCTCGATCACACCTTTGAAGTAGCGACGCAGGTCGAAGTCGCGCAGCACGCTGTCGACGTTGCCATAGAAGTTGCTCACCAGCATCATGGGGAAGCGCTGGCTCAGCGCCTCGAGCACAGGGCGAGCCTCCTCGACGCACTCGCGGGCGGCGTTGTAGCAGTAGAGGGCGATGGCCTGGCACAGTGCGTCGCTGGCGGCTGGAAGCAAGTCATTGTTGACGAGGTAGTCGAGCTCGATGCGCACCTTCTTGACGAGCAGGTCGTGGAAGTTGTCGTTAGGAAGGATGTGTCGCACACGGGCGAGTTCACGCTCGGCATGCACATAGCAGTCGCGGAACTGCTCCTTGGTAATGGGGACGTTCTGGCTTACAAATCCTTGCCACAGCACCTCGCTCCAGTGCACGCCGCGGCTGTCGATGGTTCCGCCGTAGTCAAAAATCACGCCGGTGATGTCGGTTATCTTTTCCATTTACTTGATTTCGTTGAGTGTTTTCTTGCAGATGCTCTCGTGACGCGTAATCATATAGACCATCATGGTGTTGAGGACCACAATTTCGAAGGCGAAGTAAACCCATGGGCACTTGCAGATTACAGCGAGGAACATGGCGATGATGCGTGTGTTGAACGACAGCATGTTGGTGTACTTCATCAGCGGCAGGCTGCGCATGCGGAAGCGCTCGCGCAAGTCTTGGGGAATCACGTTTCCAAAGTGCGCCTTGAGGTGTCGGCGGAAGGCCTGCATGGCTGGAGTCATCACCTCCTGATTGGCGGTGTAGTTGCGGTAGAACGTCATGGTGAGCTTCTTCATGAAGTGATGCTTCCACGTGAGCTGCGCGTTGTCGATGTCGAGCTGGTCGGTACTGTCGAGTTCGCTACCATCCTCTCCTTTAAGGAAATAGAGGTGGAACTGACGGTAATAGTCGGCCATAGCGGCCTGCTTGGCGTGGCTCACACCCGCCACGATGGCGATGAGCCAGATGGCCCAGGGATAGTTGCTGAAGAAGTTGGCGAGCAGCGAGTCACCGAAGTGAATCTCACGGAAAATGATGGCGATGTAGATAGCGACAAACCAGAAGTCGCCGCTCACGCCGTCGAGGATGCGCCCCAGGCGTGAATATTGATGGGTGAGTCGCGCCAGTTGTCCGTCGGCGCTGTCATAGGTATTTGCCCAGATAATGAGGAAGATGCCCACATAGTTGAGCCAGATGTAGGGTGCGGCGCCAAAATATAGCAGAATGCCGCCGCCCACGCCCAGGAAAATCGAGGCGATGGTCACCACATTGGGCGAGATGCCCAGTTTGGCGAAGAGAATGGCCCATGCGAAGCCCAGAGGCCGGTAGAAGGCGAGGTCGATGTGTTCCTCGGTATCCATCGACTTGAGCGACGCATTGTATTGTTGTTTTAACTCGTTAAATGTCATGTGTTTTTACTTGTTTTTGTACTCTTTGATGATGGCAAGCACTTGCTTGGCGATGTGTGGTGCGGCCTCGTCGCGGCATGGTGCGAAGCTGGGCCAGTCGTTGAAGTCGATGATGCGAATGTCGCCCTCGGCACTGACGATGCAGTCGCCGCCATAGATTACGGTGTTGAGCTCGTCGGCGGCGCGGTTGCATATTTCCTTGAGGTAGTCGACGTCAAACTTCAATCCCTGCGACTCACCGTTGATCATCTCGTGGCCATACTTGCTGTGTCCCTTGTCAAAGGGGTAGAACCAGTAGAAATAGGGCGAGCCCTTGATGCCGTAGAACTTGATGAGGTCGCCCACCAGATGCACGTTGATGACGGCGCGCGTGATGCCGCGGTAGAAGTATTCCTGGAGCACCTCTTGCGCCTCGTCGGCGTGACGGCAGTAGCTCACGTCCTCCTTGTGCATGGCGTGGAAGTCGCCGCGTTTAATCCAGCAGCTTTGGAAACCCGCCTTGTTGATGAGCGGGCGCACGTTCTCGTTGGTGTTGACGATGATGCTGTCGGGGTAAGGGATGTTGTTGCCCATGAGGATGCGCGTCATGCGCTCGCGTGTGCAGTTCTCGATGCCATAGCCCGAGTTGATGACCAGTCGTCCGTCGTCCTCGAGTCGTTGCAGCTGTGCTATTGAGGCGCGCTCGCGGCACATGTTGAGGATAATGCGCTCGTTGACGCCGCTTTTGTTAAACTGGTCCTCACTGTAGATGTTGACGATGCAGCCGCGAATGCGCAGCTGGTCGGCGACGGCGTTGAAGATGGCGGTGTCGTTGCCGATGTGGTTGGGCGAGTAAGCTCCGGCTCGCAGAATGCCGGCGATGGTGATGTCAGCCATAGTGTTAAGTTATTATTCTGAGATGAATTTCTGTGCAGTTAGGATGTCGCTGGCGTGGTCCACGTCGATGATTTTGTCGATGGAGAACGCCTTGAGACGCAGACCAGCGTCGATGAGAGCGCGCTGGAAGTTGCGCATGCGCGACACTCCTCGCTGCAGGCAGTCGTTGAGCACGGGCAGCGCGCGGCTGTCCATGGCGTAGATGCCACCCGAGACATACCTGGCGCCGGGGAACGGAGCGTCGCAGAAGGCGGTGATGCGCATCGTCGTGTCGCTGTCGACCGCCACATACAGAGGTTTCTCGTCGTCGATGAATGGAGTGACGGCCCACATGCCATCGTGCTCGGCATCGGCCTCAAATGCGGCGATGTAGCGCGCGAAGTCGGGCTCGCGGAAGATAGTGTCGACGGTTGTGAGGCAGAATTTCCCCTCGGGGATGACCTGAGAGAGTTCGGCAAAGCTGTGCATGCTCGACGGGGTGGTTTTCACCACCACGTTGACCGGCACACTGAGGCAGAGGTTCTCGACAAACTGTCGCACCTCGGTCATGTGCTCGTTGACGATGATACTTATCGACTGTGCGTTGCAACGCTCGAAGATGTGCATCAGTCGCAGCACCATAGGCTCACCGTTGAGTTCTACCAGTGGTTTGGGCTTGCTCACGCCCTCTTGTGCCAATCGAGAGCCTTCGCCCGCGGCTATTATCGCGTAATGCATAAGCTAATACTTTAATAATCTGAATATTTTAATACTTGAATGGGATTTAATAATCTCAATACTT
>JABUUJ010000009.1:28116-39580 GCA_021443235.1 Muribaculaceae bacterium
GTTTTTCAAGTTTTTCAAGTTTTTCAAGTTTTTCAAGTTTTTCAAGTTTTTATTGAGTTCTTGAAATTTCTATAAACAATAAACCCTATACAATAAACTTTAAAGCTCTATGAGCGTGGAGGTGGCGGTGTAGGTGATTTGGGAGCCCATTATTTCCTTGAGTTTCTCATAGGCGTCGATGCCTGTGCAGTGGCAGGTGAAGTAGTGACATTGTCGCTCCATCAGGGCGTGTGCAAGCCTGGTGAGGTATTGCTCGTCGTCAACGCCCATGAGGTGCATTCCGCTCACAACGTGGGTGAGTGGCGCGCCCAGCAATGCCTCGGCGCGATTCATGATGTTGATGATGCCGGCATGGGCGCACCCCGCCAGCAACACTCGCCGCCCGCCCTCGACAATCACAGCGCTCATCTCGTGAGAGAAAGTGTCGCGCGCCATCGTGTCATCATGACTGATGAGAATGCGGGCGTTGGCTGGCGAAAACAGTGTGCGCTCGTCCACTCCCGAAAACAGCATCACATCGGGGGCAAGCATCAGGGTGTCATCAACCATTTTAATGCGTTCACTGCGGGCCAGCTGCTGGTCGAGCCCGATGTAGCGCGCACGACCTTCCTTCTCGGAGTAATGGCTACCAAAGGCTGCGCGGTGCAGGTAGACCGGGGCGTGGTCGTTGGCGCTCAGGAACGTCGCGATGCCGCCGCCGTGGTCGTAATGACCGTGCGAAATTAGGGCGCACTCGGCATCGGCAACATCAATGCCCATCTCGCGCGCGTTTTGCAAGAACAAGTCGCCTTGCCCCAAGTCAAAGAAGAACTTGTGGTGAGCCATCTCGACCCACAGGCTCAGGCCATGCTCGCAAGCCATAGTGCCGCAACTCTCATTGTCAACAACAACCCTAATCTTCATAGCACATTATTTATCGCAGAGAGGCGTTATTTTAGAGAAGGTGTAGCCACGGGCACGCAGGAAGTCGATGATTGAGCCCAGATAGCGGTAGGGACGGTCGTCGGGGGTGCGATGAGGATAGTCCATGGCGTGGATGAGGACGATGTAGCCGTTGAGCGAATGTGTGCGCTCGTAGTGAAGGAGGTGATCGATGATGTCGCGGGCGCTAATGTAGCGCTTAGTGCCTGGATAGGTCCAATCCTCGCCCGTGAGCAATCCGAGTGTGGGCGCGATGAGCGTGTAGCCGCAACGGGTGTAGAAACTCGCCGTCTCGGTGTTGTACCATTCATAGGGTGGAATCATTGTGCTAAACTGCTCTTTCTCGAGGCCAAATCGTGCGAGCGTGCGTTCTTGCAGCAACAGGTCGTCCTCGACTTGCCGGCTTGTCACAAGCGTGTTCTTGTTATCGTCGACGAGGCGCAGATGGGCATAGCTGTGTGCCGAGAGGTAGTGCCCNGAGGTAATGTCCATCGGCAATGATGCGACGCACCGAAGCCTCATACTTTGGCTGGTCGAGAGTGATGGCGGTGGGGAAAAATGAGCCTTTCACGCCTTTTCGCTTCAAAGTTTCAAGCACAAGGTCAATGCCGTCGAAATTCTCAAAGCGGCCACTATCGGCCACGCTGTAGTGCCCTGTAAATACAAGGTAGATAACTTTCTCACTGGGGGTTATGCGAGTGATAACGCCGCACGTGTCGGTCACGACATCGCGCGCTGGCGCCGCAATAGCGACGAGACAAATTGTGATTATAGCGATGAGTAATCTCATAGTCGGTGGGCTTTTAAAAGGATGTGCCTGCCGGTGGCGGTGGTGGTGCCAATGATGTAGAGGTCGCCACCGTCGGCCACGCGCAGACGCCTGGCGAGCTCGTTGGCGCGCAAGGGGAAGTTGCGCACCATCACGTTGGCGCGCGTCACGCCTTGCATAAACGCCTTCAGCTCTTTTTTGTTCATAGTGGAAAGTTGGTCAACGGCAAACGAGCGGCCAGGGAAATCGGGTGCAATCGATTTACTCACAAGCAGATGGCTATCCTTGCTCATCACGCTCATGCACTGACGGCAAGCGAGCAGGTTGAATGCACCAGCCTTCATAATCGAGGCATTGGGCTCATGGACAAACGGAGGAATGCCAGCATTGTCCCACACCGTGGGAAGGGCGATTTCGTCGCCCAGTGCGAACTGCATGAGTTCGTCGTCGTTGACGCAGTGCACGGTCACGTTGCCGGTGTAGCCACGCCGCAGCACTAAGAGCATCTCCTTACACTCGCCATGCACGCTGAGAATGTGAACCTGCTCAACACAAGGCAGTTGAGCTACCGCGTTGTGGTGGTCGAGCATAGGCGAGAGTTTGATGATGACCGTGCGCGCCTTGTCGAGCATAAGGGGCGCGAGCGAGGCAACATCGGGCGTGCAATCGGCAAGAGCGAAGACGCGGTTTCCCGCCTTGTCGCGGCGGGCGGGATCAATATAGATGGTATCAGTTTGGGGCATTGATTTGAGGTGTTCCACGCCATCGCCGTTAACCACCATTGCGTTGAGTCCCAGCACGTTGAAATTGTGCCGGGCGATGTCGCACAACAGTGGCTGACGCTCTACATAGGTGGCACTTGCGAGGCCTCTCGCCATAAAAGAGAAGTCCACGCCAAGGCCTCCGGTGAGGTCGGCGAGCGACTCGCCAGCAACGAGCGCGGCCTTGTAGAGTGCGGTTGCCTGCGACGAACACTGCTCCATCGCCAACTGGGGACCATAAACGATGCCCTCGGTGGCTGCCCACAAAGGCAACTTTTCCAGTGCAATGCGGTGACCAGCAACCTGTTGGAGCGCAAGCACCAAAGTCTCGCCCGAAAGCTCACTCGCCTTCAGCGCAAGCGTCGCCACGTCCTTGCCACGATGCATGCGTCCAAACTCAACTATTTCGTTCCAATCCATACCACAAAAGTACAAAAAATGTATCTCATTTCGCCTTTTTTGGTGTTGATAATGGAGTGAACGAGGAGATTTTTTTGTGGGGGAGAAAAATGTTGTGGGTTTATAGGGGGGAATTGGGGGGAAATTCGTAATTTTGCAGTTTGAAATCAAGAGAAAAAACAAAGAAGAGAAATATGAACACATTAGCAACCGTTTATGACCCTAAAGCGGTCGAGGACAAATGGTACAAGTATTGGGACGAACACGGCTTGTTCAAGTCGGTGCCCGATGAGCGCGAACCCTACACAATCGTAATTCCGCCACCCAATGTGACGGGCGTGCTGCACATGGGCCACATGCTCAACAACACTATTCAGGACATCTTGGTGCGTCGCGCACGCATGGAAGGAAAGAACGCGCTGTGGGTGCCCGGCACCGACCATGCGTCGATTGCCACCGAGGCCAAGGTGGTGAACCGTCTGGCGCAGCAGGGCATCAAGAAGACCGACCTCACCCGCGAGGAGTTTTTGAAGCACGCGTGGGACTGGACCCACGAGCACGGCGGCATTATCCTGCAGCAGTTGCGCAAACTGGGTGCCTCGTGCGACTGGAGCCGCACGGCGTTCACAATGGACGAGGTGCGCAGCGAGAGCGTGCTCAAGGTGTTTGTCGACCTGTATAATAAAGGCCTCATCTACCGCGGTCTGCGCATGGTGAACTGGGACCCCAAGGCTCAGACCGTGCTGTCGACCGAGGAGGTCATATATAAAGAGGAGAAGAACAAGCTCTATTACCTTAAATATTATGTCAACGACATCGAGAGCCTTGACAACGAGGCTCAACTCGTGGCCGAGGGCAATGTGATCAGGAAAGACGCCAAGGGCTACTATGCCGTGGTTGCCACTACTCGCCCCGAGACCATCATGGGCGACACGGCGATGTGCGTCAACCCCAAGGACCCCAAGAACCAGTGGCTGCGTGGTCACGAGGTTACTGTGCCTCTGGTGAACCGCGTGGTGCGCGTGATTGAGGACCGCTATGTGGATATTGAGTTTGGCACGGGCTGTCTCAAGGTTACTCCCGCTCACGACGAGAACGACCACATGCTGGGCAAGACCCACAATCTCGACACCATCGACATCTTCAACCCCGACGGAACGCTGTCGGAGGCCGCAGGCCTGTATGTGGGCAAAGACCGCTTTGAGGTGCGCAAGCTCATTGCCAAGGACCTTGAGGCTGCCGGATTGCTCGAGAAGGTGGAGGACTATGACAACAAGGTGGGCTACTCGGAGCGTAATATGGACACCGCCGTTGAGCCACGCCTGTGCAAGCAGTGGTTCCTGTCGATGCGTCACTTTGCCGACATCGCCCTTCCACCAGTGCTTGATGGCGACCTGAAGTTCTATCCCGCGAAGTATGTCACCACCTACAAGAACTGGCTTGAGAATATCCAGGACTGGTGCATCTCGCGCCAGCTGTGGTGGGGTCACCGCATCCCCGCCTACTTCCTTCCCACCGTCGAAGGCGAGGAGGAGAAGTATGTGGTTGCACTTACGGCCGAGGAGGCCCTCGAGAAGGCCAGGAAGATTGCAGGCTATGAGAACATCACTGCCGATGAGCTGACACGCGACGAAGATGCCCTCGACACATGGTTCTCGTCGTGGCTGTGGCCGGTATCGCTCTTTGACGGCATCAACAACCCCGGCAACAAAGAGATAAGCTACTACTACCCCACCTCAGACCTCGTTACTGGTCCCGACATCATCTTCTTCTGGGTGGCACGCATGATTATGGCTGGCTATGAGTATATCAACGACATGCCGTTCAAGAACGTGTATTTCACTGGTATCGTGCGCGATAAGCTGGGCCGCAAAATGTCAAAGTCGCTGGGCAACTCGCCCGACCCGCTGGAGTTGATTGCCAACTTTGGTGCCGATGGTGTGCGCATGGGCCTGATGCTCGCCGCTCCTGCCGGCAACGACATTTTCTATGACGACGCACTGTGTGAGCAGGGCCGCAACTTCTGCAACAAGATATGGAACGCTTTCCGCCTGGTGAAAGGCTGGGAGGTTGCCGACATTGAGCAGCCCGAGCACAGCCGTCTGGCAATAGAGTGGTTCCAGAGCGCACTCGACAGCACGGCTGCCGAAATCAAGGATTTGTTCTCGAAGTTCCGTCTTAACGACGCGCTGATGGCGATTTACCGTCTGTTCTGGGAGGAGTTCTCGGCATGGTATCTTGAGACTATCAAGCCCGCCTACCAGCAGCCCATCGACAGCAAGACGCTTGAGGCAACGCTCGGTTTCTTCGACTCACTGCTGCGCCTGCTGCACCCGTTCATGCCGTTCATCACCGAGGAACTGTGGCAGCACATCAGCGAGCGCGAGGAGGGCGAGAGCATCATGTATGCCCGTCTGCCCGAGGCTGGCGAACCCCGCGTGGACCTCATCAAGGCCATCGCCGAGGCAAAAGAGATTGTGACCAACATACGTAACATACGCAAGTCAAAGAATATCCCCGCAAGAGAGTTGCTCAACCTGCAGGTGCTGGGCGAATGGGACAATCCTTGCAAGTCGATACTTGCCAAACTCGCTGGCTTAGAGTCGATTGCCAAGGTTGAGAGCAAGGACCCCACAGCCGCTTCGTTCCTCGTGGGTACTACCGAGATGGCTGTACCCCTGGGCAACAACATCAATGTGGAGGAGGAGATTGCCAAGCTTGAGGCCGAGCTGACCTATACCGAGGGATTCCTCAAGAGCGTGGAGAAGAAGCTGAGCAACGAGCGCTTTGTTGCCAACGCCCCCGAGGCTGTGGTAGCCGGCGAGCGCAAGAAGCAAGCCGACGCCCTGAGCAAGATTGCCACCATCAAGGAGGCACTGAAGGCACTGAAGGGGTAATTCTATCAGCCCCCCTCCGCCCCCCATGTGGGGGGAACTGCTAAGATAGTGACTTTTTCGGCTTACGCCGTTAATTGGCGTGGTCACTACATAATAGACTGCCTGCTGCACAATCGGTGTGGCAGGCAGTTTTTTTGAGATGATATTTGATTTTTTTGGGAATTTTGGTTGGGTTTAGGGATTTTTTTGTAAATTTGCACTCAAAAAGGTTGGTACGGTATAACCATTTAAGGATTTTTTATGGCAACACTTAAAAAAGCACTTGAGGCTTGGCGCAGCATACAACCCTTGTCAGATAGGGACAAAGACAGACTGAGCCGTCGCTTCACCATTGATTACAATTATAACAGTAACCACATTGAGGGAAACACTCTAACCTACGGGCAAACGGAAATACTTTTGATGCTCGGCAAAATTGTGGGCGAAGCATACGTGCGTGACATTGAAGAAATGACGGCCAGCAATGTGGGTCTGAAGATGATGACCGAAGAGGCAATGCTGAAACAAATGCCACTTACGCAGAACTTTATCCGCACCTTGCACAAGACACTTCTTCGTGAGGATTATACAGTGTATCGCATGCTTCCGGGTGGCGTTCAGACAAGCTATGTTATTCACGCTGGGCAGTACAAAACTCGCCCCAACTCGGTGATAACACGCTATGGAGACCGCTTTGAGTATGCATCGCCCGAAGAAACACCCGCATTGATGTCGGACCTTGTTGACTGGTACAATGAAGCGGAACAGAAGGGAGAGTTGTCGCCCATAGAACTTGCTGCGCTATTCCATTATCGCTATATTCGCATTCACCCCTTTGAAGATGGGAATGGCCGCATTGCGCGCATGATGGTTAACTACATTCTCACAAGGCATGACTATCCTATGATTGTGGTGCGCAGCCGCAAAAAAAATGAATATCTTGAGGCTCTACATGTTACCGACCAAATTGTTGGACTTTCTCCAAGCGATGGAGCACATGCCAATATCAAGGAAATAGAACATTTTCTGAAATATATCAATCAAGTTGTTGCGGACGAAATATGGGGCGATTATCTATTTGTAACAGAGCGCAATGAAAACAATTGGTGGTATGATGGCCAGTTAGTGCGTTTCCGTTCGCCCAACTATGCGAAAATACTGAGACTTATGCGAACAATGCCATCTGTAACCCAAAAAGAAATACAGGAAGAACTGAACATCAGCATAACAGCAGTCCAGAAACTCCTCAATCAACTTATATTAAAAAATTATATCGAAAAGAATCAGGCAAATGGTAATTGGCAAGTGATTATCTCTCCATCTTTGTGAAGAAGCCCGATATCAAACTGCTTGGGAGGTGAAAAAAAGCAGGGCCCGCGTGAATGTGTGGGCCCTGCTTTTTTGTGTATGTGTGGGGGGGGTTATTTCTTGCGGCGGCGGCGGAAGATACCCTTCTTCTCGTCTTCTTCGTCGCCGTAGCCATAGCTGCCGTAACCGTAGCCATAACCGTAGCTGCCATAGCCGTAACCATAACCGTAGCCATAGCCATAGGCGCCGTAGCCGTAGTGCTTCTTGTCGAGCCTGACATCGTTGACGAGGAATGCCATGTTCTTGATTTTCTGCTCCTGGTTGAGGCGGTCGAGCTCCTCAAGATAACGGCGGTCGACTTTGCCATCGCGCACTACATACATTGTCATGTCGACATGTCGGTTGATAAGACCGGCATCGGCGATGACACTGTAGGGCACTGTGTCGAGGATGATGTAGTCGTAGCGTTTCTTGAGCTCGGCAATTAGAGTTGCAAAGCGCTCGCCCATAAGCAGATTGGTGGGATTTGGAGGAATTGCGCCGATGCAGATAAAGTCGAAGTTGTCGTGCAATGCCCCCTTGACGATAATGTCGTCGATATTGGTCACCATACCCGAGAGATAGGCGCTCACGCCCACCGAGCTGTCGGCATTTCCCACATACTCGCTGAAGCGTCCTTTGCGCAAGTCAAGGTCGACGGCAATGACTTTCTTTCCCGAGTAGGCATAGCCAAGACACATGTTGACAGCCACAAACGACTTACCCTCGCCGGGCATTGTCGATGTGAACTGCACTACGAGACCGGCACCAGGCTCAGGCTTGGCGATGTAGTCAAGGTTGGCGCGAATGATGTGCATTGCCTCGGTGATGCGGTCGTGTCCATTCTCGGTAACGACAATCTGCCTGTCGCGCTCGCTTTTGCGCTTGGCGGGCAGCTCACCCACGATGGGCAAGTCGACAGCGTTCTCGATGTCGTGTCGAGTGTGGATGGTAGTGTCGAGCGAGTAAACCCAATAAACGATATAGAGTATTGTGGCAGGAATCAAGAAACCAATGAGGATACCGAAAAGGAGAATCTGGCTGGGAATGGGCGAGATGGGACCGCTTCCCACGGCTCGCTCCATAACCTTAGCGTTAGGCTCGGTGATGGCAAGTTGCAGTGCGTTTTCCTCACGCTTGTTGAGCAGGTACATGTAGAGTTGCTCCTTGATTTTCTGCTGTCGAGTAACCTCGGTGATGGCTTTTTCCTGTGAAGGCACAGCGACGATGCCGCCATGTGCCACTCCAGCCTGGCTGTGAGCCTGAGCCTGCTGCATGCGCAACGAGCTGATGTAGTTGTCGATGCCACGCATGATGTTTTGGCGCTGAGTCGAGAGACTGCGGGTGAGCTCAAGCATAACAGGATTTTCCTGACTTGATGTGGCGGCAATCTTCTGGTATTTGAGCATCGACTCGTTGTAGGCGTTGATTTGCTGCTCGATTGACGAGTTGCTAATGCCAGTGTTGCTGGGGATGAGCTCGGTGCCTTGCATGCGCAGTAGGTAGTCCTGAACATAAGAGGCGAGGCTCACCTGCATATCGATTGACGCGGCATTGTCGGCATACTTGAGACCGGTGGCCGCGTCGGCATAGATTGCGCGGTTGGCGGCATGAGTCTTGAGGATTGCGACACGGTTGTCGACGCCGTTAAGGTCTTGTGCGAGAGCCTCAACGCGCTCGTTGATAAAGACCTCGGTGTTGCGTGCCACGATATTTTTGTCCTCGATAGCGTCTTGGTTATACTGCGATATGATTGTGTTGAGGATGTCGACAGCCTCGTCGGAGTTGTCCCACACGAGCCGCAGGTTCATCACGTCGGATACTTTATCGGCATGATCGGCAGTAAAAGCGCCCTTAATGCGCAGTGCCACGGCACGTGGTGTGCTGACTCGCACAATCACCTTGTAATTAATGAGTTTCTCGTCAAAATTCTTGGTTTTGGTGATTGCGATGGGTCCATATTTGGTCGAGACCTTGTTGCCAAAATGAGCCTTCTTCCAACCGCCGTCGCCGCTAACCTGGAACTCAAAGTCGTTGGTGCTCTTAGGTATTACCACTACCGAGAACGACTCCTTGACCTCGTTGAGCGGGGTGATTTGCACCGGCGTGCTGCGATAGATGTTAACGTCGCGCAGGAACACGTGGCCATAGTATTGCACATTGTTGCCCATGCTCTTCACCACGTCCTCGATCATGTCGCTGGAGTGTATTTTGTAGAGTTCGTTAGGCAAGAAGTTGTCGCCGCTAATAGTCGCAAGGTCGCTGAATGCTTGAGTCTGCGTTCCTTGGTTGCTGTCTTTAGACTTTAAGAGAATCTGTGCCCTTGACTGGTAGAGCAGAGGCTGTGATTTTCCATATAGGTAGGCGAGGCATCCGCATGCGATGATAGAGATCATAAACCAATACCAGTTGCGCACACATGCCATGAAATAGGCTTTCATGGGCAGGCTTGAGCTATTTTTTTTAGCGTTACTGTTATTGCCTTCTAAGTTTACTTGTTGACTCATATTTTGGCGTTTTGTTTTTGTTTTAATAAAGTGGTGTCACCAACATGCAAAGTTACACATTTTCTTAAAATTCTCACAATAAATCTCACTAATTTTGCGAGTTTTGTCTCACAAAAGGGCAAAAAAGAGGTGCGTCAAGCGTTGATGCACCAAAAATTTGTTATTTTGCGACTACCTGCGCATAAATATCGTCGTATTTTTGTTTGATTGCCACGGGGTCGGCAATTATGCGCCGAAAATCGTCAAGTCGCTGAGCATTAGGGCTCTCGGGAATCCAAAGCTTGAGATAACCGCCATAGGCATATTTCTCGTTCATGTGGTCGATGAAACGCTGGTATTGCTCTTGCTCGTTAAGGTCGGGGAAATAGGTCTGGGTGTATTGTATTGTGCGTCGCACGATGACGTCGGCGATAATCTGCCTGTCGCTCTCGGCGATGATACGCCCGTAGATGGTGCGAGGTGCGTTGGTCGACGAGGCACGGTGATCCTCGGCGGCATCGGCAATGATTTCTATTTGCTCGGGCGTGAACCACTGCAGCAAGCGGCTGTCGTCACGGATGATGCGGGCGCTCGCCACATGGTGGAACTTGCGTCCTTGGCACATTCCCACATCGTGATAGGCTGCGGCGACGAGGAGCATGTCGCGGTCGACCTCGGGATAGAATTGCGCGAGTTGCTGGCTTTGTGCCATCACATATCGCGCGTGGTCGCGCTGATGCCCGGCGTCGAAGTTGTCGTAAAGTGGAAGTATCTCGTTTTCAATGAAATCGTGGAGTGACATTGTAATGTTTATTGTTTAATGTTTAGAGTTTATTGTTTAGAGTTTATAGAGTTTAGAGTTTAATGTTTAGAGTTTAATGTTTATTGTTTAGAGAGTATTTTTTTTCGCTTAGGCGCGTAGTCGCTTAGACGCATAGACGAATCGGCGTGAGGTGACGATTATAACGAGCGGTCAAGGTCAAAGTCAAAGTCAAAGTCAAAGTCAAAGTCAAGGTCAAGGTCAAGGTCAAGGTCAACGTTAAGGTCAATGATGGCTTGTAATGGTGGTGGCGGCGGTGGCGCAGCAGTCGCTGGTGCCGAGGCGGGCTTGCATGCGTGCATAGCCGTTGAGCTGTGCTGTGCGCTGGTCGCCGTCGGGGAGTAGAGCCGCGAGGTGGTGGTCGATGGTGTCGGGCGAGCAGTGATGCAGCAGCAGTTCGGGAATGACAGGTTCATCGGCTATGAGGTTGGGCAGTGTGACATATTTGCCCTTGATAAACATGCCGTAGAATGTGTAGAGCAACTTGTTGCCGTTCATGCGGTAGCAAGCCACCTGCGGTGTTCCCAGCATTGCTGTCTCGAGCGTAGCGGTGCCGCTGGTGACCAGCGCTACACGCGCGTGGTGCACAAGTTCCCACGTCTGCCCAGTGACGATGAGCGCGGGCGAGTTCATAGCGTCGATGATGGCGTAATATACATTAGGGTTGACCGATGGCGCGGCGGCTATAACCATCTGATACTCGGGATGCCGTGCTGCGGCCTCGAGCATAGCGGGGAGGTTATCGTTGATTTCCTTTATGCGCGAGCCAGGCACGATAGCGATGATGGGTCGCTCGTCGAGGCCGTTGAGCCGCCCGAACTCCTGCCGTGAGTGCATTGTCGTGAGCGCTTTGTTAATCTCGGCCACAGTGGGATTTCCCACATAGTTAACCTCGTAGTTGTGCTTCTTGTAGAAATCGACCTCAAAGGGGAGGATGCAGTGCATGTGGTCGACATATCGCTTAATGCTGCGCACACGAAACTCCTTCCATGCCCAAATCTTGGGCGAGATGAAATAGTGCACCTTGATGCCAAGGTTGTGGGCAAACTTAGCGATTTTCAGGTTAAATGAAGGATAGTCGACCA